>CAZCZB010000005.1:104724-106228 GCA_964502995.1 uncultured Dehalococcoidia bacterium
ATTCGCCCCTACGGGTGGCGAGGTTGATGCGGCCTATGGATCGTGGCGGCAAGAGCGGGGGCAGGTTTGAATCCTGCCCCTACGCGGCGTTGTGGGGGTGACCGTCGGGTCGGGATTGTGGGCCTACGTAGGGGCGAATGATTATTCGCCCCTACGTGGTTACGGCGGCGGTAGGTAGTTGGGTGAGTGGCTAGGCGGGTTGGTGGACGGCGCCGATGAATTGCTGCCAGGCGAGGACGCATTGCTCGGGTGCGGAGTGCTGGACGTAGCCGCCGGCGCCGGGGATTCGGGCCAGCGTGCAGTTGGGCATGAGGTCGGCCTGGCCCTGGGCGCGATCGGGGATGTCGCCCTCGCTGAGTTCGCCGACCATTGCCAGCGCGGGGGTCTGGATTGAACCGAGCTTTTCGGTGAGGTTCTGAGAGCCCAGGTAGGACAGGGTCTCGAGGACGACGTGGCGGGAGGTCTGGCCCATCTGCTGGATGTACCACTCGTGGTGTCCGGGGGCGGCGTCGGCGCTGACGCGGCGGCCGCCGGTGGCGCGGGCCCATCCCTCGACGCCTTCCTCGGCCACGAGACGGTGGTAGTTCTGATAGGTTTCGACGCCGGTGAAATTGTAGGGCGACGTGCAGGTGGTGACGGTGTGCAGGCGTTCGGGATACTGGTAGGCGAACTGGAGCGCGATGGTGCCGCCGATGGTCTCTCCGATGAGATGCACCCTGTCGATTTTGAGGTGGTCGAGGAGGTTGAGGAGGTCGCCGGCGAATCCTTCGAGGGACCAGTCGTAACCGGGTTCGGGGACGGTGGAGCGTCCGAATCCGCGGGCGTCCACGCGGATCACGCGGTACTGGCGGGCGAGCAGGGGAGGCCAGGCGTACCAGAGGCGTCCGCTCTTGGCGTTGCCGTGGTGGAGGACGACGGTTTCCACGGTGTCGGGGTCGCGCCAGGGGTCGGTGAAGTTGTCGTCGTCGTAGTACATTTCGAGGTTATCGGCGAGGGACGCGGTTGGCATGACTGATCTCCTTGGCGGGTGCAGAGAGGACGGGGGTAGGGTTGATCCGGCTGTCGATGTGGTTGACCAGAGTGGGGGCAGGTTTGAAACCTGCCCCTACGTGGCGTTGTTGGGGGTGACCGTCGGGTCGGGGTTGTTGGCCCAACGGTGGGGCGAATGATTATTCGCCCCTACACAGGTTCGGTGTAATTCTACCTGAATCTGTACCGGCAACGGTGGGGCGAGGCAGGGCGTCCACGCGGGGCGCACCTACGCGTGCAGCGGTGATGTGGGACGGGGCGTTCGCGACGGCGGGGGGTTCGGGGTGGGGTGTCCGCGATTCCGCGTGGGGATTCGGGTCAGGGCGTTCGCGGATGCGGGCGGGGATTCGGGGCGGGGCGTTCGCGGATGCGGGCGGGGGTTCGGGTCGGGGCGTCGGCGGGTTCGGGCAGTGGTTCGGAGTGGGGCGTTCGCGACGGTGGGTGGGGATTTGGGGTGGGGCGTCCGGGGTGGCTG
>CAZCZB010000006.1:0-88718 GCA_964502995.1 uncultured Dehalococcoidia bacterium
CCAAGGAGACCGACCTGAACGGCATGGAGCGGGCCATACCGTCGCCCACGGACGCCTGGCCGGAGCAGTTGCCCCAGACGCTCAGGGAGATCGCCCGGGGCGATCACTACGCGCCGGAGTTCCAGACCGGCGATCCCCAGCAACCTCATCGGGGCGACATCCGGGACGCCGCCGACGGCAGAGCGCGCATCGTGCAGCTGATGCAGGGCGGCGAGAGCGAACCCCTGACCACCGAACTGCTCACCAGTGAGGTGACCCGCCGTGAGGCGGCGTGCGATGCTTATCCCCTGGCTACCTACCTCCACGCCAAGCAGAGCTACTCCGTCCTGGCGTGGCGGGAAACCGGCGGCGAGACGGTGATCACAGCGCGGCACGCTCCGCCGCGGGAGACCAGGCCCATCACCCGCAGCGGCGCCAAGGTCACGCTGCAGCAGCCCCGAATGTCCACGCTGGGCCACCTGGAGTACTGCACCCATGCCCAGGCGGTGGCCTGGGAGCGCATCGTGGGCTGCTCAGTGCGAGAGCAGGGCGACGCTGACTGGCGGGACGTCCACTACGCCGCGGAGGGCATACCCGAGGTGGAGACCAACCTGCGCACCACGGCCACGGTGATCATCATCTGGGAGGACTGGTTCGACGACGCCGGCACCCGCCGGGACGTGGCCCGGGCGCTCAGGACGGTGCTGTGCAGCCGGGAGGCGATCCACCCCGCCGACATCCGCACCACGCACCAGAACGTCCAGGTGGTGCGGGACGGCCGCAGCAGCGAGGTGCGCCGCGCCATCGTGCTCTGGGACAAGGTGGGCGGCGGGTTGGGACTGTCGAAGGCCATCGCCGACAACCTGGGCCGCTACACCCAGGCGCTCCTGGAGATCGCCCGATCGTCCGGACAGCGGTCGGAAAGGGAGAGGTTGCTTAAAGAAGACACGGCGGCGGCGCTGCACCGGTGGGCGGCCGCAGTGGCTCCCCACACGCCGGCTCCCGAGCAGACCCCCGCCATCACCGAGTACGGCGGCACGATCTTCCGCAGCCAGCTGGAGGCCCGGTGGGCGGCTTTCTTCGACAGGAAGGGCATTGCGTGGGAGTACGAGCCGGCGCGGTTCGATGGCTGGACGCCCGATTTCCGGCTGGTCGTGGACGGCGTGGAGGCCTATGCGGAGGTCAAGCCGGTGAGCGAGTTCCCCATGGACGTGGCCCAGCGGATACTCCACGCCGGCAGCAATGCCGACGTCCTCATCCTGGGCCAGGGACCGCGGCACGCCTGGCGCTACCGGGACGGCGGATGGAGCCCCGTGCAACTGGCTTTGTGACACAGCCGGGTCCCATCAGACCCGATCCATCCCACTGCCACCCCATCGTACGATTCTGCCCCCACCGGAATCGTCCAGTTCCTGGGGTTCATCCCATTCGCGCTCATCGTTGATGCCCTGCGCCAGTGTGAAAACGCCCCAGGCCACCACGGTTGACATCACAGCGAGTTCCCGGCGCGTCTGGCCGGGCGATTCCTCAAGGCGCGCCCATATTCGGCCGGCAATTGGCCCGAAAGCGTTCGCAATCGCGACGACCACTCTCTCATCCCGAGGGTGGAAAAGGCCGAACTTCGCGTTCGACTTATGATAGATAAAGTGATAACTGACTTGATCAGTACCGCATGTCCTACTTGGAAACGCGATTTAATGGCGGAGAGGGCGGGATTCGAACCCGCGATACCCCAGAAGGGTATACCGGTTTTCGAGACCGGCGCCTTCAACCACTCGGCCACCTCTCCGCAGGTCGCATTTGCATTGTATCAGATTGATTTGCGGCGGTTCGATCCAACCATTGCGCCATCGATTTGGTGGTGTATCAGCGGCCTTGGTTGCCGTCAGCCTGTCCAACCCCGGTGCTATAATCCCCGAGTTATGTCGTTGCAACCTCAGTTCTCTGATTTTTCGTCGGAATCGCAGCCACGGCCGGTGTCCGCGCCGTACTGGGAAGAACCGGCCTCATCTCCCTACTGGGACGAATCGCAACTCGCCGCAGTGTCCACCGACGGGAGCGACACGCCGGAACCCGCCTACGATTCTCCCGCCATTCTGCAGGGATTGAACGAACCGCAGGAGCAGGCGGTCACCTCAACGGAAGGGCCATTGTTGATCGTGGCCGGTCCAGGATCCGGCAAGACCCGGGTCATCACCCACCGAATCGCCTACCTGGTGGCTGAATGCGACGTTGCCCCGTGGCGGATCCTCGCGGTGACCTTTACCAACAAGGCCGCCCGCGAAATGCGAGAGCGGCTCGACCGGTTGATGCTCGGATCCGGCGCCGACGTCACCATGGGCACGTTCCACGCCATTTGCGCGCGCATCTTGCGCCGCCACGGCGAGCGCGTCGGCCTGGACCGCAACTTCACGATCTATGACCAGGATGACCAACTGGACGCGATAAAATCAGCGATGCAACTGGCCGACATAGATCCCAAGAGCTACAACAACCGCGCCGTGCTGTCCCGCATTTCGGCGGCCAAAAGCAACCTGCAAGACTCGCGGCAGATGGCGGCCACCGCTTACGACGCGGATGACGAATACGGGGCGCATTGGGTGGATGTGTGCGCTCGCGTTTATCGCTACTATGAAGAGTCCCTGACGCGACAAAACGCGCTGGATTTCGACGACCTGTTGATGCGCACCGCCCACCTTCTGGAAAACGCGCCCGAGGTGCAGGCGCAATACCACGATCGGTATCGCTATCTGATGATCGACGAGTTCCAGGACACAAACGTCGCCCAATACCGCCTGGCGCGTCTGCTCACCGGCTCCCATCAGAACCTGTGCGTGGTCGGAGATCCCGATCAGAGCATCTATTCGTGGCGAAATGCCGACATCCGCAACATCCTCAGCTTTCAGACCGACTTCCCCAACGCGACGGTGATCAGCCTTGGGGAAAACTATCGCTCCACAAAGAACATTCTGAACGCGGCGGCAAGCGTCATTTCCTCCAATAGCGAGCGTATTGAACGCGAACTGTTCACCAACAACCCCACCGGTTCCAAATTGACGTTGCACGAGGCCTACAGCGAGGAAGACGAAGCCGCCTGGGCAATTGACGAAGTCGGCCGGCTGGCACGTTCCGATCAACGGCGCATGGGGGACTGCGCCATCATGTATCGCATCAACGCGCAAAGCCGCGCATTCGAAGACCAGTGTATGCGTCAGGGCGTGCCCTACCGGTTGGTCGGCGGGGTCCGGTTCTACCACCGCAAGGAAATCAAGGATGCCATGTGCTACCTGCGGGTGATTTACAACCGTGGGGACGAGGTGAGCCTCCAGCGCATCATCAACACTCCGCCCCGGGGAATCGGGGCCAAAACCGTGCAGCAGTTGACGAATTTCGCTGCGCGGCAAAACCTGACCACCAGGCAGGCAATGAACGAGATCGCCACTGCGCGCACCGGAAACCTCCCTTGCCCGATCAACGTCACCACCCGGGCCGCCCGCGCCATCGCCGATCTTTCGGTTACGCTCGACCGACTGGGCGACGCCGCCAGAGAACTCGGCGTGGCCGATCTTTTGGACCGGGTTCTGGACATGAGCGGAATGGCCAAGCACATCCATGCCCAGGACGACGGCGAAGAGCGGTGGGAAAACCTGCTTGAACTCCGCGGCCTGGCAGAAGATTACGGACCCGCCGGCGACGGTACGGTCGATGGACTGGGCGCGTTCCTGGAACGGGTTTCTCTGGTTTCCGACGTGGATGCTTACGAGCAGTCCGAGGACGCGCTGACCCTGATCACGCTGCACCAGGCCAAGGGGCTTGAGTTCCCGGTGGTGATGATCGCCGGTATGGAGGAAGGGTTGCTGCCCCACAGCCGCTCGATGGACACGGTGCGCGAAATTGAGGAAGAAAGACGCCTCTGCTACGTGGGCATGACCCGAGCCAAGGAACGGTTGTACCTGCTCCGGGCGTTTCGGAGACGGTATCCGTCTGCCGGCGGCGTTTCACTGCCATCAAGATTCCTGGAAGAATTGCCGCAGGAAGTGATGGCGACGCCGGCAGTTGAGCGCCCGGGAGGGTCGCGGGCCGGCGATTACTCACTGACGGGTTCCAACGGCCGACCAGGCAGGAACCATGAGGCAGTGATCGGTGGTTCCTACAGCACGGCCCGCCGGCAGTCCCGCACCCGTCTGGGCGACGGCGACGGCGAGGTCGGGGACGCTACACGCGGTCGTCTTCGCGGCAATATCGACGAAAAACTCACCGAATGGGAGACCAGTCGGTCGGTTTCGGCCAAACCACCATCGGCCGCTCCATTGACAGTGGGGGAGATCGTGAGACACCCGGTATTCGGCGAGGGAGTTGTCCAGGACGTACAGGGACAAGGCGATACGGAACAGGCCACGGTCAATTTCGGCGGCGATGTGGGTTTGAAACGGCTGCTCGTATCGTTAGCGCGCCTGGAACGCGGCTGAATCCTACCCCCCTCACAGATTCCGTTACCGAACCGGCATCGGCATTTGGAAACTCTGGTACGCTTTTGGCGCACAGCGCCGAACCTACGATGCCCAACGCAATCGGCACTGATTGCGACAGGTTTCGTCACCAATAAGGTTATCGGTGACGAGCTGAGTGCGACAATCAAATATATTCTTTGATTGTGTGTTTTTGACCTGATTGGATGATGGTAATATACTGCGCCCGTTTGTCGCCGCGATTATTGTCGTGGCTAGCCGACGTTACCCAACACCCGGAGGGATCAAATTGATCAAACCTACGATTTTGGCCGCACTGGCCGGCGCGATATTGCTGGCTATCGGCGTGGCCTGTGGAGGAGCGGCAGAGGAATCCGCCGGTTCCGCTGCGCCTGAGTCTCAACCGCAGCAAGCCGCGCAGGAGCAGCAACAGGCTCCTGCAGAGCAACAGCAGCCGGCCGCCGAGGCGACTCCGATTCCGACCGTAGTGGCCACCGCGACGCCGAGCCCAACCAACACCCCCACGGCGGCTCAGGAGACCACAACTCTGGGCGGGGAACTTCGAATCGCCACCATCCCCCCGGTGCAGCAGCTCACAGGCTCCTGGCTGGGAACAACTACGTCCGTCAATACCCAGGTTCGGCCCTTCACCGACCCGCTGGTCCATACCGACCGCTTCGACGGGTCTCTGGTTCCGGGGCTGGCCACCAGTTGGGAAGCCAACGAGGATGGCACTCAGTGGACCTTCCACCTGCGCGATGACGTGAACTTCCACGGCAACTGGGGCCCATTCACGGCCCACGACGTGCCCACCAGCGCAGCGTTCGTCATCAGGGAAGACGCGATTGCCACCGACACCGGTCTGTTCCGCGGTCTGTTCGGGGACACGGAAGAAGAACTGATGACTAACATCGTGGCGTTGGACGACCACACGATTCAGTTCAATCTCAAGACCCCCAACTCGTTGATGGACTTCTTTGCCGGCGCCCAGCAGGGCAACCTGTTCATCTACTCCAAGGCGCAGTACGAGGCCGAGGGCATCGACCAGTTGCAGGCCAAGCCCGCTGGCGTTGGCCCATGGGTGTTCGAAGAACGCACGGTTGACGTGAATATTCTTTACTCCCGCAACCCCGACCACTACCGTCGGTCCCCGTTCTTCCAGGAAATGGAGTACATCCTGATTCCTGAGGAAACAACCCGTTTGGCTCAGCTGCAGACCCAGCAGGTCCAAATCGGCGAGGTCAGCCGGGAACTGCACCTGGACGCCCAGGGTTCCGGCTTGACGGTACTACAGAGCGAACTGCCTTCGATTCAGGTCGCCTTCATCATCGGCGGCGTGTACAACCCCGAGGAAGCGGGCCCCTGTTTGACCGAAGAGTTCCAGAACTGCTTCTACCAGCCGGAAGAGCCTCACCTGAACCCCAAGGTTCGCGAGGCCATCAACCGCGCAATCAACCGCGAAGAGATCAATACGGAATTGTTCGGCGGCATTGGACGTCAGCACACCGTTTGGGGCTATCACCCGGCCCTCCCCGGTTACAACCCCCGTTGGACCGAGGAATTTGACGAAAAATACGGCTTCGATCCGGAACGCGCCCGTGAACTTTTGCAGGAATCGGGTTACGACGGTTACGACCTGAAGCTGCTCCTGACCGAACTGCCCGGCGTGCCCGAAATGATCCCGATGGGCGAGGCCGCGTTCACGTACCTTTCCAACATCGGCATCAACGTGGAAACCGAGGCCATCAAGTGGTCCGACTACCGGGCCAAGTATTATCGCCCCGGCAAGACCCACGGCACCATCGCCGCCACGCGCGGCACCTATCGGCCAGCCGACATCACGCTGCGCTTCTACAATCGCAGCGGCGGCGCGGGATTCTGGCGGACATCCGTTGATCCCATGACCGACGTACTGTACGACACGGCCACCCAGAGCGTGGACCCTGAGGTCAAGGCACAGGCCCTCCGCGACCTTGGCGACCTCAAGTTTGACCTCTATTCCGAGGTGCCCATCGTGTGGCTGCCGGCGCAAATCGTCGTTGATCCCACCGCCATCGGTGAAATGGTGTGGCCCGGCAACATCAATGCCAGCTTCACACACACCGAGTACATCACTCCGGCGGCCCAGTAGGCCAACGGAAAGCACCACGACCGTAGGGGCGACCGGTTGGTTGCCCCTACGCTATGCAAACAAGGTAGTTAACCGTGCAGCGTTACATCATATTCCGAGTGGGGCAGTCGATCCTGACCCTGCTGGTGCTGACGGTGATCGTGTTCTCCCTGGCGCGTCTTTCGGGAGACCCGTTGGACGTCCTGCTGCCGTTGGAAGCAACCAACGAAGACGCGGAGCGCCTGCGCGCCGCCTGGGGGCTCGATCGACCCATCTACGTTCAGTACTTCACATTCATCGGCAACGCGCTGACCGGGGACTTTGGCGACTCCCTGCGCGTCCGCGGGCGCACCGCGATGAGCCTGGTGCTTGAACGGTTGCCCAACACCGCCGCGCTGGCCGGTGTCGCCGTCCTCGTGGCCATCGTGATTGCGGTACCAATCGGCGTGATGTCGGCGGTCAAAAAAGACACCGTGTTCGACTACATCGGGAAAGTCATCGCGCTTTTCGGTCAATCACTGCCCGCGTTCTGGCTCGGGCTAATGTTGATGTGGGTATTTGCCGCCCAATTGGGGTGGTTCCCGGTGTCGGGCAAGTCTGGCCTCATCTCGTACATTCTGCCGGCCATCGCCATTGGCTGGTTCCAGGTGGCCGCCCTGATGCGGCTGGTACGATCGTCAATGCTGGACGTGTTGGACACCGAGTACGTCAAGCTGGCGCGCATCAAGGGCGTGCCGGAATGGAAGGTGGTCTGGAAGCACTGTCTTCGCAACGCGGCCATAGCGCCGTTCACCTATTTTGCGCTGATCATCGGTTCCCTGATGGTTGGTTCAGTTTCCATCGAGTTTGTGTTCGCCTGGCCTGGCGTCGGCCGTCTGGCCGTGGACGCCGCGGTTACCAAGGATTTCCCTGTGGTGCAAGCGGTCGTTATCACATTCTGCCTGGTGTACATCACCGCCAACCTGCTGGTTGACATCGCTTACGCCTATGTTGACCCCAGGATTCGCTACAGTTAGGAGCATCAAGTCATGGCTGCGGAAAACCGCACCGCTGAACCCCAGGTTACTGCTGAGCCAATCGACCAGCCGGCCCCGGAGCCGGGCAGTCGGCTGGGCAGGATATGGAACGAGGCTCGAAGATATCCCCTGTTCCCCATCGCGCTTCTGCTGATAGTGCTGGTTATCCCTGCGATTTTCGCAGACTGGATCGCTCCCCACGACCCCAAGTTGGGCACTCTCAGCACTCGTTTGCTCCCTCCGGCATGGATGGAGGGCGGCGATCCACAGTACCTGCTGGGCACCGACCGCGTGGGCCGGGACATTCTGTCCCGCGTCATGCACGGCGCCCGCGTGTCCGTCATCATCGCCGGAATCGCCATCTTTATCGCGGGCGTGCTGGGCACGACGCTGGGGATCGCCGCGGGCTACTGGGGAGGTTGGGTTGACGCGCTGGTAATGCGGCTCGTCGACATTTCCTTATCAATACCGATCATTCTGCTGGCTCTGGTCATTGTGGCGGCCACCAAACCGAGCATTTTCAACGTGATTCTTGTGCTGGTGCTGTTGCTGTGGTCGAGATACGCCCGACTGGTAAGGGGCGAAACACTGGCCGTGCGGGTCCAGGACTTCATTTCCCGGGCCAGGGTGTCCGGAGCATCCCACAAAAGGATCATGTTCCGGCACGTGTTCCCCAACGTGTTCAACAGCGTTATCGTGCTGGCGACCCTGAACGTGGGGTTCGTCATCATCCTGGAAGCCACCCTGAGCTTCCTGGCCGTGGGCATTCCGCCCCCACAACCGGCCTGGGGTTTGATGGTCGCAGACGGCCGAGTCCTGATCGCGTCCGCGCAGGGCTGGTGGGTCTCACTGTTCCCCGGCCTGGCCATCATGCTGGTGGTGCTGTGCATGAACCTGCTGGGCGACTGGCTGCGCGATCGGCTGGACCCCAAGCAACGGCAGGTCTAGCCGCTGAGAGCATAAAGACAAAAGGTAGGGGCGAATGATCATTCGCCCCTACCTTTTGGATGCGCGGAACCGCGTTGGCTATCGCAACTGCGGGATCACGTCTTCTGCGATGACGTGCATCAAGTCCCGGATGCGCCCGACGTCGCCGGTATTCAACGCCAGGGCGAAGTGCTCCGCACCTGCGTCCGCGTACGCGGCGATGCCGGCAACCATCCCGGCAGGATCATCGCCGGGCAAGCGGGAGCGATCCGCCGCGCGTTGGCTGGACGGCCCGCCGTGAGCCTCCACCTCAACGCGCACCGACATCGCCAGATCGTCGGGATTGCGGCCGGCGGCTTCCGCCACCTCGCGCACCTGCTGGCGTCCGATGGCGAATTCCTCGGCGCTGACACCCGAAGGATGCCAACCGTCGCCTCTGCGTCCCGCCCTTCGCAGCGCGCCGGGACTGTTGCCGCCGACCCACAGGGGCACGGCCTGGGAACCGGAAATTACCTGGGCCGGTTTGGGAGAGAATTTGAGGTCTGCGAAATCCCAGCGACTGCTGGCGTAGCTTGGGTCTTCGTTGGCCCACAATTCGCGCATTATGTCCATCGACTCGTTGGTTAGCGAACCGCGCTGATTCAATGGAATGCCCAACGCCTCGAATTCGGGGGTCATCGCGCCCACACCGATGCCGAGAACCAGGCGGCCACCGGACATCTGGTCCAGCGTCGCGGCGTATTTCGCCAACTCAACCGGGTTGTGGTAGGGCAGCACCAACACCGAGGTACCCAACAGGATGCGCGAGGTCAGGGCCGAAATGTGCGACAGCGTCGCCATGGGATGGTAGTAGGGTTTGTCGTCCAGCCGTTCGCGGATGTACCCGTTGTTGAACAGGTGGTCCATGACCCAGATGGAGTCATAGCCCAACTCCTCTGCCAGAACGCCGAACTTGATGACCTCCTGAGGGTCTTCAACTCCCCAGTTGTTGGGTACGGTTACGCCAAATTCCATGCTGCAATCCTTCCGTTGTTTAAAAATACCGGTGCTGAAAAATGCCGGTGTTGACCAAATGAACCGCCGGCAATCGAGTGGCGATTGGGTCGTCAGTTGTTGCCGGGCTTGGGCAGGAACGGGACCAACTTGTCGGCCAGCGATGCGAGGTTACGGGACTGAATCCACACGTGCCCGTTGCCCCGGAACCGCATCACGAGTCCCTCGCCTCCGGCGATCAGCGAACCTATGCCGCCGACCTTGCCAATCGAGTATTCGACGTCATCGCTGAAGGCGACGAGATGCCCGGTGTCCACAACCAGGTCGCGGTCGGGGGTTACGGCAACCTGCTTGATCGCGCCGTAGGAGTTGTAGTACACGGTTCCCAGACCGCTGTCGCTGTAGGCCCTCAAGAAAAACAGGCTCTCACCGCTGAAGAATCCCCGAAAGCCCTGAAACCTGGCATCGGTTTCCACATTTTCGGAGCAGGCTAGGAACGAACTGGACTGGATGAAAAGGTTTTGTCCGGGCGACAGGTCGAACGAACCGATGTCGCCGGGCGAAGGCGGCGCCAGGCTGACCCATCCGCCGGAGCCGACGCCGGTGAAAGTGTTCAGGAAAAATGATTCCCCGCCCATCATCCGGCGGATCCCGCCGAATAGTCCGCCGCCGCCCATGCCGGTCTTCATGTCAACCCCGGCCTGGGCGACCATGGCGCCGGTTTCGGCCTTGATCGACTCGCCGGGGTCCAGGTCTATGGTCAACAGAGAATAGCTGGGATCGAACTCTATCTGCGCCCGCATGTTGGTCTCCTGCCGGCATCAGATTTATCTCCATTGAGATTCACCGGCGATATCTGGTTACGGCCCGTAGGAATTACCCGGTTTTGATTGCCTGCACCAGGCGGGCGGATTCGATGGCGCCTACCGCGCAGTCGGACCCCAGGTTACCCACCTTGCCGCCGGACCGGTTGATCGCCTGCTCCAGGTTTTCGGTGGTGAGGACGCCGAACATGGTGGGTATGCCGGTCTCACGGCCAACCGCCGCGATGCCCGACGCCGCCTGGTTGCAAACCATGTCGTAGTGGCTGGTTTCGCCGCGAATGACCGCTCCGAGGCAGATTATCGCGTCGTAACGGCCCGACTCGGCGAAGGTTTTCGCGGCGACCGGCAGTTCAAAGGAACCGGGAACCCATGCCGTCGAGATGTCTCCGTCCCGCACGCCGTACTGCGCCAGGGTGCTCACGGCTCCCTCCATGAGGTTCCTGGTGATCACGTAGTTGAATCGGGCCGCAACCACCGCCACCCGGAGTCCGGAACCGTCCATACCACCGTTCAATTCTTGCGGCAAAATCTCATCTCCTCTTCCCGGAAATCGGGACTGGACCGTCCCTCACGTTGCGGAGGCAAGTGTACTACGCACCCGTGCCAGTGTCACCAAACAAGGGGGCTGATCGGGGCCATTCCAGGATTGTTGCCGGCGATGATTGTCTTACTCCGGATTTGCAGATTCAGGAATCAGCGAGACACGGGTTTCCACGCGGCTGGCGACAGCGTAGCAATTCGCGGGCTGTCGATCTATTGCAGCAGGCGTGGGGGCAGGTTTGAAACCTGCCCCCACGGATGGTCAAAACCCGCAGCACACAACGCCGCCAGGAGTCGAATGATTATTCGCCCTTGCACAGGAGGGCGTTGCCGCGGACGAGGTAGTCAGCGTAGCGGGGGATGATTTAACGCAAAGGCGCAGCGACGCAAGCGGGTAACCGGAAGCTGCGCGGAAGGTCTCCGGCGCGAATGCGGGTGTCCTGGCGCGGGAGTCCCAGGACGAATCGAGCCAACCGGGCGTGGGCGAGGATGTTGTACGGGTGAGCGTTCAGGGCAACGGGTTGTCGGCGAGGTCGCGGTGCAGTTGGGCCAGGGTCGCGATGCTGCCCGTGAGAATGTTCCGTGCCAGTTGCCTGGCCTGGGATTTTTTGGTTTCCTCGGTGATGTATTCGGCCGGGGATTTGCCGTCGATGCGGGCCAGCAGCAACACACCCATCTGACGTACCGTGTCTCGTTCCAACACGGCGGAATCAAGCGCCGCGCCATCGAACGCCGGATTGTCAAACGCGCCCAGGTATGCGCTCCAAAAGGCCGCGGCCGCGTCGTTGTAGCGCGCCGCAAGTTCTGACCGGTAGATGGCTTTCAACGTCAGGTGGTTGAGCATGAAAGCCAGATCGAACACGGGATTGCCCAGGTGGACAACTTCGAAGTCGAGCAGGTACACGCGGGCGGCGTCACGCTGGCCGTCCACCATGATGTTCTTGGGGCTGAAATCGCCGTGGACGAGAGCACGTTGGTCCAGTGCTGAGGGCAGCATTCGCCGGGCCTCAGACTCTATTATGTCCGCCAGGTCCGGATGCGCCTGAGCGGTGGCCCGATGATACGGGTCAATCCTCAACTGCACGAAGGAGTGGAGGTCAGCGAATCCGCGCAATTCGTGCGGCGGTTCGCCGGAATCGACGCGAGACGCAAGGTGGATGGTTCCCAGCATCGCGCCCACTTGACCGGCCACTTGGACGTCGACATGGCCGGCGAGCAGCGCGTCTTTCCAGTTGGCCGCGCCGGCCGGCGTTGCGGTCATCACGTACACGAAGCTATCCGGGTCTTCGTCCACCACGGCGGGAACCGTCCAACCGGGAGCGGAAGCATTGGCGGTGTTTGAGGAAAGGCCGCGCGCGAAGTCGAGGCCGGAGCGTTCCCGGTGGATCCGCTCCTGATCTGCGAACCAGTCCTCTTCGACCCTCAGCTTGGGGAGCGACTGTTTCAGCACGAGGGGCGCAGCGCCCTCATCCCCCGGGTTGACCCGAATGACGATGTTGGAGACGCCGCCGCCCAAAAACTGGGCGGTGGCCGCGTCCCGCCCCGACGCGGGCAGTATCCCGCGGTCAACCAGGTAATCGATCGCGTTGGCCGCCGAGAGTTCGAACACCATGATTGACGCGACCGGGTGCGGGAACGCGGCGGTCTAAACCTTTGAGGCGACCTGGGTGGTGAAGTCCTCCAGATGGCCCAGGGTTTCCTCAAGGTTGCCGTCGGCGCTGAGCCTGGCGATGTCCAGCACCAGGTAGCTGACTCCCATGCCTTCGTAATCGCGGATGTCGCCGGCGATCTGGTCGCTGCTGCCAGTGAACCGGGTGCGGTCGCCGGAGGTGTCGGTTCCGGTGATGCGGTAGTCGTGGGAGCGGTAGATGATCTGGATTTCGTCGGGGTCGCGGCCGGCCCGTTCCGCCGTGCGGCGCAACCGGTCCATCCCGTTCCGCAGCGCCTCTGGGGTGCCGACGGGGAACGCGGGGTTGTTGCCGATGGGATACCAGCCATCGCACAGCGTGGCGGCGCGCCGGATGGCAGGGCGACTCTCGCCGCCGACCCAGAAGGGCGGGTGCGGCTTCTGCACCGGCTTGGGGAGGAACCAGATGTCGGAGAAACTGACGTACTTGCCCTCGAATTTGGGGTCATCGGACGTCCAGAGTTCCTTGAAAGCGCGGATGTATTCGTCGGTAACGGCGCCGCGCTCGTCGAAGGGTTCGCATCCGACCGCCTCGAACTCCTCGCGGCACCAGCCCACGCCGACGCCTACGATCAGGCGTCCGCCGGACAGCACGTCCAGCGTCGCCAGCGCCTTGGCCGCCACCAGCGGGTTGCGGTGGGGGACGATCAGCACGGAGGTTGCCAGCCTGATCTTTTGAGTGCATCCGGCCATGTAGGCCAGGGCGGTGATCTGCTCCATGGCCTGACCCGACGCCGAGCCCGGGAACTCGCCGGTTTCGGTGTAGGGATAGTCGGAGTCGATATTCCTGGGCACCAGGATGTGGTCGCCGAGAGCGATGGAGTCGAAACCCAGGGCTTCGGCGCGCTGGGCGATGGTGGCCATGTTGTCGGGCGTGGACAATGGGCCGCGCCCGGGGAGCGTGATTCCGTACTGCATGTGCGCTACTCCTGCTGGATGGGAGCGAAAGGAGGTTGTTCAGTCGCGGGGACAGGTGTACCCGATTTCAGTGGAACAGTATCCCGCCGTTGACGTTGTACGACTGCCCGGTGATCAACTCGGAGTCGGGGCCGGCCAGGAACGCCACCAGGTTCGCCACGTCCTCGGGTTCGGCGATGCGTCCCAACGGGGTGCGTTCCGACGAAGCGGCCACGACCTGGGCGCGAAACTCTTCCTGGCTGATGCCGCGATCGGCCGCCTGGGCCTGTTCCCAATAACTCATGCGGTCGGTGTTGATGGGGCCCGGGCACACGGCGTTGACGGTGATTCCGTGGGGCGCCAGGTCCATGGCCGACGCCTGGGTCAAGCCGATTACGGCGAACTTGCTGGCGGAGTAGGCCGCGCCATCCGCGCTGGCCTGCTTGCCGGCGTTGCTGGCGATGTTCACGACGCGGCCGCCATTGCCCAACCGGACCATCTCACGGCCGGCGTGCTTGGTGCAGAGGAAAACGGCGGTGGTGTTGATGGCGAGGAAGTGATGCCAGACGTCCTCTTCGAGTTCGGTGACAGGCACCTTGTCGCGTCCGATGATGGCGCGGGCGTTGTTGACCATGATGTCCAGGCGGCCGTAATGGTTCACGGTTTCGGCGACCAGGGATTCGATTTCCTCGGGGCTGGACAGGTCGGCGTAGATTGGGAGGACATTGCGGCCCAGGGCCCGCACCTCGTCGGCGACGCTGTCGATGGACTGCCACTCGGCGCGCACCTCGCCGGGCGGGAGGTCGTCCACCTGACGGCGCACGTCGGTGATCGCCACGTCGGCGCCCAGCGACGCGAGTTTCAGGGCCGTAGCCCGGCCGACGCCGCGCATTCCGCCGGCGCCGGTTATCAATGCAACTTTGCCTTCCAGGCTCATGATCACTCCCTCCCCATGCTGAACGGTTCACGGGCGAATATCCGCCGCACCATGGGCTCGAAAAACTCCAGGGGCAGCGAATCGTACTCAGGGTCGAACGACGATTGATCCCACAGATGGCAGAAATCAACCGCGTCCTGGTACCACTCATGGTCGATGTAACGGTCGCGGGCGTTGCGGTCGTTTCCGAAATGGTGGGCGTAGTAGTAACTCTGGAACAAGCCGTGCTGACGGATGATCCAGTAGGTCCGCTCGGAGACGTAGGGGCGCAGCACCGCCGCCGCCAGTTCGCTGTGGTTGTGCGGCGAAAGCAGATCGCCGATGTCGTGGAGCAGGGCTGCCACGACCATCTCTTCGCCCGCGTCATCCCGATACGCTCGGGTTGCGGATTGCAGAGAGTGTTCCAGACGGTCAACCTTGTAACCGCCCAGCGACCCGGCGAGACCTTTCAATTGGTCCAGAACCCGGTCGGCGGTGCTGGCGGCGAAGTCGGCTTCCAGCCGTTCCAGCAGTTCGTAGTCTTCCCTGGTGCCGGCTGCCATGGTGGTGAACGATACCGTCGCCGTGTCAGCCTGAGAAACTTCACTCATCGGGATGCTCCCCTCGTGTAGTATGTAGCGGGATTGTAACATCGGAAAGCGCGGACAAAGCGTGATCGGGAGGCAGGCAATGGCGGACTCTAAGCGGCTGGACGGCAAAGTGGCGTTGATCACCGGCGGCGGCCGTGGCATCGGGCGGGCCATCGCCCACGCCTACGCCGCCGAGGGAGCGAAACTCACGCTGGCCGCACGGACCGACGCGGAGTTGCAGGCTACCGCCGCCGAAATCCGGGAGCAATTCGGCTCCGAGGTTGTGACGGTGATAACCGACGTAACCGATTTGAAGCAGGTTGAAAATGCGGTGGATCGAACGCTGGAACACTTCGGGACGCTGGACGTGATGGTGAACAACGCCGGCAATTCCGGTCAGATTGGGCCGCTGTGGACCCTTGACCCGCAGAGGTGGGCCAATACGATCTCGATCCATATTCTCGGAACCTATTACGGGTGCCGCGCGGCCATTCCCCATATGCTTGCCAGGGGCAGCGGGCGCATCGTCAACATGTCGGGCGTGGGCGGGCCCAACGACACCTCCTACGACGCGGCAAAGACGGCCATCGTCAACCTGACCGAGAACCTGAGCGTGGAGTTGGAGGGCACCGGGATCACCGTCAATGCCATCAGTCCCGGCTCGATTCATACCCGCATGTGGGAAGAGGTGCGCGACATGGCCTACTCTGCGGGGGACATGGCGATGTATGAGAAGGGAGTGCAGGTCACCTCGGGCGGCGGCGCGTCAATCGAGCGGGCGGCGGAACTTGCGGTGATGCTGGGGAGCGACCAGTGCGGCAACCTGTCGGGCCGCCTGATACGGGCGGCATTGGACACCTTCGAGGACATACCCGGCCGGGTGGACGCGATCATGGAGTCCGACGCTTACCTGCTGCGCCGCGTCGATCCCTAGTCGTTCGCCGGGTCTCCGAAGGACCCTGCGGACGCCAGGGAGGGATGGGTAGGAGGACGGGCCAGGAGCAGGGCCGCCGCCGTCAGGACCCCGAGGGCCGCGTAGATGATGAACGCTATCCCGTAACCTCCGGCGAGGTGGAAAACCAAGCCCGATGCCACGGTGCCGATGGCCTGGCCCAGAGACGTGAACGGCTCGGTGACGCCCCGTATGGTGCCCAGCGACTGGCGTCCGAAGAAGTTTGCGTAGGCCACCGGCGGCACGACGAGGATACCGGCCACGGATACGCCGAACAGCCCGGCTCCGAGATAAGCCAGCCACACCGTGTCGGCGATGACGAATATCCCGCACGCCAGGGCCATCAGCAGGGCCACGATTGCGTAGGTGTAGGACACCCGCACCTGCTCCAGCACGCGGCCCCAGAGCAGGCTGCCGATGCCCGTGCCGGCGGCGTTGATCACGATGCTGAACTGGGAAAGGGCGAGATCTATGCCCTTGGATCGGAGCAGGTCGGCCTGGTAGGTGTTGGTGCCGGACTGCAGCAGGAACAGGAACCCCGTGCCCAACGCCAGCACCCACAGGGCAGGAGTGTGCAGGGCTTCGCGGGTCGCCCATTCGATTTCGGACTCGACGGGGGCCGTTTCAATCGCTTGCGCAGGCTCCGCCGCGTCGCCGGCGGAGTCGGGGTTGTCTCCATCCGGGAGCAGGCCCACGTCCTCGGGACGCTGGGCGATGAGCAGCGCGGCGGGCCCCAGCGCGATGGCGTACACCATGATTCCCAGGACGATCCAGGCCACTTCCCATCCCCAAACGACGCTGACCCACGTTGCCACCAGCGGGAACACCACCATGCCGCCCGAGTGAGACAGGAACAGCAACCCAGTCGCCCGGCCGCGTTGCCTCACGAACCAGCGACCCACGACGGTGGCCGGCCCCACGTTCAATGGACTGCTGAACATGATCCGGCCGATGGCCAGCGCAGCGTAGAAGATCGCGATGTGGACCGACAACCACGCCATCGCCACGGTGCTGAGGCCGATTATGACAATGCCCAGGACCAGCACGATGCGGGCTCCGAACCGGTCAACCGACCAGCCAACGAGCGGCGACGCTCCGGTTGCCAGCAAACCGCCGACGGCCGCGGCGCCGCCGATCAGCGCGCGACTCCATCCGGTATCATCGGCAATCAGGGGAACGAATACCGCGAAGGTCAGGCTGCCGGCCGCGTTGCGGACGAACATGCTGCTGCCGGCGGAACCCAACACCAGCCAACCGTAGTAGAACGGCAAACGCCGCGACAGATATGCGATCAAGATGTGCATTGCGGCAATTGTCCCCGCCGAATACTACACCTTTTGCAGGAATCCGTGGCTCGGTTCGTTACGCGCCGGTTTCCCAAAATTCATCGGGAAAAGCCATTTGCGAGTGGCCTCGGGGGGTCGTAAAGGGTTTCAATGAGTTCAGGTCGAATCCGGCGGTGTCGCGGGCGCAGCGCCAGGCGCCCCGGTGCGGCACGCACGCCAGCCGGCGACGGTCCGTCTCACCGGGTGTGGATTCCGTGTTCAGGCTGTTGGCCCAGACCAAATCTTCGACCCGCTGCAATTGCACAACCAGAGGCGAATGAGTGGTCATGATGACCTGCCCGAGCGGGTTTCCCGGCCCGACCTCTTCACTGGGATTCACCGGGATTTGGTGGAGTAACGCGTTCATCGCCGCCAAGTTGGCCGGATAGATCCCGGTCTCAGGTTGCTCGATGCAGATCAATCCACCTTCAGCCGCGCTGGCGGCCAGGGTTGCCAACGCCAGCAGACGAAGGGTACTGTCCGCGGCTGCTCCAGCAGGCACCTCGAACCCGCCGGACGCCACAATGTTGAGGGACAGTCGTTGGCGAACGTCGTCCGCCACCAATCGGATTTCCTGAATCGGCAGCAACTCCGAAATTTGCGCCGACAACGGGACTGAGACCACACCAGATTCCGGTCCTGCTTGAGCCAGGCTTCGCAATGTCGCCGGAATATGCGCTCCATCGCTGGCTACACCAGGCGACTGGGCGTAACTGTCCGATTGCCGCAGAGATTGGGAGTTCAGTTCCAAAACCAACCAACTTTGCATTTCGCGTCGGGCTGCCAGAATCGTGGGTGTGGCAATCGTGTTCTCTGTGCCCACTATGGTTTGACGCGCGTTTTCCGCTGGCGCGGGCCGTCCCCATCCCGGGGCGCCGCTGTCTTGATGGACGATTATGACGTTCCGCCCGGTCTCGTCATCGGGAGAGGTGGAGATATAACCGGTCCTGGCATGGCGCCTGTTGTACACAACGCCATCGCGGAAACGAACCTTGCTATGCGGGAACTTCAGGTGCCCTGCGGCCCGACCTGCCGTGATTGGCTTGAGCGCCTCATGTTCCAGCTCCAATCCGCCGGGCAATCCCGATGGGCCGGCGTGGGTCCGATATCGGAAACCCAGCTCATACCGCAAAAACGTGGATGAGGGTTCGCCCTCTCTACCAAAGTCATCGGTCACCGTTGAGCCCACCAACATCTCTGCGGCAAACGACATGCGCGCAGGATCCTCTCCGCCTTGTTGGAGCAACCAAAGAATGTCAGGGTCGGCGTCGCCGCCCCGGATGCGGAGGGCCGAATCGTTGATGGGAAACCGGGTTAAAAGCGAGAGGAACCGTATCGCGTCCAGGATATTGGACTTGCCAACCTCGTTTGGACCAAAGATGCAGGTGAACGGCCCAAAGTCCAGCGAGAAATCGACCAGGTTTTTGAATCCGTTGACTTCCAGACGGGTCAGCATGATCGCCTCCGCGCACGAGAGAGACGGCGATGATGCCCAATTCTAGCACGGGCCGTCGTCACCCCCTGCGCAGGCGTTCCATTTCGCAGGCGAACCAGAGGGCCATGCTGCCGGTGCGGTCGTCGTAGCCGTTGACTGCCGTTCGGTGCAGATAGGCGCGCATATCGGGCATCACGCCGGTGCTGATGCAGCCGTCCACAACGTTGGCGTCGTCGTCGACGCGTTCGGCGACGGCCCGCCAGCAGGCTTCGACGCCGGCGCGGTATGCGTCGCCGTCACCGTCGGGGAGCCAGCCTTCCCGCAGCCCCCGCGCCAGCGCGTAACCGACCATGCAGGTGGACGTCAACTCGCCCCATGAACCGGGCACGTCCACCAGTTCGCCGAAGGTTCCCCAGGGCTGCTGACGGCGCAAGAGTGCGTCAAGATGTCGGCGGTGGCGCTGCAACAGTTCGGGTCGCGCCGGGTGATCGGTCGGCAGATAGGTCAGAGCCTCGGCATATCCGAGGGCGGCAAAACCGTTGCCCCGGCTCCAGAAATGCGGAGCCGAGCGGGCGTGCATGAACAGTCCGCTGCTGTCCTGCACGTCGCCGCCGTCCACCAGGAAACGGGCGAGCAGGTCGGCGTATTTGGCATCACCGGAAATGCGATAGGCGCGGCCCAGCATTGCGCCGCACATGAACATGTCCTCGACGCGAAAATCGGGGTCGCACGGGGCCGGCGCTTCGTTGGGGCCGCGAGGGACGAAACGGTCGGCAGCGTTGAAAAACAGCCGTCGGTACCGTTCGTCGCCGGTGTAATCCGCCAACCGCGCCGACCAGATGACGCCGGTCAACGCTGCCCCGCCGACGTCGGCCAGGTGCGCGTCCGGGTCCGCCGCGATGTGCGCGATTAACCGTGCGATGTCCTCGGTGGGGCTTTCGCCGCCGGCATCCAGTTCGGCGAGACGCAGTCGTCCGCTGATACCAACGCCCTGGGTGTAGTTGACGGGATCAAGCACATGGCCGTAGCGACTCGCCAGGACGCGGCCGATTTCCAACGAAGTTCGGCCGCGCCGGGCTTCGAGAACCGACCGGCATGGCGACGCGGAAATGTTGGAGTTCCGGCCGGTGATGGCCCACAGTTCTCGAAGTGCGTCGGAGAGGGCGGTCCAATGGGCGGTCAAACGCACCGCCGGGATCGTGCCGGGCAAATCTTCGGCCGGCCGGCCGAGGGCGGAAATCAGCGAGTCGTCATCGTCCATTTGCGACGCGCCCAGCGCATCGGCGATTGTGCCTCCGGACGCGGCCGCGTTGGCTTGCCATTTTGCGCCGTCGGCCTGATTGTCCGCGATTGCGACCTCCACCAGCAGATCCGGAGCCTGGTAGGCGATCCAACGCCACAGGTACCGGCGTTCGGGCGCGCTCTCGTCGAAATAGAACCCTCCGTCCGGCGGATAGCCGTGGGTGAGGTCAACCCGGTTGGCCGAGGCCTCTTCCCAATCGCCTCCGGCCAGGGCGTCGGGATTCGCGGCCACTATGGCCGACAGCGCCACTCCAAATTCCTGCGCCGCGGCCGAACGGGCGTACAGTTCCAACGCCGTCAGAACGCGCGGGGTATCCGACGCATCTCCGCGCAATCCCGCGACCATGAGCACCGACGGACCGTGTTCAGTGTCCGAGAACGGCAGGGTCCGGGTGTCCTGCAGGGCCATGATTGGCCGCAGCGCGGGGGTCAATCCTATGGTGGTGGATTGCCAGTACGCCGGCGAACGGCGGCGGATGAGGTTGATGAGGGCGGCGTTGATGTCCGTGGGGTGCATGGTGGACATATAGAAAACTCCGGTTCCCTGCCGTGTGTTGATTGAAATGGGTTGGCAGGGCGTCGCGTATTATAACGGTCGTCGCCGGGCCCACGGAGCAACCGGTTTTGACATCGCCGGCCGACGGCGATACATTCACTTCGTTTTCAATTCGCAAAATTGCCAATTACCACCGTTCCTGATTTCTACTGGGGGCTGGCGTCCATGCCGCGTTTCGACGAATACACGGGAGAGAACCTGATCCCGCCCTATCGCATCCTGGACCTGACCGACCGGCGGGCCGCGTTTTGCGGCCGTCTGCTGGCAGATTATGGCGCGGACGTGGTGAAGGTGGAGCCGCCGCGAGGTGACCCCTCTCGCCACATGGGGCCGTTCGCATCCGACGATGCCGACCCCGAACACAGCCTGGACTTCCTCTTCTACAACACCAACAAGCGCTCGGTTACGCTGGATCTGGAAACCGAGCGGGGACGCGCACTGTTCCGGCGTCTGGCAGCGGACGCGGACGTGATTATCGAGAGTTTCGATCGCCACTACCTCTACGACCGGGGCATTGGGTTCGACGCGCTGCGGGCTGACAATCCCGGTTTGATCATGGCGTCGGTGACTCCCTTCGGTTGCTCCGGCGAGTGGGCGGACTACCAGGGTGACGACCTGGTGGTGATGGCGGCCAGCGGATACATGCAGATCACGGGCGAGCCCGACGAGCCTCCCGTGCGCCAGGGCAACGAACACAGCCACTACCCGGGGGCGCAGTACGCCGCCGTCGGGATACTGGCCGCGCTTTATCACCGGGACTTCTGCGGGGGCGAGGGCCAGCACATCGACGTTTCATCGCAGGAGGCGCTGATCACCTACTACACCGACGCGCATCCCGCGCTACTCTGGCGAAAGCTGGGCCAGAATGTTACGCGGGTGGGCACCAATTCCACGCTGGTGATTCCGTTGGGGGCGTATCCCTGCAAGGACGGCTGGATCGCCGCCGGCGTGATCACGCCCCGGGAGTGGGACGCGCTGGCCGAATGGATTCACGAGGTGACCGGGAACGATGAGGTGCTGAGCGAAACATACCGCGGCGGCAACCAGGACCGGGCCGAGCACATCGACATCATCACCGCGCTGTTCCTGGAGTTTGCCGAGAATTTCACGGTGCAGGAACTTTTCCACGAGGGGCAGCGCCGGAACCTGGTGTTCCTGCCGGTCAACGAAATAGCCGATCTGCTGGCCGACCCGCAGCTTGCGGAATCCGGCTTCTGGTACGACATCGATCACGGCCAGGATGGGTTGGATTCCGTCAAGTATCCCCTGGGCATTTTCCACAGCGATGAGGTGAAGGCCCGCAGCCAACCCGCTCCGTCGCTGGGCGCGGACAACGCCGCCGTGTATCGGGGCGAACTTGGCCTGACCGACGACGAAGTCGCCGCGCTTGTTTCCGATGGAATCATCTAGCGCCTGCACCGTTGGAGAATCTTGAAATGACAACCGCCTCACCTGATACACAAACCTCTACTCCCAACGCGCTGAGCGGAATCCGCGTTGTGGAATTCGGCCCATACGTCGCCCTGCCGCTGACCGGGCGCATCCTGGGTTCGCTGGGGGCCGAGGTGATCAAGGTGGAGACCAACAAGGTGCTGGACGAGATGTCCTTCATCCCCGCCTGGTCGCGGGGAGCCGGGCAGCCCGAATACCAGCGTGGCAAGCGGCGCATCACCCTGGACGTGCGGACCGACGCGGGACGCGATCTGATCCTGGAAATGGTGCGAATCAGCGACGTGTTCATGACCAACTTCCGGCGCAACGTACTGGACCGTTGGGGCATCGACTTTCCGGAGATCCGCCGCCACCGGCCCGACGCGATCATCATGTGGCAGACGGGGCTGGGCGGACACGGGCCCTACTACACCTACAAGTCTTTTGGGATCCTGGTGCAGCACCTTTCTGGCGTTTCGCTGATGACCGGGTTGCCGGATGAACCGCCCGGCGTGGTCAACACGTCGTACTCCGATTACCACACCGGGGTGTTCCAGCCGGCCGGGATCATCGCGGCGCTGATGCGGCGGAACCTCACGGGCAAGACCGCGACGCTGGAATCGTCGATTTTCAAGTCGGGAGTCGCCACGTGTGGGCCGGCTCTGCTGGATTACCAGATCAACGGACGTGGCCCCGAGCGTCGGGGCAACCGGGACGCCTGGGCGGTCCCGCACGGGGTCTATCCGTGCGCGGGCGATGATCGTTACATCGCGATTTCGGTGGCGGACGATGATCAGTGGCAGCGGTTCCTCAAGGCGATGGGCGACCCCGCCTGGGCGGCATCAGCGGAGTATGCGACTCGCATCGGGCGACGCCGCAACGAGGACTCACTGGACGCCGCCATCGGCGAGTGGACGCGGTCGCAGGACTCGTCGGCGCTGATGGATTCACTGCAACAGTCGGGGGTGCCGGCCGGTATCGTATCGCAGGGGGCGGACCTCAACGAAAGCCGGCACCTGAATTCGCGCGACTTTTACCAGGACACGCAATACTGGGAGGCCGAACGCGGCATCAAAGCCACCGAATGGGTGGAGGGAGAGAGCGTGTCATGGTCGATACCCGCCAAAATGTCGGGGACGCCGATCGCCTTCGGGAAATACAGCAACATCGGCGAGGACAATGCCTACGTGTTCGGGGAACTGCTGGGTCTCACGCCCGCCGAAATCGCGGAACTGGAAGAGGCCGGGGTGATTTACTAGCTCACGCCTCAAATAGCAACGGGCCGCTCTCCGGCGGCCCGATCCGTGCAGCGGGCGGCATCAACGGACGCCGGACGAACTAATCGGCGTCGCTGCGCTTCGGCGTCGAGTTGGGGGGCAACTTGCCGCCCGGCGGCTTGCCCTCGGGCCATGCGATGGGCGTGCCCTTGCGAGGCGCGGTGCCTTTGATCACCCGCGTCTTTACGTATTTCGGTTTGTTAGATGGCATGGCACCTCCTGTCAATCACCAAGAATGCCTTCTCTATTTACACTATATCATCGTGGACGGTGGTGGCTGACCAGCCCTGGGCAGATTGGCCGTAATCGGAATATCCCGTATTGAAAAAGTAAGAATACACAAGCACGGTCGTCACGTGTCGAGACACTATGAACTCACACGGTTCATGATGACAAGCGCCCGGTTCAATGACGATTTCGTTTGGCTCCATCCGGCGCGCAACTTCATCGATGATTGGCCATTCTATGTATGCGCTGCCGTCCTCACGGAACGCCTCAACATAGTAATGCTCCACGTCATCGTCGCTCAATGGCTGCACTTGATGAATCTGAAACAGACACTCCCGTACTTCCACCCGCACCTTTGAACTGTTGCGCAGCGTCGTGGTCACGGCGATGTGGGCATAAGAGGACCCGACGGCGCGGCTGGTGACAGTTTGGGTTACGGTCAGGTGCGGCTCGAAATCGCGGAACAGTTGCAGCTTGCGGTAGGCGAAGATCCCGCCGGCCACCAGCACCAGGGTCGTGGCCAGGGATTGCAAAAGACCCACCGCCGAGATGAACTGCCCCAGAACGAATCGGTCGGTTTGCGCCCCGCCAATCCACGACATCCATACGTAGAGCGCCAGCGCGACCAGCCCGAGGCCCGCCAGCACACCCACCGCGATAAGGACATCGGCCGCCAACCGCCGGTGAGGTCCGTACAGTAACCGCAACGCACGCATCTCGTCGCATCGTAGCGCGCGCGGGCCGTTGCTGTCCCACCCGTGCCGTCACCCAAAAGCGAGCCGTCGCCAGATCGGACCGGCGACGGCGCGCGATTGCCGAAAATCCGCAGGACTCAGTTTCAGAATCAGTTATCGAAGTCTGTGATCACGCTGCGGCGCACGCTGCCGGCTTTCATGTCGGCGAAGGCCCGATTGATTTCGGACAGAGCCATCTCCTGGGTTACCAGTTCGTCCAGCTTCAGGCGGCCCTGCTTGTAGAACTCGATGTAGCGGGGCATGTCGGTGCGGAACCGGTTGGAACCCATGGTGCAACCCTGGATGGCCCGGCCCCGACGCAGGTAGTTGCCGGCGTCAAGTTCGATCTTCACGCCTTCCGGAACCATGCCGATAATGGTGGCGACTCCGCCGGGCCGCAGCATGTTGTAGCAGTCCTCCGCGGTCTGCTTGAGTCCGATGGCTTCGAATGAATAGTCCACGCCGCCGCCGGTGAGTTCCACGATGCGCTCGGCGACGTTCCCGCCGGTGGCGTCGATGACGTCGGTGGCGCCAAACTCGCGGGCCAGGGCGAATTTGTCCTCGGTGGTGTCCACCGCGATGATGCGCAACGCGCCGGCCAGGGCCGCCGCCTGCACGCAGTGGATGCCGATGCCGCCGCAACCGACGACGGCCACGGTGCTGCCGGGCTCTACCCTGGCGGTGTTCAGCACTGCGCCCAGGCCGGTGGTGGCGCCACAGCCGATCAGGGCCAACTGCGGGAACGGGATGTCGTCTTCAACCTTCACCAGGGCGTTTTCGTGAACCAGCATTTCGGCGGCGTAGGAACCAAGCTGGGCGAACTGGGTGATGGCTTCGCCGTTCCGTCGGAGCCGCGGGGGCTCGTTGCGGCTGCGGGTAACGGCGGTGCGGTCGCACAGGTAGGGCTGGCCCCGGGTGCAGAATTCGCAGACGCCGCAGAATACGGACAGGCAACTGATCACCGAGTCGCCGGGCCGGACGTAGCTGACCTGATCTCCGACCGCCTCAACGGTGCCGGCCGCTTCGTGGCCAAGGATGCAGGGCATCGGGGTGGTGTACAGGCCCTCTACAAAGTGCAGGTCGCTGTGGCATACCCCGGACGCACCGGTGCGCACCAGAACTTCCCGAGGCGCCGGAGCGTCAACCTGAACATCTTCAACCACCACGGGCTGGTTAACCTCGCGCAAAACTGCTGCTTTCATTTGTAATCCCTCCGGAGGATAACGTCATGGGTGCGGGGATGTTAACCTTGTGGCCGGCAAGCGTCAATAAAGCAATCCGACAGTTGCGGTGAGGGTCGTCAGCCGCCCCTTATGCCGATTGATAATAACAACGTGGGGGTCACATTCCGTGACTCGCTGAATTGACAAAATCGCTGGCGCGTCGTTAGTATTCGGCACCACACGTCGGCACAAGGCCGACGTGCAAAACTATATTCCGGAGGAGGCAAAGGATATTATGAGACGAATTCGCATTCCGCGTTTGCGCCTCTATCAGCTGTTGGCACCTGCAGCGGTAGTTGCGTTAATTGTTGGCGTTGCCTGCGGAGGAGCAGAAGCGCCAGCCCCGTCCGACAGCGGCGACGGAGGCAGCAGCAGCGCAGCCCCGGCGGCCACTGCGCCTGCTTCGGCGGGCCAGGTAGGAGCCACCGCTACCCCGCTGCCAGCCCAGGAACCGGCAGCAATGGCCGATTCCGGCGAGGGCAAGCGGTTGGTCGTTTTGACCGAATCCTTCGGCAACGAAGTGTGGGACCCCAAGTACGAGAGCGGCGACAAACACCTGTGGCACTTCCCGATTCACTCCCACCTTATGACCACAGACGATGATTTGAACTACACCAAGGACGGCCTGGCGACCGATTGGGCGGTATCTGCCGACGGTCTGACCCTGTCCTGGACTCTGCGCGACGACGCCGTCTTCCATAACGGCGACCCGGTTACCGCGGACGACGCGGCATGGTACCTGCGCTACATCTGGGACGACGGAGCGCGTTCCGTGGTGCGTATTCGTATCTGGCGCATCGTTCAGGCCGATGGGGAAAATGCCGCTTACGAGGGTGAAAACACTGCCAACGAGAAGGAAGGCCACGCTCGCGTGACCGGCTCCAACGAAGTGTCCATTACCTTCCAGAAGCCCGCGCTGAACTTCTTCTCCGACGTGAGCGAAGTTGGCGGCGGCACCGGCGGGGCCATCATGTCCAAGGCCCACTTCGAGAGCCTGGGCGCCACCGCTCAGGAACGCTCGGACGGATTGATCGCCGATCCCGACCCGGGTTCAGCCGGCCCGTTCGACCTGGTTTCGTTCACTGCCGGTTCCCAGATCGTGTACAACAAGCGCGACGAGCACTTCATCCTCGAAAAGCGCCCGTACCCGTTCGACGAACTGGAAATCAACCTGGTCTCGGAGGCGGCAACCCGCAAGGCAGCCCTGCTGAGCGGCGAGGCCGACATTTCCCCGATGGACCTGGACTCGCGCGAGGAACTGGAAGCCCAGGGCTTGCAGTATCGCTTCGGTCCGGAATCCACGGTGATCTGGATCAACGCCTGGAACTGCAGCGAAGACGCGCCGCAGACGCTGGGCTATGACCAGTCCCGCCAGCAGGACGCTGAGGGCAACTACATTGGCGACCCGGTCGGAACCAAGCTGATGTGCTCCGACAAGCGCATCCGCCACGCCCTGGACTATGCCATTGACAAGGAAGCCATCCAGGAACTGGTTGGCGGCCCTGACGTCTTCCACATTGCAGGCACCGCTGCCTCCTCGCCTTCCGGCGTGGGTTACAGGCCAGGCGGCGCTCTCGACCCGTTCCCCTTCGACCCCGCAAAGGCACGCGAACTGTTCGTGGAAGCCGGATACAACGTCCCCGAAGCGCCGAACCCGGCGGGCGGAACGTTCCCGGCAGTGACCGACCTGCAGGACCCGATCATGCCTGGCGGCGGCGACGAGTGGAACGTGTGGACCTGGGAAGCCGGAGCAACCGTGCCCAAGATGCTGCAGATCGTTGAATTCGTTTGCGACGACTGGTCAACCTATCTGGGCTTGAACTGCAAGGTCAACGTCGGCGAAGAAGCCGCGATCAAGGACCGGCAGTACGGCGGTGAAATCCCCGGCCAGTACCTGGTTCGCTCGAACGAGCACTCCTTCGACACCGGCTCCAAGTTGGTGGGACGCTTCGGCGACGCCGCAGGTTCGTACATCAGCTACGATCCGTTGGTTGCACCTCTGGTAACGGCGGCCCTGGCGGCCACGTCCGAAGAGGCCAGGCAGGAAGCGTACTTCAACGCCCTGTCGCAGGCGCACGAAGGCCACTGGGACTTCGCGCCCGGCTACCTGGACGCGCCGTATGCCATGGGCACGCGGATCGCAGACTGGCGCCCTCGCCCGCTGCGCCCGTCCCCCAGCGCGCTGTGGACCATCCGCTGGGCCCAATAAACGGCTGAACGAATAGTCCGCAGGCATGTGGCGGGGGCGATCCGGTGGGTTGTCCCCGCCATTGTTATCTTGATGGTGCGGGCTTGTTTTCTGAAGTTCCTCTTGTATTCGCTCCTTATCTGATATAATCCGCCAAACGTTCGCAGGCGCGAGGGAGGCAACGGATTGGTACGCTTCATCCTATTCCGAATCATCCAGGCCGTCGCCACGCTGGTGGTGCTGAGCGCAGCCGTTTTCTTCGGGACCGACCTGACCGGCGACGCTGCGCTGGCGATGGCTCCCGGAGACGCCAAGCCGTCCGAAATTGAGGCGATCCGCAAGAACCTCGGGCTGGATCGCCCGGTGGTTATTCGCTACTTTGACTACCTGGGCGGCCTGTTCATCGGCGATTTTGGGCGTTCGTACAACAAGCGCCAGCCTGCCTTTGACCTGATTATTGCCCGCATTCCCAACACGATTCAACTGGCGATCAGCGCGTTGATTATCGCCATCGTGATTGGCATACCATTAGGAATCTTATCGGCGGTGAAACGGGACAGTTTCCTGGACCGGCTCGGCAAGTCTTTCGCCATCCTGGGCATGTCGATGCCCCAGTTCTGGCTGGCGATCATCCTGATGTGGATATTCGCGGTGGAGTTGGGACTCCTGCCAACCTTTGGCAAGAATGGGCTGGATCCCAGGTACTTCGTTATCCCCGCGTTCTCCATCGCCGTTTTCACCATGGCCGGATTCATGCGCCTGACCCGCTCGGCGATGCTTGAGGTGCTGGACAGCGAGTACGTGAAGTTCGCCCGGATCAAGGGGCTGGCCGAGCAACTGGTGATATTCAAGCACGCGCTCAAAAACGCGGTGATCCCCGTGCTGACTTTTGGCGGGATCAGTTTCGCGGGCCTGCTGAACGGGTCCATCGTGGTGGAGGTGATCTTCTCCTGGCCGGGGCTGGGCCTGCTGATGCTGGAAGGCATCCGCACCCGCGACGTGCCCATCATCGAAGCAACGATCCTGACGTCCGGCTTCCTCTACATTTTTATGTCAACCATCGTTGACATTGTTTACGCCTACGTTGACCCACGCATCCGGTACGGCTAGGCCAAGTACGGGATTCGCAGGCTCAGGAGACCATTACCGTGGCAACTCAAGAACTAGCAACCGCCACCCCACAGGCAAACAAGGCCTCCCGCGTGTGGCTGAAAGCGCGAGAACTGCGCTTGCCGTGGATACCCATTGTGGTGCTGGTGGTGCTGATGGTGGCGGCGATATTCGCGCCCCTGCTGGCCCCGCACGACCCACAGGCGCTGAACAAACGCGACCGCGAAGTGCCCCCCTTTGAGACCACCAAGTTCCTGCTGGGCACCGACAAGTCCGGCAAGGACATTCTGAGCCGCCTTATCTACGGCGCTCGGACTTCGGTTTTCATCAGCCTGGTGGCGTTGGGCACCGGAGCGGTCGTCGGCAGCGCGCTTGGCGTGATGTCCGGTTACTTCGGCGGGCGCGTTGACATCGTGCTGATGCGACTGGTGGACGCGGTGCTGGGGTTCCCGACCGTGCTGTTAGCGCTGATTATCGTGGCGATCGCGGGTGGCGCCGGCATAGGCAACGTGATCGTCGCGGTGGCGGCGACGGTATGGGCGAGGTTCGCCCGGCAGGCGCGGGGAGAGGTGCTGAGCATCAAGGAACGGGACTTCGTGACGCTGGCCATTGTGGCAGGCGTATCGGCTCCGGTCATCATGTGGCGGCACATATTCCCCAACGTGATCAATACCGTGCTGATCGTGATCAGCCTGCTGGTGGGCCAGACCATCCTGCTGGAAGCGTCGCTGAGCTTCCTGGGCGTGGGCGTGCCGCCCGGCGACCCGGCGTGGGGCATCATGGTTTCGGAAGGGCGCGATCAGATCTTTGAAATCTGGTGGCTGGCGCTGTTCCCCGGAGTAGCCATTACCATCGTTGTGATGGCGATGAACTTCTTCGGAGACTGGTTGCGGGATACGCTGGACCCGCGCCTGCGCCGAACCCGTTAGAGTATTGCGCATCCAAATCGGGGACGGACTTTCATCCGTCCCCGAACCTATGACAGCCGTCCCCGAACCTTTGGAAGCGCGCGCGATTCGGTGGTTTCCTCCGGCGCCAAATCTATTGACACCCAATCCTTCCGGCGATACGATTATAAACTGATAACGGTTACGTGATTTCATGGCGTGACGGCGCCAGATTTATTGCGGAAACCGGGGGTTTGCGATATATTCTTCGTACCCAAAAATCCCCTTGGAAACACAAAAAGGGAGTACAAAAAGGAGGAACCAATGGCAGGAAGCAACGACATCGCATTGATGGCTCACCTTCTTCGCCGGGCCGGCTTCAGCGCCAGCCGCGATGAGATTGAAGCCGCCGCTGCGAAGGGATATGACACCGTGGTGGAGGAGCTACTGAATCCGGGCGAGTCTTCCGGTGTCGAAGACGACCTGATGCTGCGCTACCATCCCACCTACAATCACCCGGGCGCCATCGAGATCAACATCCAGAACTGGATGTATCGCATGGTCAACACCGAGTACCAGCTTCGGGAAAAGATGGCCCTGTTCTGGCACATGATCTTCTGCGCCGGTCATTCGAAGATCGACTCCGGCGAAGAAATGGGCATCATGATCCAGATGTTCCGGGACAAGGGCATGGGCAATTTCCGGGAACTGCTTTTCGAACTGTCCACCAGCCCCGGTATGGTCTATTACCTGGACAACTGCGAGAGCCACAAGACGGCCATCAACGAGAATTACGGCCGTGAGTTGCTCGAACTGTTCTCCATGGGCGTCGGCATGAACGAAGAGTTCAACTACAGCGAGGACGACGTGAAGGCCTGCGCCCGCGCGTTCACCGGCTGGAACATCGCTCCGCCGTATCCCCCGTTCCCCTACGGCCGCAGCCCCTGGGAATTCCGGTTTGACCCGGCCGACCACGACGATGATGAGAAGACGTTCCTGGGCCGCACCGGCGCGTGGAACGGCGACGACATTCTCGACATGATCGCCGCGGAACGGGCCACCGCCCGGTTCATCGCCCGCCACATGTACAACTTCTTCGTCGCCGACGAGGTTCCCGTACCCAGCTGGCGGCAGACTCCGCCCAAGGACGAGCGGACCCTGGCCGCGGTCGAGAAGGCCTACTTCGACAGCGGTTACAACATCACCGAGATGCTGCGCGTGCTGTTCAACTCGGAAGGCTTCAAGAACGCCCGCTACTCCAAGGTCAAGAACCCGGCCGAGATGGTTGCCGGCACCCTCCGCATGGTTGGGGACCACCGCAACGAGATCAAGCCCGGCATGTTCGAGCTGAGCCAGGAACCCAAGTACATGGGCATGGACCTGATGAACCCGCCCACCGTCGAGGGCTGGCACACCGGCCACGAGTGGATCGACTCCGGCACCCTGGTCGAGCGGATCAACTTTGCCGCCGACTACCTGGGTCGCACCGACCTGCCCGGCGTCCAGAGCATGATCTCCAGGCTCATGGACCAGGGCGACAGCCTCAGCCCCGAGGATTTCGTGGACTCCTGCGCCGACCTGGTCGGCTGCGGCAACCTCACCGACGACACCCGTGAACAGTTGATCGCCCACGCTGGACGTGGCGGGAACCTGACCCACGGTTCGGACGCCGAGCGCGCCGAGTTCGCTCGCCGCTCCGGTGAGATGTTCCAGATCATCGCTTCCACCTCGGAATTCCAGTTCGAGTAATCGGAAAGCAACACCAATCCAGCCGGGACGCGTCGCCCGCATTGATCAAGTGGCGCGCGTCTCCGGCCCGCTACCCAAGTAACCAGTAAGCACAACGGAGGACTATCAAATGGTCTCTACCAACAAAGACAACGTTCTGGTGGTGCTTTCCCTCTCCGGCGGGAACGACGGCCTGAACACTGTCATTCCTTTCAACGACGGCCACTACCGTGACTTCCGCCCCAACCTGGGCGTTCCGGCCGAGTCGGTCATCGACCTGAACGGGGAAATCGGCATGCACCCGACCATGCTTCCCCTGAAGAAGTATTGGGACGAAGGCAAGCTCGCGATCTTCCTGGGCATTGGCTACGCCAACCCCTCCTACAGCCACTTCCGCAGCATGGACATCTGGCACACCTGTGAGCCGGACACCATCGGGACCGAAGGCTGGCTGGGCCAGGTCATCCACGAACTGGACCCCAAGAACGAAGGCCAGGGCGTGACCGGCGTCAACTTTGGCCGCGGCCTGCCCCGCGCCCTCGCCAAGGAAGGCGTCCCCGTCGCCTCCGTCGGCAACCTCGAGACCTACGGTCTGCTGACCGGCATCGAGGGTGAGGACCAGCGCGCCGAAGCGCTGGACCTGTTCAGCAAGATTTACGCGCCCACCGTCGGACAGGGTTTCGTGAGCGACTACCTGCGCTCCACCGGCACCTACGCCCGCATCGGCGCCGACATCCTGGCCACCGCGCCGCCGAAGTACACCTCCAACGTGGAGTACTCGACCAGCACCGTCGGCCAGTACATGAAGAACATCGCGCAGACCCACCTGGCTGACCTGGGGACCCGCGTGCTGTTCACCACCAGCCCCTACAACGGCTTCGACACCCACGCCAACCAGGCGCAGGCCCACAGCGCGCTGTGGACCGACGTGTCCGCCAACGTCGACACCTTCGTCACCGACCTGCGCGAGCATGACGCCAGCGAGAACGTCATCACGTTCATGTTCTCCGAGTTCGGCCGCCGCGTCGGCGACAACGGCTCCGGCACCGACCACGGCGCAGGTTCCGTGGCCTTCGCCATCGGCGAGAAGGTCAAAGGCGGCATCTACGGCGTGTACCCGTCCCTGGAACCCAGCCAGCAGGAAGAGGGCGGCAACCTCAAGTCCAACATGGACTTCCGCCAGGTTTACGCCACCATCCTGGAGGACTGGATGGGCCTGGACTCCAACCCCATCAACCGCGGCGTCTTCGAGAAGGTCCCCTTCCTGTAGGCCGGTTGAGCGACATTTTGGCCACAGCGGACGGTCCACACGACGGTCCGACTGTGGCCTGACTACTGATTACCACAGCGAGGAAAGTCTATGAGCACCCACCTATTCGGTCTCGTGGACACTGCTTTCACCTATAGCCACTCCATAGGGCGCAACGAGTTCAACGGAACCGGACTGCGCAACCCCATGGACCTGGCCATCGACGATGAAGGCAAGGTTTACGTGGTCAACCGCTCCTACGAAAACCGACCCGACGGTGTCCGCATTTCCATCGTCACCATGGACGAGGATTTCGTAGGCGAATTCAGCAAGTTCGGCGAAGAGCCCGGCGACCTCTACTGGCCCACGGCCTGCGCGCTGGACTCCGAAGGCAACCTTTACGTTGCTGACGAATGGCTCAATCGCATCACCATTTTTGACGGCGACGGCGAGTACCTGCGCCACTGGGGCGAGGCCGGCAGCGGCCCCGGACAGTTCAATGGCCCGTCCGGTATTGCCATTGATGGCGACACCATGTGGATCGTGGACAGCAGGAACAACCGCGTGCAGAGCTACGGCCTTGACGGCTCCTTCAAGAGCCAGTTCGGGGAGCGCGGTTCCGCCGACGGCCAGATGAACCTTCCCTGGGGCATCTGCCTGGACCAGAACGGCCTGGTGTACGTGGCTGACTGGCGCAACGACCGCATCCAGGTCTTCAACCAGGGCGGCGAGTGGCAAGCGTCCTATGGGACGAGCGGCAACAGCCCCGGACAGTTCAAGCGTCCCAACGCCGTGTTCGTTGACAACGATGGCGACATCTACGTCTGCGACCGCGAGAACGACCGCGTCCAGATCCTGGCTCCGGACGGACGGTTCCGCGCCCAGCTCAAGGGCGACCACCAGATCTCCGGCTGGGGCAAGAGCAAGCTCAACTCGAACCCTGACATGATCCGCCAGCGGACCATGGCCATCACCCATGATGGCGGCGAGTTCGAGAAGATCTTCGCCAACCCCTGCGCGGTTCGCGTAACCCCCGAAGGACAGATCGCGATCCTGGACCACACCCGCGGCCGGATCCAGGTCTATCAGAAGGAAAAGGAACCGGTACTGCTGTAAAGCGAACCGGGAATCCGAAAACTTTGTAGGGGCGAATGATCATTCGCCCCTACGATTTTTAGTGGAGTTGCGTCAGGGCGACGGCAGGCTATTGGTCGTCCTCGGGGCCCTTGGGCATTCCCGCGTCAATCCACGCCGCGATTTCGGCTGCCTCTGCACGCGACAGGAACGGGCCGCGCAAGGGCATCCGGCCAAAGGTTCCGCAACCCAACCGAAGAGAACGCACCAGGTGCGTTTCGGCGCCCGGCTTGCCCGGCTCGATGGATGGATAGCCGTTCAGCACCGATGCGGCCAGTTCCTCCGGCGTCTCCCACCAGTATTCGTGGATGCCAGGGTAGGGATCCCGGCCGTGGCGGTCGATCCAGCGCTCCATTATGCCGTCGAGCAGTTCCTTGACCCGCGGCCAATAGACGGGAGCGGATTCGTTCGGGTTTGCGTTGGTGGTCATCTTACGGCGATCTCCATGTGTTTGATGACTGTTATCGTGGGTGTTCCTGCACCGATTCGCGCTGCAGCAATTCCAGCGCGTGGGGCAGCACCGGCAGAACCACGTCCAGGCACTCGCCGACACCGCGAGGGCTGCCGGGCAGCGTGATGATGAGCGTATATCCCCTGATGCCCACGACCGAACGGCTCAGCATGGCCATCGGGGTGAACCGGAGGGTCTGAGCGCGCATGGTCTCGGCCATGCCGGGAACCTCGCGGTCCATGGCGCGGCTCACGGCCTCGGGGGTAACGTCCCGCCGACCCATGCCGGTGCCGCCGGTGGTTACGATGAGGTCCACTTCGCCGGAGTCGGCCCACTCACTTACGCGGTTGGTGATCACGTCAGCGTCGTCGGCAACTATTTCGTAGCGCACTTCTTCGTAGTCGGGCGGCGGCAACTTGTCGCGGACGGCCCGGCCCCCGGTATCCTCACGCTGGCCGTGCGCTCCTGAAGTGCTGACAGTAAGAATGGCGAGACGGTGCATATAAAGGTTCGCTATAGCCGGGTTGATGCTGGCAGCAATCATACCATACCGCCCCACCGCCCATTGGCATATAATGGCGGCGGAATAAACCGCAGGCTGCCCGCTCACGGTGGGCTTGTCGAACCATGCGCCGACCAACCAGGCAGACCATGAGAGGTGATTTATGCTCGCAATAGTAGGTGGCAATCTGATCGACGGCAGCGGATCTCCTACCGTGGAAAACGTGGCCGTGCTGATCGACGGGGAACGCATCATAGAGGTTGGGCCGCTCGCCTCCGTCCCCATTCCCGAGGGCGCCGAGATTCTGGACGCGACGGGACACACCATCATGCCGGGACTGATTGACGTGCATGACCACCTGGCGTCGGGCGGGTACGGTCTGACCGGTCGCTGGGGAATGGACGAGCCGATGTCGCTGTTCAGCATCCGCACCTCGCAGGTGATTGAGGACACGCTGGCGGCGGGCTACACCACGGTACGCGACGCCGGCGGCCTTGATGCGGGATTCAAGATGGCCGTTGAGGAGGGTCTGATCAAAGGCCCGCGCCTGGTGATCTCAGTGAACATCATGTCGCCCACCGGCGGCATTGAGGACAAGGTGAGCGGCAGCGGGCACCGCAAGACCATCCTGGGCCACGACCCGTTGTCTCCCGACGGTGTGGCCGACGGCGTGGACGGCATCCGCGCCAAAGTGCGGGAGTTGATACGCTGCGGCGCCGACCAGATCAAGTTCGCGACCACCGGTGGAGCATCCGGACGCCCCGGCAACGGGCCGCTGGATCAGGCCTACGCGCTGGACGAGGCCCGGGCGCTGGTTGACGAAGCCGCCGCGCTGGGTCGCAGCACGCTTTGCCACGCCGTCGGCGGCACGGGGCTGCCCATCGCCATCCAGGCCGGCGCGGGGTCCATTGAGCATGGTTGCTACCTGGCCACGGATCCTGACATGCTCAAGATGATGGCCGATCAGGGCACGTTCTTCACGCCGACCTTCGAGGTGTACGACTTCCACAGCACGGTGAGCGTGCCGCATATCCGAGTGCGGGCACAGGCGCTGATGGACGTTCACATCCGGAGCGTGGAACTGGCGATCAAGGAGGGCGTCCGCATCGTGGCGGGAACCGACGCCGGCGGGTTCGTGCATGGCGACAACGCCCGCGAGCTTGAACTGATGGTGGAGAAGGGAATGAGCGCGTCGCTGGCGATACAGTCCGCCACGGGGTACGCCGCCGAGTGCTGCGGGCTGGGCAACGACGTGGGAACCATCGCCAAGGGCAAGCTGGCCGACATACTGGTGGTGGACGGCGACCCGCTGCGCAACATCTCGGTGCTGCGCGACCGGGAGAAGCTGCTGCTGATCATGAAGGGCGGCGACGCCTACAAGAATCTGCTGCCCGCCCGCGAATTGCAGCCGGCATAGGTTCGAGATTCTCACGGACGGGGGCGAATGGTTATTCGCCCCCACATGCTTGCAGTATGCGGTTCCACGTTTTGACGCTGTTCCCCGATGCGTTTCGCATCATCACGGAGTACAGCATCATCGGGCGGGCCGTGCAAGACGGGCTGATTTCGGTGGAGGCGACGGACATCAGACAGTTCACCACCGACCGGCACGGGACCGCCGATGATTACCAGTTCGGCGGCGGGCCAGGCATGGTGATGAAAGCGGAACCGGTGTACACGGCGGTTGACGCCGCGCTGGAAAATGTACCGGAGGACGAACGGGGCAGCGTGCCGGTGATCCTGACGTCGCCGCAGGGCGTTACGCTGGACCAGGATCTTGTGGACGAATTCGCCGCTGCGCCCGGAATGGTCATCATCTGCGGGCACTATGCGGGGGTGGACGAACGCATCCGCCAGGGGCTGATTACGCACGAGGTGTCCATCGGTGATTACGTTCTGACCGGCGGCGAATTGGCGGCCATGGTGATCATCGACGCGGTGTCGCGGTTTGTGCCGGACGTTGTCGGGTCGGAGGAGAACGTGCGCGAAGACAGCATAACGTCGGGGCTGTTGCAGCATCCGCTGTACACGCGGCCGGCCGAGTTTCGGGGCATGGCGACACCGGAGGTGCTGCGTTCCGGAAACCACGCTGAGATCGAACGGTGGCGGCGCCAGCAATCGCTGGAGCGCACGCTGCGACTGCGGCCCGACCTGCTGGAAACCGCGCCGCTGACCAACTCCGACCGCATCTACCTGGCCGGACTGGGCTGGGACGGTGGACATGATGGCTGAGGGCAGGCGGCGGTCTGATTACCGCTTCGGCACGCCGGTGCGCGTGCGCTGGCAGGAGTGCGACGCGCAACACATCGCGTTCAACGGGAGTTACCTGGGCTGGCTGGAGGTGGCGCAGGCGGAGTACTTCCGCAACCTGGGGTTTGGAATCTACAAGGTCGCCGCGGCGGGTTACTTCGACAGCGCGGTGGTCAAGGTGACCATCGAGTACCGGGCGCCGGTGCGGGTGGACGAGATGCTGGACGTGCGCGCCCGGGTTACGCGAATAGGCAACACCAGCCTGACGCTGGAGGTTGCGATTTTCCAGGAGGGCGACGATCCGGAATCATCCGCGCTCACCGTCATGGAGTCGGTTTACGTTGGATTCTACGCCGACACCGGCGGCACGCGCCCGGTGCCCGAATCCATCCGACGGTTGGTGGACGCCTGGGAACAGACGGGCGAAATCCTGCCGCTGACGGATTTTCCGGAGTTGGCCGCCGCGCAGGGAGTTGAGCCATAACGACGATCCAATCACGAATCACCAGACGCACGCGACGGAGGTGCAACCATGTCATTCTGCGACGAGATCGAACTGGAATCACAGGCACAGCGGGAGGCGATGGCTTTTCATCCCTTTGTGCAGGGAATCGGGAACGGCACGCTGCCGATGGACCGATTCAAGCACTTCATCACGCAGGACTATGTCTATCTGATCGACTTTGCGCGCTGCCTGGCGCTGGCCGCCGCCAAGGCGCCGGACCTGGAAACCATGTCGTGGTTCGCTCGCTCCGTGGACTATATCCTCAACACCGAGATGGAGCTGCACCGTTCGTACTGTTCGCAGTTCGGCATCACCGAGGAGGAACTGGACGCCACGGTCCACGCGCCGACGTGCTACTCGTACACCAGCTACCTGCTCAGGGTGGCGCACCAGGGCAGTTTCGGTGAATTGGTGGCGGCGCTGCTGCCGTGCATCTGGGGGTACTGGCGGGTTGGCGAGCGCCTGGCCGATCAGGGTCTGCCGGACCATGCCGGTTACGCCGAGTGGATCCAGATGTATGCCGCTGCCGAACAACAGGGCGTGGCCGAGGAATGCCGGGCCATTTGCGACCGGGTGGCGGCGACGGCAGGTTCCGCAGAGATCGCGGCGATGAAAGAGGCGTACATCACCTGCACGCGGTACGAGCAGGCCTTCTGGGAAATGGGCTGGACGCTGGAGGACTGGCCGGTATAACGGCGCGCCGGGGTTCAGCGACACCGGCGATTGACGCAATGGATCCGGGTTGATGGTCGGGGTGGGCAGATTCGAACTGCCGATCTCCTGCTCCCAAAGCAGGCGCCTTGCCGCTAGGCCACACCCCGATTGAGACCGTTCGCCTGGCCACGACCAACTAAGCAAGTACCCCCGCGGAGACTCGAACTCCGGTCTCTGGCTCCGGAGGCCAGCACTCTATCCACTGAGCTACGGGGGCACTTGTTATTTTAGCACAAGGCGGTTGCCACGCCGGATTGACCGGATTGGAAATCAGGGCTTTCCGACGCCGCTGCCGCCGGTGATTGTCTGAATCAGGATCTGCAGGATTTACGGATGGGGATCCATCACTTACATCCTGAAATCGAGCAAATCGCAGTCAGGCAATGACACTTGGAACGCCCGAACCAACCGGGGGAACGGGCGAAGGGACGACTCAGTAAGAGATGCCGCCTTCGCAGGAGACCATTTCGACCCGGGAGCCGGCAGCGGCCGGATCGCTTGTGTGTACCTCGTAGTGATCGCCGTTGTGGCTGAAGGTGATGCGACGGCCCGGTACGATGGCCTGGGCATAACCCATACCCTCCTGCGGGCAACCCAGGGATGCGTCGGCCCACTGCACCGCCTCATCGCTGACCAGGACGAGGCTGTCGACCGGCGCGGACAGTCTCTCCGCCAGAAGTTCGCGGGCATCCACCTGAAGCGGGGTAAGCTGGGGCGCTTCCGGGGCGGCCTGGGCTGGGGAGGATTCGCCGCCGGCGGGTTGCTCAGATTGTGGTTCAGAACCGCAGGCTGCGAGCAATCCGGCGACCAACACCGACGCCACCAACAGACCCATAATCCGTGCCACACCGGAATGGGCTGCGAATCCTACGACGTTGTACCAACTGCACATGCTTCGCACCGTCCGGATTCAACCATGCTTGCCCGCTGATTGATCGGTTCTGCCGCCGTCGATTGCCCAAACAAAACGCCCCGTCTGGCGGGGCGCGGGTTTATCGCGAAATCGTTGGTGAAAATGGCGACCCGGAGCGGATTCGAACCGCCGATCTCTGCCTTGACAGGGCAGTATGTTAACCGCTACACCACCGGGCCGCATCACACCGCAATCGACGACTGCGTAACGAAGATTTTAGGCAGGAACACGCCGAATTGTCAAACGGGCCGCGCCTCTCGCGGTAACCTTCCGCTCGGGTGGTTGAGTATCCGCAGGGGGCAGGTTTGAAACCTGCCCCCGCATTTGGCGGTATGGCTTGGGGATACTGACCGCCTGGATTGCAGCGATACTCCGTTCCCTGCTCGTGCCCGGATTGACGTTGTGCAAATGGGACGGCGCTGGTATCAGACGGAGGGTGGAGTTTTTACATCGATTGACAGGATTTACAGGATGTTTGTGGTTGTGCGACGGTGGTTCGACAGGCTCACCATGAGCGGGGGTTGGGCTCACCATGAGCGGGGGTTGGGCTCACCATGAGCGGGGGTTGGGCTTACCTTGGGCGGGGGTTGTTGGGGATGTTGGGTGCGTCAGGATTGGTGGGGTTTGGGATTTTGGTTGTGCGCTTTGACTGGCGCGTCCTGGTGGGTATAGTTGGCGTCAGATGATGAATACTGCGGGTTCGTGCAACCCGGAACCCATGCGGAGCGAACGATGACAACAGCAACACAAGCCAACCGCGATTTGCAGGCGCTGCCACTGGAAGGGCTGCGAGTTCTCGACGCCACCCACATCGTGGCCGGGCCATTTTGTTCAATGATCCTGGCCGACATGGGCGCGGAGGTCATCAAGATCGAACGGCCCGGCCGGGGAGACCAGGCGCGGTTGAATCACCCGTTTGTTGAGGGGCCGGACGGTGAGCAGGTGAGCGCGCGTTACCTGGGCGTGAACCGCAACAAGAAGAGCGTGTCGCTGGATCTGCGCGACCCGGTGGCCAAGCGCGCTTTTGAGAATATGCTCAGGGTATCCGACGTGCTGCTGGACAACTGGGGACCCGGCGCCATGGGCAGGCTGGGGTATCCATACGAGCGGCTGAGCGAGATCAACCCCGGACTGGTGTACGCCAGCATATCGGGTTACGGCGACAGCGACGGGCTGCGCGGCCCCTATTCCAACTGGCCGGCCAATAACCCGTGCGTGCAGGGCATGGGCGGCTGGATGGCGACCACGGGCACGCCGGACAGCGGCCCGCAGATGGTTGGCGACAACATGGGCGACTCGGTGCCCGGCGTCTGGACCGCTCTCGGCATCATGCTGGCGCTGGAATCGCGGCGCAAGACGGGCAGGGGGCAGCACGTGGATATGGCGATGTACGACTGCATGGTGGCCCATACCACCAGCAGCATGCCGCTGTACCAGTCAACGGGGCAGATCACCACCACGGCGCGGGAGAATATGTTCTCGGCGCAACTGGCGCTGCGGGCATCGGACGGGTACGTGGTGCTGGCCGGAGCGGGCAACGCGGACGACAAGTGGCGGGCCATGTGGAACCTGATCGGGCGTCCGGAACTGGCGGAGGATCCGCGGTATCTGGGGCACGGCGTGACGGGGCCGTTCTACTTCAGCAACATCGTGCCGGCCATTGAGGAATGGTCGCAGCATCTGCCCAAGCGGGAGGTGAACCAGCACCTGCTGGATTGCGGTTTTTCGATGGGAATCGTGCAGGATTCGGCCGACCTGGACAACTGCCCGCACCTTGAGACACGGAACATGTTCATCGACAGCGGCGATACCTTCGGCGGGTCGTTCCGTACCGTGAACACGCCGGTGCAACTCACCGGGTGCGTGGACACGCCGGCGGTACCGCCGCCTACGCTGGGGCAACACAACGCCGACGTGCTGTGCGACCTCGGCGGGCTGACGCGGGAGGAACTGGCGCAACTCGAGGCGGAGGGCAAGGCGTAATGCGGATCCCATGGGCCCGCGGCGATCGTCCCCAACAGCCAAATGTTATACTTGCAAACGGTGACAGCGCCGCGCCCTGGGCCTTCGTCGAAGGGTCAATATCGATCACGGCCAGTATCGTAATGGCGGATGCGATCGCCCGGTGCAGCCGTTGCGACGGTTGGCCGCTGGTCTCATACTTCAAGAGGCTGACCGAACAAGAAGACGGCGTGATTATAGCGGGCATGGCGCTGCTGTTTCCAACCGCCCTGACAATTTACCTGGTGGGGAAAATGGTCTTTTCGGCTTACAGAGAGTACAAACGATGGTGGGAATCCTACAAAGAAGAACGGTTCGAGCAAGGCCGTCAAGAAGGCCGCCAAGAAGGCCGCCAAGAAGGCCGCCAAGAGGAACGGGCCCGCATGAAGCGGGATCTCGCCGAGCGCGGCGTGTCCCTGGAACCGGAAGCTGAGCGGATATTGTTCGGCGAGAACGACACCACCAACTAGAATCACAGCCGGCCCGACCGACGGAGCGACAACCGACGTTATGCCTACCTTTCAGGCCCCGAGGGGCACCACCGACCGACTGCCGCCCGAGCAAAAATACTGGCGATACATCGAGGGCAAGGCCATGGACGTGGCCCGGCGGTTCGGTTACGGGCGCATCGACAGTCCGATGTTCGAAGACGCCGGGCTGTTCGTGAGGGGCGTGGGAGAGGGTACCGACATCGTCGAAAAGGAGATGTACGTCTTCGAGGACCGCGGGGGCGACATGCTCACCCTGCGGGCCGAGGGCACGGCGCCGGTGTGCCGCGCCTACCTGCAGCACGGGATGCAGAACCAGGCCCAGCCGGTGCGGATGTACTACCTTTGCCCGGTGTTCCGGTACGAGCGGCCCCAGGCGGGACGGTTCCGTCAGCACCACCAGTTCGGCATCGAGGCCATCGGCGACCCGGACCCGTCGGTGGACGCCGAGGTGATCGAACTGGCGTGGACGTTCATGCACGACATCGGCCTGTCGGACATCACGTTGGTGACCAACAGCATAGGCGACGGCAAGTGTCGGCCGGAATACATTCGCGGGCTGAAGTCCTACTACGAAGGGATGCAGACCCATCTGTGCCAGGACTGCAAGAGCCGGCTGGAACGCAACCCGCTGCGTCTGCTGGACTGCAAGGTGGAAACGTGCCGCGCGCTGGGCGAGGATGCGCCCAAGTCCACCGAATGCCTGTGCGGCGAGTGCGACACCCACTGGAGCCGGGTGCAGTCGTATCTGGACGCCATGGGCATCGCCAACCGTGTGGATCACCGACTGGTTCGGGGACTGGATTACTACACGCGGACGGTGTTTGAGATTCAACCGGCTGTTGAGGGTGCGCAGTCCACCATCTGCGGCGGTGGGAGATACGACGGGCTGATCGAGCAGTTGGGCGGTCGGGCGACTCCGGGCATCGGGTTCGGGAGCGGGATTGAGCGGTTGGCGCTGAACGTGCAGCGGGCCGAGGTTGAGGTGCCGGATGAGCCGTCTCCACAGTACCTGATCGCGACGATTGGCGAGGAAGCGCGGGTTGAGGGCGTGCGGCTGGCCAACCGGCTGCGCGGTGTCGGGGTCGGCGCGATTCTGGCCAACGGCGGCCGGGCGCTGCGAGGACAGATGCGGCAGGCCAACGCGCTGGGAGTTTCGGCGGTTCTGATCATCGGTGAGGACGAGGTGCGGGACGGCACGGTGATGGTGAGGGATATGGGGACGTCGAGTCAGGAGGCGGTAACCGTTGACGGATTCGTCGGGAGTCTCGCCTCCGGGTAGTGGTCTGGCGCGTTCCCCGGAGCATGGGCCGGCCGAATGGTCGGCCTTTTGATTTGCCCATGCGCCAATCAGAATAGAAAAAAGATTCGGAAATTGCGTCTCGATATTCGTTGACATCGAACGTCTGTTTCCTAGAACATATCACCAATACAAATGCGCGCCATGGGCGCGACAGGAGACAGGACGAAATGACCAAGCAAGGCAGCATCGTAGGCGCGACCACCGCCGTGAAAACGGTGAGCATTCCCGACCGGGGCAAGAAGGTGTACTACCGGGGCTTTTTGATTCACGGCGAAGTGCCCGGGTTGTGCTACGTGATCTACGGGAACAACGAACTGGGGCAGTTGGCCGAGTTGGGCGCCGCCGACGGGTTCTTTGCGGCCATGCGGTGGGTGGACCGTCACATGGGGGAGATGGCGAAACTGATGCCGGTGCCGCCCGCTGAGCCGGAGTACACGGACACGGACGAGCTACGCGCAGCCGCCTGACCTGTCGCGAGCAAATGACGGTAAAATCGTTCTGGGTTCCTGATGCTTCGGGAACCCAGAACCGTTTCCGGGTTCGATCCGGCGGGCGTTATGCGCCGCCGCCGGTAACCTCCAGGAGTTGACACGCCGAATGACCGAAGACGCCGAGAAAACGATTTGCTACCGCCGGGTGATTGACCTCAGCCATCCGGTTACACCGGGTATGCCTCGATGGCCGGGGGATCCGCCGGTGGCGTTTGATATCGTCGCACAGCGGAACCGCGATGGCTATTTCCTGCGGCGGTTCAGCATGGGCGAGCACAGCGGGACACATCTGGCCTCGCCATCCGCGTACCATGAGGGCGGGTTGGATTCGAGCGATGTTCCCGTTGATTCGCTGGTTGCGCCGGCGGTTGTGATCGATATCAGCGGGCCGGCGGAAGAAGACCCGGATTATGCGCTGTCGGCGACCGACGTTGCGGAGTGGGAGCGGGAACACGGTCCGATCCCGGCGGGTTCGCTGGTTCTGCTCAATACCGGGTGGAGCAGGTATTGGGACGATCCCCAACGGTTCATCAACGCGGACGCAACAGGGATCATGCACACGCCGGGTTTCAGTCTCGAAGCCGTGCGCTTCCTGCTGGAATGGCGCGACGCGGGCGGTTTCGGGATTGACACGCATGGCATCGACGCGGGCATGGATGGCGACCTGTCGGTCAGCAGGTTTGCGCTGGGTCAGTCGGCGCTGGCGCTGGAATGCCTCAACGCCCTGGACAGATTGCCGGCAACAGGCGCAACCATCATCGTGGGACGGTTGCGCCTGGTCGGTGGCAGCGGTTCGCCGGCGTCGGTTATCGCGCTGACACCGTGACCGCTGCGGGGCAATTGGTCAGACGGTCGCCGCACCGGCGGCGGCGCACTGCTCGTCCTCCTGGCTGGTTCCGCCGCCGACGCCGCAGGCTCCGACGACCGCGCCGTCGCTGACGATGGGGACTGCGCCCTGGCCGAAGATCATCTCGGATCCCGAACGCTCGCGGATGCCGGCGGGCGTGGGCGCGGTGGCCCGGTCCTGCATCTCGCCGCTGGGACGGCCGAACGCGGCCGAGGCGACGGCCTTGCCCTGGCATCCGTAGGCCGACGCCCAGATGGCGCCGTCCATGCGCTGCAGGCCGATGAGGCGTCCACCGGAGTCCACGACTGCGACGCTGATCTTGATGTTCAACTCTTCGGCCTTGGCGATGGCCGCGGCCATGATACGGTTGCTGTCCGCTAGTGATAGGGCCATTTTGATTCCTCCATGCAGTTGGCCGGCGTCGCTGCGCCGGCGGTTCGCCGGCCATGATATGTGCGGAGGGAACTGTCGGCAAGCGGGAATCGTTTCTGCGGCGCGGTGCGACGTTCCGTTTTGGGTGGATTGGCCGTGCGCAGGGGCGGCGTGGTGATTCTGCCACCACAGATTGCAGCGCCGCCGGGGCCGGCGGCGGGCGCGGTTACTGGGCCGATGCTATACTGATTTGCGATTTTTCTGACTGAGCCGTATGCCATCGTGTTGACGCGCCGAATCATACCCTGCCTTGACGTTGACGCCGGCCGTGTCGTCAAGGGGACCAGTTTCGTCAATCTGCGCGACGCCGGCGACCCTGCCGAATTGGCGTCCCGCTACGACGAGGAGGGCGCGGACGAGTTGGTCTTCCTGGACATCACCGCGAGCAGCGACGCCCGGGACACCATCGTGGACGTGGTGCGCGCCGTGTCGGAGCAGGTTTTTATCCCGCTGACCGTGGGCGGCGGCATCCGTTCCATTGAGGACGTGCGCCGGATGCTCAACGCCGGGGCCGACAAAGTGTCTGTCAACACCGCCGCGATCAACACTCCTGAGCTTGTGGTGGAGGGATCCGCGCAGTTCGGCAGCCAGTGCATCGTTACGGCCATCGACGCCCGGCGCGTTGTGCCCGGTGAATCGTACCCCGAGCCCAGGGATGAGTCCCTGGGGTTGGATGAGGCGTCGGGCTGGCAGGTTTACACCCACGGCGGCCGCAACCCGACGGGCCTGGATGCGGTGAAATGGGCGAAGCGCACCGTTGCCTTGGGATCGGGCGAGATCCTGCTGACCAGCATGGACGAGGACGGGCAGCAGGACGGATATGACCTGCCGCTGACCCGGTCGATCTCGCGAGCGGTGCCGGTGCCGGTAATCGCCAGCGGCGGCGCGGGCAAACTCGATCACCTCTACGACGCCTTCTCCGACGGAGAGGCTGACGCGGTGCTGGCGGCGAGTATCTTTCACTTCGGCTCCTATTCCATCGCCGAGGCCAAGCAATTCCTGGCCGGGCGCGGCATCCCGATGCGGGTCTGATTCCACCTCACATCCTCCCGGAGCGAGTACATGAGCGTTATCACCACCGTAATCTTCGACATGTTCAACACGATAGCGCAGGATACCCGGGAGTTCTGGCACCGCTCGTTCGTCGACATCATCGAGGAGCAGGGGCTGGACACCACGCCGGAGGCGCTGCGGGACGCCTGGGATAACGGGTCCGGCAGTTTTCGGACTCGGCGCATCGACCCCGATGGACCGTTCATATCCTACCTGGACGGTTGGGCCGACGCTTTCCGGTGCGCGTTTGAGGACCTGAACGTTGACGGCGACCCGCTGGCCGCGTCGCAGAAATCCATCAACGACCTGCGGGAACGCCCGCTGTTTCCCGATGCACCCGATGCCCTGTCGTTACTGGGACAGGACCGGCGACTGGCGGTGCTGTCCAACGCGGACGACGCGTATCTTGAGCCCGTGGTCGCCCGGATACCTGTGTCCTTCGCCACCGTTATTTCATCGGAAGGCGGCAGGTGTTACAAACCCGACGCCAGACTGTTTCGGATGGCGCTGGAACGATTGCAGGTGGAGCCGACGGAGTGCGTGTACGTGGGCGACAAGCAGTTTGAGGACATCAAAGGCGCGCGCGGCGTCGGCATGTCGGCAGTGTGGATCAACCGCAGGGGCGATCCGTTCAACCCGGACCTGCCCGCGCCCGACGCGGAAATCCGCGATCTGCTGGAACTGCCCGCCGTGCTGGAACGCCTGTGATCGGGGCGCGGCAATACCGTTAGAAACCTGGAGGAATGCAGGCCATGACCGAAGTAAAACTGGATGACAGGGGGCTGGTGCCGGCCATCGCCCAGGACATCAACACCGGGCAGGTGCTGATGCTGGGTTACATGAACCCGGGTTCGCTGAAACGCACCGTGGAGGGCGTTCAAGTCTGGTTCTACAGCCGGAGCCAGGAGGACCTGTGGCACAAAGGGGAAGTCTCCGGCAACTACCTGAACCTGCGGGAGTGGTACGTGGACTGCGACTCCGACACCATCCTGCTCAAGGTGGAACCGGACGGCCCGACGTGCCATACCGGGGAGCCGAGCTGCTTCTTCACCAAAATGGACGGTCTGCCGGACGAATATACGGTAACGGAAGGCGGGCCCCGAGTTCTGGATGAATTGTTCGCCGTGATCAAGGACCGCCAACGGGAGATGCCTGAGGGCAGTTACACCGCCCGCCTGTTGGCGGAAGGCACCAGCAAGGTGGGCCAGAAGGTGATCGAGGAAGCCGGCGAGACTGCGCTGGCAGCGGCCACCGGGGATTCGGAAAACCTGCCCGGCGAGATTGCCGACCTGCTCTACCACACACTGACGCTGATGGCGTCGGCAGGAGTGTCGCCCAACGCCGTTTGGGCGGAATTGCGCAACCGTCGCGGTTAGGGATTCATGCGTGCCCGGTTCACCGCGTAAGGGCGGTTCGCATGGATGAACGGGAGTTGATATTGTGAATGGGCATCCCGCTCCCGATTCTCTACTGCCTAAAGCGGACAGATAACGACGAACCGCCGGAGAGCAACCTTGGGAACTGTAACAGTATCGCTCCAGGTCGGCGACCGCCAGGGCCGTAATTTCGAAGAGCTGAAAATTATCGTGGACACCGGCTCTACCTACACCGCAGTGCCCCGGGCCATGCTCGAACGACTGGGAGTGCCCATCCAACGGTCAATGCCATCACAGACCGCAGACGGCAGGATCGCCCCAGTGGACATCGGCCAAACCATCGTGAGGCTCGAAGGGCCAGAGTTTTACACGCCAGTCATATTCGCCGAAGAACACGAACCCAGCCTCCTGGGGGTCGTAACCTTGGAAGAGGCAGGTCTCGCTGTTGACCCAGTCAACGGCCACCTCATCCCCACACATCTCCTCCGATACTGAGCGCACCGGGCACGTCGCTGATGCCGGCGGCGCATCAAACCCGCCATCAATTGGTCCATATATCTATGCGGTTGGGCCGTCGATCGTGAGGTTTGGGATTGGTTCGCCGTGGGCGTAGCGGCGCCAGATTCCGTCGCGGTACACCGTTATGTTCGAACTGCCCAGGGCGGTGGCGGCGCCGGGTTCCAGTAGGACGCCTGAGCCGCCGTCGATTCCCAGCACGGTCAGGCCGACGAACTCGCGACCGACAATTTGGGTCAGCACGGATTCCGGATCGCTGCGTTCGTGGTGGGGCAGCGTCATGACGTTGGGCACGATGTTCAGGGCGTTGGATACGGGTGAGCGTGACGACGGGCGTCGCATCACCGCGCCCAATACCATCGCGCCCGCGCTTGAGCCGGCCAGGATCGCGCCGGCGTTGTTGGCCGCAACCACCGCATCGAGCAGGACGGAGCGGACCAGTACGGTATGGAGATGCTCGGGACTGCCGCCGGTGAAATAGATGACATGGGCGCCCTGGAGTTGGCCCGCCATGCGGGGGTTGTCGGCGTCCTGGCGTTGGATCACGTCCACGCTGTACGCATCGGCGCCGAGGCCCTGGAAATGGCGGATGCCGTTGGATGCGGCCAGCGCCGGGTTTTCGCGGGCGGCGGCCGTTGGTATGATAGCCACGCGCGGCGCGGTCTGGCCCGTCAATTCCAACATACGGCGGTCCATACCCACCGCAGCGGGGCGAAACTCCTCGCCGCCAACCAGCAGAATCCTTCGCGTTACAGTAGTCAAATGCCCAAACCTACCTGGCCAACGCCTACCCTGGGGGAAAGATGTTCGAGTTTATACATCACGTCCGTATCCTTGTCCATGACGCCGACGAAATGGCGGCGTACATCGAGGAGAACTTCGGCATGACGCCGGTCAAGATCGAGGTGTTTCCGGCGCGGGGAATGAAGAACGCGACCTTCAAGGTTGGCCAGACCAACGTGGAGTTCACCGAGCCTCTGGATCCGGAATCGGCGATGGGGCAGTATCTCAAGACCTTTGGGCCCGGCCCGTATCACATGGCGTTTGGCGTGACCGGCATTGCCGACAGGGCCGCCGAACTGGCCGCCAAGGGAAACGAGATGCGCGGCGAGAACGGGATGTCGCGCAGCGCCGAGGGCTACATGACCGCGAATATCTCGCCCGGCAGCGCGCTGGGATTCCCATTCCAGATCGCAGAGGGGTAACCGCCGCGCCGGGCGTAGCGGGTGCTAACATATAGCTTCGATTTTCACGCCGACATATCCCACCGGATTACCAAAAATGCTTGTCAGAGATACCATCGCCACAGCAGTAGCCGCCGCAATGGAACGGGCCAACGCAGACGGCGCCATCAGCGTCGATGCGGTGCCCGACATTGAGATTGAACGGCCCAACAACCCTGAGCACGGCGACTTCGCCACCAACCTGCCGCTGCGCCTGGCGCGGGCGGCGCGGGCCAACCCGATGCAACTGGCGCAGATCATCGCCGACCGCATTGAGAGCGGGCCGGAGATCGAAAGCGTGTCCGCCGCGCCTCCGGGGTTCGTCAACTTCAAGCTGAGCGAGTCGTGGCTGCAGCAGCAGGTTGAGATCGTCCGGGAGGCTGGCGATTCATTCGGCGCGTCGGACGTTGGCGCCGGGCGCAGGGTGATGGTGGAGTTTGTAAGCGTGAACCCGACGGGGCCGGTACACGTCGGCCACACTCGCGGCGCCGTGCTGGGCAGCGCGCTGGCGAACACGCTGGCGGCGGCCGGGTATGACGTGACGCGCGAATACTACATCAACGACGCAGGGTCGCAGATGGAGGCATTCTACCGCTCGGTTTGGACGCGGTATCAGCAGGCGCTGGGGCAGGACGCAGAGATGCCCGACAACGGATACCAGGGCGACTACATCGCGGACATAGCGTCGGACATCATCGGCGTGGACGGCAACAGTTACCTGGAAAAGCGGGAAGCCGCCGCCGTGCGCGAGATCGGCGACGTGGCCCGCGAGAAGATGGTCGCGCTGATCAGGGACGACCTGGACGCCATCGGCGTGCGGTTCGACAACTGGTTCAGCGAGCGGCAGTTGTTCCAGAATCCCGAAAACGACGCCAGCAATTACGACCGGGCGATGGCGCGCCTGCGTGAGGGGGGGCACCTGGCGGAGCGCAGCGGCGCGCTGTGGTTCATGTCCACCAATTTGGGCGACGAACGCGACAACGTGGTGGTGCGGTCATCGGGTGAACCCACGTACTTCGCGTCGGACATTGCGTACCATTTCAACAAGTTTGAGGATCGGGGATTCGACCGGGTCATCGACATCTGGGGCGCGGACCACCAGGGCCACGTACCCCGGATGCACGCCGCCGTTTCCGCGCTGGGCATCGAACCCGACAACCTGACCGTCCTGATTTCCCAGATGGTCACGCTGAAACGGGGCGACGAGACCGTTCGGGCCTCGAAGCGCACCGGGGATTTTGTGACGCTGCGGGAGTTGGTGGACGAGGTGGGGATGGACGCCTGCCGGTACTTCTTCCTGGCGAGGGCGGCGTCCACGCAGATGGAGTTTGACCTGGAGTTGGCGACCCGGGAATCGTCGGAAAATCCGGTGTACTACGTGCAGTATGCGCACGCGCGGAACGCGAGCATCCTCAACCTGGCCGCCGAGCGGGACATCCGGTACGAGGACGGCGACGTCAGTCTGCTGACGCATCCTTACGAGCTGGAACTGATCCGCACAATGCTGCGGCTGCCGGAGTTGATCGTGCAGGTGGCGGAAAACCTGGAACCGCACCACCTGCCGCACTATGCCACCGAGTTGGCGACGGCGTTCCATCACTTCTACGAGAATTGCCGGGTGATCTCGGCGAATCCCGAGGATAACGACGTTACCCTGGCGCGTTTGAAGCTGGTCGCCGCCGCGCAGGTTGCGTTCCGCCGCACGCTCACACTGATGGGGATGTCGGCGCCGGAACGAATGGAGAGGTGATTGGCGGGGATGCCTCCGGGGTTGATTGGGGCGATCCACGGGCGCGGCGGTTGACGTTGGATGGGGGGGTTGGGCCTGCGATTATTGGCACGCCGGCCCTGACCGGCACACCGGCCCGTAATCCGCTCATGGTGAGCCTGTCGAACCCATGAACCCCATCCTTCGACAAGCTCAGGATGAGCGGCAGGGGCGGGACGGACGACAGGGTGGCGTGCGCGATGGATGAGCCGGTGGCGTGCGCGATAATCGAAAAACCCTGAAACAGGGGAAGGCCATCCTTGCCCTTGCCCGGCGGCAGGTGTATATTGATGTGCCTATGGCACCCTCTTTTTGTGTAGTGCCTCGGGTCGTAGCCCATTGGCACACCGCCGCCGAATGTCGTAGGTTTGCACACGGTTTGATTCCCGGTTTCGAGCACAGCGGCGCGGCTGCGTGCCAGCGGGGGTTCAGCGCTTAGATGAGCATCCTGTGGCGCATAATCAGGATGGCCGCTCGCTACCCGATGCGGCTGAGTCTGGCGTACATTTCGGCGCTGGTCGCCATCGGGTTCTCCCTCGCTCTGCCGTGGTTGTTTGGCAATGCGATCGACCTGATGGTCGGCCGCGACCCGGAAACCGGCGGATTCATTCTCATCGACTTCTCACTGGCCGCGCTGGTGGTCTTCGGGGTTGGTATCCTGGGGGTGAGCCTGGGGCGTGGCTTCTGCGACTTTGCGCGAACCTACACCACCGAATCGCTGTCGCAGAAGGTGTCGTTCGATTGCCGCAACCTGCTTTACGACAAGTTGCAGAACGTCAGCTTCGCGTTCCACGATAAGGAGCATACGGGCGACCTGATGTCGCGGGCCACCGCCGACGTGGAAGCGATGCGCCGGTTCGTGAACCTGGGAATGATCCGCTCTCTGGACGTTGTGGTCCGGATATTCGCCATCCCGTTCATCCTGTTCTTCCTGAATTGGGAACTGGCGCTGATCAGCATGATTTTCGTGCCGGCCATCGTGCTGCGTTCCACGTTCGTGATGCGCGCCCTGCGACGCAAGTGGCTGCACGTGCAGGTGGTGATGGGCGAGTCGGTGACCGTGCTGCAGGAAAACCTGGCCGGTATGCACGTGGTGAAAGCCTTCGCCTCGGAGGACTTTGAGCGCAGGAAGTACAACCGCAAGGCCGAAGAGCTGCGCGTGGAGTATTACGACGCCGAGCGGATGCAGGGGACCAACAGCGCGTGGATGACGCTGTACTTCACCTTCGCGCTGGGCGTGGTGCTGTGGTACGGCGGTTGGCAGGTCGTTGACGGCAACCTGACGCCCGGTGAGTTGGCCAAGTTCTTCCTGTACCTCAACCAGTTGACCTTCCCGATTCGCGCGTCGGCGCAGATCATCAACACGTTCTCCCGCGCCATGTCCTCGGGTCAGCGCCTTTTCAACGTGCTGGACACCCGGTCTCCCGTTTCCGAACGCGACAACGCTCGTGACATGGGCCGGCCCGACGGCCACGTGCAGTTCGACCACGTCGGGTTCTCCTACGAGGACCGCTCTCCGGCGCTGCTTGACGTTGAAATTGACGCAAAGCCCGGCCAGGTTACCGCGATCCTCGGCGCGCCGGGCAGCGGCAAGACCACCGTGGTGAACCTGCTGCCCCGGTTCTACGACGTAACCGATGGCAAGATCACCATTGACGGCGACGATATACGCGATTTCACCCTGCAGTCCCTGCGGCACAACGTGGGCATCGTTCACCAGGACGTGTACCTGTTCAGCGCGAGCATCCGCGACAACATCGCCTACGGCGTGAGCAACGCCACCCATGAGGACGTGGAACGCGCGGCCAAGGTGGCCCAACTGCACGAGCAAATAATGGCCCTGCCCAACGGATACGACACCTGGGTTGGCGAGCGCGGCACGACACTCTCGGGCGGCCAGCGGCAGAGGCTGTCCATCGCGCGCACGATTCTGATTGACCCGCCGGTGCTGATCCTGGACGACTCGACGTCGAGCGTTGACGTGGAAACCGAGCGCCAGATTCACCGGGCGATGGTTGAGGTGATGAAGGGTCGCACCACGTTTGTGATCGCGCACCGTCTCAGCACGGTTCGCGAGGCTGACCAGATTCTGGTATTGGACAAGGGGAACGTCGTGGAGCGCGGCAATCACGAGGAACTGATCCGCTCGGGCGGCATCTACCAGAGCATCTACGAATTGCAGTTGCGTCCGCAGGAGGAAGTCCTGCTGGAGGCTGCGGTGCCGGCCATGGCCGACGGGAGGGCCGCGCTATGATGCGAGGAGGCGGCGGGATCGGCGGCGGCATGATGCGGGGGATGCGCGGCACCTCTGCGGACAGCATGTTCGCGCCGTCCAACGATAACCTAACCGACGAGGATGTGGTCGGCCGCGTTTATGACAACAAGGTCGTGATGCGGTTCATGACCTTCATCAAGCCCTACAAGAAATACGCGCTGATTGCGTTGATATCGCTGTTGGTGTATGCCGCGGTCAACGCCACCATACCGCTGTTGATCAAGTACGGCATCGACTGGGCCATTGCCGAGGGCAGCGTGAACCGCGTCCACATCATCGGCGCGGCTTTCATGGTCATCACGGTCGTTCACTTCATCTCCAACCGGCTGCAGTTCATCTTCATATCGCGCACGGGACAGCACGTGCTGTATGACCTGCGTTCCGGGATGTTCAGCCACCTGCAGAACCAGTCCAACTCGTTCTACCACCGCACGCCCATCGGGCGGATCATGTCGCGGATGCAGTCGGACGTGCTCCAGTTGCAGGAGACCTTTGAGTTGCTGGCCCTGGCCCTGGCCGAGCTGGTGACGGTGGTCGCCATCATCGTGCTGATGCTCATTGTGAGCTGGCAATTGGCGCTGGTGTGCATGTTCGTGGTGCCGGTGCTGACGTTCATCATGATGTTCTGGCAGCGGTTCGCTCGCCACTCGTTCATGCGGATTCGCCGGGCCATCGCCATGGTCAACGGCGAATACAACCAGAACATCACCGGGGTTCGCGTCGTCCAGAGCCTGAACCGGCAGGACGAGAACATGGCGCACTTCCGCACGCTGAACCAGGAGTACCTGGACGCCAACCTGGAGGCGGCACGCTATTCGGGAATGCTGCAGCCGATGGTCGAATTGCTGATCGGCCTGGGCATTGGTCTGGGCGTGGTGCTGTTCGGAGGCTGGCTGCTGAAACTGGACGCCCTGGAGATCGGCACGCTGGTGGCGTTCGCCTTCTGGATCCAGCGGTTCTTCGAGCCCATTCGCCAGCTGACCATGCAGTACAGCCAGTTGCAGCGCGCGATGGCTGCCGGCGTCCGCATCTTTGAGGTGCTGGACCTTGATCCCGACATCATGGACAAGCCCGACGCCGAGACCCTGCCCGAGGTGAAAGGCGAGATTCGCTACGATGGCGTCAACTTCCATTACGTTGAGGGTGTTGAGGTGCTGCAGAACGTCAACGTTCACATCAAGGCGGGCGAGAACGTCGCGCTGGTCGGTTCCACGGGAGCGGGCAAGAGCACGTTCGTGAACCTGCTGCACCGGTCGGCCGATGTAACCGCCGGTTCGATTTCGGTGGACGGTTATGACATTCGGGACGTGAAGCGCGAGTCCCTGGTCCACCAGATGAGCATGGTGCTGCAGGAGCCATATCTGTTCTCCGGAACCGTGCGCGAGAACATCGCGTACCAGAACGAAGGTCTGACCGATGAGCAGGTGGTCGAAGCCGCCCAGGCGGTGGGCGCGCACGACTTCATCATGGAGATGGACAACGGCTACGATTCGATCCTGGCCGAGCGCGGAGTCAACCTGAGCATCGGGCAGCGCCAGCTCATCAGCTTTGCGCGGGCCATTGCCGGCGACCCCCGGATCCTGGTGCTGGACGAGGCCACGGCCAACATCGACACGCACACCGAGTTGCTGATTCAGCAGGCTTTGAGCCGCATCCTGAAGGGCCGAACTTCCATCGTGATCGCGCACCGTCTGTCCACCATCCGCAACGCGGACAAGATCGTGGTGCTGAACCGAGGGCGGGTCGCCGAGATCGGCAACCACGACCAACTGCTGGAAGCGGGCGGAGTGTATGCCCAGCTTTACGCCATCAACTACGGGTTGTCCGGCCCCAGCGTGGACGTCGCGCCCGTGGGCGGCGAGGTTATCGGCGCGGACGGTCTTTCGCCAGCAGCGGCCGACTAGGCAGTTTCCTGTAGGAACGAACGGATCACGGCGGCCAGTTCCTGGGGCTTGTCGTAGCCAATGTCGTGGATGGTGTCCGGGATCCAGTGGGCGCGCCCGTTGGGCAGGGCACGCTCGGCGGCGGCAACCATGACCTCACGCTGACGGGAAAACGATGAATTCGCACGCTCGGGACGCGGGCCGGCGGCCACCACCAGGGTGGGAACGGTGATCCTGGGCAGCACGACCGACGGGGGTTCGCCCCACATGGTTTCCAACACCTGGGCGTGATTTTCCGGGCGCAGGATGTCGCGCATCTGGCCGTCGGTTCCCTCGTACACCATGGTGAGGGCGATTTCGGCCAGGTCGTCGCCCCAGCAGAAGGACAGGTTCGCGGCCAGTTGGTCCAGGTATTGCGCGCGCGTGCCGGCGACCAGACGAGGGGCCAGGCGCTGCCGGAACGCCTCCCAGGTCGGATCCGGGAGGAGCCGGCCATCCTGGAACCCGCCGTCGATCATCACCAGGCGGCTGACCCGGTCGGGGAAACGCATGGCAAGATTGCTTGATACGTGCCCGCCCCAGGAATGGCCCAACACGGCGGCTTGTTCCATGCCGAAGTGGTCCAGCACCCTCACGGCATCCTCCGCGAGGGTCTGCCAGTCGTAACCTGATGGCGCCTGCGTGGTGGCGCCATGCCCGCGCTGGTCGGGAGCGACAATACGGTATTCCTGCCTCAGAAACGGGGCCAGACGGCGGTACCAGTGTCCCGAGGAGGCCAGGCCGTGCAATGCCAGCAACGGTTGACCATCGCCTCCCCAGTCAAGGCAGTGAACGTCGAGTTCGCCGAGGGGGATTGTGCCGGCAAACTGCGGGCCGGTGGGGGGTTCCGAGTTTGTGTTAGCCATAGACGCACCAGATGCCTCGATTGGGTGGATCCCGTGCGATTATACTCCGGGAAACAGGCGCTCCGGAGATGGCGCGTGGCAATTGCGGATGGTGCCAACCAGGGAGACCGGCGGTTGGGGCCGGCGTATTTGACCGGGATAGACCGGTTGAGCGGGATGGACAGGAGATTCGGGTTGGTGATTTTCGGGTGATCAGACGGCATACGGGACTTTAGCGGGACGCGATGTATCCGGAACGTTTTCCCCGGCTATACAATGCAGCAACCGGCGCTGGGTGTTTTGATTGCGTCATTGCCCGGCTGGGCGTGGGGGATTCCGGGAGTTGCCGGGCTGTGTGCTAGAATGACGGCATACAGCAACGCACCGATGGTCAGGAGGTTGCGATGACGACCGACCGTTTCCATCTCGGCGATTATGAGGATTTGGTGGCCAATTCGGCCGCCACACTGGACGCCGCCAACGCGCGAGCCCGGTTGAAAGCCCACGACCACACGCTGTGGAGCGACGACCCCACGGAAATCGCCAACCGCCTGGCGTGGCTGACGCTGCCCACGGATATGCGAAGCCTGGTTGGCGAACTGCGTGATTTCGCTGACTCCGTGGTGTCAGAGGGCTATCGCGACCTGGTTTTGCTGGGCATGGGCGGCAGCAGTCTGGGGCCGGAGGTTATCCGTCAGGTGATCGGCGAGTCCCAGAACGCCGGCTTGGGCATGTTCACGCTGGACAGCACGGTTCCCGCCTGGGTGGCGGCCACTACGGCGGCGGTTGACCCGGCGCGAACCGTATTCGCCATATCGTCCAAATCGGGAACCACCACGGAACCGTTGGCGTTCTACGCTCATTTCCGCCGCCTGGTGGAGTCCAGCATCGGGTCGGAACGCGCCGGCCGCAACTTCATTGCGGTCACGGACCCGGATACACCGTTGGCTCGGATGGCCGGAACCGCCGGGTTCCGTCATGCCTTCATCAATGATCCGGACATCGGCGGCCGTTACTCGGTGCTGTCGCACTTCGGGCTGGTGCCCGCCGCGCTGACCGGGGTTGATCTCGACCGACTGCTGGCGTCTGCCGCCGACATGGAGGCGCAGTGCCTCAGAGCGGGTAGTACCGCCGCCGATCCCGGAGCGTGGCTGGGCACTGTGATCGGCGCGCTGGCGAACCACGGGCGGGACAAGCTCACGCTGGTTGCCGCGCCGAACATCGCCGGGTTCGGGCTGTGGGTGGAGCAACTGCTGGCGGAAAGCACCGGCAAGAACGGGACGGGCATCGTGCCGGTTGCATCCGAGCCGCTGGCAGAGCCGGGGCGCTACGGGGACGACCGGGTTTTCGTGCAGTTGCGTCTGGCGGACGACAACAGCCCGGAGGCTCGCAAGGCCGACAGTGTCCTGGACCAACTGGAGGTTGCAGGGCATCCCGTGATCCGGCTGCAAATGGCCGACCCCTACGATCTGGGCTCCGAGTTCTACCGATGGGAGTACGCAACCGCCATCGCCGGGCACGTTCTGGGCATCCATCCCTTTGATCAGCCGGACGTGCAGGGGGCGAAGGATCGCACCGTTGCGGTACTCGACCGGTACGAGTCCGAGGGCCGGCTGCCCGATCGTCGGTACGACGATGCTGAAGCTCTGAGGCGCCTGTTGGCGGAGTGCAAGGCGGGTGACTACCTGGCCGTCATGGCATACCTTCCGGACGCAGCGGGAATCCCGGAATCGATTCACCGGTTGCGGAGCAGGGTGATTCACAAACACGGGATTGCCACCACCGCCGGGTACGGGCCGCGATTCCTGCACTCGACGGGCCAGTTGCACAAGGGCGGGCCCGATTCGGGGATATTCCTGCAACTTACGCAACCGCACACCGACGACGTCGCCATTCCGGATTGGCCGTACAGTTTCGGCACGCTGGCCGACGCGCAGGCGCTGGGCGATTTGCAGGCGCTGCGGGAATTGGGACGGCGCTGCGTGTCAATCCGGCTGGATGGCGACCCTGCCGGGGGCATCGACCTGCTGGCAGAAACCCTATGAGGCGCGGCAACGCATCCCCAAACCACTCGTAGCTCCGATGCAAGCAATGGATCAGAACCCAAATCCAGGGGGGCTGACGGATTTTTGCGGCGGGTTTGACGGTACTGCGGGCCGGGAACGGCAGCGTCTTGAAACTGACGGCATATAGCGATTGGTGGCTTATCGCTACGGTTCTTGAAACTGGAGGAACATTTTGGAACTCGGAATGATTGGGCTGGGCCGCATGGGCGCTAACATGACGCAGCGTCTGCTGGGCGGCGGACATACCGTGGTGGTGTACGACCAGAACGCGGAGGCAGTGGAGTCCAGCGCATCCGGAGGAGCAACGTCCGCCGGGTCGGTTGCGGACGTTGTGAGCCGTCTCGCCGCGCCGAGGGCGGTGTGGGTGATGCTGCCGGCCGGGGCCGTGACCGATACCGTCATCGAGGAACTGGCCGGGCTGCTGGACGGCGGCGATGCCATCATCGACGGGGGCAACGCCAACTACAAGGACACGCTGCGCCGGGGCGAGACGCTGGCGGAGCGCGGCATCCACCTGCTGGATGCCGGCACCAGCGGCGGCGTTTGGGGTCTGGTCGAAGGATACTCGCTGATGGTTGGCGGTGATGCCGATGTGTTCGCTCGCCTGGAACCCATCTTTCAGACTCTGGCGCCCGGTGAGGACAAGGGATACAGCCGCGTGGGTCCCACGGGCGCCGGCCATTTCACGAAGATGGTGCATAACGGCGTGGAGTACGCGCTGATGCAGGCGTACGCCGAGGGGTTCGAATTGCTGGAGGCCAAGCAGGCGGATTTCGACCTGGACCTGATGGCCATCGCCAAGACGTGGCAGCACGGCAGCGTGGTGCGCTCGTGGCTGCTGGATCTGGCGGTGCTGGCGTTGGAGGCCGACCCGGGACTGGAGAGCCTGTCCGCCTACGTGGACGACTCCGGGGAGGGTCGCTGGACGGTGAACGAGTCGGTGGAGATGGCGGTCCCGACGCCGGCCATCACGGCGGCGCTGTACCAGCGCTTCCGCTCGCGGCAGGAGGAACCCTTCGGAGGGCGGATGCTGGCGGCGCTGCGCAACCAGTTCGGCGGCCACGCGGTTCGTGAATCGGGCCGGGAGGCCAACTCCCAATGATGACGGCAGGCGCGAACCTGATGGGCGGAGGCGACAGCAGCGACGTGACCGCCCTGATCATCCTGGGCGCAAGCGGCAACCTGACCCATCAGAAACTGGGGCCGGCGCTGTTCAACCTTTTCCTGAAGGGACGCTTGCCCGATCACGTCCACATCGTCGGGGTCGCGCGCAACGACATGACCGACGAGGAGTTTCGCAACCGCTTGCGGGAAGGGTGCGGGAATCCCCAGACCGAACAGTGGGACCTGTTCGCATCCCTGCTGACCTACATCACCGCCGACGTCACCGACCCCGGCGCGCTGTCGGAGGTCGGCTCGCGCATCGGGCACCTGTCAGCGGAGGGAGACGGCCGGCTCAACTCGCTTTTCTACCTGGCGTTGGCTCCGGGCCTGTATGAGCCGGCGGTGGCCGCCCTGTCGGAGGCGGGACTGACCGACGAACGGGACGGATGGCGGCGCATCGTTGTCGAGAAACCGTTCGGCTCCAACCTCAACACCGCGCAGCGGTTGAACGGGCACATTCACAGCGTGTTTCGGGAGGATCAGGTCTATCGCATCGACCACTATCTGGGCAAGGAGACGGTGCAAAACCTGCTGGTGTTCCGGTTCGCCAACGCGATATTTGAGCCGGTGTGGAATCGCAACTACATCGACCAGGTGCAGATCACCGTGGCCGAGGACGTGGTGGTAGGCGAGCGGGGCGAATACTACGACCGGGCCGGAGTGCTGCGGGATATGTTCCAGAACCACCTGCTGCAACTGCTGGCGCTGGTGGCGATGGATCCGCCCTATGCTTTCGAGGCGGACGCGCTGCGTAACGAGAAAGTGAAGGTGCTGAACTCGGTGCGTCGCATGACACTGCGCGACCTGCACGAAAACCTGGTGATCGGCCAGTATGACGGATATCATTCGGAGCCAGGGGTAGCCCCCGGGTCGCAGACGCCGACTTACGCCGCAATGCGACTGTTCATCGACAACTGGCGCTGGCAGGGGGTGCCGTTCTTCCTGAGGTCGGGCAAAGGACTGGCGAAGAAAAGCACCGAGATGGTGATCCAGTTCCACTCGCCGCCGCACATGCTATTTCCGATTCCGGGGGACGTGGATATACCAGGCAACACCCTGTCCATCTGCGTCCAGCCCAACGAGGGGATGCGCCTGGAGTTCCAGTCGAAGGTGCCCGACGCGGAGTTGGCGATGAAGGGCGTGTCCCTGGAGTTCCACTACGAGGAAGGGTTCGCCGGCATCGACCTGCCCGACGCCTACGAGCGGTTGCTGCTGGACGTGCTGGAGGGCGACGCCGCTCTGTTCACGCGGAACGATGAGATCGAGCTGGCGTGGGGCATAATCGACCCCATCATCGACTGCCTGGACATGCCGGGGGCGCCGGCTCCATACCGGTATTTGCCGGGCATGAGCGGACCGCCGCACAGCGAGGAATTGCTGGTACGCGAAGGTCGCCGGTGGCTGCCGGGGTGCGCCGAGGTCGGGTACACGATCTGACCGACGGAGGTTGACGGGCGAATTGCAGGGTTGGGGCAGATGATTGTCTGCTCCTGCGTGTCCGTTTTCCAAGAGTAGGGGCGGGTCTGAGACTCGCCCCTATGGGATTTGGGCCATTTGGATGGGGATGATTGCGGGTTAGGCGTTGGCGAAAATCTCGTTGGCGACGTCCATTGCGCCGCGGGCGAAGGGGATGCCGGCGTACAGGGTCATGTGTCCGAAGACCTCGATGATCTGGTCCTGAGTGAAACCGATGTTGAGGGCGCCCCGGATATGGCTGCGCAACGGCCCTTCGCGTCCCAGCGCGGCGAGGCACGTCATGGTGCAGATGCAGCGGCTGGGCAGGTCGAGGCCGGGACGGGTCCACGTAGCCCCCCAGTAGTATTCGCCGGTCACGCGGCCCAGTTCCGCCTCGGCCTGCGTGGGAGGAGCGGAACGGCTGCCGCCGCCGCCCATGTAGTTGCGACGGTACTCGTCGCCCCTCTGGAACAGGCTGTCGGAGTCCTCGTTGGTGTCGTGGACGCGGGCGGGCGTGAAATCTATGCCGCGCTCGTCGAACACGTCCTTGCAGATGGTGAGGGCCTGGATTCCGCCGGGCGCGCCGGCATACCAGGTGTCGTGGATGATCAACTCGACGATCTGCTCGGGCGTGAGGCCAATGTTGAGGGCGTTGCCAAGATGACGGCGCAGTTGCACCTCCCGGTTAAGCACGATCAGGGATGACAGGGTGATCATCTCGCGCTGCACCGGGGTCAGGGCCGGTCGTCGCCAGATTATGCCGAACAGTCCCTCGCCGAGGATGCGTTCAAGGTCGGGCGCGATGTCCCACGCGCCAGGCGAGGAACCGCCGGTGATCTGTCCGCCGCCGAACATTCGGCGCGTCTCCTGTCCCAGTTCGTAGCGGTCGTCCAATTCGCTCATGGTTTGCCTCCGATATACGATTGCCGGCAGTGTACGAGCGCAGTTCCGGCAACGCAACCGGCGGAGCCAGCGGACGGGTATCGCCGGGATGGCGAATGTCCTTGTGACATCGGGGATGACCAATCGGGACGTGGGTGCGCCGCGGACGGAGCAACCACAGAAGTTCTCCCCACACCAGGACGTCCGGTTTTATGGAGGTCGCAGTGTGGGCTTGAGACGGTCGCCGCAGGTCTGTGCAGGAGCTTTGCTGTGCTATGATTCCGGCCATGATTGACCTACTGATTACCAACGGGCAGGTGATTGACGGCTCCGGCAGCCCCGGGTTCTTTGCGGCCGTTGCCATCACCGGAGATACCGTAACGATACATCGGGGCAACGACGCCGATCTGCGGGAGAACGCCGCCAGGATCATTGACGCCACCGGCCACGTGGTTTGCCCCGGGTTTGTTGACCTGCACTCGCACGCCGGACTGACCATCCTAGGGGAGCCGCACCACGATCCCAAGGTGCGGCAGGGGGTGACCACCGAACTGGTGGGCATCGACGGCATTTCCCACGCGCCGTTCAAGACCCAGGAGGAACTGCACCGGTACATCTGGCTGGACGCCGGGCTGAATGGTTACCCGCCCATGCCCGCCGACTGGCTGACGGTGGCCGATATGCTGGGCAAGTACGACGGTACGGTAGCCATCAACATGGCATACATCCTGGGCAACTCGCCCGTGCGGATCTGGAGCGTGGGCTGGGAACAGCGCGCCGCCACCGAGGGCGAAATCGCGGATATGCAGTCGGTGGTGCGCGAGGCCATGGAAGAGGGGGCGTGGGGGCTGTCCACCGGGCTCGACTATCCGCCCGGCGCCTACGCGGACACCGACGAGTTGGTGGCGCTGTCCGAAACCGCCGCGTCGATGGGCGGCATCTATCACACCCACACCCGCGCCAGCCTGCTCAGCCAGGGCTACCTTGCTCCGTGGCACGAGGCGCTGGACATCGGGCGACGCAGCGGCATACCGGTGCATCTGACCCATTACCGCCAGTCGGTTTCGGGCGTGGGCAGCCATATCGGACACCTGGAGTTGGTGGAAAACGCGAGAGCCGAGGGTATCGACTGCACGTTCGACTGCTACACGTACCCGTACTCGGGCACCACTCCCACCATCGGGCTGCCTCACTGGGCCAAGGACGGCGGGCCGGAACGGTTGATCGCCGCGTTGCAGGACGCCGACGACCGCGTCCGCATGAAACGGGAGATCACCCCCAGCCGCCTGGAAAACAACTGGCTGACCAATTTCACGCGCCCCGAAAATCAGATCTACGACGGGCGGCTGATCACGGACATAGCGGAGATGCGTGGCCAGGATCCCGCCGACGCGCTATTCGATATGCTGTTGTCGGAGAACCTGGGAATCAGCACGGTTGGTTTGGGCACCAACGCGCAGACGCTGTACGCGTTCGTGTCGCATCCCTACGGGATGATCGCGTCGGACGCCATCCTGTTCGGTGAGTATCCCAATCCGCGCACCTATGGCTGCTTCCCGATCGTGCTGGCAGAGTTCGTGCGGGCGGAGCAGCACCTGAGGCTTCCGGAAGCCATCCGCAAGATGACGTCGTTCCCGGCGCAGCGCATCGGCATACCGGATCGGGGCCTGCTGCGCGACGGGTTCAAGGCCGACGTGGTGGTGTTCAACCCCGACACGGTGAAGGCGCTGGCGACCAAGGAGAACCCCAAGCAGTACCCGGTGGGCATCGAGTACGTGATAGTCAACGGGCAGGTGGTGATAGAGCAGGGTCAGAATACCGGGGCGCTGCCGGGCCGGGGGCTGCGGCGGGGCCACGCCAGCACCTAAGCGTCGCGTATGCCCGATTCGCTCTCTCCCGACTACCGGTTCTGCCCGCGCTGCGGGGAACCGTTGGAGGCCAGGATTCGGGGCGGTCTGCCCCGACCCAGTTGCGCGTCGTGCGGGTTCGTGCATTTTCGGAATCCGGCGGTTGGCGTCGCGGTGGTGCTGCTGGACGACCACGGGCGCATCTTGCTGGGACGCAGGTCGGCGGGTGGCAACGTGGGCGAGTGGTGCATCCCGTGCGGTTACGTCGAGTGGGGCGAGGACATTCGGAACGCGGCGCGGCGGGAGTTTCGTGAGGAGACCGGCATCGAGGTGGAAACCGGCGACGTTTGCGCCGTCCATTCCAATTTCCACAACGAGGCGTCGCTGACCGTGGGCGTCTGGTTCTACGCCCGGCGCGTGGCCGGAGAGCCGCGCGCATCCGATGATCTCGACGCGGTGGAGTGGTTCGACCCGAAGCATCCGCCGGAACCCCTGGCGTTTCCCACCGACCGGGTGGTGCTGGAAGATTTGGCCGCAGAATCTCGGGGCGACTGATAAACTAACATCATGCTCGTTGAAGAACACCAAAACACAGCGCTCGCTTTCCTAGATGCGGCGAGCGAGGAATTCGCGTCCGGTGACCACCTGCAGGGATCGGAGAAATTGTGGGGGGCTGCCGCGCACACGATAATGGCGGTGGCCCAGCTCAGAGGATGGCCTTTCGGAACGGACCAAGCCTTGAAAATCGCTGCGGACCAACTAGCCAGCGATTTTGACGATCCAACGCTGGCCGCAGGGTTTGGCATCGCGCAAAAATTCCACGCCAATTTCTACCACGATTTCATGGAACCCGACGATATTCGCAGAGACCAACCCGCGGTGGCGGATTACGTGGGGCGTCTCCTGGCGTTGGTCGACCACGACTGACGACGTTCTCTCGCTGGATGGTTTCGACCGCACCGCCCGATCAATGCGCGCCGAAGTTGTGCTGCGACTCACCCCATGACCAGGCGCGCCGTTATCATCCAGCACATTGCGGTGGAGACGCTGGGGTCCAACTTCGCGGGCATATTACGCGACGGCGGCTTCAGTCTGACCACTGTTCCGGTGTATGCCGGCGCTCCTGATTTTGCCGAGTTCGACGCGCCGGACGTTTCGGAGGTCGATCTGATCGTCGCGCTGGGCGGGCCCATGTCCGCGAACGACAACTACCCGGCGCTGGTGCAGGAAATAGCATACCTGCGAGCGGCGGCCACCGGTTCGTTGGGCGCAACGGACCCGACGCCGGTGGTGGGCATTTGCCTGGGGGCGCAGTTGCTGTCCCGCGCGCTGGGCGGCGCAGTCGCTCCGACCGGCGGCTACCAGTTCGGGCTGCGCAAGATCGACGTTACCGCCGAGGGTGCGGCGGACCCGGTGTTTTCCAGGATGCGGATTCCGCTGGTTCCCACGCTGCACGGCGAGCAGTTCACCGTGCCTCCCGACGCGGTGCGGCTGGCAGACGCCACCATGCTGCGGCGCGACGGGGGCTACGTCCGTTTTCCGATGGCGTTCCGGTACGGTATTTCCTACGGCTTCCAGTTTGAGCCGCAACTGACGCTGGACGAGTTGCGAGTGTGGAACCGCGAGCTTGCCGGCGACTATGACCTGATGGGCGACCGGTTCGACCCGGCGGAGGAATCCGCCCGCAACCTGCGGGAGTTTGAGAAGTTTGCCGCGTACCACGAGGCGCAATGCGGTGCAATGCTGAGGGCACTGCTGGCGCAGGCAGGGCTTGATTAGCTGAAATATTCAGGAGCGAGTTGACCGCTCATGGTTCGACAGGCTCACCATGAGCGGACCCCACGTCATGAGCAGATTCCACGTCTGCTACAGCATGAGCGGGCGTAACCTCTGCTACAATCCGCGACATGGAGAACCTGTTTTACGCCGGCGACAATCTGGACGGTCTGGGCATCATTGCGGACATGGGAATCGCGGTCGATCTGGTGTACATCGACCCGCCCTTCGCCACCAACAACGATTTCCTGATTGACGACGGACGGGCGAATACCATCAGCGCTTCCGGCCGGCCGGCCTATTCGGACCGGTTGCGCGGGTCCGATTACCTGGACGCGCTGGGCGAACGGCTCCGGGCCATTCGCAAGGTGATGGCTTCCGCCGGATCGATCTACGTCCACATCGATGTGAAGATGGAACATCACGTCCGTCTGCTGATGGATGACGTGTTCGGCGCCGCCAACTTTCGCAACGCCATCACGCGCATCAAGTGCAACCCCAAGAACTTTGACCGCTATGGGTACGGGAACATCAAGGACACGATCCTGTTCTATTCCATGACGCCGGACCGCATCACCTGGAACCCGCAGCGTGAACCGTTGAGCGACGACGAAGTGAACCGGTTGTATCCGCAGGTTGACCCCGCGGGGCGGCGTTACACCACAACTCCGCTGCACGCACCCGGAGTCACGGCCAAAGGAGCCACGGGGCAACCCTGGCGGGGAATGATGCCGCCGGCCGGCCGTCACTGGAGGTACCCACCTGCCGAACTTGAAGCTCTGGATGAGGCCGGCCTGATTGAATGGAGCCTGACGGGCAACCCTCGAAAAATACGGTATGCGGACGAAGCGGCCGGCAAACTGCCCCAGGATGTGTGGCTGTACAAGGATCCTCAACGTCCCGCATACCCGACCGAGAAGAACGCCGAGATGCTGGAACGCATCATTCGCACTTCGTCGAATTCCGGTGATACGTTTCTGGACTGCTATGCCGGAGGCGGTGGTTCCCTGGTGACGGCGGCCCGGCTGGGCCGGCGAGCCATCGGGATGGACAACTCGACCGCTGCGGAATCCGTCATACGACGGAGAACGGCCGGACACGACTTTGTTGACCTGAAGCCGATCCACGTACTCGTTTGACACTGGTTATCCCGAATAGTAATCTTGCCGAAATTGGTTGCGGGGCAATCAATTTTCAAATCGCGCAAACCCAACTCAAACCACCTGAATTGAAACGGAGGTTTTAACCATGCCTTACCAGGGAATGACGGCCGAACACATCTGGATTGAAGGCCACAACGGCGACGCGATCAACGCTTACCTGGCGCGGCCCCTGGGCCCCGGGCCCTTCCCGGCGGTTCACCTGTTCCACCACATGCCGGGCTGGGACGAGGCCAGCAAGGAAATGGCGCGGAAGTTCGCGCACAACGGCTACATCGCCATTATGCCCAACCTGCACTACCGCCAGGGGCACGACGACCCGGTCGCCAACAGCAACAGCATTCGCGAGGCCGGCGGCATGCCCGACGACCGCACGCTGGGCGACGCGGCGGGCGCCATCGGCTACCTGCGCCACCTGGGGAACTTCAACGGCAAGGTGGGGATCATCGGATTCTGCTCCGGCGGACGCCAGGTATTCCTGGCCGCGTGCAAACTCCAGGGCATCGACGCGGCGGTGGACTGCTGGGGCGGCGGAGTGACCCCGCGCGACAGTGAGCCTCCCACCGAGGCCATGCCCCACGCGCCCATCGAGTTCGTGTCGGACCTGTCGTGTCCGATGCTGGGAATCTTCGGCGAGGATGACGCACGGCCCACGGTGGACGAGGTGAAGGCCACCGACGCTGCCATCAAGGCGGCCGGAAAGTCCTGGGAGTACGAAATCTACCCCAACGCCGGCCACGGCTTCGTGGCGGTTGACCGACCCAGCTACGCCGTGGAAGCGTCCAACGCAGCCTGGCCACGGATCTTCCAGTTCTACGCGCAGCACCTGTCGTAGGGTTCGTTGCTAACGCCAACACAGGTAGGGGCGGGTCTGAGACCCGCCCCTACGGTTTTGGAGGCTCACTGCTTGTTTCCGCGTTTCAATTGCGGATGGGAATACCGGCCTCGCCGCGGGTCGGTTTGTGATACAACAGCGTTCCCGTTCCAGTGGTTTGCACCCGCCCACACTCGTGCAGGCAACGGTAGGGGCGGATCTGAGATCCGCCCCTACGGTGGATATCGGCGGCTCTCTAGTTGTCGGTAGCCTCGAAGGCGAGGGTTGCGAACCGCATGAATATGCCGCCACGCGGGGCGGCCAGCGGCCCGTTGAGGCACAGGCAGGCGATGACGTACTGCGATCCGGGCTCGCCTACCTCTGCAATCTCCACCCGGTGCGGCGTGTTGAGGCCGACGATGCTGCCGTAAGCGCGGTCGATCTCACCGTTGACCCAGACCTCGCCGTAGTTGTCGAAGTTGGTTTCAAACCACACGCGATAACCGGAAACGTCCACGCCATCGATGGACTCCGGCAGGGTAACGGCGATACGATACCACGCGAAGGTGAATCCTACGGACAGGCTCTGGCGCACGTTGTCGCACACGTCCCACGATGAATCGTCAAAATCGGCGAGGCGGGCCGGGGTTGCCAGCAACTGTGCCGACAGGCCCTCGTTTGGTTCGCCGGGAACCAGTCCGGGCGCGACTTTCCACGGCTGGCCGCCGACCTGTGCGCGGCCCTCCGGAGTGTTCAAATCAACTGCGAATCTGGGCATGGTTGATGCTCCTTGATGTTCGATTCTGGTCTTGACCATCCGATTGTTGCGAAACCATAGGGGCGACGCATGCGTCGCCCCCACACTGACCGGATCAGGGGTGTTTACCGAAACTCCCACAACCCGGCCGCCGTGCGGCCGAACACCATGTCGCGCGATTCGACGCTGGGGTATTCGATGAGTTCCATGGGGAACCGCAGGGCGTTGCGGTATCCCTCGCGGTTGGCGGACGGCGGGAAGTCGCTGCCCCACATCAGACGGTCGCCCCCGAAGGCTTCTACCGCCATCTCGATGAGCGGCGGGATGTTGTCGAACGGGATGGGCTGACGGAAGGGCTGGGGCCGCGGGCAGAACTCGCCGAGGCCCGGTATCTTCATGTACACGTTGGGGTATTTGGACAGTTCGAGCGAACGCCGGTAGGTGTCCATGGGGATTTCGGTGTCCGCGCGGCCGGGGCCCCAAAAGGCGCCGACGCCGGCCAGGTGCTCGACAACGATTTTCAGGTTGGGCAGTTCGCGGACGATTTCCTCGAACTCCGGGGCGGCGTAGTGTTCCGCTGGGCCCATGACGCTGGCGACCACGTCCAGTTCGGCGCATTTGCGCCAAAGCGCCAACGGATCGTCGCCGGACGATCGCCACGAGCACTGGAAGCGCAGGCCGTCCACGCCCTGGTCCTTGAGTTCGGCGACACGATCCGTCGCGTCCGGTTGGGTGTGATCCACGATGGCAATTACGGCGAACCGGTTGGGGAACCGCCTGACCGCTTCCACCAGGTAGCTGTTGTCGAACACGCCGAAGAACTGGGTCAGCACCGCCTGATCAACACCGGCCCGTTCCATTTCGTCCAGCAGGATTTCGACCGGCTCGAACCAGTAGGGCGATGCGTGGCAGTGGGTATCGATGACTGGAGCCATTGCTTCGCCTCCCTATGCCGCGGTGGTGCCGCCGTCGATTACCACCTCGGAGCCGGTGACAAACGACGATTCGTCGGACGCCAGGTATATTGCGCCGTAAGCAATCTCGCTGGGCTTGCCGACCCGCCCAAGCGGAAGCCGCTGCATCCGCAATTCCAGGTTGGCAGGATCGTTCAGCGTGTCGGCGATCATGTCGGTTTCGATGGGGCCCGGATGGATTGAGTTGCAGCGGATTCCTTCGCGGGCGTGCTGGATGGCCGTGGACTTGGTGAACAGGCGGACGGCGCCCTTCGTCGCCGTGTAACTGGCAGATCCATTGGGGCTTCCCACCAGCCCGGCAGTGGAGGAGATGTTGATGATCGAGCCGCCGCCGTTCTCACGCATGGCGGGTATGGCCGCCTTTGTGCCGAGGAAAACACCCTTGGCGTTCACGGCGAAAATCCGGTCCCAATCCGCCTCGGTGGTTTCCTCGATGTTCTTGCGGATCAGAATGCCAGCATTGTTCAGCAGGATGTCGAGCTTGCCGTAGGCGCTGACGGCGGCCTGCACCGCCGATTCCCAGTCCGACTCGCTGGTCACGTCGAGGTGGACGTAGGTTACGTTGTAGCCAAGTTCCTGCAACTCGGCTTCGGTTTTGCGTCCTTCTTCGTCGAGAATGTCGCCGATAACCACGCTGGCGCCTTCTTCTGCGAACATTCGCGCCTCGACCGCGCCCTGGCCCCTGGCGCCGCCGCTGATAAGGGCAACCTTGCCTTCCAGTCTGGCCATTTTGATACCTCCGGTTGGTGGCGACGGCCCGGGGCCGGCGCCGAGTTGCGCCCAACTGTATAAGCATTGGCAAAGCGGCGCAACCGCAATGAACGGCCGGCGGTGGCAGTACAAAATTCGCGGTTGTTTGGTATCATTTTCAGAATAACCAAATAATGATCGCAAGGGGGACGTGATGGCCATTCTGGGACGCATCGGGACTTCGGTAAGAGATACGTTGACGGGAACATTGGAAGGGACCGGCCGCGTGGGCAACGTGGCAATCGACACGGTGCGGGACACGACAGCCAACTCGCTGCGCAGTGCCAGATCGGTCGGTGGCGAATTGGGCGGACTGGCGCAGGATGCAGTGGTTGGCACGCTCCACGCCGTGGGCAATGTCAGCGGCACCGCCGGATCAGTAGTCAGGGATTCCACCATCGGCGTGATTCAAGGCGTGGGGATGGTGGGAACCGCCACGACGACCATGCTCCACGACGTGGTGGTGGGCGCGATTCGAGGATCCAGCGACGCCGGGGCGGAACTGGGCACGGCCACCCAACAGGCGGTTGAGGGCGCCCTGCGCGGAGGCGCGTCCGTGGGGTTGGCGGCGGAAGAATCGGTGGTGCAGGTGACCCGCGGCACCATTGACGGTACCAGGGAAATCGGCGGCGCGCTGTCGGAAGCCGCTCGCGCCACCGTCGCCGGCGTCGTAACGGCGGTTGCGGGAACGGCCGGGGACGTCACCGCCGCCACCACCGCGACGACTCGGCAGTTGGTGAGCAGCGCAGCCCAGACCGGAGAGGACGTGGCGCAGGTGGCGGTATCGGCGGTGAACGGGGCCATCGACGCCGCCCGGACCACGGGCCAAAATGTGGAGCAGACCGCTACCGCAGCCGCCACCGGGGCGATTGACGCGGCCTACGACGTGAGCGACGCGGCCGGCGACGCGGTGCGCAACGCCGTTACCGGAACGGTCAGCGGGGTTCGCGTGGTGGTGGACTCGGCCTACGGGCAGTCCAGCAGCGAACGCGGCAACCGCTCGTAGATTCGCCCAAAAGCGACGTGAAAAGGGGACGCCGGCGAATCGCCGGCGTCCCCTTTTTTCTGCGGAGATTCCAACCGGCTCCCATGGTGGGCCGGCAGGGCGATGGTTCGGTCGGTTCAGCCGCCGGAGCGCCATCGCAGGCGGGCGCCGACTTCGGTAAAGCCGGCCCGGCGGTAGAATTGAATCTGGCGGTCACCGTCGTATGGGGTTCCCAACTCCACGGTTTGGCAACCATGGTCGGCCGCGTGCTGCAGGGCGAAATTGAGGACGTCCATGCCGATGCCGGCGCTGCGCATCGCGGGTTCGACGAACATCTCCTGGATGACGGCGTAGCGGCCGAGGGTGCGGAGAGCGTCCAGATAGGAGACGGTGCAGACCGCCACGATGCACCCGTCGTCCTCGCCGACTGCGATGAATCCAACGTCTTCGCGGGAGATGATCCGGTCGTAAGTTGGCGCGTAGTCCTGCGCCGGAGGAGGAGTCGCGCCGAGTTCGGCCAGCAGACCGCGCACCAATTCCACCGCGGCGTCGCGGTCGTCCGGGGTTGCGAGTCTGACGTTGGTCACGCCTTTGCCTTCCTGTGATCCGAACGGACGGAATCAGCGTTCCGCGATTTCCTGACGCAGACGGTCTTCCTGTTCACGCAGCTCCAGGGGCACGGCATCGGCGAAGTCTTCCAGTTCGTACAGCGGTCGGATCTCGATTTCGCTGGGCCCCGACATTGGATTGGGACAGCGTTTCACCCACTCCAAGGCTTCATCCATATCCTTCACGTCCCACAGCCAGAAACCGGCGACCAGTTCGTTCACCGCCGGGAATGGCCCGTTGACCACGGTCCGGTCTGACCCATCGAACCTGATGCGCCGGCCCTCCGACGAAGGTTTGAGCCCTTCTCCGGCCAGCATGATTCCGGCTTCGACCAGTGCCGCGTTGTAATCTCCCATCGCCTTGAACAGGTCGGCCGAGGGCATTATTCCTGCTTCGCTGTCCGCCGTAGCCTTAACCAGCACCATAACGCGCATTGTGTCGCCTCCAATGGGATCGGTATTGGGCAGCGTTACGATACTGGCGTTCTGCCTGATCGACGCCTGAGCCCGCAGCAGCGGCGGATAATAATTCGCCCCTGTGATGGAAAACGGCCTGATTTTCAACAGTAAATCAGCGATGCACAGGCGCACGGGCACCGATGGAGTGGTGGGCCGTGTGGGGGTCGAACCCACGACACCCGGATTAAAAGTCCGGTGCTCTACCAACTGAGCTAACGGCCCAAAAACCGTCTTTGCAACGGCCGAAATCAGTATAGCATAGGCTTATCAGCCCACCGGTGAGCCAGGTCGTGCTTGGATTGCGCGAAAATTCTTCGGCCGGCACCCTTGCCAACGGGTGGATAATGGTGGATAATGACGGAGCTAACTTTCTGGTGGTTCAAGCGGGGTGGCACCACCCGTTCCCATCCCGAACACGGAAGTGAAACGCCCCAGCGCCGACGATACTGCTCTGGTGACGGAGTGGGAAAATAGGTCACCGCCGGGAAGTGTTAGCCAGATGGCGAGGGAGCGGATTCGTCCGCTCCGCCATCGTGACACTAAACAGTCCCCGCATATCGCGACGCCCAGCGTTGGCGCTACCGTGGGGCTCCACGAATTGTTCCAAACGGGGCGGGCGTGATGGTACACGAAGGAACGGCTGGCTGTCCGAAAAAATCGCTGTTGGGCAACTGAACCCATTTGGGGTGGCTTCGCCGTTGCGTGATCGGCGAAAATGCCACTTTTATTTTTGCCCAAATGCGTTAGAATGACGGCACGAACGTAATCCTCCGGCAGATCACTCGCTTATCCCAACCCAGGAGAGACTCATGGGCAGCAGGTTCGAGAAGTTTTCGGAAAGGGCACGTCGGGTTTTGTCCCTGGCCCAGGAAGAAGCGCAGCGGTTCAACCACAACTACATCGGCACCGAGCACATTCTGCTGGGTCTGGTACGAGAAACCGAAGGTGTAGCCGCACGAGTGCTGTCTGGCCTGAGCGTTGACCTGACGAAGGTGCGCTCGGCCGTTGAGTTCATCATTGGACGCGGAGAGCGTCCGGCGCAGGGCGAAATCGGTCTGACCCCCAGGGCCAAGAAGGTCGTGGAGTTGGCGGTTGACGAAGCCCGCCGGATGAACCACACCTACATCGGGACCGAGCACCTGCTGATCGGCCTCCTGCGAGAGGGCGAGGGCGTTGCCGCCGGTGTCCTAGAGAGCCTGGGCGTCAACCTGGAAAAGGTACGCGCCGAGACCCACCGCATCCTCAGCAACTCCGGCAGCGGCAGTTCGACCAGCTCCCGCTCCAACACTCGCACCCCCACGCTGGACCAGTTGGGCGTCGATCTGACCAACGCGGCGCTGGGCGGCAAGCTTGACCCCGTGGTTGGCCGGGATACCGAGATCGAGCGGGTCACACAGATTCTCAGCCGCCGCACCAAGAACAACCCGGTGCTGGTTGGCGAGCCGGGCGTAGGCAAAACCGCCATCGTCGAAGCGATGGCGCAGCAGATATCCTCGGGCGACGTGCCCGAAACCCTGCAGGGCAAGCGCCTGGTGACGCTGGACATGGGCGCGCTGGTGGCCGGCACCAAGTACCGGGGTGAATTCGAAGAGCGCCTGAAGAAGGTCATTGAGGAAATCAAGACCTCCGGCAACTGCGTCCTCTTCATCGACGAGATTCACACCCTGGTGGGGGCCGGCGCCGCAGAAGGCGCGGTTGACGCGTCGAACATCCTCAAACCGTCTCTGGCGCGCGGCGAGATCCAGTGCATCGGCGCCACCACGCTGGACGACTACCGCAAGTATGTGGAGCGCGACCCGGCGCTGGAGCGTCGCCTGCAGCCCGTCCGGGTTGAAGAACCCGACCCCGACATGACCGTGGACATTCTCCAGGGCGTGAAGGGACAGTACGAAGAGCACCATAACGTAGAGATCACCGACGACGCCGTCCGCGCTGCCGCCACGCTGTCCACTCGTTACATACCCGACCGCTTCCTGCCGGACAAGGCGATTGACCTGCTGGACGAGGCCGGCTCGCGGGTTCGCCTGCGGGGCAGCCACGCGCCGGAAGAAGTCAAAGAGGCCATGGAAGTCCTGGAGCGGGTTCGCAAGGAAAAGGACGAGGCCATCGCCGCGCAGCAGTACGAAGTCGCCGCCGAGTTGCGCGACCGCGAACTGCACCTTTCCGAGAACGTGGGCAACCTTGAGGCCGAGTGGAAGGCCGACCGCAGCAAGGAACGCGCCCAGGTAACCGAGGAAGACATTGCAGAAGTCGTGAGCATGTGGACCGGCATTCCGGTCACCCGCCTGGCGCAGGAAGAGACCGAGCGTCTCCTGCAGATGGAAGAGGAACTGCACAAGCGCATCATCGGCCAGGACGAGGCCATCGTCGGCATCGCCAAGGCGGTCCGTCGCGCCCGCGCCGGCCTGAAGGATCCGCGCCATCCCATCGGAGTGTTCCTGTTCCTGGGTCCCACCGGAGTCGGCAAGACCGAGTTGGTGCGAGCCATGGCAGAGTTCCTGTTTGGACACGAGGACAACATGATCCGGCTGGATATGTCGGAGTTCCAGGAGCGACACACCACCGCCCGTCTGATTGGCGCGCCTCCGGGCTACGTGGGCTACGACGAGGGCGGCCAGCTAACCGAGGGCGTGCGCAAGAAGAACTACTGCGCCATCCTGCTGGACGAAATTGAGAAGGCTCACCCCGAGATTTTCAACATCCTGCTCCAGATCTTCGACGCCGGCCAGTTGACCGACGCCCGGGGACGGCGGGTGGACTTCCGCAACTCGATCATCGTGATGACCAGCAACCTGGGCTCCGACCTGATCAAGCGGGACACCTCCATGGGGTTCGCGGTCAAATCCGACGAGGCCCAGACGGATCGCCAGGCATACGAGCGGATGAAGGACAAGGTGATGGACGAGGTCAAGCGGTTCTTCCGCCCCGAGTTCCTGAACCGCCTGGACGCCACAATCGTGTTCCACGCCCTGGATCAGAGCGAGATTCACCAGATCGTTGACCTGATGATGAACATGGTCCGGGAAGAACTGAAGGAACGCAACATCAACATCGAACTGACGGAAGCGGCACGCGAGCACCTGGGAGCCAACGGATTCGATCCGGTTCTGGGAGCGCGCCCGCTGCGCCGACTGATTCAGAACGAGGTTGAGGACCGGATGTCCGATGTCCTGCTCGGTGGAGAGTTGGAAGAAGGCGACACCGCGATCGTGGACCTGGACGACGATGGGAACATCATCATCAAGGTACGCAAGGAGGAAATGGCCGCGCTATCGCCGGCCTAAATCCGAAAGCGGGTCGAACACCCAACCCAAGGAAAAATCCGGGGGCGTCATTATTGGCGCCCCCAAACGCTATAATCTTAACGACGAACATTCGCGACCGGGGCCGGCGCATACCCAGATTGACTGCGTTTCGCCCCCTTGTTACAGTCTGTCAACCATCTCGGTTAGCGATGAGGTGAAATAATGGCCAGGCGTTTGCTCAAGGAACTGGAAAGGTCTTATGGGTTCGACGAAGTCGCTATCGTCCCCGGCGAAGTTACCATCAACCCGGAGATGACGTCGACTCAAATGAGCATCGGGCCGTACAGTTTTGAATCCCCGGTAATCGCTTCCGCGATGGACGGCTCGGTGTCCCCGAGGTTCGCGACGCTGATGCACGAAATGGGCGGCCTGGGCGCGCTGAACGGCGAGGGGCTTTACTCCCGCTACGAGGACCCCTACTCGGTTCTGGAAGAGATCATCTCGATGGACCAGAGCGAGGTCACCGAGTACCTGCAGGAAGTGTACAGCGAGCCCGTCAAGGAAAACCTGATCGGCGAGCGGGTGCGCGAGATCAAGCAGTCGGGCGCCGTCGCAGCCATTGCGTTCACGCCCCAGACCACCAAGAAATACAGTCCCCTGGCGGTGGAGGCCGGCGCCGACATCATCATCGTCCAGTCCACCGTCACCACGGCGCGCCACATGTCCCGCAGCTACCGCGGGCTGATATTCTCTGAGCTAATCAGCTCCCTGAACGTGCCGGTGGTCGTGGGCAATTGCGTCAGCTACAGCGTTGCCAGCGAGTTGATGGAAACCGGCGTCGACGCCATCCTGGTTGGGGTCGGGCCCGGAGCGGCCTGCACCACCCGCGAGGTTACGGGCGTGGGCGTACCGCAGGTTACCGCTACGCTGGAATGCGCCGCGGCGCGCGAGGACTATTTTGAGCGCACAGGCCGCTATGTCAGCGTCATAACCGACGGCGGGCTGCGGACCGGCGGCGACGTGTGCAAGGCCATGGCCAGCGGAGCCGACGGCGTGATGCTGGGCACTCCGTTTGCCCAGGCTGCCGAGGCTCCCGGGCGCGGCTACAACTGGGGCATGGCCAACGCGCACCCCGAACTGCCGCGCGGCACCCGCATCAACGTGGGAACCAAGGGATCGCTGCGCCAGTTGCTCCACGGCCCCAGCAACGTGACCAACGGCACGCAGAACCTGGTGGGCGCGCTGCGCGTGGCCATGGGCATGTGCGGTTCCTACACGGTGCGTGATTTCCACAAAACCGAAATGGTGATCGCCCCGGCCATCAAAACCGAGGGCAAGCACTACCAGATGTTGGGCTGATGTCAAACCCTTTCACCCTTTGATACCCGTTGTATCACGATTCGGAGGAAGCCAATGACGACTGCAACCATCCAGATTCTGGACCCGCGTCCGGAGCACAAGACCGAGGAACGGGCGGCGGCCGGCCGGCTGCCGGGCCTTGCCGGCAAGACCATCGGCCTGCTGGAAAACCGCAAGTACCACTCCGACAACTTCCTGCAGGAACTGCAGGTGATCCTGGAGGAGGAGTACGCGGTGGAGAAGGTGCTGTACCTGCGCAAGTTCAGCTTCAGCGCCCCCTGCGCCGATGAGACCATCGACGAGTTGATCGCCGAGTGCGACGCGGTGGTGCATGGAATCGCGGATTGAGGGAGCTGCACGGCGTGGGGTCTCCACGACACAGTAGTAACCGAGAGCCGCGGCGTTCCTTCCGTGAGCGTCATCACCGAGAGTTTCACCCGGGCCGCGCACGCCCGCGCGTCGTCGCTGGGTATGCCAACCGTACAGATACTGGCGTTGCCCAGCCCCCTGGCGCCCCGTTCCATTCCGGAAGTTCGCCAGATGGCGCATGAGTACGCCGGACAGATCGCCGAGATGCTAACCAACGACTAGGCGCGCCGCCGGAATTCCATGGGCCTTCGGGTCGTGAACTGGAATGTTGAATGGGCTACGCCCCGATCGGAGCGTAGCCCTGTAATTCTGTGCCGGATCGCCGAGCACGACCCGGACATCATCTGTCTCACGGAAACCAACGAAAGGCTGCTGGAAAATTTCGCCGGGCACACGATCCACTCGCTGCCCGACTATGGCCACCGGATGATCGAGGGCCGGCGCAAGGTGATGCTTTGGTCCCGCAAGCCCTGGCGGCCAGCGGCCGGATTTGGCAGGGCCACGTTTCCGCCCGGCCGTTACGTGGCCGGGACCACGGACACGTCGGACGGCCCGGTTACCGTGGTTGGGGTCTGCATTCCGTGGTCGGGGTCGCGAACCGGGCGATTTGGGGGCAACAGGGTCCAATGGGAGGACCACGAAAGCTACCTGGATGGCCTGGCCCAGTTGTTCAGCACAGGACTCAAAGGTAGGGTCGTGGTTGTCGGAGACTACAACCAGTCGATCGGGGGGCGCAATTCGGCGCCGGTGAGACTGCGCGAGAAGCTCAGGCGAACGTTCGATGATGCGGGGCTGAGTATTTCCACGGCAGAGCTTGAATTTGCCGGGCGCCGGGCCATCGATCACATGGCGATTACGCCTGACCTGGAAGCCGGTGCGCCGACTGCCATCAGCAACCTTCGAGAGAGCGGCAGGAAATTGTCCGACCACTTCGGTGTCGTCGTGGATCTGTCAATCAAAAATATCCCGAACCAACAACAACCGGAAGAGTAACGCTTATGTCCACCAACTCCGCTGCCCTCAGTTCTCGGCGCATCGACGTGCCCGACACCTACGAGGCGATCCAGGACTATTACGAGGAACAGGGCTGGACCGACGGCATGCCCGTGGTTCCGGCCACCGAGGACGCCGTGCGCCGCATGCTTGGCCCCTGGGGCGAGGATCCATCGCTTTCGCTGGGGATCGCACAGCCTTCCAACGCCGAAGTGACCATTGAGAAAGTTGCGGTGAACGCCGTGATGGCGGGATGCCGGCCGGAGTATTTTCCGGTGGTGGTCGCCTGCGTCAAGGCTGCGTTGCAGGGTCCGTTCAACCTGGCGGGATGCCAGGCGACCACGGGCGGGGCCGCCCCGGTGGTGATAGTCAACGGCCCCATCGCCGAGCGGTTGGGGATCAACGGCGACTCGGGCGCATTTGGGCCCGGATACCGGTCCAACGCCACCATCGGCCGGGCGCTGCGGCTTTTCGTGCGCAACGTGGCCGGTCTGATCATCGGCGACATGGACAAGGCGACGCTGGCGATGCCGGGCCGCTACTCGTTCTGTTTCGCGGAGAACGAGGCCCGCAGTCCGTGGGAACCGCGCCACGTCGAGTTGGGGCTGGACCCTGAGGACAGCATGGTCACCCTTCATGCCATCCGTGCGTTCTACCCGATCATGGAGACCACCGTATCGCGGGGCATTGAGGTGCTGAACACGCTGGTGCAGGCGACAAGGGCCACCGGGTTCTCAAACTATTACCAGATTGGGACCGGGGCGCAGGTTACGCTGGTGCTGAGCCCGGAACACGCCGCCGAGATCGCGGCCGACGGTCTGAGCAAGCGGGACGTCCGGGAGTACATTTACGCCAACGCGCGAATGTCCATTGAGGAACTTTCCGGGTTGGGCCACTGGGGGAACCGCAACTACCCGTCATGGATCGACGACAGCAAGCCCGACACGATGGTTCCCATCGCGCCGCGGGCCGAGGACATCGTCATCGTGGTGGCCGGGGGCGACGGACGGCACTCGGCCTGGCTGGCCGGATGGGGCGTGACTCGGGTGGTGACCGAAAAGATCGATATCCCGAATTAATTCCCCGCGTATCGTCTCCACGCCATCGCGCCCGCCGCCCGTTTCGGGTGGCGGGCGCTCTGATTTGCCGACCGTTTTCCGCGACTTTGCGCCGTCGGGGACGATGGTTTCACACCGGGTTATGTCCACGTCGCTGGCCGTTTTCGGTGGCAACCGTTTACGCCGACTGCTATTATTCAGTATCCGAGCCACCCCATATATTTTAGACAAACAGGTATCATCATCGTGTTCACTCACCTCCATACCCACACCGAATACAGCCTGCTGGACGGCATCAGTCGTATCCCCGATCTGGTCAGCCGGACGCGCGAATTGGGCATGGATGCCGTGAGCATCACCGATCACGGATCCCTGTATGGGGTGGTTGATTTCTACTCGGAGTGCAAGGACGCCGGCATCAAGCCGATCATCGGTTGTGAGCTATACGTGGCGCACGGGAGTCGCCGAGACCGGACGCCCAACGAGCGCACCGCCAATCACCTGGTGGTTATCGCCAGGAACAACACCGGATACCGAAACCTGCTGCAACTGGTGACCCGCTCTCACCTTGAGGGGTTCCACTACCGGCCGCGCATTGACAAGGAATTGCTTCACGAGCACCGTGAGGGTCTGATCTGTCTGTCCGGGTGCCCGTCTGCCGAGGTGCCGATGCTGCTGGCCGACGGCAATTACGACGCCGCCAGGGAGCAGGTGGGTTGGTACCGGGAACTGTTCGGAGAGAACTACTTCCTGGAGCTGCAGCAGCACGAGCACATACCCCAGTTGCCGCGCATCAATGACGGCCTGATCCGGTTGAACAAGGACACCGGAATACCGCTGCTGCTCACCAACGACGCCCATTACGTGCGGAAGTCCGACTACCAGTTTCAGGACGTGTACATCTGCATCCAGACCGGGACGAACGTGCAGGATGCGAACCGCCTGCGGATGGAGGACTCGTCCTACTACATCAAGTCACCGGCGGAGATGGCCGCGCTGTTTCCGGAGTTTCCCAAAGCGCTGGACATTACCGGAGAGGTGGCCCAGCAGTGCGACGTTTCGCTGGGATTCGGCCAGATGCACCTGCCCCGGTATCCCACGCCCAACGGCGAAGACGCCGAGACCTACCTGGCCCGTTTGTGCTGGGACGGTTTCAACAAGCGCTACGGCCACAACAACGAGGCGGCCCGGGCCCGCATGGAATACGAACTGGAGGTGGTGCGCCAGACCAGCTTCGCCAACTATTTCCTGGTGGTGTGGGACATCATATCCTTTGTGCGACGCCAGGAGATCCTGTTCGGCGTGCGGGGCAGCGCAGCCGCCAGCGTCGTGCTGTACTGCCTGGGCATCACAGACATCGACCCGATGCAGTACAACCTGGTGTTCGAGCGGTTCCTGAACTTTGAACGCAAGGAAATGCCCGACATCGACATGGACTTCCAGGATGACCGGCGGGACGAGGTGCTGCGGTACGTCATTGATCAGTACGGCAGCGACCGGGTGGCCCAGATCATCACCTTCGGAACCATGGGGCCCAAGGCGGCATTGCGCGACGTGGGGCGAGGCCTGGGCATGAGCTATGGCGACGTTGACCGCATCGCCCGCATGGTGCCGTTCAAGTCGCGGACCCTGCGTGACGCCATGTCCGCCAACCCGGAGATGATGGACAGCTACCAGACCGACTCCGCGATACAGAGCCTGGTGGACAACGCGCAAGCCCTGGAGGGCATCGTTCACCACGTCAGCACCCATGCTGCGGGAGTGCTGATAGCCGACGAACCGCTGACCGAAACCGTGCCGCTGCAACGGCCGGCCCGGGGCGACGAAAACAGTCCGGTGATGATGACCCAGTATTCCATGGACCCGGTGGCGAAGCTGGGCCTGCTGAAAATGGACTTCCTGGGCCTGACCAACCTGACCATCCTGGACCGCACCATCAAGCTGATTGACCAGGAACGGGGCATCCGGATTGACCTCAACCGTCTGGCCCTGGACGACCCGGAAACCTACACGCTGCTGGGCACGGGGAACACATCCGACCTGTTCCAGTTGGAAAGCGCGGGGATGCAGCGGTACATCAAGGAACTGAAACCCTCGGATCTCGGCGACATCGCGGCCATGATCGCCCTGTATCGTCCGGGGCCCATGGAGCACATTGACCGTTTCATCCGCTCCAAACACGGTCAGGAGCAGGTGTCGTACCCGCACCCCAGCCTCCAGGAATTGCTGGACGAGACCTACGGCGTCATCGTGTACCAGGACCAGGTGCTGCACGTGCTGCAAAACTTCGCCGGGTACAGCCTGGGCGAGGCCGACACGGTCCGCAAGGCCATGGGGAAGAAGATTCCCGAGTTGATGGCGGAGGAACGCGAGCGGTTCGTATCGGGAGCGGTTAAGCAGGGTTACACCGAGCAGATGGGCGTTGAGATTTTCGAACTCATTGAGCCTTTCGCCGGTTACGCGTTCAACAAGGCGCACAGCGTAAGCTACGGCCTTATCTCCTACTGGACGGCGTATTTCAAGACGCACTACCCGACGGAATACATGGCGTCGGTGCTCAATTGCCGGCTTGACCACGGTGACCGTTATGTCGCGTCGATCAACGAATGTACGCGCATGGGCATTGAAATCAGTCTGCCCGACGTGAACAGTTCCGGCGTGTTTTACACCATCGACCGCGCCGGCGAAAAATCGCAGATTGACGCCAAGCTGCGCATCGGCCTCGCCGCCATCAAGACGGTGGGCGAAGGCGCGGTGACCCCGATCATCAACGAACGTGCCGCCAAGGGGCCGTTTGCCTCCATCAGCGACTTCTGCCGGCGGGTGGACGTGTCGGGACTGAACCGGCGAACGCTGGAGGCATTGGCCAAGGCGGGCGCTTTCGATTCGCTGGCGCCCCGGTCTGCGGTGATCTCCGAGCTGGACCGCATCTGGGCCATTGCCCAACAGGAAACGCGCAATCGCAACTCGGGGCAGTACGGTATGTTCGGGGAGGAGATGGACAGCGGCTCCGGCGGCACGCTCCTGGAAATCAATACCCTGCAGCCCGACCTGACGCCGCAGGAGAAAGCTGCCCTGGAAAAGGAGTACCTGGGCGTCGCGCTGTCGTATAACCCCCTGCGCGCCCTGGCCGCCATCAATCCCGGCGACGCATACATCTCCATTGACCAGCTCGGCGAGGAAATGTTGAGCAGCAACGTGACGCTGCTGGGCCACATATCGGCGGTTACGGAGCGTTACACGCGCGACAACCGCAAGTTCCTGCGTGTCGATCTGGCAATGGTGGGCGGCCAGGTTGAGGCCATGGTGTGGCCCGATTCGCTGGAGAAAACGGCCCACATCTGGCAATCGGGAATCATCGTGAGGGTAACCGGCCGTTTGCAAATCAGGGGCGACGATTTCTCAATCGCCTGCTACGAAGCGCAGGAATACCAACTGCCCGACCAGCCGATTGACGCAGGCGACGAGTCAAACGGCCATTCTAATCAGAATGGAAGCAGCGCCCGGAACGGGAGCAAGCCGCAGAACGGGGGCAAGCCGCAGAACGGGGGCAACACGCAATCCGGGAGCAACGGCCGAAACGGAACGGCCCGCCCAGCCAACGGGAACCGCAACGGCGGCAGTCCCGCCGCTCCACCGCCGGCGAGGCCTGCCAACGGCAACGGCAACGGGCACTCGCCCAAGGAGGGCGGCGTCCTGATCAAGATGGCGGAAACCGACGATACCGAAGAGGACCGCTACCGGTTGCGGCAGGCCATCCGCACGATGCTCGAATACTCGGGCGACGACCGGGTATTCCTGGAATTGTTCCTGAAGGAAGGCCGCCGCGTTCTGATGGAGATTCCCACGGTATCGACCGGTTCCTGCGACGAATTGCAGCAACGCCTGCGGGAATTGCTGGGTGAGGACTGCGCCGAATACCGGGCGTCGATTGCCTGACGGGTTGGGCCGGCGCAGTCTCCGGGATTGTGCGCGGGTCAGGCCGTGGGAATCTGGAGGCCCAGGCCGGCCGCGTTGAACCGTTTGGCGTTTTCCTGGTAGCGCGCGGTGGGGTTTTCCAGCCTCTCGCGATGCACCGCGGGCAGTTCACGGATGCGTCCGGGCACGCCGATCACCAGGGATTCGCTGGGAATGGGGGTTCCGGTAACGATGGCTCCAGCGCCGATCAGCACGTAATCGCCCACATCGCAGTCCTCCAGGCACACGGCGTTGACGCCGATCATGACGTTGTTGCCGACCTTGCCCCCGTGGACGACCGCGCCGTGGGTCATCAGCACATTGTCGCCGAACTCGAGGTAATCGTCGGTGTGGATGACGCAGTTGTCCTGGATTGAGCAGTTCTTGCCAATGATGATCTGGCCGTAGTCGCCGCGAATCACCGCGCCGGGCCATACGCTGGTGCCCTCTCCGATGATCACGTCCCCGACGATGTACGCGGCCTCGCTGATGAAGGCGCTGGGGTGAATCTGGGGCGTTTTGCCGTCAATGCTGCGAATCAAAGGATTCCTCCTGTCGGTTTGGTTGCGGCAATTATAACCCGCCGTCGCGGATGCCCTGCGCAGATTGGCTCCCATGTTCCAAACCGGTCTGGCCGGGCGTTGACATTTCCGAACAGTTGCCCTATTATCGTTCTACGTTACAGAACATTTGTCGTGGAGGAGTCCAATGGCCGCTGCCGAAGTGACGGAAATTACCTGCAAAACGTTGATCAATCGCGTCAACGCTCCCGATTTCCCCTTCCGCTGGACCATCAACCCGTACCGGGGATGCCGGCACGCCTGCCGGTACTGCTATGCCCGTTCCACTCACCAGTATTGGGGGATGGATGCCGGCGCGGATTTTGAGCGGCAGATATTCGCCAAGGTCAACGCTCCCGCCGTGCTGCGCCAGGAACTCTCCCGACCCAAATGGGCCGGTGATCCGATCGTCATTGGCACCGCGTCCGACCCCTATGAACCCGCCGAAGCCCAATACCAGTTGACCCGCAAGATATTGGAAGTGATGACCGAATACCGCAATCCCGTGTCCATCACGACCAAGGGAACGCTGGTGCGCCGCGATATTGACGTGCTGAAGCGATTGAACGACGTGGCCGGCGTCCAGGTGGTGTTCAGCGTGGGAACCATCGACGAATCGGTGTGGCGTCAGACCGAACCGGGCGCCCCCAACCCGATGGCGCGTCTGGAGACGATGCAATACCTGGTGGAACACGGGATACCGGCCGGGGTGCTGGCCGCGCCGCTGCTGCCCGGTTTGTCCGACACGGCCACCAGCATCAACGCGCTGGTGGCGGCCGCCGCCGAACACCGCGCCCAGTTCCTGTCGGGGAACCTGCTGTTCCTGCGTCCCGGGAGCCGCGAGTGGTTCATGCCGATGGTGCGTGAGGCGTACCCCCACCTGGCGCCGGGTTATGCCCGACTGTACCGCAGCGAACACGCGCCAAGGGATTACACCAACGCGGTACTGAGGTTGGTGGACGACGCGCGGCTCCGCTGGGAGCTTCCCTCCATGCCGTCGGTGAACAAACTGCAACCCGCGATGGCGCTGGCGGATTCCGACTGGCTCTACGATGATCCTGCGGTATCACCCGGGGGTTCCCAAGTTCCGGTGCAGTTGACGCTGCGGATGGCGGCGTAACAGGGACAAAAAGAGGCGGGTTTGGAACCCGCCTCAGTTCTTCGGCTTCAACCCCCGCAGGTCAGTTGTTGGTGGGCACCCACTTCTGTCCGCGCTGGCGGACCGGTTCCAACAGCGACTCGTCGAAGGGCAGCGGGTTGTAGTCCTCACGATTGGGGACACGGTAGCTGAGCAACTCCATCACCCGTTCGTTGGTGTAGTAGCCGCGATAGGTCTGCGTGACCAACTGCTGGAAGAACTCCGGAGTGCCCGACTCCACCGCTCTGAGCGCATCGGTCTGGGTTTCCGGGGACAGCGACTGGAAGGAACCGCCGCGCTCTGATGCGGCCAACTCGATACGCACCAAACCGTCGAGGAAGAGTCGCCGCCTCACGGTGGTTTCCGAGGCCACCGATTCCACAAATGCGGCGACGCCGAGATCTCCGGCGGCCGGCATCTCTCCGGTGGCCGGCACGATGCGGTTCAACGCCGCCGTCAGCAGGTCCCGCTGGCTGTCGCTAAAAATGTCGTTGGTGGTGGTCATTTCCAAATCCCCAGACTATGGTTTTTGCCACGCGATGATACCACAGGGCGGGGCACGCTCAGGCAGGCGCGTTTAGCCGGCAGGTTAGAAGATGATGCTCAACGCGCCGTGGTCGGACAGTTGTTCCTGATCGAGGATCGCCCGTTTGTGGCACAGCCGCAGCCGTCCTTCCACCCGGCGGATGCGCACGTCGTACCGGCCCACGTAGGGCGAAGATTCGCCGGCGCGGAACCGCCAGACGGCTACCGACGCGGTAGCTTCGATCTCGTCGCCGTCCACCGACGTAACCATCACGTTGCCGATGAAGCGCCGGGTGCGCGACCACGGGTATTCGCGGTGGGCGTGGCGGCTTTGCAGGCGAACCACTCGGGCGGACATGCGGGTGTAGTCATCGTCGATAAATACGAGGTCTGACTCCGGATCGCCTTCCGGCAGGTCGGTGGTTGGCACCACGTACCGGGCATCCGGAGTGTAGAGCTTGAGCCATTCGTCCAGATTCCAGTCATCGAGCAACCGCGCTTCCTCGTACAGCAGTTGTTCGACCTCGTGCTGCAGCAGCAGCGATTCCAGGTTGGCGGGCAGACCCGACACGGCGGGCGGTATGGATGCGGCTTGTGTGGTCATTGGTCAATCCCTGCCTCAGTTGTCCGCCGCGACCGACAGTTCCGGAGACGGCACGACCTCGGGCGTTTCGCCCGGGGCGAGACCACGCTCGAACCGTTCGACGTGGGGCAGGTCGGCTATCAACGACTGCCATCGACGCCAGAACGAGCGCATCTGCAACTCGTCGTTGCCCCTTGGGTCCCGGTGGAACCCGCGAGACAGGTCGGACCATTCAACGCCGCCGGAGTGGAAGCCTTGCTGGCACGATTCCAGCGCCTCGGTGTCGTCGGGCGTGGCAAATCCGCCGGGACCCAGGAAGGTCAGGAATGAGTCCAGCCGGCGGCGGAGCATGCTGCCCGTTTCCTCGCCGGGCGCCATCTCCCACGCGGTGACGTCCATGCTGTCCGGCCCGGTGGGTTGGAACACGCGGATGGTAACGGCCATGATGTCGTTGATCACCAGGTTGGGGAAGATCACCATGTTGCGGGTTTTCTCGCACATTCGCAGGGCCTTGTCCCGGCCGTATTGAGCGATGAGATCGTCCTTGATTCGCTGGATTTCAGGCCGCGATTCCTCGCCGAAGTACGGGTGCCACATTGCGATGGGCCGTCCGTAGATGGCGTCATTTTCCGTCACGCCGTGGCCGTTGCCCAACGCCCGGCCGAGTCCCCGGCGGTTGTTGATGGAGGGGACGTTGCCGCCGACCTCGTTGGCCATATAGTCGAAGTAGGTCTGATGGGTGGGCAGCGCGTGGTAGCCGTCGATGCTGTTTTCGGCCAGGAGTTTCCAGTTGGCCTTGATGGTGTAGCGGTTGGAGCCGGGGATCACCTTCATGCCGGCCCGGGATTGGTCGGCCACCAGGTCCAGGTACTCGGCGGCGCCGGCCAGGTACTCGACCAGAGATTCGGTGTTCGCGTCGAAGCAGACGAATATGAACCCCTTGTAGCTGTCGAAACGGGGCGAGCGCAGGCTCATCTCGGCGCGGTCAAAGTCCGGCCCGTAACCCTCGATGTCGGGCATGCCGACCAGTTCGCCCGAGGTGTTGAAACTCCAGGCGTGGTAGAAGCATTGGAAGACCTGGGCGTTGCCGTGGTCGGTGCGACAGATCAGCGCGCCGCGGTGTGGGCAGGTGTTGTGGAACACCACCAACTCGCCGTCGCGGTTGCGGGCGAAGAACAATGCCCGCTCTGCCACCACACGGCGCACGTAGTCGCCAGCGTTGGGCACCTCGGATTCGTGGCCCAGGTAAAGCCAGCAGGTGTCGAAAATGTTCCGCTTCTCCAGGTCGTAGATCTCCGGCAGCACCATGCTGGAACGATGCACGCGGAACTTGCCCAAATCGGGGCGGTCGTAGACCAATTGGCTCGTTTCCATGCTAAACCCTCCTGGTGTGTTCCAGTCCAAAGCCTACCGGGGTATCACCGGCAGGGTGATGTGGGACGGGTATTGCGCCGAGTGATGGACCGTCTGGCGCGCGGTTTCCAGGCGGGTATCCACGCCCAGCGCCGCGCCGGTGTTGGGGTTCCGGTCGAACCTGGGGAAGTTGCTGCTGGATATGTCCACGCGAATCCGGTGTCCCGCCTTCACGACGTGGCTGGTGGCCCACAGGTCGATCTCGTACCGGTACACCTCGCCGGGCTTGACGAACGACGGTTCTCGCACCGAAGTGCGATAGCGGGCGCGGACGATGCCGTCCTGCAGGTTGTGGGCGAAACCGTCGGGCCGCACGTCCACCAGTTTGGCGGTGAAGTCGGTGTCGACGGCAGTGGTCGCGGCGTAAAGCGTTACGCTGATGGGGCCGGTGATCTCCAGGTCCGATTCCAACACATCCGAGGTGAAGGACAGCACGTCGCTGCGGTCCTCGGCGGGCCCCTGGTCGAAGACGCCGTACTCGATGATCAGCGTATTGCCGCCCAGCGTGGGAACGGGATCGTGGGGATCGTAGGTGAACTGGTCGGCGGGCTCGGACGGCTCCGGCGGGATGGTGGACAGAGCGCCGTCGCCGTTGCGAGTGTTGGCGTTGCCGCCGGAGTGGAGATACCAGCGGGTGTACTGGGTGCGGGCCAGCGGCCACTCGTTCTCGTCGCGCCACCGGTTGTCGCCCATGACGAACAGGCGCACGGGCGGATCGTCCATGATGCCCGTTTCCTCTCCCTTGAGCCAGTAGTCGTACCAACGGAGCAGGAAGTCGTGCAGTTCGATGGCGGCCTCGGGCCCGAAATCGATGTTGCCGGCGCCGCCGGTGGTCGGTTCCGTGAAGGGCCGCAGGTGCGCCCACGGGCCGATGAGCAGCTTCTGGTTGTTGCGGGCCAACTCGCTGCCGCCGTGCTGCTGGATGTTCTGGCAAGCGTTGAGCGCGCCTTCCAGGAAGATGTCGTACCACGCGCTGATGTGGAACATGGGAATCTTGACGTTGCCGGCCTGCCGCATCAGGTTGATGCCCCACCAGTACGGGTCGTCCAGTTCCTGGTCGAAGTATTCGTGGAAGTAGGGCGCGGCTTCCTTGAGGCGGTCAATCCAGTCGCGCAGGGGCAGATGGCGGTACCATTCGTCGGACAGGGGCTGCCCGAAGTTGCCCGGCTCGGTGACATATTCGTCCATTTTGGCGAGCAACTCGTCGTGGCCGCCTCGCGCCAGGGTGTTGCGTCCTTTGAGGATCGCGTAGGGAACCGTCCAGCCCCATTCCATCGCGCCGCCGGTGTGATACACCCAGGATTGGTGAAAGTCGGAGGACGCGGAAACCACCGCCATGGTGCGCAGATGCGGCGGCAGGGGTCGCCGGCCGGCCAGCGTGTACTGGGTGGCTCCGAGGTAACTCTGGCCGGTGGTTGCGACCTGCCCGGTGGACCAGGGCTGCCGGGCCGCCCATTCGACGGTGTCGTAGCCGTCCAGAGCTTCCTGGAACAGCGGGTTGTAGTCGCCCTCCGAATTGAACCGGCCACGCACGTCCTGGCTCAGCAGCACATAGCCGTTCTTGGGCAGAAACCAGATGGAATGATCCGGGTTGTCCAGATAGCTGTCCTTGCTGTACGGGCCGCGGTTGATCAGCACGGGGAACCGCCCGGGGGCGTCGGGGCGCACCACGTCGGTGGCGAGGCGTGTGCCGTCGCGCATGGGCACCATCACGTCGGGTTCGCGGATAACCTGGTACTGGCGTCGCTGGGCAGTCATGCGATGATCCTCTAATGGGGTTGTTTGCTCTCACGGATGCCGCAACGATACCCGGCGACGGGGAGAGCGTCAATTATCGTGGGCTCCCCGGCTATCGTGGGCTCCCGGCTATCGTGGACTCCTTGCCACGCATTTCACGAGGTCATGGTTGCGGCGTGGAGGGCCAGTCGTATTTGGCGTCTTGGAGTCTTGGCGGTCGAGGGATGGCAGTCGTATTGGCAGCGTTCGTCTTGCCCGTACTGGCAGCGTTCCCCTCAGGTTGTTCGGGTCAGGTTTGAAACCTGCCCCCACGCATGGCGGGATGGCCTGGCGGGCCTGGTCGCCGGGTCTATTGCACGGCAGTCTGCATACTGCCTCATGCCTGCTTGGGAGATTGGCGCGTCGCTGCGCTCCACGCCATAACCGGACGAGTACACATGGGAATATAGGGCCTTTTCAAAGTTGCGCGATCTTCTTGCATCCGCTCGTCCTGAGCCTGTCG
>CAZCZB010000007.1:0-82300 GCA_964502995.1 uncultured Dehalococcoidia bacterium
ATTGCCGCGCTGCGCTCGCAATGACAATTTTCCCGTGACTCTGAACAGTTACGGGCACCCTTGCTTTATTGACATACGAAATGCCGGTTGGTACGATTCCTGAGCGCTAACCAACGCTTGGAGAAACCAAACCGTGGCCGATTCAAAAGACAACATGACAACCGGAACCTCCCGCAGACGCTTTCTTGGCGTGCTTGGCATCGGCATCGCCGGCGCCGCAGCGGTATCGGCCATGCTGCCCTTCGGTCGCCGGGAGCAGACGGCGGAAGCCGCCAGCGAGTTTCCGGGTCCGGGTTCAATGTTCCACCCGGCGCAGGACCCGCGAACCGACCCGAGGCGATAACAACACGCTTCCATTTTCCTAGAGCAGTTGAGGGCAGCCACCGCGCTGCCCTTTTTCGTTGTATCCAACGACTATCGTCGCCCAAACTCCCGCTCAAGCTGGTACTCGGTGAACTGAATGACCGTGGGTCTGCCGTGGGGACAATGGTGAGGGTTGTCGGTGTTTTCCAGTTGGCGCAGTAGGGCGTCCATTTCCTGGTGGGTCATGGTGTCGCCGGCGCGCACGGCGCCGTGGCACGCTATGGTTGCAGCCAGAGCGTCCTCGCGTTCCATCACCACCTGCTCGACGGCGACGGCGTCCAGCAACTCGGTGAGCGCGCGAACCGGGTCCGGGTTGCCGCGAGCGGTGAGCGCGGCGGGCACCGCGCGAATGAGCCAGGCGGCGCCGCCGAACGGCTCAACCTGAAACCCGTAACCGTTGAGCAGATCGGAGTATTCTTCGAGGGTTGCCACCTGCGCCAATCCAAGCGCCACCGGTTCCGAGGCCAATAGGGGCTGCGACACCGGATCATCGGATGCAGAACGTTGACGCAACCGGTCGTACACCACGCGCTCGTGGGCTGCGTGCTGATCCACCAGGTACATGCCGTCGTCTCCCTCGGCGACGATGTAGGTCTGCCGTATCTGGCCGACCACACGCATCCCGGCTATCACTTCGCGCAACGAACCGCCGGACGGCGCGAGGCCGGTGGCGGAGAAAGCCGGTTGGTCGGGGCGAGGCGGCGTCCACGGCCGGGCGGGCGACGATTGTGCCGGTGGTAGATACGCGGGACGGTTTTCGTGAAAACCGATGTCCGTTGGAGCGCCCGGCAGCGCGAATGAACCGGAGGGTTGACGCGCCGGGGCATGGGCCAACAGGGCCTCCCGGGCCGCGCGCTGCACGGCCGAGAACACCGCGTTTTCGTTGCGGAATCTCACCTCCCGCTTGGTGGGGTGCGCGTTGACGTCCACGTCTTCCTGCCGCATTTCGACGTTCAGCACGGCCAGGGGATAGCGGCGATCGGGCAGGGAACCTTCGTAGGCTCGTTCGATGGCGTAGTTGACGGAGCGATGGTACACCCACCGTCGGTTGACCAGCAGGGTGATGTGGGACCGGTTGTGGCGGCTCAGGGCCGGCGCGCTCACGTATCCGCTGACGACAATGTCGCCCCGGGAATGGGACACGGGCAGCATTTGGGCCGCCACGTCGCTGCCGTAGAGGGCGCGAATAGTGTCCTGCAGGTTGTCATTGCCGGGGGTATTCACCTGCTCCCGGTCGTCAACGGTCAGAGTGAACCGCACGCCGGGGTAGGCAAGGGCGTATCGGGTGATCACCTCCTGGATGCGAGCGGTTTCGGCGGCATCGGAGCGCAGGAACCTCCGGCGGGCGGGCAGGTTGGCGAACAACTCGGCCACGCGCATGGTGGCGCCAACCGGTGCGCCCACGGTCTTCTCTCCGACGAGTTCGCCGTAGCGAAAATCTATGCGCGCTCCGGACTCGGCCGCGGCGGTGCGAGTGGTGCAGCTGACCCGGGCCACGGCGGCGATGCTGGGCAGCGCCTCGCCGCGGAATCCCAGCGTGGCGACGGTGTTCAGGTCGGACTCGGTGGTGATTTTGCTGGTGGCGTGGTGGCGGAACGCCAGGGCCAACTGGTCGGACGGGATGCCGCAGCCATCGTCGGTTACGTGGATCTCGGCGACGCCACCCTGGCGTATCGATACACTGACGCGGGTCGCGCCGGCGTCCAGGGAGTTCTCGACCAGTTCCTTGACGACGGAGGCGGGACGTTCAACGACTTCCCCGGCCGCGATTTGGGCGGCAACGTGGGGCGCCAACTGTCGAATGGGCATTTGAGGCAAGGGTGGTGTCTCTGCCGGAAGGGGTTGCGATACCCGGCAAATGTTCGTTTGCCGGCGGTATCGCCGCGTCAGAACAGTGGGATCTTGGTACCCTTGGCCCGGTATTGGCGGTCTTCCGATTCGCCGGATTCCGCGAAATCGCAGATGATGCGGTAGATGCGGTCCATTTCGTGGTCAACGCTGCGCGAGAAGAAGTACGGTGGGACCCAAACCCCGCCGAACGCTGCCACGATCTCGGGATAATCGTCGATGACGAACTCGGGTTCAAAGGGGATTTTTAACTCTTCGAGGCGTTCGTGGAAGTGATGGGTGGGCTTTTCGTAAACGCCGCTGACGAACCGCTTGAGCTGGTGCTTTTCGATAACCTCCCAGCGTTCACCCATGCCTGACCAGATGTAAATCTCATGCCCATCATCCAGCAACTTCTGGAAGGTTTCTACGGTGCCGGGGCGCAGGGTGTCATCAAGTCCCAGGATGGTGTAGTCAACGTCAAAAAAGATCTTCATGTCTTGTTGTCACTCGCGCAGCGGTCCGGTGTTTTGCCTTCGGTCAGCCGTTCAGAGCCTCGGTGATTGTCTTGATGTTTGCTCCCACCAGGAGCTTGTCTCCCAGGCGCACGATGGGCCGGCGCACGAGCCTGGGTTCTTCGAGCATCAGCGCCAGTTTGCGATCATCGGGCAGGTCCGCAGCCGTCAGCCCCATTTTCTTCAGCGATGGGCTGCGGCTGGCGAACAACCCGGTCACTCCGGGTTCGCCCACCTCGGCGACCAGGTCGCGGAGTTCGGATTCAGTGAATGGCTCCTTGAAGTAATCCCGTTCCTGGACCGACACGCCGTTTTGCACGAGCAACTCTCGCACCTTTCGGCAACTGCTTCAACGTGGCCACCAGTAAATTGTTGCTGTTTCACTCACGGCGAACCTCCGCCTCTTGATGATTTCAGGGGATTTGGAACAAAACAATATAAACAGATTTCGGGGCCATTTTGCAATTCCGGCTTATGGGCCGGCCACCTGCACAGCGAGCGTTTTTGCATTCTATACCGGCGTTGAACCGGCGAACGATTTGGTGAGTAACTTCTTTGTAAACTATCGCCCTGTGCAGCCGGTTCACGCGCGTCGCGCCTGCTCCTGCAGTTCGTAGAGTTTGTTGATGGCCTCCAGGGGTGTCAGGTTGGCGACGTCCAGATTCAGCAATGCCTCGGCGACCGCCGGGCCTTCCGGGGCAAACATCGGCAGCGCCAATTGCGCCGCCGGATTGCCCTGGGAGGAGGCGCCGCCCGCAGCGTTGTGGTCTCGCTCGAGTTCAGCGAGCAATTCCTGGGCGCGGTTGATCACCGACGGCGGCATGCCGGCGAGCATGGCGACGTGTACTCCGTAGGAACGATCGGCTCCGCCGGGCACGATGCGGTGCAGGAACGCAATGCGCCCGTCTTCCTCTGACACGGCCACGCGGTAATTCCTCACGCCGGGGAGTGTGTTGGCCAACTCCGTAAGTTCGTGGTAGTGGGTGGCGAAAAGGGTTTTGCAACTGACCCGCGGGTTGTTGTGGAGATGCTCCACCACGGCGCGCGCGATGGACAATCCGTCATAGGTGCTGGTGCCGCGTCCGATCTCGTCGAGGATAACCAACGACCGCCAGGACGCCTGGTTGAGAATGGCGGCGGTTTCCACCATCTCGACCATGAAAGTTGACTGCCCGGTGGCCAGATCATCCTGTAAACCGACGCGGGTGAAGATGCGGTCAACGAGGCCGATGGTGGCAGAGGAAGCGGGAACGAAGCTCCCGATCTGGGCCATCAGGACGATGATCGCAACCTGCCGGATGTAGGTGGACTTCCCGGCCATGTTGGGCCCGGTGATCAGCATGATCTGGGCGTCGTCGCTGTCCATCTGCACGTCGTTGGGGACGAACCTGCCCTCTCCCAACACGCGCTCGACCACCGGATGGCGTCCGTTGGATATGTGGATGGCCCGGCCTTCCGTCAGTTCGGGTCGCACGTAGCCGTGGCGGACGGCGATGCCGGCGAGACCGCAGAACACGTCGGCGCGGGCCACGGCGGCGGCGAGGCGAGAGATGCCTTCGGCGTGGTCGGCGATCTGCTGGCACACCTGCCGGTAGATGGTGCGCTCCAGGGTTTCCAGACGCTCCTGGGCGTCCAGCACCTGGCTCTCGTACTCTTTCAGTTCGGGCGTGCTGTATCGCTCGCCGCCGGCCAGGGTCTGGCGGCGCTCGTAGTGTTCCGGGACGGACGGGATGTTGGAGCGGCTCACCTCGATGTAGTACCCGAAAACATGGTTGAAGCCAACGCGCAGGTTTCGGATGCCGGTATTTTCCCGCTCCTGGGATTCCAGACGCGCGATGAATCCACGGGTGTTGTTGGCGAGGTCGCGCAATTGGTCGAGGTCGGGCGCAAAACCGGGGCGAATCACGCCGCCGTCGCCCGGTTGCGCGGACGGCTCCGCTGCGATGGCGTCGTCGATCAGGTTGGCGACATCGGGTAGGTGGCGCAGTCGCTCAACCAGCCACGCAATCCGCTCCGCGCCATCCCCGTTGAGTGTGGCGGACAGTTGACCGCCGGCGGCAAGGCTGCGCCGCAACGCCAGCAGATCGCTGGGGGCCGCGTTCTGGGTCTGGACGCGCGTCAGAATCCGCTCCAGGTCTGCTATTGAAGACAACGCCTGGTCCGCGTCCTCGCGGCGAAAGGCGTGATCGGCAAAGAACTGGATGGCGTCCAGCCGGCGTTCGAGGTTTTCAAGGTTGAGCAGGGGGCGTCCCAGCCATCGACGCAGGAGGCGAGCGCCCATCGCGGTGCGCGTGGCGTTCAGGGCGGTGAACAGCGACCAGTCCTGGCTTTCCCACCGGCCAGCCTCGAACAGTTCCAGGTTGCGCCGGGTCTGCGGATCCAGCGTCATGAATGACTGGGTAGAGTAGGGTGTTGGCGCGGTGATGGGCGGACGTTCGCCCTGCCAGGTGTAACTGAGGTAGTCAACAATGGCGCCGGCTGCGCGGACGGCCAGCGGCAGGGTCGGCATGCCGTTGGATTCAAGCCCGTAAGCCTCCAGCGACAGGACTCCATAGTGTTCGAGCAGGGTTCGGCGGGCCACGTCGGAGTTGAACGCCGACGGGTCCAGCGTGGTGACAGTGGCGTCCGGAAGGTTGGCCGGGATTACCGCCGGCTGCTCATGGTCGGGCGGAACCAGGATCTCGGACGGCTCCAGGCGGGCCAACTCCAGGGGGAGTTGGTGGGAGGGAATCTCCGCGACGGCGAACTCGCCGGTGGTAACGTCGATGTAGGCCAGGCCGGCCAGATCATCCCGGCGATAGACAGCCGCCAGGTAGTTATTGGCGGTCTGTTCCAGCAGCGCGGATTCGATAACCGTGCCCGGCGTCACCACGCGCACGACACCCCGTTCCACAATGGTCTTTGAAGTGGCGGGGTCGCTCAGTTGCTCGCAAATCGCGACCTTGTGTCCCTGGCGGATGAGGCGGGCCAGGTTGGCGTCCAGGGACACGGCGGGTATGCCGGCCATGGGCACGCGGGTGTCTTTGCCCATTGAGCGGGAAGTGAGCGCGATTTCCAGCGCGTCGGATATCGTCTGGGCGTCATCGTCAAAACATTCGTAGAAATCGCCCATGCGGAAAAGGAGCACGGCGTCCTGGTACGAACTCTTGATGGACAGATACTGACGCCGAACCGGAGTCAGCCTGGCGGTGGATGAGGCCATAGGGTGATTTTATCTTACCCGGCACAATGCGGAGGCAATGCGCGTGAAAATCAGCAGGGGCGAATGCTCATTCGCCCCTGCGGTGCGCCAAACCGAATGATCCCGACGGTTATTCCTTCCAGAAACGCTCTTCGGTCCACCGCCATCCTTCGGCCGAAACTATCTCCCTGCTGGCCTCGATCATTCCCGGGTGTCCGCAGGCGTAGATCAAGGTGTCGTCGCGGTTCAGCTCGAAGCGGTTGAGGTAATCGGCGACGATGTTGTTGAGACGGCCGGTTGCCCCGGTCCAGCCCTCGTTGCGGGCCTCGGTTGGGCGGCTGACCGCCGGCACGAAAGTGAGGACGTCGGGGTGAGCGGCGGCAAGCCCGGCGAGTTCGGTGTCGTATACGAATTCATCCAGGTAGGACGCGCCTTCAATAACGTAGAAATGATGCCCGGAGCGCCCGTAGTGCAGATGGTCTCGCACCATGCTGACAAAGGGCGCGGTGCCGGTGACGGTGCCCAGCATCAGATGTTGGGTGGCCGTTGGGTCCAGCAAGAAGATGCCCTTGGGGCGGGGGCGGATCGACATGGTATCGCCGATGTCCATGCGCCACATGCGAGGCGTCAGTTCGCCCTCGGGCACCAGTTCAACGAAGATTTCGAGGAACGGTTCGTGGGGAGCCGACGCGATGGAATACGCCCGCTCAATGCCGTCGAGTCCGAGGGTGCAGTACTGGCCGGGCTTGAATTTGAAATCAAGGCCCTGCGGCTCCAGTTTGATCACCATGAGATCGTCGGTGTAATCGACTCGTTCGACCAACTTGGCCCGGGGGAGGTTGGTCGTGCGATCACGTTGGGCGGTTGCAGTTCGGGCAGTGGTCATTGTGGCTCCGTTTGGTTGTGCTGGTTGTCGGGGTTCTGTCTCAATGATATTCGAGAACTGTTAACTCCACGTTACATACCGGGTCCAATCCGTCGCCGAATCTGGCGCGCTGGCAACGCTCCATTCTTCCGGGCCGGATTGTGCCGCCGGGCTTGCTCCCTACGGGTGTGGGACCGGCTCAACGCGACACGGCTCGACCAGAAGGCCGGGTACGCGCGCCATCGCGTTGATATCTTCCGACGTCTGCAATTCGACAGCGAGTTGGCCGAAGAGGGTGGTGATTGCGATCACGCCTACGGGGATATCTTCGTCCAACGCAGCGATGCCGGCGATCCGGCGTTCGGCGGTGATGACTGCGACGGGTTGTCCCTGTTCAACCGACCAGGCCGACGCATCTGCCGGGTTCATCTGCACCTGTTCGTCCCGCACGATTCGGTTCAGTTCGCCGGTTTCGATTTCAGCGTCCCGGTCGCGCTGGAGCAGGACTCGGCCGGGCGCGAGCAGGGCAGGGAACTCCGTGTCCTCCGGCCACTCAACGCGCCGGAACCGCGGGGCGCCCGGTTCCGCTTTGCCGTAGGGGAATCCGTCGGTGTACAGGACAGGTGAGGAAGGGGTATTTGCGGAAGGGCAGGGCCACTGGATGCCGCGTTCTTCCCGGGAGGTGTAGAGGATTTGGGTGGGCCGTGGCGCCTCGACTCCGGTTTGCATAACGAGGGATGATTCGGCGGCCAGGCGAGCGTAACTGATGCCACCGTAGTTTCGTGTGATCGACGCGATTTCGTCCATCAAGATCGCCGGATCGTCGTAGTTGATGCCGCTGATGCCGAGACGCTCGGCCAGTTGGGCGAAAACCCAACCCTCCGGCTGCGACTCGTTGTTTCTCACCGATATGGCGGGACGGATCCGCTGGACCCGCCGCTCAATGTTGGTGAACGTACCGTCTTTTTCGGCGAAAGTCGCGCGGGGAAGAACCACGTCGGCAATCTGTGCCGCCGGCGTCAGGAAGGAATCCATGACCGCGAGGAAGTCTAGGTGTTCCAGGGCCCGCAGGCCGTCGCCCAGCAAGCCATTGGTGAAATTGGGGCTGTCGCCGATGACGAGCATGGACTGGATATCACCGGATTCGGCGGCGGCCAGCATTCCCGCGACACCCATGCTCTCGATGGGGGACGGCAATGTGACGCCCCACATCTCCTCCACTCGAGTCCGGTTGGCGTCATCGAACAACGGGCCGCCGCCGGGCAGACGGTCGGGGATGCACCCGATGTCGGTTGCGCCCTGAGTGTTGGCGCCCTGACGCATGGGAAACAGGCCGCCGGCAGGTTGGCCGACGTTGTGGGTCATCAAGGCCAGGTCGCACAGTGCAACCACGCAATCTCGGGTGATGGGCGTTGGAATGTTGTCCAGCCCATAGACGATTGCCGAATTGCCCGCGGTGGCGAAAGTCCGCGCCGCCCGCAGGATGTCGTCCATCGCAACCCCGGTGGAGGCGACGGCGGCCTCATCGATCAGTTCCAGTTCGTATGCCAGCGTGTCGAAGTCTTCGACATGCTCCGCAATCCACTCACTGTCGGTCAGTCCTTCGTCCAGCACGGTTTTGAGGATTGCGCCGATGAGCACCAGTTCCGAGCCCGGCACCGGACGCAGCCACTGGGAGGCGTAGCGGGTGAGTTCGACTTCCCTGGGATCGATGACGATAAGGGGAGTGCCTTCCCGGGCGGCTTGCTTGATCGGCACGCCAACAACGTTGTGGCTCTCGGTGAGGTTGGTGTTGAAGACGAGGATGCAGTCGGAATTGCGAAGGTCCCAGATGGAGTTGGTGGCCCCGGGGTAACCCAGCACGTCCTCAAGGCCCCGGGTCAGGTCCGGTTGGACGTTCCCGGAATGGTCCAGGTTGTGGGTGTTCATCCCGATGTGGGCGAACTTCTGGGCCAGGTAAAACTCCTCGTTGGTGCTGTCGGCGGCGGTGATCAGGCCGAACCCGGAGCCCGACTGATGGGAACGCAACCGCTCAGCGATCAGGTCCAGGGCTTCGTCCCATTCCGCAGTTTCGAGGATGCCATTGCGACGGATCATGGGGCGGCGCAGTCGATCACTGCTGGTCACATGGGTCAGGCCGAACTTGCCTTTATAGCAGGCCTGCCCACGGTTGGCGGGGGCGTTGATTTCGGGGACGGCTCGGATGACGCGACCCTGCTGGTTTTTCTCAAGGTTTATCTGGCAACCCACCGGGCAGTGGGTGCAGATGGTCCGTTCGACGCTGGCCGGTTTTTCCCACTTGTTTTCGCGCTCGGTGAGCGCGCCGACGGGGCACACGTCGATGCAGGCGCCGCAGAATTCGCAACCGGACTCGAGCAGGGAGGTGCCGAATGAAGTGCCGACCAGAGCCTTTCCGGAACGCTCGGTGAAGCAGATGGCGCTGTCGCCGCGCACTTCCTCGCACGCGCGGACGCAGCGTCCGCAGGTGATGCACAGGTTGTAGTCGCGGTCGTAAAAGGGGTCGCCCACCTCCAGCGGAATGTCTCGGTACGAGTAGGTCATGGGGGATTCGAGTTCCATGCCCAGGTAACGCACCGTGTCCTTGAACTCGCAACGCTCGTTTTTGGGGCAGGTGATGCAGCGGTCGTTGACGGAGACGTGCCGGAGACAAACATCGGACGGGCCGCAGATGTCGACGCGGTGGCAGGTGAGGCATCCGTTGGGGTGCTCGGCAATGAGCATCTGCATGACGGAGCGGCGCAGTTCGTTGACGTCGGGAGTCTCGCTCCACACCACCATGCCATCGGTGGCGGCCAGCGTGCAGGCGGCAGGGAAGCCGGGCACTCGACCGCGTTCGTTTTCGGCCACCACCACGCACATCCGGCAGGCGGCGTAGGGTTTCATGCCGGAGTGGTAGCAGAGATAAGGCACGTAAACGCCGGCATCGATGGCGGCTTCCAGCACCATTTTGCCGGGTTGCGTCCTGATTTCCACCCCGTCGATGGAGATGGTGATGTCGTCAGGCATGGGGGCTCCAGATGGATGTCAACGCTGGTGTCGGTGGTCGGTCTGGGACGGGTTATCGGCGGGTCAAGCGTGGCGAGAAGACCTGGTCGGGGCAATCGCCGGTGTGCCGCTTGTCGCGGATGTGGGCCTCGAATTCGTCGCCGAAGTATCGCAGGGCAGAGGACACCGGGTTGAAACCCAATTGCCCGTGGCCGCACAGTGAGCCGGCTTGCATGTTGGTCCCGATGTTGCGCATGAGAGCCAGGTCTTCCTCGGTGCCCTCCAGGTTGCTGATGCGTTCGAGGACCTCCAGCAGGTGGCTCATGCCCATGCGACACGGGAAACACTTGCCGCAGGACTCATACTGGCAGAAGGCGATGAGGTTTCGGGTAAGGTCAACGGCGCAGGTGTCTTCGTCGCATACGATGATGCCGCCGGAACCGAGGATGGCTCCGGCCGCGCGGAACACGTCGAAGTCCAGGACAAGATCCAGGTTGGCGTCGCTGGCCGACAGCACGCCTCCCAGGGGGCCGCCGGTTTGCAGCAGTTTCATTCGCTTGCCGTTGGGCACCCCGCCGGCCATGTCAAAGAGCACCTGCCGGAGGGTCATGCCCAGGGGCACTTCGATCAGACCGGTGTAGGTGATGTTTCCCGACAGGCACAGGATGGCGGTTCCGCTGCTGCCGTTGATTCCATTGTCGCGGTCGGCCGGAGTGCCGATGCTGGCGAACCACTCGCCGCCAAGGGCAATGATCTCGGGCACGTAGGCCAGCGTCTTGACGTTGTTGATGTTGGACGGCTGCCCGAATACCCCAACCTGAGCCGGGAAAGGAGGGCGGTAACGAGGCATGGACCGCTTGCCTTCGATTGCCTCCATCAGCGCGGTTTCCTCGCCTGACACGTAGGAATCGCCGGTGAGCGCGACTTCCACGTCGAAGGAAAAGTCGGTGCCGAGGATATTCTTGCCGAGCAGGCCCAGATCGTACGCCTGCCGGATGATCGCGCGGGTGCGATCAATGGGCTGGTTGTGGCCGTGGCGAATGAATATGTAGCCGCGGTTGGCATTGCAAGCGTAGCCGGCGATGGTGATTCCTTCCACCACGGTGGCGGGATCGCTTTCCAGGATGCCGCGGTCGTTGAACGCGCCGGGGTCGCCCTCTTCGCAGTTGCAGAGGATGTACTTGTCGGGGTTGGGGTTGCCGGCCAGGAACCCCCACTTTATGCCGGCGGGAAAGGCCGCGCCGCCGCGACCGCGCAGGCCGGCGGTTACGACTTCCTGCCGCGCCTCGTCGGCGGTCATCTCGGTGAGCGCCTTGTTCAACGCCGAGTACCCACCGTTGGCGATGTACTGGTACACATCGGTGGGGTCGATGTTCCCTGCGTTCCGCAGCGCGATCCGCTGCTCCATGGCGCGCATGGGGTGGTCATCCAGGTGCGGGATGCCATTGGGCGCAGACTCGCGATCGCCCAGGTAACCGAAGGTGTGTTGTTGCACTGGGGCGCCGCCGGCGACGTGCTGTTCAACCACCTGCTCTGCGATTTCAGGGGTGACATTCCGGTAGAAAATGCGCTGACCGCCAGGTGTCAGTACATCAAGGAGGGGTTCGGCGAAGCACATGCCCAGAGTGCCGACTTCCGAGACGTTGGCGGAGATGTTGCCCTGCTGAAGCGCGTTCTTGACGGCGCTCACGACCTCGAACCCGCCGGCCGCTTCGCCTGCCAGACCGGTGCCTATCCTGATCCACGGGCGGTCGCCGTTGGTCAAATCCTGCCAGCGGCGGTTGGCCTCGGCGAGGATTGTGTCGAAGGCGGTTGAGGATTCGTTTGTTGTCGGAGTCTCAGTAGTCACAGCGGTCTGGCTCAGTGGGCGGGTCCGGATTCGAGGGCTGCGGCGATGCGGGTCTGGGCGGATTCGGGAGTCACGCGGCCGGCGAGATGGTGGTCAATGGCCATAACCGGGGCGTGAGCGCAGGCGCCCAGGCACGTGTTGTATCGGAGGGTGGCCCTGCCGTCCGGCGTGTCTCCTTCATCGGGAAGGCTGAGCGCTGCCTGAGCCGCGGCGATGATACGGTCTGCTCCCATGATGTGGCACGAAGGGCCCCAGCAGACCTCGATGCGGTGTTCGGTGGGAGGCTCGAACCGAAAGTTGGGGTAGAAGGTTGCGACGGCCCAAACGTCGTTGATGGTGGCGTCCATGCGGCGGGCCACCGCCTCGACCGCTTCGCGCGGTATGTAGCCGATTGCATCCTCCACCGCGAGCAGTGAAGAAAGGACAGTAACCGTCGATTGTGGCTGGTTATTGACGGCGTCGCTGATCAGAGCGAGTGTGGCGTCGTCCATCGGCTGAATCCGCAACCTTGTGAAATCATTTACAAAGGCAAAATTGCCGCCGCAAGTCTAGCACAGGCGGCGGTTGGCGGGCAACGAACGCGCCGAGCGTTTCAAAGTTTGCGGCCCAGACCGCAACATCTCACCAACCGGGTTCGCAAAAGATCAGTCCGCTCGTGGTTCGACAGGCTCACCATGAGCGGACCGTGGGCGCTCAGTGCTGGTGGATGCTCACAGTGAGCGGACCGTGGGCGCTCAGTGCAGGTGGATGCTCACGATGAGCGGGCCGTGAATGCTCAGCGCGAGTGGATGCTCACCGTGAGCGGGCCGTGGGCGCTCAGCGGAGGTGGATGGTCACCGTGAGCGGGCCGTGAATGCTCAGTGCAGGTGGGCGTTCGCCGGGTGGATTCGATACCGACCCGGCTGGCGTGCTGGAATCCGATTGCGCGGCTAGGCCGATTCGGCTTCGCGGTTCTCCAATGCTTTGTCCATCACGCGCTGGAACACTTCGTAGGGTTGCGCGCCGGTGAACAGGAGATTGTCAAACACGAAGGTGGGGATGCCGCGGATGCCGTAACCCAAAGCCTCGTTGTATTGGTCAACCACCTTCTGCGCGTAATGGCCCGATTCGACACGCTCCTTAAGTTCGGCGCCGTCCAGGCCGACGCCGGTTCCGATGTCGGCAAGCACCGATGGGTCTCCCAGGTCGGCCCGTTGGTCCCAATAGGCTTCGTAGGCGGCGTGGTGGTACTCGAGGAACTTGCCCTGTTCCTGCGCATACTCGGTGGCCTGCAACGAGTTGATGCTGTTGTGGGTATAGCGCGGGGGACGCATCACCAGGTTGGCTTCGCGGGCCTGCGTCCGCAGCGGGTCTGACAGTTCGTCCTCGGACTCGCCGGGGCGCGGATCGCGAACCCGGCCTTCAGCGGGTGTGTCAGGACGCAGCAGGTAGGCGCGACCTTCGACGGTGATGTCGTATTCCTTTCCCAGTTTGTCGACGCGTTCCAGGCCGACATAGCACCAGGGTCAAATGTAGTCGTACCAGACGATCACATGGACGGGATTGGGGTCGTCGGGATGGCTGTGCGCCGGCGTTGGTGTGGTCATCTGGTTCCCCCTTTTGGTGCGAGTACGGGAGCGGAGCGGTGGCCTAACGGGCGGCCAGTCGATTAAGAACCGGGTAGAGTCCTTCCAGGCTGTCGATGTGTTCGCATCCGGTAACGTCCCGGTGGAAGCCGCCGCGATCAATCAGTACCGGGTACAGCCCGGCATCGCGCGCGCCCTGAACATCGGATCGTGGTTGGTCGCCGACGTGCATGGCCTGACAGGGCGGCACATCCATGCGCTTGAGGCCGGCCTCAAAGATGGCGGTGGCCGGTTTTTCACCGACCTCTCGTCCCGTGATGCAGAACTCCAGGTATTCGTGGATGCCCAACTGCCGGGTGAGCGAGTCCATGTCCCGGCGCAGGTTGGTGAGCACTGCAAGCCGGTACCCGCGCTCTTTCAACTCCGCCAGCACCGGCCGCGTCTCTTCGAACTCGACCAGTTCTTTGGGAACCGAAATGGCCATGTCCCAGATCTGCTTCGCCATGCGCAGCGAAACCGATACTCCCGATTCCTCCAGGATGATCTGTTCGTACCGGGAGAAGAATGCGTCGCGGTCGGCGGGGTCGCGGTCGCCCAACGGCTTCCGGTGGTTTTCCTCGTTGAAGTACAGATCGGCAATGGCGTAACCGCGAGCCAGGCGATCGATCTGGACGCGGATTCCGAGGTTCTGGCACGCGGCGTGCTGGATCTGTGGCAACGGAGGCCAAAACCGGACCAACGTGTTGTAAAAGTCGAAAAAGATGGCGTTTATCATCTGACCCTGGTCGGAACCCCTGGGAAGGATTGGGAACGGGACCGACCTGATTACGCCAATAATAGCACAAGGAAATGATAGGATTGGGGCCCCAGTATCATTAGCAAGCCGCGAGGCGGTGGAGGAAGTCCTGCACGGCAGACGGGTCGCTGAGGTTGTATCGCGCGCATGTGGGAGCGTCGGCAGGTCCAACGAAAACGCCGGATCCACCGAGGTCCTGCGCGGTCCGGAAGGCATCCTCGTCCGTGGCGTCGTCGCCAATGTACAGGGGATACGCGGATGGGCACAGACGCCGGCGGACGTATTCCAGTGCGAAGCCTTTGTTCCAGTCGATGGCGGGCCGCAGTTCAAGGGCGGCTTTGGCGACGGTAACACGGCATCGATTTGAGGCTACGAGATGCGCGGTCGCTTCGTCGAATGCCTCGAACACTTTGCCGTGGCAGGTTTCCGGAGTCTGGCGGTAGTGGGCGGTGAGAGTAAAGGTCTTGTCCTCCACCAAGGCTCCCGGAATCCCGGCCAACCCGACGGTGAGTCGTTGGCAGGCCTCGACAATGGCCGGCATCAGGGACCGAGCTTCCGGGTGCAGATAATCGATGCCCGGTCCGGCAATCTCCAGTCCGTGGTTGCCTCCGTACACCAGGTTGTTGATACCCACCCGACGGCGGACGTCGGCGAGAGACCGGCCGCTGAGGATGCCGACCGTGTACCCGGGTTTGCGGGCCATTTCGCGCAGCGAGGCAACGGCGCCCGGGTAGGGTACAGCCTCCTCGGGAGTGGCGACTATCTCGGACAGCGTGCCGTCAAAATCCAGAAGGAGCAGGACGGCGGGCTGCTCCAAAACCCGTTGGAGCAGCACGGTCACGCGGTGGTCGCCATCGCTGAGGTGAAGCGGGAATGATCGGGGGTGCTGGCCTGCATCAGGTGCATCATGATGCGGCCGGCCCATTTGTATATGTTGTTCTCCTGGACGGTGTTGCGCATCTGGCGCATGCGCATCCTACGTTCCAGGTCGCTCATGTTCAGCGCCTGGTGGATGGCGTCGGCGAACTGCTCGGTGGCGTAGGGGTTGATGATGAGCGAACCGGTGAGTTCCTGGGCTGCCCCGGCGAACGCGCTGAGGATGAGGACGCCGTCCTCGTCCACGCGGGATGCCACGTACTCCTTGGCAACCAGGTTCATTCCGTCGTGGAGGCTGCTCTCGGCGCAGAAACGGGCCAGGCGGCGCAGGGCGGAAAAGGTCGTGGATGGCAGGGAAGTGGGCCAATAGAGGATGGGCTGCCAGCCGTCGTATCCGAACCGCTGGTTGATTCGGTTGACGGTCGATTCAATATCGATGGTCAGTTGCATGTATGAATCGATGTTGGTGCGGCTGGTGGCGCCGGCCTGCAGGAACACCAGACGGCCACGGTACTGGGGCCATTTTTCCAAAAGGCGTTCCACGGCCCGCAGCCGATGAGGTATTCCCTTGGTGTAGTCCTGCCGGTCAATGCCCAGACCGAGGATGCGCCCCCTGTTGAGCCCCAGTTCACGGGACAGGCGCAGCATTTCGTCCTCGACCTCGGTGGTGCGGGCTTCGGAATCTATGCTGTCGAAGTCGATGCTGATCGGGAACGGGCGGACCAGCGTGGTCTCATCCCGGTAATCGACCAGCCCGTAATCGGGGTCGACGTGAGCATCCAGATTGGCATCCACACAGTTGATGAAGTTCTGGCAGTCTCCGGAGAGGTGGAAGCCGAGGAGGTCGTTGCCCAGCATGCCGTCCAGGATTTCGTCCTGCCAGGGGCAGATGCGCAAAATGTCCGGGTTGGGCCAGGGAATGTGCCAGAACTGGCCGATTATCGCGTCCTGGTTGATTTCGCGGATGTACCTGGGGAGCAACGCCAGGTGGTAGTCCTGAATGAGGACGATGGCGGGGTTGTCGTCGATCTCGTCCAGAACCATATCGGCGAAACGGCGGTTGACCAGTTGGTAGTAGCCGTAGTGTTCCGAGTCAAAAAGGGGCTCGGTGTAGGCGATGTGGCACAGCGGCCACAAGCCTTCGTTGGCAAAACCGTAGTAATAGGCCTCGTTTTCCTCCTCGGTCAGGTTGAGGAGACGCATCCGGTAGGCGGGGTTTTCGGAGGGCACCCAGATGCGCCCTTCATCGTCCATTGCTGCGCGGTCGCCATCGCTGCTGCTCTGCGCGATCCACGTGCCGCCGCACGCGCGCATCAGTGGGTCGATAGCTGCCGTCAATCCCCCGGGGGGCATGGTTCCCAGAAGCCTTCCGTCCGGTTGATAGTTGAAGATGTATGGCTGGCGGTTAGAAACAACTATGAGCTTGTAATCGCTCAATTCTCTTTTGACCAGCCGCTGCAGATCATCGCCGGTCCACATGATAAGTACCCTTCCTCTGACGCCGACGCCAGTGGCGCGGCAACTAGTATGTCAAAAACCCATAATTATTATATGTTTGACGAATTATGCCACAACGTGGTCAGGCGGTCAACGGTATTTGCGGGGTTGAATGATCAGGTTCATGGAGCCGTAGTGACCGTGGTGACGAGTCAGTGCGCGGCGCATCCGGTGGGCGGGAAGTTGGAAAATTGGATTTTGGGCGAGAGCGGTTCGGTTGACACGCAGGGAGAGTGCCGATAACATTGGTGGCCGTTGTGTCGAATCTGAAGAACTGAAACTTGAAGGTTTCGTATGCCTACTGTAAACCAACTGGTCCGTAAGGGACGCAAACCCGTGCGAAAAGGCACCAAGGCTCCCGCGCTGCACTGGGTTCAGAACTCTTTGCGCAACCGCACCCGGTGGGGTCCCGGTTGCCCGCAGCGACGGGGCGTGTGCATCCAGGTGCGCACCATGACGCCAAAGAAGCCGAACTCGGCGCTCCGCAAGATCTGTCGCGTCCGTCTGACGAATGGGGTGGAAGTAACCGCATACATCGGCGGCGAGGGCCACAACCTGCAGGAACACTCGGTGGTGCTGATTCGCGGCGGTCGTGTGAAAGACCTCCCCGGTGTCAGGTACCACGTGGTGCGCAGTAACCTGGACACCGAAGGCGTCGATGGACGCCGCCGCGGCCGCAGCAAGTACGGTACGCGCAGGAACTAGGGCATCACCCGAACGCGAACCACCAAATCACCCCCCAAGCGGGGGGTGGCTTAATCTGATTCAGGAAAGATAATCGTATGTCTCGAAGGCGCCGAGCAGAACCGCGGGTCATCAAGCCCGACCCCCGGTACAACAACCTGGAACTGTCAAAGTTCATCAACCGCGTGATGTTGAAGGGGAAGAAGTCAACCGCCCAGCGGGTGGTGTATGACGCCCTGGAACTGGTGAGGACCGATACCAATCAGGATCCCCTGACGGTGTTTTCCACCGCGATGCGCAATGCCACTCCCCTGGTGGAAGTGCGTCCCCGTCGCGTGGGCGGCGCAACGTACCAGGTGCCGGTGGAACTGCGAACCAGCCGCAGCGAAGCGCTTGCCATGCGATGGATCATACGCGGCGCTCGCGCCCGCGGCGGTATGCGCATGGCGCGCGCCCTGGCCAATGAGTTCATGGACGCCTCGCGCGGCGAAGGTTCCGCAGTACGCCGGAAGGACGAACTGCACCGGATGGCCGAGGCCAACCGCGCCTTCGTACATTACCGCCGCTGATATACGACCGCCGGCGAGAGGACGAATGAAAATTCGTCCTCGTCTCTGTTTGTAGACCACCCACTCCCACCAAATCCCGTATTACAGGACCCAACATGGTCATCGTTGACTCTCCCGCACGCAACATCCGAAATATCGGTTTCATCGCCCACATTGACGCCGGGAAGACCACGGTCACCGAGCGGGTGCTGTACCTCACCGGCCGTATCCGCAAGGTTGGCGGCGTGGACCAGGGCACCACGGCGATGGACTGGATGCCCCAGGAAAAGGAACGCGGCATCACCATCACGGCGGCGGCGACTACCGCATACTGGCGCGACCACCAGGTCAACATCATCGACACGCCGGGGCACGTGGACTTTACCGCGGAGGTTGAGCGGAGCCTGCGGGTGCTGGACGGCGGGATTGTCGTCCTGGATGCCGTGGCCGGCGTGCAGCCACAATCTGAAACCGTTTGGCGACAGGCCGATACCTACAACGTCCCGCGCATCTGTTTCGTCAACAAGATGGACCGGGTGGGCGCCTCTTACGAGCGGACCATCGAATCGGTGCGCCGGCGGTTGAAAGGGAACCCGGTGGCGGTGCAGATTCCCATGGGAGCGGAGGACGAGTTCCGCGGCGTGGTCGATCTCATCGAGGGTCAGGCCATCATGTATTCCGACGGCCGGGACGACGTTGCGGAACCACCGGAATTGATGCCGGTACCCAGCGAATACGAGCAGACCTACAACGACTATCGCCAGGAAATGATCGAGAAGATCGTCGAAACGGACGAAGCCCTGTTGATCAAATATCTCGAAGGCGAGGACATCTGCTCCGATGATCTGCGGTCTGCGCTGAGGAACGCCACCATCAATCGTCAATTGGTCCCGGTGCTGTGCGGAACCGCGATGAAAGGGAAGGGTATTGATCCGCTGCTGGACGCCATCATCGCCTATTTGCCGTCGCCTCTGGACGTTCCGGCGGTGGAGGGCGTTGTGCCCGGCACCGATGACATCGAGTTGCGCGAACCGCTGGATTCCGAACCGCTGTCGGCCCTCGCTTTCAAAGTGGTTGTTGACCCATACGTGGGCAGGCTTGTATTCCTCAGGATCTATTCGGGTCAGGTGGAATCGGGCGCGGCGGTGAGAAATGTGACCCGGGGCAACCGGGAGCGCATGGGGCGACTGCTCAGGATGCACGCCAACCACCGCGAAGAACTGGAAGTCATCACCGCCGGCAACATCTGCGCCGCCGTGGGCCTGAAGGACACGTTCACCGGCGATTCGATTTGCAGCGACCACAAGCCCGTGATATTGGAACCGCCGCATTTCCCGGAACCGGTAGTTTCCGTCGCAATCGAGCCGGCAACCCGCGCCGACCAGGACAAGTTGGGCGAGGCGATGCGGAAACTTTCCGAGGAAGATCCGACGTTCCTTGTCCGGTACAACGACGAGACGGGCCAGACCATCATATCCGGCATGGGCGAACTGCACCTTGAAGTGCTGGTGGACCGGATGCGGCGCGAGTTCGACGTGGAAGCCCGTGTGGGTCAACCCAGGGTCGCCTACCGGGAAGCCATCACCCAACCCACCCGGGTCGAGGGGAGGTTCGTGCGGCAAACCGGCGGCCATGGCCAATTCGGCCACGTTTGGCTGGAAATCGAACCACAGGAAAGGGGCGACGGAAATCTGTTCGTTGACGGTATCAGCGGTGGAGTGATTCCGCGCCAATACATTCCCGCGGTCGAGGCCGGCGTCAAGCAGGCCTGGGACAACGGGCCACTGGCGGGATTCCCGCTGGTTGATATGAAAGTCACCCTGGTGGACGGCAGTTTCCACACGGTGGACTCATCGGAGATGGCCTTCCGTTCCGCCGCGATGATGGCAATGAGAGACGGCACCAGACGGGCGAGCCCGGTGCTGCAGGAGCCCATGTTTGAGATCGAAATCGTAACGCCCGGTGAATACCTGAGCGAAGTGCTGAGCGACCTCGGCGGAAGACGCGCCCAGATCCGGAGCATTGAAGGTCAGGATGATCTGCAGACGGTTAGCGCGATGATCCCGCTGGGCGAGACTTTCGCCTATACAACGGCGCTGCGTTCGTTGACCCGGGGTCGGGCATCGTACACGATGGAATTCCGGCACTATGAACCGGTTCCGGAGAGCGTCTTGCGGAGCATCACCCGGGTTTGATCCGGAAAACGAACACTTGGATAGACGGGCGAATCACCAAAGTCAATTGGGAGAGTCAGAGAACTGAATCATGGTAGCCAGGCAGCAAATGCGGATAATCCTCAAGGCTTTTGACCACAAGGTGCTGGATCAGTCCAGCGCGCAGATTGTGGAAACGGCCGAACTGACCGGAGCCCGAGTGGCCGGACCGGTGCCGCTCCCAACTCAAATTCGCCGGTTTTGCGTAATTCGCGGGCCGCACGTGGACAAGGACTCGCGGGAGCACTTCGAGATCCGCACTCACAAACGCCTGCTGGACATCATGGAGCCCACAAGCAAGACAATTGATGCGCTGACGCGCCTCAACATGCCGGCGGGGGTGGATATATCCATTAAGCTCTAGGCAGCCCGCCCGGGGTGAAAACGACTCCGGCAGCGACGGCAGTGTGAGGGTACGGGCTTGAATAAATACTGCCGCCATCGTAAAATCATGGTTCCGTTTGCGGCAGGCACAAATCACTGCCGCAGTTTCATCTAGCGAAGGAAGCCGTCGATCGTTTGACGGCCACAGGATCAGAGAACAGGCGAAGAAAATGCTGAAAGCGTTTCTCGGCAAGAAAATTGGAATGACCCAGGTGTTTAACGACGCCGGTCAAGTGGTACCCGTTACCGTAATCGAAGCGGGGCCGTGCGTGGTCACGCAGATCCGTACCTCTGAAAAAGATGGCTACGAGTCGGTGCAGCTGGGTTTCGGCCGGGTGCGCAGGCCCAACAAACCGGAGGCCGGACACCTGAAAGGCAGCCAGATTGGTCGGCGCCTTCAGGAGGTCAAGACTGACGATGTGGGCGACTTCGAAGTGGGCCAGATGGTCTCGGTTGATATGTTCGAAGCCGGCGAGATCGTTGACGTGATCGGCAAGTCGAAGGGCCGCGGATTTGCAGGCACCATGAAACGCCACGGTTTCGGCGGCGGCCCGCGGACGCACGGACAATCGGACCGCCAACGCGCGCCCGGGTCCATCGGTGGCGGCACCACGCCCGGCAAGGTGTTCAAAGGCCTGAAAATGGCCGGACACATGGGCAACCGCCGGGTGACCAGCAAGGGCCTTGAAGTGGTGAGCGTAGATGCAGAACGCAATCTGCTGATGGTGAAAGGCGGCATCCCGGGCGGCCCGAACAGCCCGGTGACGATTCGCAAGACAGGCAAGAGCAAGGCGCAGGCATAATGGAACTCACCGTAGTGAACGCCAACGGCGACGCCATCGACACCATCAACATCGATGATGGCATTTTTGACGTGCCCATGAACCAGACACTGGTACACCAGGCGATGGTGATTTACCAGTTGAACCAACGGCAGGGCACGCATTCCACGCGTACCCGGGCCGAGGTGTCGGGTGGTGGACGCAAACCCTGGATCCAAAAGCACACCGGGCGCGCGCGTCAGGGCAGCATTCGGTCTCCGCAGTGGCGACACGGCGGTATCGTGTTCGGCCCCAAGCCCCGCGATTACCGTAAAGCGTTGCCGCGAGCCATGCGGCGCAAAGCGCTCCAATGTGTCCTTTCCGACAAGATACGCAACGGCCGCCTGGTATGCATTGATTCGCTGGATGGCCTGGACGGGCGGACCAAGTCGATGAAGCAGATGTTGGAAAAGCTGAATCTGACGAGGTCCGTTTTGGTTGTGTCCGAAAGCGCCGATCAGAACGTGGCGCGCGCCGGCGGCAACCTGAAGCAGGTGTGGACGTTGCCCTCTGATCTGGTAAACGCCAACGACGTGCTGAAAAGGGAAACCGTGCTGATCACCGCCGACGGACTGCGTCGGATTGCCGAACTCTGCACGAGCCAGCGGCATCGGGCCCGCAGGGCGGCGGCAGCGGCCGCCGATGGCGAGGAGGCCCAGTCATGAACATCAGCGAAGTACTCGTGCGGCCCACCATCACAGAAAAGAGCACGCTGCTTCAGGAAGAAGGGCAGTACACCTTTGAGGTTGCGCCGAAGGCCAACAAAACGCTGGTCAAGCAGGCGGTGGAGCAGAACTTCGGCGTGAAAGTGGTGGCCGTCAACATCACCGTCAACCGGGGCAAGCGGAAGCGGTACGGTCCCCGGTTCAAGAAGCGGCCGGACGTGAAAAAGGCTGTTGTCACGTTGCAGTCTGGAGACAGGATCAATCTGATCGAGGGATTGTAGCGTCAAACCGCTGGCTACTTTCCCGTCGATTGAGAATGTAAGCGAGAACTAATCATGCCTCTGAAGAATCTGCGACCCATAACGCCCGGTACCCGTAACGCGGTGCGCCCCTCGTTTGAGGAGATCACCACCAAACGGCCGGAAAAATCCCTGCTTGAACCGCTGCGGAAGCGTGGCGGAAGGAACAATCGCGGCAAGATCACGTCCTATCACAGGGGCGGGGGCGCGAAGCGGATGTACCGGCGGATCGATTTCAAGCGCACTAAAGACGGCGTTCCGGCCACGGTGAAGACCATCGAATACGACCCCAACCGGACCACGCGCATAGCCCTGGTTTATTACGCGGACGGGGAAAAGGCGTACATCTTGGCGCCGGTGAACCTCCGGGTGGGCGACAAGATCGAATCGGGCCCCGGGGCGGAAATCAGCCCGGGCAACTCCTTGCCGTTGCGAAATATCCCGACCGGAACGGTTGTTCACAACTTGGAATTGACTCCCGGTCGTGGCGGGCAATTGGTTCGCGGCGCGGGAACTGGAGCGCAGGTTCTGTCCCGGGAAGGCGATTACGTTTTGATTCGCCTGCCCTCCGGGGAGATGCGGCGGGTTCTGCTGGCATGCCGCGCCAGCGTGGGTCAACTTTCCAACCCCGACCACAAAAACGAGAGCCTGGGCAAAGCCGGCGCGAAGAGGCATCTGGGTAGGCGTCCTCACGTTCGTGGCGTGGCCAAGAACCCGGTGGACCACCCCCACGGCGGCGGAGAAGGCCGGTCACCGATTGGAATGCCTGGACCGAAATCGCCCTGGGGCAAACCCACCCTTGGGCACAAGACTCGCAACAAGAAGAAGACGTCGAGCCGCTTTATCATCCGCGGACGACGCCGGCGCCGGTAGGCGGAATTCTCATCAAGCACCGTTTGCACGGCCAATCAGGTTGAAAGATACGCTATGTCACGCTCAATTAAAAAGGGACCCTTCGTCCACCCCAAGCTGTTGAAAAAGGTCAACCGTGTACGCGAGTCCGGTGAAGCTACGGTGATTCGCACCTGGTCCCGGGATTCGATGATCATGCCTGAAATGGTCGGGCTGAACTTTGGCGTTCACGATGGTCGGCGGCACGTGCCAGTGTTCGTTACCGAGAATATGGTCGGGCACCGGCTGGGCGAGTTCGCGCCGACGCGCACCTACCGGGGCCACGTCGCCCGGTCCGAGCGCTCCAGCAGGGTGAGGTGATCGCATGCCTCCGGTACGAGCAATGGCCAAGCAGGTGGGCGCGTCGCCCAAGCGCCTGAAGCCGATCATGGACGCAGTTCGCGGCATGTCGGTGAACGAGGCGGTGGACCACCTCAGCCTGATGACCTCCCCCTGGGCGCGTTCGGTCAGGAAGGTGGTGGAATCGGCCGCCGCCAACGCTGAAAACAATATGTTCATGAATCGCAATGAACTGAGGATCACGCGGATCTCCGCTGACCGCGGTCGGCCGCTCAAACGGTTTCGGGCGCGGGCCAGGGGCAGGATTGGCCGGGTCACCAGGCGTTCGAGTCACATCATCATTGAAGTTGACGAGATACAGGAGGGTTAGTCTATGGGCCACAAAACCCACCCCCTGGGGTTCAGGCTGGGGATCATCAAGGACTGGAAAACGCACTGGTACGCGAACAACGTGAGCCAGTACCGCGACGGGGTTCAGCAGGACCTCGGCTTGCGGCGCACAATCCATGACGAGTACCGGGCATTTTCGGACGCCGGTATCGCAAGGATCGAGATTGACCGCACCGCGCAGGAAACGATCATCAACATTCACTCGGCGCGTCCTGGCATCCTGATCGGAAGGGACGGCGACCGTGTGAAGGGTCTGCGTTCCCGGCTGGAATCGATGAACAGCGGCCAGTTGCGGCTGAACATCGTCGAGATTGAACAGCCCGAACTGGATCCGTTCCTGGTTGGACGGAACATTGCCGACCAGTTGGGGCGGCGGGTGGCCTATCGGCGCGCGATGAGGCAGGCGGCCTTGCGCACGATGCAGGCCGGCGCCGAGGGCATCAAGATTATTACCAAGGGCCGGATTTCCGGCGCGGAAATCGCTCGCACGGAGAAGCTGATGATGGGGCAGGTGCCCCTGCATACCCTGCGTGCGGACATTGATTACGCGCTGGCCGAAGCCCACACCGCGATGGGTCGCATCGGCATCAAGGTCTGGATTTACAAGGGACAGATCATGCCGCCACCGGCTGAGGATGACGCTGAACTGGACAGTATTGAGTTCAGGGTTACCAGCCAGGACGCTGACCCCGAGATCGATCCTGATTTGGCCGGGTAGTTTCGGGCGATAGCCAAAGACCCGGCAACCGGCGCTGACCGGATAACCGGAAACAAGGGAGACAGTAGTTATGCTGCAACCGAAAAGGACTAAATTCCGCAAGATGGGCAGGGGCAAGCGTCGTGGCGCTGCGAGCACCGGAAACACCGTGGAATTCGGTCAAATCGGACTGAAAGCCATGGGCCCCGACTGGATCACCGCTCGGCAGATTGAGTCGGCGCGTGTCGCCATCTCCCGCCACCTTCAGCGCGGCGGCCGGACCTGGATCCGAATTTTCCCGGACAAGCCGGTGTCCAAGAAGCCCGCTGAAGTCCGTATGGGTGGCGGCAAGGCTGCCAATGATCATTGGGTGGCAGTGGTCAGACCCGGGCGGGTGATGTTTGAAGTGGGAGGAGTGCCGCTGAACCAGGCGGAAGAAGCCCTGAAGCGCGCGGCCCACAAGCTTCCCATCCCCACGAAGATCGTGTATCGGGACCGGGTCAATTCCCTGCTCTCCGGTTCGGGAGGCTAGTCCAGGATGAAGATGTACGAGATTCGGGCTCTGACTGACGACCAGATCCGGGAGGAACTGGACAAATCGTACCAGGAGTTGATGAACCTCCGGTTCAGGGACGCGACGAATCAACTGACGGATACAAACCAACCACGCAAGACACGGAAGGACATCGCGAGAATGTTGACCTGTCTGCGCGAACGCGAGATGGAATAGAACGCCTGTCGATCCGACAAAGCGTTTGGAAAGGAAACCGAAGTATGGCCAAAACGATGCGAAAGGTTCGGGTGGGCTCCGTGGTGAGCACCCGGATGGACAAGACCGCTGTTGTTGAGTTGGTCTGGAAGCAGAGGCACCGGATCTATCGGAAGCAGATGCGGCGGGTGGCGCGGTTTTACGTGCATGACCCGGACAGCCAGTGTCGGATTGGCGATACGGTCAGGATCCAGGAGACGCGACCAATCTCTCGCACCAAGCACTGGCGGTTGCTGGACATCCTTTCAAGGCGTGAAGTTGCCGACGTGCGACCCATTGAACTGGAAGGCGATGGAGTTGTTGAGGCAGTTGCCGATGAGCCGGAGGACACCGCGGTCGGCGCCGCCGACGACGGTGAGGAAGAAGAGGACACCTAGATGATTCAGAGTTACACCAGGCTCCACGTGGCCGACAATAGCGGCGCGCGGCGCATCCGGCTGATCAACATTCCGGGTTCCAGCCGGCGCAAGTACGCGTCGGTGGGGGACATCATCGTCTGCACCGTGCGCGAAGCCGTGCCCAACTCTCCCGTGCGCAAAGGCTCGGTGGTGAAGGCAGTGGTGGTGCGTCAGGCCGCCCCGCTGCTGCGTCCCGACGGAACCTACATTAAATTCGACGACAACGCAGCCGTGCTGATTAATGACGCCCAACTTCCGCGTGGGACCCGCATCTTCGGGCCGGTGGCGCGGGAACTGCGCGACAAGGGTTTCATGCGCATCGTCTCCCTGGCGCCGGAGGTGGTGTGATGGCCAAGACCAAGATCCGGCGCGGCGACGACGTGCTGGTGATCGCCGGCAAGGACAAGGGCAAAACCGGCCTGGTCCTGCAGCTGGTGACAGACCGAGACCGCATCATCGTTGAAGGCGTGAACATTGTCACGAAGCACTACAAGCCGCGTCCAGGTATTCGCCAGGGCGGCCGGGTGCAGCAGGAAGCATCGATTCACATCTCAAACGTGAAGCTGATTCAGAGTAACTACACCGAACCAAGCACCCAGTTCCGCAACCGGGACGAGTGATGATCATGGCGACAGACCAACAAGAAACTACAGCGGAAGAACAGCGTAATCAGGGCGGGGGCCGACGGCGACGCCAGGAAAGCGATGGCGAGAATGGAGCGCAGGCGGCTGAGTTGCCGCCCCCGAGCTTCAAGATCCGGTTCAGGGAAGAGATCGTACCGGCGATGATGTCGGAGTTTGATTATTCGAGCCCCATGCAGGTGCCGAGGGTCAACAAGATCAACCTGAACATTGGATTGGGCGAGGCGCTGACGAATGGTCGGGCCATGGAAAGCGCGCTGCGCGATCTGACGACCATATCGGGGCAGAAACCGATCGTAACCCGCGCCAAGCGTTCCATCGCCGGTTTCAAAGTGCGCGAGGGCAACCCGATCGGTACTGCGGTGACGCTCCGGGGCGACCGCATGTATTACTTTTTGGAAAGGCTGATCATCACGGCGTTGCCCCGCATCCGCGACTTCAGGGGAATCTCGCGTCGCGGATTTGACGGTCGTGGCAACTTTTCGCTGGGCCTGCGGGAACAGATCGTATTCCCGGAGATCGACTACAACAGCATTGACCGGCTGCGTGGACTGCAGGTGACAATCACAACCTCGGCCCAAACTGACACCGAGGCGACGAGACTCCTGGAACATTTCGGGATGCCTTTCATCAGGCAATAACCGGGCAACGACCGCAGCTAACCAACCCACTGGAGAACGTAGTTTTGGCAAAGAAATCATCCATCGTCAAGAATGATAGGCGGAGGCGCACTGTCACCAAGTACGCGGAACAAAGGGCTGCGCTATTGGCGGAAGCCCGCGACTTGTCGAAGCCGCTGCGCGATCGGTTCGAAGCCCGGCAGAAGCTCGCGTTGCTGCCGCCGGACGCCAACCCGAACCGGATCCGCAACCGGGACGGTGCGACCGGCCGGCCGCGCGGTTACATTCGGTATTTCGGTCTTTCGAGGATTTCGTTCCGGGAAATGGCTCTGGACGGATTGTTGCCCGGCGTTCGCAAAGCCAGTTTGTGACGGATCGAAATCACCTCCTGTGATGATGGCATTAAAGACCATCCATCACCCGAATTAACTTGCAGACGTATTGTTGGAGCTAGACCGCGATGCCGATTAATGACCCGGTTGCAGATATGCTGACGCGTATCCGCAACGCCATTCATGCCCGCCACCAGTCGGTGATTGTGCCGCAATCCAAGATGAAAGTGGCGATTGCTGACATCCTGAAGCAGCAGGGCTACATACGGGATTGGGACATGGCCCGAAACCAGAAGTTCCCGACCATGCGCCTGCACCTCACGTACCACGATGATGATACGAACGCGATCCGCGGGTTGAAGCGCGTGAGCAAGCCCGGCCTCCGCGTACACGTGGGCCGGAACGAGATCCCACGGGTGTACGGCGGACTGGGCGTCGCGATAGTGTCTACGTCACAAGGGTTGATGACCGGTTACGAAGCCTGGCGCAAGGGCATCGGAGGAGAATTGGTCTGCTATGTCTGGTAACGATACGATGATCAGCACGGGTGTGGCGGAACGAATTCCTCCCACCGAGCGCCCGCTGTCCCGTGTGGGACGGCTACCCATCCCCCTGCCCTCCGGCGTTTCCGTTGAAGTGGATTATGGAAGCGTGACGGTGGTGGGCCCCAGGGGCACGGTGACACAAAAATACCACCCCGAAGTGGTTGTAAAAGTTGAAAGCGATCAGGTGGTTGTTGAGCGTTTGACGGACCGCAAATTCCATCATTCGCTGCACGGCCTGACCCGTTCGCTGATAGCCAACGCGGTGGTGGGAGTGACTGAAGGTTACAGCCGATCGTTGGAATTGATGGGAGTGGGCTACCGGGTGCAGCAGAACGGAGAAGGCATAACACTCAGCGTGGGTTACAGCCACACCGTTGATGTGTTCCCCGAGGAAGGCCTGACGATGGAAGTGGAAGGGAACAACCGCGTCCATGTGAGAGGCGTTGACAAGCAAAAGGTGGGGCAGTTGGCGGCCAAGGTCCGCCGGGTGCGTCCGCCCAATGCCTACAAGGAAAAGGGAATCCGGTACTCTAACGAAGTTCTCCGGCTCAAGCCGGGCAAGGCAGCAGCGCGCCGCGCCGTGTAGCCGATTTCGACGAAACACTGAACTGAGAGCAAACAGCAATGCCACGCGACAAGGATGCCCGAAAACTTCGGGTGGTTCGGCACCGCCGAGTAAGAAACAAGGTGAACGGGACGCCTGAGCGTCCCCGACTGTGCGTTTTCCGCAGCCTGAAAGGGATATACGCCCAGGTTATCGACGACGCCCAGGGTCATACGCTGGCCCATGCGTCCAGCAGTGAACTGGGGGCCAATGACGCAACACCCAAGACCACCGCATCGGAGGCCGTGGGGAAGTTGGTTGCTGAAAGGGCAATTGCGGCGGGAGTTACCGCCGTAGTGTTCGACCGTGGAGGTTACCGATTCCATGGGCGCGTGAAAGCGTTGGCGGATGCGGCCCGGGAAGGAGGGCTTAAATTCTGATGGTATCCCAAGCATCGCGCAGAGGTGAAAGAGGCGAACGAGGCGGTGGAGACCGTCGCGGGGGCCGGGGCGGTCGCGGGCGCGACCGGGAACAGAGGCGTGAGGACGACAGCGGCGGTTTCAGCGAACGAGTGGTGCATACTCGCCGCATTGCCAAGGTTGTTAAGGGAGGTCGCCGCCTGAGGTTCAACGCGCTGGTTGTGGTCGGAGACGGCCAGGGCCGCGTGGGCGTTGGCATGGGCAAGGCTTTGGCGATCCCGGACGCGGTGCGCAAGGGCACGGCGGTGGCCAGGCGCAGCACGATCACCATTCCCATCAAGGGAAGCACGATCCCTCACGAAATATCGGTCCGCAAGGGCGCGTCTATCGTGATAATCAAACCGGCTCCGTTGGGTACCGGCATTATCGCCGCCGGCGCGATGCGGGCGATGCTGGAATTGGGCGGCGTGCAGGACGTGGTTGGCAAGTCGCTGGGTTCCCGAAACCCCATCAACATCGTACAGGCCACCATGGAGGCCCTGAGCCTCCTGCGCGATCCTGAAACCACGCGGGCAGCCCGGCTCGGGCTCAACGCGCCATCGGAAAACGGGGCCTCTGAAGCCGCGGCGTCCGGCGATATCGCCACCCCTGCCGTTGCCGATGCGCCTGAAACTCCGGCCGAGTCGGCGGTCGCTGACCCCGCCGCGGCCGGCGCGGCCGAGGAACCGGCGGACGCGGCGACCGCTCCTGCCGCCGAGGTTGCGGATACGTCCCCGCCTGAAATTACCGAGAGTGGGGCCGGCGAAACCACGGAATCCGAAGCCACTGAATGAAAAGCAGCCACGCCGGAACCCGGTATGCCGGGGATTGGGCCGACTGCCGAGAATGGATGACATGGCGCAGATCAAAATCACCTGGAAGAAAAGCTGCATTGGACGGCCAGCGTACCAACGCCGGATAGTCCAATCGCTGGGCCTCAAAAAACTCAACCACTCCGTGGTGCATGAGGATAGTCCAACCATCATGGGGATGGTACAGAAAGTTCAGCACCTGATCGTGGTAGAACCCGCTGGATGACGTATAGAACGGCCGTGGTCGATTGACCATATCCGCAATGGAGCAAGCTGAAAACCATGATGGAGCATGAAGTCGGGTCGCCCAAAGGCGCCCGCCGCAAGCGCAAGCGCGTAGGCCGTGGCGACGCAGCCGGCGGCGGCAGCTATGCCGGCCGTGGCTTGAAAGGCCAAAAGTCCCGTTCCGGGAAAGGAGTGCGCCCCGGGTTTGAAGGTGGGCAACTCCCTTTGATCAAGGGTCTGCCCATGAAGCGGGGGTTCAACAACCGTTACAAGACCTACTATTCGCTGGTGGATCTGGCCACCCTGGACGAACGGTTCGAAGCCGGCAGCCGCATCACTCCGGAACTGCTGCACGGGCTTGGTATCGTCCGGCGGACGCAGTTGCCGGTAAAGGTGGTCAGCGACGGCGAACTGACGCGCCCGCTTACCATCGTCGCCCACCGGTTCACCGCCGCCGCCAGGGCAAAGATAGAAGCGGCCGGCGGAACGATAGAAGAAATCTAACCCGATACACTGAATGGGTACGCATAAGATCCGAAAACCATGATCCAATCTGAGGTGCAGGGCGGTGGCCGCTTTCCGCGACTGATTCAAGCGGCGATAGACGCATTCAGCGTCCCGGACCTACGGGCGAAGATCCTGTTTACCCTGGGGATGCTGGCGCTCTACCGTTTGGTAGCTCATATCCCGATTCCTGGCCTTGACGCCGGGGCGCTGGAGAACCTTTTCAGCAACAACGAACTGCTGGGGTTCCTGGACCTTTTCTCTGGTGGCGCTCTGCGGCGCATGAGCATCGTGGCGCTGGGGGTGTTTCCGTACATCACCGCCTCCATCATCATGCAATTGCTGACGCCGGTGATTCCCGCGTTGCAGAACATGTCGCGCGAAGGGGAGGCAGGCCGGATACGCATGAACCGGATAACGCACTGGGGCACGGTCCCCATTGCGATTGCTCAGGCGTTTGCGCAGTTGGTTCTGCTGCAGCAGGCCAACGTGCTGACCAACGTCGGCTTCGCCGGCGACGCATTCCTGCCCACCATAGCCGCCGTGCTGTCCATGACCGCGGGAACGATGTTCTTGGTCTGGTTGGGTGAGTTGATCACCGAGCGGGGGATCGGCAACGGCATATCGTTGATCATCTTTGCGGGGATCGTCGTTGGTTTCCCCGGTTTGTTGGCGACCGGTTTCCTGGACCGGGACAACATCATTGGCATTTTCTTCTTCGCGCTGATTGGTCTGTTGATCATCGCCCTCATCGTGGTGTTCAATGAGGCGCACCGGCGAATACCAGTGCAATACGGTCGCAGCATTTTCAGAGGCGGTCAGATGTACCGCCAATCGGGCTCGACCTACATACCGCTGCGAATCAACTCCGCTGGGATGATCCCGCTGATATTCGCCTTCTCCATTGTGATTCTGCCTGGCACGGTAGCGCAGTACCTCAGTTCCGCCGGCGGGTTCGTGGGCAACGCCGCGGGAAATTTGCAGACCGCGCTGAGTCCCAGCGGACCGATTTACTGGGTGCTGGCCTTCTTCCTGGTGGTCGCTTTCACCTTCTTCTATACCCTGGTGGTGTTCCAACAGCAAAATATCGCGGAGAGCCTGCAGAGAAACGGCGGCTTCGTGCTTGGAATCAGACCGGGTCGGCCGACCCAGGATTACCTGAACCGGGTGATCGTTCGTTTGACGCTCGGCGGGGCATTGTTCCTGGGGTTCATCGCCATAGTCCCGTACCTGGCCTCGCTGGTCACGAACGTGGAAGCCATCGCGCTCAGCAGCACGAGCCTGCTGATCATGGTGGGCGTGGGTCTGGATACGCTGCGGCAGATTGAAGCGCAGTTGATGATGCGGAATTACGAAGGGTTCCTGCGATGACGACAATTACTGATGCAAGGGGTCTGAGAATAGTCCTTTTCGGCCCACCGGGAGCCGGCAAGGGCACGCAGGCGCAGTTGCTCAAGGATCGGCTGGGAATCGAGCACGTGAGTTCCGGCGACCTGTTCCGGCATCACCTGTCCAATGGGACCGAGTTGGGAGAACTGGCGCGAGGCTACATGAACCGCGGCGCGTTGGTACCCGACGAGGTTACGATCGGGATGGTGCTGGACCGCATTGAACGGATGCCGAACAGTCAGGGTTTCATGCTTGACGGATTCCCTCGAAATACCAATCAGGCTGAAGCGCTTGATGCGGCGCTGACCGAGCAAGGTGGCGGAATCGACAGAGTCCTGCACATCAGTGTGCTGGACGACGAACTGATCCGCCGATTGAGCAATCGTTTCATCTGTCGCAGGTGTCAAAAACCGTTTGCGCGGGACGTAGAAACCGGCGCAGCGCCGACACGATGCGACGATTGTGTGGACGGAGGGGACATCTACCAGCGTGACGACGATACGCCGGAGGCGGTCGGAAATCGTCTGGTCGTGTATCACCAGGAGACGGCGCCCGTTCTGGAATACTACCGGAACCGCGGGTTGCTGTCGGATATTGACGGCGAAAACGACGTCGAAACGGTGAATCGGGCAGTATTGTCGTCGCTGGGCTTGACTGTGGGGGTATAATTAGAATGGTGGCAAATCAGACTAAACGCAAGACAGCTTCAAACTCTCCCTCGGCTTACACTGGCGGGATCACGATCAAATCGCGCCGGGAACTGGAAGCGATGGGCCGTGCCGGCGCGATAGTTGGCTCCACCCTGAGCCTGCTAAAGCGATCGGTAGTGCCTGGGATCACCACAGGTGAGCTAAACCGGATCGCGGAGAAAAACATCCGGAGCCAGGGCGCAGTTCCCGCCTTCCTCGGATACCAGGGGTTCCCGGGAACCATCTGCGCCTCCGTCAACGAGGAGATCGTCCACGGGATCCCCGGCAAGAGGGTTTTGAAAGAAGGCGACATCATCAAGATGGATGTCGGCGCAACCATCGATGGTTTCATCGGCGACGCTGCGATTTCGGTGGCCGTCGGTGAAATCGAAGAGCCGACGCAGAAGCTGATGGACGACACGAACGCCAGCCTGTACGCTGGCATCGCTGCGGCCCAGCCGGGCAATCGCATCGGCGATATCGGCGCGGCCGTTGAGAGCTATGCCCTGGAGCGGGGTTACGGGGTGGTTCGCCAGTTTGTGGGCCACGGCATCGGCAGGTTCCTGCATGAGGATCCGCAGGTGCCCAACTACGGGGAGCCGGGCAAAGGCATCCTTCTGCGTCCCGGAATGTGCATCTGCATCGAACCCATGCTCAACATGGGCGGTGAGGAAACGAAGATTCTGGATGACGACTGGACCGTGATAACCGCAGACGGGTCATTGTCAGCGCACTTCGAACACACGTTGGCGATCACTGAAGACGGTCCAAAAATTCTCACCGTACACGATTGATTCAAACATCCGCCGGCGCGGTCTTCGGCCCGCCGGCGCAAAAGTAGGCGATTTATGGCTAAAAAAGAAGCGATAGAAGTTGAAGCCCAGGTGACCGAGGCTCTACCCAACGGAATGTTCCGGGTGGAACTGCCCAACGACCACCAGGTGCTGGCTCACATTTCCGGCAAGATTCGTATGCACTTCATCCGGGTTCTGCCCGGCGATCGGGTGCTGGTTGAGTTGTCTCCCTACGATCTGACCCGAGGTCGGATCACCTATCGCTTCAAGTAGAACCAGCAGGGGTGTATCCATGAAGGTATCCGCATCAGTCAAGCCCCGTTGTGACCGTTGCCGGGTGATCCGGCGCAAGGGTCGCGTGCGGATCATCTGCGTAAACAGCAAGCACGCGCAGCGACAGGGCTAGCACACACCGCGTAGATTTGTTTGATATCCCGCACTCCGGCCCGACCGGAGCGCTGAAACCACCAGGAGTCGAATCATGGTCCGTATCGCCGGAGTAGACGTTCCCGACCGCAAGCGCGCTCACATCGCGCTGCGCAGTATCTATGGGATTGGCCCCACCAAGGCCATTGAAATTGTCGGCAAGGCCAACCTCGACACCGACATGCCACCGCGCATGAGCGAGTTGTCGGAGGACCAGTTGGACCGAATCCGAGTGATCGTGGACCAGGACTACATCACCGAGGGTGACCTGCGCCGCGAACACAACGAGAACATCCGGCGCTTGATCGACATCGGCAGCTACCGTGGCCTGAGGCATCGGCGCAACCTGCCGGTTCACGGCCAGCGGACCCGCACCAATGCCCGCTCCCGAAAGGGCGCGCGCCGCACGGTCGCCGGTCGCGGACGCCGTACCGGTGGCAAGAAGTAGCGACGATTGCGGAACTGTCCGCACCGCGCGTAATCGATCACAGCCCATCCACGAGGTTAAATCACATGCCCCGTCCGCGAACCCGCCGCCGCGAGCGCCGCTCGATTCCGCAAGGCCGCGCTTACATTTATTCAACGTTCAACAACACGCTGGTGAGTCTGACCGACCCCGACGGAAACGTCGTGGTTTCCACCAGCTCCGGAACGGTCGGGTTCCGCGGTTCTCGCAAGGGGACGGCTTTTGCGGCGCAGCGCGCGGCCGAACAGGCCGCCCGTCGTGGCGTGGACATGGGCATGCGGAACATAGACGTGTACATCAAGGGGCCCGGGTCGGGACGCGAACCCGCAATCCGCGCGCTCCAGGGGGCCGGACTGCACGTAACCAGTATCCGGGACGTGACTCCCATACCGCACAACGGCGTGCGCCCTCCCAAGCGCCGGCGCGTTTAAAAACGGCCATCACGACCAATTGACATGCAAGGGCCAGCCGGCCCACCGCTTACGATCACAACTGCAAGTACGGAAAGGAACTAATGGGCAGATATACCGGACCTTCCTGTCGCCTGTGCCGCCGCGCCGGCGAAAAGCTGTTTCTCAAAGGAGACCGCTGCTTCTCGCCGCGGTGTGCCATCGAACGTCGGCATATTCCGCCCGGAGGCGGGGGCAACCGCCGCCGTCGCGTATCCGAGTATGGCGTCCACCTGCGGGAGAAACAGAAGGCCCGACAGATGTACGGCGTGATGGAAAGCCAATTCCGGAAGTACATGACCGACGCTTTCAAAACGCCCGGCATTTCCGGCAACAACCTGCTCCGCACGTTGGAGCGCCGATTGGATAACGTCATTTACCATTTCGGGTTTGCCGATTCGCGCAAACAGGCTCGGCAGATGGTGCAGCATGGCCATTTTGCGGTCAATGGCCGGAAAACCGACATTCCGTCGTTCCTGGTCAAGCCTGGACAGACCATCTCATGGACGGAAAGTTCGAAGCGGCGTGAATTTTTCGCCGACCGGACCGACGGCCTGCCCAGGCGAACCCTGCCGACCTGGTTGACCCTCGACCTCACCAAGATGGAAGGCGAGGTGGTGACGATGCCGCCGGACAACGAGCTGCCTGATACGATCAATTCCCGTCTCATAGTTGAGTTCTATTCGAGGTAGCCACTGAATGCTGAACACGCAGTTGCTCCCGCCATTGCGGGAAACCGAACCCGAAGTGCCCACTCCGTCAATCAGGATTATTGAAAGCAACGACACCTACGCCTGCGTTGCGCTGGAGCCGCTGGAGCGCGGGTTTGCCACCACAGTGGGCAACCCGTTGCGTCGGCTGTTGCTTAGCTCCATCCAGGGCACGGCGGTCACCTGGGTCAAAATTGAAAATGTGCCGCACGAGTACACTGTGATTCCTGGGGTTAAGGAAGAGGTCATGGACCTCTTGCTTAGCGTGAAACGAATTCGGATACAGGCGCTGTCGAAGCGTCCCGGCAAAATGCGGCTTGACGTAACGGGCGAGGGCAGGGTCTGCGCCGGCGATATTTCCACCGCCAGCGAGTTCCAGATCGTCAACCCGGAACTCCACCTGGCCACCCTCGACAGCCCTGATGTTTCGCTGTCCATAGAATTCAACGTCGAACCGGGCAAGGGGTATCAGCAGGTTGCGCAGGGCGACAGTATGTCGGGTTTGCCGGTTGGTGTCCTGCCGGTTGACGCCATCTACAACCCGGTTCGAAAGGTTGAGTACTCCGTGGAACGGATGATGGTGGGTCAGCAAACCGACTGGGAAAGGTTGATCCTCCAGGTCTGGACCGATGGAGCGGTATCGCCTCTGGCGGCGATTCAAGAAGCCTCCGACAATCTGGTCCAGCACTTCTTCATGTTCAACCAGCTTAGCCGGCCCGGGGAAGCCGCCCTGGAAAGCGGCAACCTGTCGGTGGCCTCGGAAGTGTACCTGATGGCTATTGAGCGACTGGACCTGTCGTCCAGGACGCTGAATTGCCTCAAGCGCGCCAAACTGGACCGCGTGGGTCAGGTTCTTGAACTGAGCACCGACGACTTGCTGAACATCCGCAATTTCGGGCAGAAATCGCTGGAAGAGTTGCAGGGGAAACTGCTGGAACTCGGTGTCAGCGCCAGTGGTGGCGATGCCGCCATGAACCAGGACTATTCAGACGAAATCGGGAGTTTCTCGGGTGCCTCGCTGGTTTTTGAACCCGATGACGACGACCTCGATTTCGACGATGACGGAGAGTAAGGATGCCATCCCATCGCGTTACCGGCCGCAAACTCAGCCGGTATAAGGACCAACGCAAAGCGCTTCTGCGCGGATTGACGGTTGACCTTATTCAGCACGAAAGAATCACCACCACCCTGGCCAAAGCGAAGGAAACCCGCGTGATGGCGGAAAAGCTCATCACGCACGGCAAGAAGGGGACGGTTCACAATCGTCGCATCGCTTTGAAGCAGGTTCCCAACAAGAGGGCAGTGTCCAAGGTGTTCGACGAGCTGGGTCCCAGGTATGCCGAGCGGCCCGGTGGTTACACTCGCATAGTCAAATTGGGCCCGCGCCAGGGAGATGGCGCCTATATGGCGGTCATCGAATTGGTCTAGTTTTTCGGACGGACAGGCGGAACAATCAGATAGCGGCACTTCGGAGCCGCTGGTTTTACCGCTGAGGCGTTGCCATAGAATCAACCAACCATGATATCGGAAAAGCCTGCGCCGGAAACTGACCGGCGGATCGCCATGGTGGTGGCGTATGAAGGTACGGGTTATGCCGGCTTTCAGGCCCAGGCCAACGCTCCCACGATACAGGGAGAGTTGGAAACCGCCATCGCGAACCTGACCGGAGCCATTACCAGGATCAGGGGCGCGAGCCGCACCGATTCCGGGGCCCACGCCGATGGTCAGGTCGTAGATTTCCTGACGTCCAGCCGATTGCCCCCGCAGGTAATACGATCAGCGTTGAACCACCATCTGCCCGATTCCATACGTGTCCTGAAAATCGAGGAGGTTGCCACAACATTTCATTCCCGTCGAAGCGCAATCTGGAGAGAGTACCGTTACAGCGTACTCAACCGCGCCGTGCTGGCGCCGCTCCTCAGGCGCACGCATCATCTGGAAACGGGCCACGTTGACATTTCAAGAATGCGACAGGCAGCGTCCAGTTTGATCGGGCACAGAGATTTTCGCGCGGTGGCCACCGGGCATCCGGAAGATCGAAGCGCGGTCAGGCGGGTGATCAAATGGGAAGTGACGAAACAACCTGCGGATGGCGACATCGTCGTAATCGACTGTATTGCAAACGGATTTCTGAGACACCAAATCAGGAGAGTGAACTCAATCCTGCTGGAAATAGGCAAAGGCAAACGTCCCATCCACGCGATGGCCGAAGCATTGGCAGGCCGCACCGGTGGAATGCAACCGGCCCCGACACTGCCAGCCCGAGGACTTTGCCTGCGAAACGTCCACTACTCCGAGAACGAACACTTTTTGAAGGTTGCCGACAAACATGAAACGGACTAGCACTTACTTTGCCAAATCCGGCGACGTGCCGGACCAATGGCGCGTGATCGACGCGACCGGCATCAGCCTGGGACGATTGGCCAGGCAGGTTGCCATTGCGCTGCAGGGCAAGGATCAGCCGACGTACACGCCGCACGTGATCACCGGGAGCCATGTGGTGGTGATAAACGCGGACAAGGTGCGCGTCACCGGCCGTAAGCTCATGCAGAAGATGTACTATCGACACAGCGGCTACGTAGGGAACCTGAAGTCGTTCCTGATGCGCGACATGATGGAACAACGGCCGGAGCGCGTGGTGTACCTTGCCGTGAAAGGCATGGTCCCATCCAACAAGCAGGGCCGGCAGATGATGCGCCGGTTGCGCGTTTACGCCGGCGACCAGCATCCTCACTCCGCCCAGGTCGGAACGGACCAATAGCCCTCCATACCAACACGAACGCAATCGACAGACAGGCAGGTAATTGATGACGTTGCAAGGTGAAACGCAACAGTATTTCTACGGTACGGGCCGGCGCAAGTCAGCTATCGCAAAAGTGCGTCTGTACCCGGACGATGGCACGGCGATCATCGTCAACGACAAGCCCATGGAAGAATACTTCAACTGGCTTCCATGGCAGTCGACCATCCGAGAGGCGTTCGTTGTTTCCGGAACCACCGGCAGGTTCCGGGTCCAGGCCCAGGTGAAGGGCGGAGGCGTGAATGCGCAGGCCGAGGCGATCCGGCATGGCATCGCCCGCGCCTTGGTGGTTTCTGACGCCAACCTGAAGCCCGGTCTAAGGCGAGCCGGCTTTATCACTCGCGATGCGCGGGTCAAGGAAAGCAAGAAGTACGGCCTGAAGCGTGCCCGGCGCGCTCCGCAGTACACCAAGCGCTAAACCGGCCCAGAACGGTTGCCGGCCAGGGGCGACGCATTTGCGTCGCCCTTTTTTGGTTTAGAGCAGCTCGCCCAGGGTCAGCCAGTAGAAAACGATGTATGTCCCGGCTACCACCATCAACCACGCTCCGACCACGCCCACGTATGGCAGCGCCTGGCGCATCCAGCGGATCAACACCGTGCGCGCCACCGCCATCCCCAGGGTGAGAACCATGATCACGCTGCCCATGCCCGCTGCGTAGAGCACGAACTGGCCCAGCGTTTCCAGGAAACTTGACGACAGGCCCGCGCCCACCCCAAGAACCGCCAGGAACAGGGGCAGGGTGCAACTCAAAGAAGCCAAACCGTAGCTGACTCCGAACAGCACGTAACCCGGTACGTTCGATTGCCCGGGGTCGCCAATGCGCGATGCGGCCCTTTGCGCCAGGCTGGTGTAGATCTTGCCGCCGCCGGCCATGTAGGCGCCGGCGCCAACGAGGAGTATTCCCACCGCCAACCCGATGTATGGCAAGGCGGCGACCACAACGGCCTGGGATCCGAACCCCAGGACGAGGCCCACGGCGCCAAACAGGGCGATGAAACCCACCGACACTGACAGGCCGACCATGATTGCCCTGGCCACCAGGCGGAACACGTTGCGCCGTTCCTCGTCCTGGTTGCCGCCGCTGACGTACAGACCCAGATAGGCCGGCAGCATGGCGAACCCGCACGGATTGACCGCTGACGCCGCGCCCACCGCGTAGGCAAACCCCAATTTGAGCCCCACGTTGCTGATGCTCGCGCCCGACGATCCTGATAGCAGTTCAACGAATCGGTTCACGCCGTCGATCCCGGTGGCGTTGCGGGCAAACAGCGCGCCCACCAGGGCAATCGCATACGCGACCACGGCGATGCCTACCGCTATCAGAAGGGAACGCCGGGCCATCAACCGGTCCATGATGGAAGGCTGCCGTTCAACATTTTCTACTGGAACTGCCATGGGGCACCTGCCTGAACATCGGCGGGATATCACTCGCCGAAGTCGTGAAGTTATGGGTTTATTCCTGGTTGCCGATCTGCATTACGGGGTTAGCTCGCACCACTACGGTGTTTGCCACGCGGTCGGACAGTGATCGATGCTCCGCGTCGTCCATCAGGAGCAAAATAGCGTCCGCAAGATAGCCCAACAGGAAGCTGTGGGCCACCGTTTTCACGATTTCACGCACGAAAGTTAACAGCCAACCTGTCGGGTTCCCGTCTCGCCTGGTAACCCGGATGCCCAGCAATTGCTTGCCCGGAGTTTGGCCTCTGCCAAGCACAATCAGCCACCAGATGACATAACCAATAAACAGGGTTGCAAAGAATAGCACGGCATCCAACAGGGAAGCGAAAAGCCGGCGCAGCGGCGTTGCTGGTTCCATCACTAGACCTATGATTCGAATACGTCGGGCCCGCTGTAACGGTTCTATGGATGGCGAACACAGGCAGACACGCAATTGACTCGCACCCGTTATAACACCTAATGTGGCCGATCGTTAACTGCAATGCTCGAGGTTCGCCGACAGTCGTCGGCTTGTTGCCCTCCATTGTTCCGGGGTTTTCTAACACGCATCTCAGATGCGCCGGATGCCGATTGCTGAACGATGCCAGATCGCTATTCGTTGAGAACAACCATGGTGTTCACCATCTTGTCGTGTATGGAGCGGTTGTCGGCGTCCCCCAGCATGATGAAGAAGCTGATTACAGAGCCAAACGGGATGCAGCTTACGAGGAACTTGCAGCACCCACGTCCGAACATCAATCCCCAACTGGCGGTTGTGCCATCAAGGCGGATCACCCTCATGCCCAGCAACTGTTTGCCCGGGGTCTGCCCACGTGACATGACTATCACCGTCCAGATCAGATATCCGATTCCCAAGGTCAACACAGCCAACAGGGCTTCCATGAAATAACCCCCCAATCGTCGTCCTGGTCCCGCTAATCGGATAATCTAGCCTCCTAATAGCATCTGGTTTGGTTTATCAGCGTGTTTCGGTCACCTCCAGATGAGATTGCGTAGCGTCCAATAGTTGCATAACGGTTTTGACGGAGTCTGCTTCGCAGTAGATTCTCAGGAGTGGCTCGGTGCCGGAAAAACGAGCGGCGACCCAACCGCGCTCCAGGATCCATCGCTTGCCGTCTATTTCATCCACGTTTGTTATCGGCATGCCGACGAGTTCATCCAGGCTCTTGTTGGCCAGGCGGTCCATGATCGCGGCGCGCTCGTTCGGGTCGAAGGCAACGTCTCGCCGCCGATAACGGTGTTCCCCCACGGTTTCGAACAGGTTGGTGACCATTCCGGACGCGGCCTGGCCGCTCTTCGCCATGTATTCCAGCAGGTACAGACCGCTCAGGATGCCGTCCCGCTCCGGGATGTGGCCGCGGAATGCGTAGCCGCCGCTTTCTTCGCCGCCCAGCAACGCGTCATCGGCGACGAACCTCGGGCCTATATTTTTGAATCCCACGGGCAATTCGACGATGGGCACGCCGTATTGGTCGGCCAGTTTGTTCAGCATCAGCGACGCGGTGACCCCCTTGACCAGCGGGCCACGATCACCTCGTTCCAGCAGGTAATGGGCCAACAGCGAGAACACTTCCAGCGTGCTGACGAAGCGGCCGTTCTCGTCCACCAGGCCGATGCGGTCCGCGTCGCCGTCCAACGCAAGGCCGACTGAGTAATCGTCGGCCGGGACACGCTGGCACAACTGCGCCAGGTTGTGTTCGATGGGCTCGGGTTGGGCCATGCCGGGGAAGGCAGGGTTGGGTTCGGCCCGCAGTTCCGTAACCGACGTGGCTCCTCCCTGCAGGAGGCGTGGAATGTAGCCCGCGCCGGCGCCGTGCATGGCGTCCACGACAACACGCATACCGGCGCCTCGAATGACGTCCAGATCAACCAGGCGGCCGATTGACTCGTTGTAGGATTGGTTGGGATCAACCAATGTGATCAGCCCTGCCGCGATGCCGTCTGCAATCGGCAATGTTTTGGGCGTCCCTGCGGAATCGATGAACAGTTCCAGGGAGTCGGTCGCGCTCTGGCTCGCGCTGCCGCCCTCGGGCGATTTGAACTTGAACCCGCTCCAGGCCGCCGGATTGTGGCTGGAGGTGATGACAACGCCGCCGCCAGCGGACCGCTTCACAACCTCGTGACTGATCACCGGAGTGGGCGTGGGATACTGGCAGAGGCAGACACCAATGTCATTGCCCGCGATTACAGAGGCCACGGTCTCTGCAAACTCGCGTGAGGCGAAGCGGGTATCGTACCCGACTACAAGACCCCGGGAAGCCGTACCGTTTACTCTGAGGTAGTCGGCCAAACCCTGTGAACACCGGGCCACGTTGGCGAAGGTGAAATCGTCGGCGATTATCCCACGCCATCCGTCCGTGCCAAATTTGATGGGATTGGACATGGCTCATTCTAGCATATGCCCGTCATGGCTCCGGAGAAGGCGCGCATTGTAGCGCCGCTGCACGCCAATTGTGAGGCAACCGGGAACTCGCGGTTGCGGTGTTCGCCCACAATTGATGCCCGAAGCCCCCGGGATGGATTTGGAAAAATCCCGGTCCGGTTTCGGCCCGATGTGCGCCGCCGCTAGCGCCGTCCGGTGATCACGGTGCCGGCCAGGATGTCGGGAATGGAACGGCGTTCGGCCCGGTCCCTGATGATGAAAACTGCGTCGATGACCAATCCGATGATGGTCAGGTGCAGAACTATTTTGATCACGGCGCGGACTGTTTTCCGCACGGAGCCGGCGTTCCCGCCCCGGTGGCGCCGGACGTCGGTACGCGTCAGGATGCGGCCCGGCGGTCCAATCTTGAACAGAATCAGCATCCACACCGCATAGGTGACCAACACGGACACCGGGGCCTCGAACCCCAGCAGGTCGTAGGCGTTGAAACTCACCGATTCCGAACTGCTGAAACCGAAAAACCTGTCGAGTTGGTGTACAAAAACGAGCGCGACTGACGCGACCGCCACGAATGCCATGCGGTCGATCACCCAGGCGACGAAGCGTTGGGTCAGGGCTATCGGGTTCATTGATTCTTTTCCCGGTGGAAGCCGGTGCAATATGGATGCGCCCCTCGCCAGGGGCGAAGGGCGCACATGAGGGAGAGCCGGATCGGTTAGGGTTTAGTTGTCCGCGGTTCCGGCCAACGCGCCGGCGGCCTGCTTGAGCAGGTCGGCCTTGTCGGTGCGCTCCCAGGGCAAATCGATATCGGTGCGGCCGAAGTGTCCGTAGGCGGCCGTATCGCGATAGATGGGCCGGCGAAGCTGCAGGTCTTCGATGATCGCGCCCGGGCGCAGGTCGAAGTGCTCGCTCACCAGCGATTCGATCGTGTCGTTTTCGATATGGTTGGTGTCAAAGGTCTCAACCGCAACCGAGATCGGGTCAGCGACGCCAATGGCGTAGGACACGATCACTTCGCAGCGGTCGGCCAGGCCGGCGGCCACGATGTTCTTGGCAACGTAGCGGGCGGCGTAGGCTCCGGAACGGTCAACCTTCGTCGGGTCCTTGCCGGAGAATGCGCCGCCACCGTGGCGGGCGATTCCGCCGTAGGTGTCAACCAGGATCTTGCGGCCGGTCAGGCCGGTGTCTCCCTGGGGTCCGCCGACTACGAACCACCCGCTGGGGTTGACGTAGTACTTGGTGTCGGCGTCCAGCAGGTTCGCCGGCACGATGGGCTTGATTACATGCTCAATGACGTCGGCCCGAATCTTCGCGGTGAACGCTTCGCGGTCGTCGGTGTCGTCGTGCTGGCTGCTGATGACCACTGCGTCGACGCGATGAGGCTTGCCATACCGGTATTCGACGGTGACCTGCGATTTGCCATCGGGGCCGAGGTAGGGCAGCGTGCCGTCCTTGCGCACCGCGGCGAGACGCTCGACCAAACGGTGGGACAGGTCAACGGTCAGCGGCATGAGGCCATCGGTCTCGTTGCAGGCAAAGCCCACCATCATGCCCTGGTCTCCAGCGCCGGTGGCCCGGCGGGCGTCCGCAGCGGCGCCGTTGTTTCGGGCTTCGAGAGCCGTGCTGACGCCGGCGTTGATGTCGGGCGACTGCTGGCTGGCGTTGCGTATCACGCCGCAGGAGTTGCCATCGATGCCGTACTTGACGTCGGTATAACCGATCTCCAGCAGGGTCTTGCGGGTGATGGCGTCGAAGTCAAGGTCGGCCTTGGTGGTGATCTCGCCGGTGACCATGATGATGTTCTTGCCGGCGACGGTCTCGCAGGCGACACGGCTCATGGGGTCAACGGAGAAGGCGGCGTCCAGCACCGCGTCGGAAATCTGGTCGCAAACCTTGTCGGGGTGCCCTTCGGTAACTGACTCGGAGGTGAGCAGGTACTTTGGCGAAGTCATAAATCGGATCGGCATTGGTTGATTTCCTCCTGGATTGGAATTGATTGGTGCGGTGCAGGGGCGAATAGTCGTCCGCCCCTGCTGACAGTTAGAGCGCAAGGACTAGGTGCCTTCTTCCCAACTTTCGTTGTAGGCGGTCTGCTCGGCGGTCAGAGTGTCGATGCTGATTCCCATGGTTTCCAGCTTGAGACGACCGACCTCTGCGTCGATTTCGTGCGGAACCACGTGAACGCCGTTGGAGAGGTCCTTGTAACGCTGCACCAGGTATTCGGCGCTGAGGGCCTGGTTGGCGAAGCTCATGTCCATCACGGCTGACGGGTGGCCCTCTGCGGCGGCCAGGTTGATCAGGCGTCCCTCGCCCAGCAGGTAGAGCCGTCGGCCGTCGGCCATCTGGTACTCCTCGACGAAGGGCCGGACTTCCCGGTGGCTGACCGACATGGCTTCCAGCGCGGGTATGTCGATCTCGACGTTGAAGTGGCCGCTGTTGGAGATGATCGCGCCGTCGGGCATGACTTCCAGGTGCTGCTGGCCGATGACGTGCCAGCCCCCGGACACGGTGATGAACACCTCGCCCTGCCTGGCGGCTTCCATGCCGGTCATTACCTGGAACCCGTCCATCACGGCTTCCAGCGCACGCACGGGGTTGACCTCGGTGACGATGACGTGAGCGCCCATGCCCCGGGCCCGGGACGCGACGCCGCGGCCACACCAGCCGTAGCCTCCGACGACGACGCGGCGGCCGGCCCACAGGATGTTGGTGGCGCGGGTGATGCCGTCCAGCGTGCTCTGGCCGGTGCCGTAACGGTTGTCGAAGAAGTGCTTGGTCTCGGCCTCGTTCACGGCGATGATCGGGTACTTGAGCTGACCATCGGCGGCCATGGCGGTGAGGCGCACGACGCCGGTGGTGGTCTCTTCGGTTCCGGCGATGACGTTGGAGAGCAGGTCGCTGCGCTCCTTGTGCAGGATGCCGACCAGGTCCGCGCCGTCGTCCATGGTGACGTTGGGCGCGTGGTCCAGAACCGCGTTGATGTGCTGGTAATACGTCTCGTTGTCCTCGCCCTTGATGGCATAGGTCGGGATGCCGTATTCCTGCACCAGCGCGGCAGCCGTCTCGTCCTGGGTGCTGAGCGGGTTGCTGGCGCACACGACCAGGTCGGCGCCGCCGGCCTTGAGGGCGATGGCCAGGTTGGCGGTTTCGGTGGTCACGTGCAGACACGCGGCCATCTTGATGCCGGCCAACGGCTGTTCCTTCTGGAACCGCTCGGTGATCATGTTGACGACGGGCATTTCCCGCCCGGCCCAGCGGATGCGATCAACGCCGGCCGCGGCAAGGGAAAGATCTTTAACGTCGCCTTTGGTTTTTTGTACAGTCAAATCGTTGTACCTCTCAGTTTTGAATTCGTTAGTGAGCCACCCGTGAGAAAGCGAGGATTTCCAACACTCTTTCGATGTAGGCGCCCCGGTTTTCTGTGTCCGTGAAGATGGCTGAGTTGAAATCGTACGGATACTCGGTCAGTTACGGGTCGTCCCCGTACGATGTGGGATTGCCGGCGGCAATCCAGGACGGCGTGCCGTCGTCCACGTTGAAAAGCAATTCGGAGTCGATCCCCAGGGCGGCGGCGTACTCGCAGGCAACACCGCTCCGGACGCCGGCGGCGCAGATGAAGAGCAGCTTTTTGCCGTCGGGCAGTTCGTCGGCCCGGTCCATGAACTCGTCGACGTTGATGTGGATGGCGCCGGTTGCGTGACCGGTAACCCACTCGTCGTCGCGGCGCACGTCAACTACAACGGTGCCTTCAGGGTCCGCGTTCAGGATTTCCAGCGCTTCGGGAGAATCGACGCGGTAGTAGGGTTCCCCCGGATTCTGTCGTGGCATTCAGTAACCTCCTTACTGTCAATCGCTATTCCTGCAAAAGCAGGAATCTAGGAGCCGGACGGTGGTTCAAGGTGTGCCCCGGCGATCGGCCGGAGCCGGCGGCGCACTTCGTTGGGTATCGTGCTTCGGTCAGTGATTATCGCGTTGGTGAGGGCAGTCTGGCACTCGCAGGGGCCAAGTGCCGCCAACTCCGGCATGATGTGTCGCAGGATGATGCGGCTATTCGCCACGTTTGCGATGAGATTCTCCACGACCATGTCAACGGTCACGGCGTCGTGGTCGGGGTGCCAGCAATCGTAGTCGGTGACCCACGCCATGGTGGCGTAACAGATCTCCGCCTCGCGGGCCAGCTTGGCCTCCGGCAGCGCGGTCATGCCGATCAGGTCGCCGCCCCAGGCGCGGTACATTTCGGATTCGGCCTTGGTGGAAAATGCCGGCCCTTCCATCACCACCAGGGTCGCGCCCTCATGGGTCGGGATGCCCTGGCCCTTCGAGCCTTCGACCAGCACCTTGCTCATGGCCGGACAAAACGGCTCGGCAAATGAGATGTGGGCCACAACGCCGTCCTCGAAGAACGTGCTTTGGCGTATCGAGCGGGTCCGGTCGATTAGTTGGTCGGGCACCACCATGTGCTGTGGTTCCAACCCGGCCTGCAGGCTGCCCACGGCGCTCACGGACACGATTTGCTTGACTCCCAGCGTTTTCAGCGCGTAGATGTTTGCCCTGAAGGGCAGTTCAGTTGGGCTGACCCGGTGGCCGCGACCATGACGGGGCAGGAACGCCACCGGCACGTCGAGCAATTCGCCCATCGTGATGATGTCGCTGGGTTTGCCGTAGGGCGTATCGACGTCCACCGCGGCGGTCTCGGCGAACCCCTGGATATCGTAGAGTCCGCTGCCGCCGATGATGGCAATTTCCGCTGTAGGGTTGTTGGGCATTGAAGTGTGAATCCTGTGTTTGGCTGCTGCAATCGCTGAGGCGCCGGGGCGAATGATGAATCGCCCCTACGAGCGCTGCTGCAACTGAGGAACCTGCTCGGGCAGGTAGTGGGTGGAACGGAATACGCTGTTCACCTCGTACCCCTGCTCGTTGGGCGCAAAGTGTGGGTTGATGTATTCCCACACCACGTCGCCCTCGGGTGTAACCTGGAAGATGCGTCCGAAGTGCCCCTCGGTAATCAGGGTGTTGCCGTTCGGTAACCGCCGCGCTCCGGAGATGTACGCGCTGAAAAAGTTGAATGGCGGGTTGTCCCGGTATTCCCACACAATCTCGTTTGTGGACGGGTCAACCTCTATCACCCGGGAAGCCGGCAACGGATTGTGGCGGCTGTGGGATCCGTTGTCGTAGATCAGCACGTTGCCGTTGTCCAGGAGGGACGGATCGTGTTGCTGGGCCAGAACGTCGTCGCCGATCTGCCAGGTGATCTCCCCGCTGGCCTTATCGATGATGCCCACGGTGGAGATGTTGCGGAAGCTGAACATCACCCGGTCATCAGGCAGCGGGACTACGGTATTGCCGTGGCTCCACTCGTCGCGCAGGTCGTTGAACGTGATGATGTGGCGTTCCGGGTCCAGATGCTCCGCCGCGTGCCATTCCCAGATGCGGTTGCCGGCGGCGTCCACTTCGACCAGAACGTCGGCGTACATGCCGCCTTCGTCAGTGCCTGGCTGCCCCCCGGAGATTCGGGCAGCGCGGGCGTCGTCCATGCGCTCAACGGTCATATACAGGCAGCCCCCGGACTCGGTGCGGCGGGCATCGTGGTGGTGGTGGGAATCCCGGTGTTCCCACACGATGTTGCCGTCCCAATCGACCTCAAGCATCGCCCCACCCTTGAACCGCTTCATCGCCTCGAAAATGTCCCAGCCGCCATCGTCGCGGACCTTGCCGCCGTAGAACAGGTTGCCGTTGGGCAGCAAGTATCCGTAAAGACCCGGCGGATGGGGCATCTGCCATTGGTGGGCCACCTCGCCGTTGATGTCCAGAAGGTACACCTGCCCACTGCCGGAAAGCGGGGCGTACAGAGTGTAACCAGGGCAGGCTCGCGACGGGTCGCAGGCGGTCAGACCGGTGCTGGCGATACGGCGGCGCGTCTGTGTGTCAATTTGCATGAGTGATCGACTCGAAAAGGGTTGTTGATTCCTTGAACTGTCAGGCTGCGTCAACGGCCTGCCGGAGCGATTCCGTGTAGGGTGGGCGGCAAACCGCCACCTCGGTCACGATGCCGGCGATGTAGCGATTGGGCGTAACGTCGAAGGCGGGGTTGTACGCCGGCGTGTTTTCCGGAGCAATGGCCGTACCCCCGTAGCCGGTGACCTCGTGTTCGGGCCGCTCTTCGATTGCGATGTCGTCGCCCTGAGCGATGGCGAGATCAACGGTGCTGGTTGGGGCCGCAATGTAGAAGGGTATGCCGTTTTCGTGGGCCAGCACCGCCAGCGAATAGGTGCCTATCTTGTTCGCCGTGTCGCCGTTGGCGGCGATGCGGTCGGCGCCGGTGATGACGCAAGACACCTCGCCACGCTGCATCAGGATGCCGGCGGCGGAATCGGCAACCAGCGTTGACGGGATGCCCAGTTGCTGGAACTCCCAGGAGGTGAGGCGCGCTCCCTGCAGCCAGGGGCGAGTCTCGGTGTTGAACACCCGGAAACGGCCGCCGGCTTCCCAACCCGCCCTGATCACGCCCAGGGCCGTGCCAAACGCGGACGTTGCCAGCGCGCCGGTGTTGCAATGGGTCAGCACGCCCTGCCCATCTGCGGGCATCAGGACGCGGCCATGTTCGCCGATACGACGGTTGATTTGTTCGTCTTCTTCCTGTATGCGACGGGCCTCGGCTTCCAGCCTGGGCCAGATGCTGCCGGGATCGGGTTCAGCATCGGCAACCCTGAGCATCCGGCGGACGGCCCAGCCGAGATTGACGGCGGTGGGCCGAGCGGCAGCGACGTGAGCGCCGGCTTCACGCAACGCGGCGATGAAGTGGTCGCGCTCGCGGGATTGCAATTCGGCGGCGGCCAGCACCATTGCATAGGCAGCCGTCACCCCGATGGCGGGGGCGCCCCGGACGCGCATATCGGTGATTGCGGAGGCGGCCGTGCGGTAATCGAAAATCTTGACGATGCTGTGCTCGTGCGGGAGCAGGGTCTGGTCCAACAGTTCGATGCTGTTGCCGGTCCAGCGAATGGGTCTGATTTCGGTCATGGCGCCAGTTACCCGGTGTGGCAATGGATACGCAGCAAGGTCGGGTGGTTCTGTTCAAACGGAGTCGCGCGAATCGCGGTATGAGAGGGCAAAAATAGAGGCTCACCCACGCGGGAGAGCCCATTTTTACAGTGCTCCCTCATCTTTCGTCGCGTCGGCGGCTGCATCGAATCATGCAGCACAGCGCCGGTAGACGCCGGATTTAGCACCTGATCCCACGGGGTGGGTGAGATTGGTTGCCAGGCTTCACAGGGCCGTTCCCTCCGCCTGTCTGGATAAGGGTTCCAGTAGCGTATCCTGTTGTTAATCGTTATCGATTCTACTTGCAATGCCTGATTTTGTCAAGTTGGCGACGATTATCAGGCAATGGACATAACGCATTTCACGCTTCCCGGCTACAAATCAAACGCATACAGATAGAGCGTGAGGCTGGTATGCGGGAAGGCATGATCTTCGATCTCATGGTAACCCCGGCCGCGCAGGAAGGCGATTGCCCCGGGCATGTTGTTGTACGTCCATGCGATGGTGCGAGAGTAGCGCTCGTCGCGGCAGAACGATTCCGCGTGATCCAGGAGTTGTGACGCGATACCCGAGCGTCTGGCTTCCCGATGGACGGCCAGCCGGCGAATCTCCGCCTCCGCGTGGCTGCGCTGGTAGGCGCCGATACATCCGACGGTCTCGCCTTCCTGGTCCGCGACCCAGAAGTTGCTGCGGGGATGTTCCAGATAGCTGCGCTGTATGTCGGACAGGTCTCTGGTTAGCGCGGCGTTCACGTAGTCCGCAAAGTCCCGCCTCGCCTCGTCGTCGTGCAGGTAGCTCTGCAGGAAGTCGTCCTGGGCGTGGGAAAAGAGTTCCCGCACCGCTTCGTAGTCCCTGGAACGGTATTGTCGGATTGTGATCATCACGTGTTGATAAGGAAGTTGATGATGTCGCCGTCGCGCACCGGGTACGTTTTGCCCTCGGATCGCAACAGCCCTTCCTTTCTGCCCTGGGCCATGCTGCCGCAGGAGTTGAAATCGTCGTAGGCAATAACCTCGGCGCGAATGAACCCCCGGGTGAAATCGGTGTGAATCACGCCGGCGGCGTCAACGGCGGGCAGCCCCCCAGGAACGCTCCAGGCGCGCACCTCGTCATCCCCCACCGTCAGGAAAGAAACCAGGCCCAGAGTATCGTAGCTGGTCTGGATCACGCGGGAGGTCGCCGGATCTCCCAGTTCCAGGTCCGCGCGAAACTCGGAGGCTTCCTCGAAGTCCATCACGGCCAGTTCGGCCTCGATTCTTGCGCTGATGCTTACTTCGCCCACGCCGCGCGTGAGGTTGGCATCCAGGTTCATATCCGCGATCTTGAGGTCGTCGCCTCCTTCGCTGATGTTGAACACGGCGATGATATTCTTGTCGGTGAGCAGTTGATAGTTGATCAGGAAGGCCCGTTCCGAATCGGTGAGATCCTGCAATCTTACCGGCATGCCGTCTTCCAGCCCCGCCCTGGCTTTCTCGACCGCGTCCTTGTGGCGCATCAGCGTGGGCCGATCCGCCGGTTTGGTCTTGTTCATCTGGTCGGACATCCGTGTGGCGGCGCGCTCAAGGACCTCCAGGTCGGCAAAGGTCAGCTCGTTGAGCATGGTTTCCAGATCACGGGCCGGGTCTATTTCGCCGGTGGGGTGGGCAACCGCGTCGTTTTCAAAGGCCCGCACCACCACCAGGAATGAAGTGGCGGATTGCAGTATGTTGCGGTAGCGACCGCTGATCCCCTGGCTTTTCGCCATCGACTCCGGGCCGGGCAGGTCGATGTAGCGGATTTCGGCGGGGACGACCTTTTTCGGGTTGTAAATCTCGGCCAGGGATTCCAGGCGCGGGTCCGGCACCTTGACGACTCCCATGTGCATTTCGGTGGCCGAGCCGGATGCTCCACTGGAATCGGATTTGCCCAGGGTCAGGGCGTCAAAAAGCGTACTCTTGCCGGACTGGGGCAAACCGATAATCACCGTGTCCATAATCCGCCGGGACTTGCAGACATGCGTGCCCGGCATACGACTCCTTGTTGCAGAGATTGCCGTCTCTTTCAAATGCCAACCGCCTTTCCCGAGCGGTCATTCAGACTCCCATCGGGCCGCAGGCGGTTGAGGAAGGAAAGGATTCAAGAGCGGCGCATATATTGTACTACACCGCTCCTTCCGGTTCGCGGTTGGTTAGCCGGTTGCCAGGACCACCGTGCCGGTCGAAGAGAGCGACCCGCCGGTGCCGTTGATCATGCTGGTGGCAGCGGGTTGATCCGACGAACCCTTGCGGTACACCTGCCGTTCGCCGCATTCTCCCCTCAGTTGGCGCACCGACTCAACCAGCAGGAAACTGCCGTACATGCCGGGGTGGGAGTACGAAAGCCCGCCACCGTTGGTGTTCAGCGCGAATTCTCCGCCCGGCGCGGTGCGTTGGTCCGCCACGAAGTCGGGACCCTCTCCGCGACCGCAGAATCCCAAACCCTCCAACGTCACCAGCGTGGTGTACGTGAACGAGTCATAGATCATCGTGTGATCGACGTCGGCATGGGTCAGGCCGGCGCGTTCCAGCGCCCTGGGGCCGGTTTCCCGCGACCAGGTTGAAGTGTGGTCCGGCATGAAACTGATCAGGTTGTGGTCGTGTCCCTCAGCGGCGCCCAGAACCCAGACCGGCTCTTTGCGGCAGCTGCGGGCCTTTTCGGCGGTGGTTACGATAATGGCCGCGCCCGAGTCGGTTACGAGACAGCAATCGAACAGGTGGAAGGGCCATGCCACCCAGCGCGAATTGTGGTAATCGTCGAATGACATGGGCGTTTCGTGCATATAGGCCATTGGGTTGAGGTTGGCCCATTTGCGGGTGGAAACCGCGATTTCGGCCAACGCCTGGCGAGTGCGATCTTCGCCGTACTCGTGCATGTAACGGGTGCAGGCCATGGCGTAGTTGATCGGCTGGCCGATCATGCCGTAGGGAGTTTCGTACTGGGCCACCGGCAGGTTGCGGTCCGGCGGGACCGGAACCCGGGTCGAACGCCCCGCCTGCCCATGGGTGATAAGTACGGTATCGCAGTAGCCGGCGCGGATGGCCGCGGCGGCATGGGCAACGTGAATGACAAAGGAAGAGCCGCCCACTGATGTGTTGTCGGTGAAGGACGGCTGCAGCCCGAAGTATTCGGCGGTGACCAGCGTGCTGAATCCGGCGGTCATCAGTCCGTTCACGTCGGACATTGACAGGCCCGCATCCTCCAACGCGTTAAACGCCGCTTCGGCATGGTGTTGCAACGAAGACTTGTCGGGCACAGTGCCCATCACGTCGGACTCGGCGACGCCCACGATGGCGATGTCGCGTTCACGTTGTGCAGTGCTGGCCATAGATACACTCCCGCAGGTTTCGTATTGCGATTATTCGGCCAGAGGATGGTACAACATTACCCGGCCGTCGACAATTGCCCGAGGCGCTGGCCGACCGCTCTTTCGGCCATCGGCGCGAGCACACGGCGAGTGCCGGCTCCAGGCCCTGTGCTAGAATGCGGCTACGCCAATAGCCCGCGTTTGTGCTTGCAGGATACGCCTATGCCACATAATTTCTGGATGATCAATTGCAACGAGCGGAACTTCGACATTACCCGTGAGCTTGGCTTTGCGCAGCAGGGCCTGAAGGCCGAATACCGTCGCAAGGTGCAGAGGGTCGAGCCGGGCGACCGGGTCATTTACTACGTTAGCGGGTCGCGCGTTTTCACCGCCACCGCCACCGTTACCAAGGGATACGAAGAGGTCAAATCTACTCCCTGGTTGAGAGAGGGAAAAACCGCGTGGCCCTATCTCATCGGCATCCAGCCCAATGTGGTGCTGGAACCCGATAAATACATCGATGCCGGCCTCATCGCATACCGGCTTGAGTACCTGCGCAAATGGGCCCCTGAGGATTGGCACATGGCATTCCAGGGGAACCTGCACCTGCTGTCCAAGGGCGATTTTTTCCTGTTGGAATCCGAAATGCTGAAGTTGAGGGATGGCCGGGAAGCGGCGATACGCGAAATCGAGAGGCAACTGGCCGCCGAGACCGAGCGAGTGGGCGCCCTGCAAGAACGTCGTCGCCGCGCTGCCGAACGAGAAAACCCACGTCCCGCTCCCCGAGGACGCAATGGCCATGCTCCGGAACCGTCCAAAGCGCCGCCTGACGAGCCGGAACAACCGGCGGACACAGACGCCCCGCCCGCCAAAGCGCAAACTGCCGCGGGCCGCAACCGGCAGGGCAATCGGAACCGGCGCCATCGGAACGCCGGGCGAAATCGCAAGCCGGCCGCCGGCGCTCCTCCCAGGTTCGACAACGACTAGGCCGCGTCGGCCAGGGCCCGGTCGATTTCAGCCAGCACGTCTGCGTCCGACTCGGTATTCGCCGCGTGCCGGAGAGCGTCGCCGGCCTGGGTTGTCCCGATGCGCCCCAACGCCCATGCCGCGTGCTGTTTGACCAACGGGTCCGCTGAGTTCAGGGCGCGTGTGAGCGCGGTTACCGTGGACGGTTCGGCCGCGTTGCCCAGGGCGACGCACGCATTTCGTTGCATCCCAATCCATTTGGCGCGCATGACCGGAGTTCCGGCGAACCGGTCGCGGAACTGAGCCTCGGTCATCTCCAGCAACTCCACCAAGTCAACCGAAGATAGGTCCTTGCGGCCGAAATTGGGATCTGACGTTGATACCGCTTTCCGGTTCACCGGGCAGACTTCCTGGCACAGGTCGCACCCGAATATCCACGTCCCGATTCCCGCGCGCAGTTCATGCGGTATCACGCCGCGATGCTCGATGGTGAGATAACTGATGCACCGCCGGTTGTCCACCACGTAAGGCGCGACGATGGCATCGGTGGGACAAGCCGGGATGCAGCGCGTGCAGTTGCCGCACGATTTGGCCAGGGGAGCGTCGGGCGCGAGCGACAGGTTGGTGATGATCTGGCCCAAGAGGATCCATGAGCCATGAATCGGGTTCAGGATGTTGCCGTTCTTGCCAAACCATCCCAGGCCGGCGCGGGCGGCGGCAGCGCGGTCCAGCATCGGACCGTCATCAACGAACCAGCGGGCGGCGGGGGTATCGTCGTTGAATTGCAGTCCCGGATGCTCTCCCAGCGCGACAACGATACGTCTCATGCGCCGTTTCATCACCCGATGGTAATCGCGCCCCCTGGCATATCTCGCTACCTTTCCTGATTTTGGGCCCGCAGGTTCTTCGGGACCGGGATAATAGGCCAGGCCCAGGGAAATGATAGATTTCGCGCCCGGCAGCAACTGTTCAGGGTCGGAGCCACGTTCAACCCTGGCTTTGGTGAACCAGGGAAGGCCGTCCATGAGTCCGCGTTCAATCCGGTCCAGGGTGGTGTCCCTGTCGTGCTGGAACTCTGCCGCATCCGACACCGCGACCAGGTCGAAGCCTGCCTCCCGCGCCAGACTGTCGACCAACTGGCGCAGGGCAAGGGAGTCGCCGGATTTCAGTGCGGGGGCGCTCACAGGTTCTCGTGCTGATACCGGCCCGAGTATCCCAGGTCGGTGGCAGCAGTGAGCGGCAAGAAAACCATCTGGGCGATCCTGGCGTTGCGTTGCAGCAGGTATCCGGCTGGATGATGTACGACCAGCAGCGCCTGCGACCTGCCGTGATAGCCGGCGTCCCACACGGCGGTATGGATTGATACGGCGGAACGGAGCAGGCTGGATCGAGGTCGCACCAGCGCCATGAGGTCCAGCGGGAGATTGACCGTTTCGTTGAATGTGATCAGGTATGAACCGGACTCAAGGCGCGTCCAGCCGCCATCATCAACGGCGACTCTCTCCGCTTCCGGCAGCAACCGGTCATCATCGCCGGCTCCCATGCGGCCGGGTCCGGATCCTCCGGAAAAAGCTGCAATCGACTCGACGGTCAGATCGAAACCATTTGGTTGCAGTTGTAGGGCGAGGTCAACGCAGCCCGTCAACAAGGGCGGGTCGGCATCGAGCAACGCGGCAATGGCAGCGCGATTGAGTGGTCCTGCGCCGTGGGCCTGTGTGCTTGTCATACCACTTGCAACAAATCGGCCCGCCGCTGCCGGTGGGGCGCGCGACGGGCCGACGAGAAATCCCGATCTGATTAGTCGTGCATGAAGTCCTGGATGTCGGCGGGCAGTGGTTCGTATTTGGGAATCTCGGTGATCACTGCCTGGGTGGTGAGCAGCATACCCGCCACCGAACCGGCGTTGCGCAGGGCGGAACGGGTCACCTTGGCCGGATCGATTATTCCGCGAGAAACCAGGCTGGTGTAGTCTCCCCGGTCGGCGTCGAAACCGTAATCGCCCTCGCCGTTTCGGACGTTTTCCACGATCACTGCGCCTTTGTATCCAGCGTTCTGCGCGATGGTGTCGAGAGGAGCCTCAAGAGCGTCGCGCACCAGGCGGATGCCCACCAGTTCATCGCCATGTGAGTCTGCCATGATGTCGTCCAGGGCGGCCTGGGCGCGCAGCAGGGTGACTCCCCCACCGGGGATAACGCCTTCCTCAACGGCGGCGCGGGTTGAAGCCAACGCGTCTTCGGTGCGGCTCTTGCGCTCGTTGAGTTCCGGCTCGGTGGCCGCGCCGACCTTGATCACCGCCACGCCGCCGGCCAGGTTGGCCAGGCGTTCCTGAAGCTTTTCGCGGTCGTAGTCGGAGGTGGTGTCTTCGATTTGCACGCGCAACTCGGCGACACGACCGGTGATGGCGTCTTCCTCGCCTCGCCCCTCAACGATGGTGGTCTCGTCCTTGGTTGCAACCAGCCGGCGGGCGGATCCCAGATGCTCCAGGGAGATATCCTCCATGCGCATTCCGGTGTCGCTGGTGATCACTGAGCCACCAGTCATGATGGCGAGGTCTTCCAGCAAGGCCTTGCGACGCTCACCGAAGCCGGGAGCCTTCACGGCCAGACTGCTGATGGTGCCGCGCAGCCGGTTCACCACCAGGGTGGCCAGCGCTTCGCCCTCAACATCCTCGGCGATGATAACCAGCGGCCGGCGTCCGCCCTGGGCGACGGCTTCCAGCGCGGGCACGACATCGGCGGCGGCCGACAGTTTCTGATCGGTGAGCAGGAACAGCGGTTCGTCCAGGGCGGTTTCCATCCGATCGGTGTCGGTAATAAAGTGCGGGGACAGGTAGCCGCGGTCGAGCCTCATGCCCTCCACAACTTCGAGTTCGTCGGTAAGGCCTCGGCTCTCTTCGACGGTGATGATCCCTTCCCTGCCGACCTTGTCCATCGCGTCGGCGATGAGTTCTGCGATCGCTTCTTCATGGGCGGACAACGCGGCGACGCGGGCCACCTGCTCGCGACTGTCGACGGCAACAGCCTGGGCGCTGATCTGGGCGCTAACCGCGTCAACGGCCTTGTCGATTCCGGATTTTATTGCCATCGGATTGGCTCCGGCGGCAACGTTCATGAAACCGGTCTGAATCATGGAGCGGGCCAGCACCACGGAAGTTGTGGTGCCGTCTCCAACGACGTCGTTGGTCTTGGATGCCGCTTCTTTTACCACCTGGGCGCCCATATTTTCGTAGGGGTCCGGCAGTTCAACTTCCTTGGCAATGGTTACGCCATCGCTGCAGACCACTGGCAGGGTCCAGACGCGGCCCAGGATCACGTTACGGCCGCTGGGGCCCAGTGTGAGAGCCACGACGCGACCAAGCTGGTCAACACCGCTCATCAGGCTTTGACGAGCTTCCTCGTCGAAAATCAGCTGCTTTTCAGGCATCGATGGAATCCTCCGTCCCAGAAAAATGGAATCACGAAATCCGCAAAACCATGACGGCAAACCCGTTACACTGGCGGGAAAATCGCGGGGTACTTGCACAGTAATTGTCTGCAAGTGGGTTCAAATTGTCAACAGACGCGGCCGCGAATTGCGCGAACCCACCGGCACGGCGACATTTCGGGCATGATTGGCCGATGCGCGGATACCGGGCCGCTTTCCGCCTGTGAACCGAGCGGGTTGCCGGACTGTGGAAACGATGCGCAGGAAGCGCGAAATCGTCACAGATGACAACCTGCCGCAACTTTGATAACATGACCATCCTAATTCCAACCCACCAAGGAGTTTCCCGTGCCCGCCGCCAAGGCTCACCGACAATCCGTAAAACGCAACACCCGCAACATGAGCGTGCGCCGCGCTACCCGAACCGCCATTGGACAGGCGCGCCGCGCGATTGCCTCCGGCGAGCCGGATTCGGCAGAAACCGTCCGCAAGGCGATGAGCATGTTGGACATAGCAGCCAGGAAAGGTGTTCTGCACAAGAACAACGCTTCCCGGCGAAAAGCGCGGTTGGCAGCAGCGCTTAACAGCGCCCAATCCTAGTAGCAACGGTTCATAATGCCAATATCCAGGCCGAGATTCACGTCTCGGCCTGTTTTTTGTCCGGGCAGTTCCGCGCCATCACGCCAACGCTGAACCAGATCGATCGCGCGTTCGACGATTTTCGTGACGTGTTCGCGTTGACAACGCTACACATAACAAATAATATGTTCGTAAAGAACAAAGATTCCGCACAGCGGAACTAAATTGGCTGCCGGAGGTAAACGCGAATGACGCCCAAAAAACAATTGAGGCCGCGCCAGCGGAGAATGCTCGACTACATCGAGCATTTCATCGAGGAAAACGGTATGCCTCCCACTGTCAGGGACATTCAAAAAGGTTGCGAAATCAGCAGCACCTCCGTTGTGGACTATAACTTGAGGCTGATGGAGCGGGATGGTTACATCAAGCGTCGCTCGGAAATCGCCAGGGGCATCGAGCTATTGGACGACACCGGTCAACCCGCCATTGCCGGCGCCGTGCGTGTGCAGATTGTCGGACCCATCGCCGCGGGTGAACCGATTCCCGCATTCTCATCCGAAGGCGCCGCTGCTGCCGCCGAGTTCGATATCGTAGAAGTGCGGCCCGAACTGAAGAAAAAACACGGTACGCTCTACGCGCTGGCGGTAAAAGGCACGTCAATGATCGATGCGTTGATCGACGATGGTGACGTGGTGGTAATCACGCCGGCCAACACCGCCAGGAATGGCGAGATGGTGGTGGCCTGGCTGAAAGAGGAGGAGGAAGCCACCCTCAAGAAGTTCTACCGCGAAGGGAGCCAGATACGGTTGCAGCCGGCCAACAGCACGATGGACCCCATCTATGCCTCAGCCGAAAACGTGGAGGTGCGCGGTCGGGTGGTGGAAGTGATCCGGCAGTTCTGAGATCGACCGGATTCGGACCATGCTGGGCGCGCCTGTGAACCTGGGCGCGCCCTTTTGTTGCGGTGGCTTAGTTGCGGCTGTTGGCCAGCGCGCCATAGGTGGCGACGACGAACGGCACACAATATGTCAGCGGGATTTTCCAGGCAAGCGCGGCGGCCAATTGGCCCGATACTATAGCGTCGCCCTGGTTCAACGCAGTCAAAGCGGTTCCCACCACCACGCTTGCTACCAATGATCGTTTCAACATTGGCCGGTGCAGGATAGCGCACCGGAAGCACTTGAGGGCGCCAACCCTGCATCCTCTGGGCCGAAAGGTATAACTGCCTCTTCCGACGGTGGGCACGGAACAACGTTGGCAACGGGGATTGTATTCACACATCAGTTGGGCTCCCGGTATAGTCGATCGCCCGCCGGTCGGCTCGATCCGGGTGAATAAGGGGAGGGAGTATCGTTGCGAAACACTTTGGTCGGCTGCCAACGGCCATCGTCCGGTTTGTACGAGAGGAGCGCCAGAAAAACGCCGTTCTCGTTATACGCGCGGATTTGCCCTTCATGGGCGCCGCCGGCGCGCGGTCGCGCCGCCTCGATCGGCTGACCGTTGCCGATCGCCCTCTCCTCGGCTGGGGACAGCGCTATCGCCGGAATGTTGCGCAAAGCCCAATCGACCGGATGCAATGCTGCGCGCCATAATGCGCTCACGGCGGACTGTTCCAGGTCTTCCAGGCTTACACTGTCCTCGATTTTGAACTCACCGCATGACAGTCGGCTCAAACTCGTGACATATCCGCCGCAGCCGAGCGCCATGCCCAGGTCGTGGGCGATGGAACGCAGGTAGGTGCCTCGGCCACAATCTACGGTCAGAGTCAAGTGTGGCATCGCGATTTCGTCGATGCTGATGGCGTACACCTGGACCTGGCGCGATTTGCGTGCGATTTCCTGGCCCGACCTGGCAAGCTCATACAAACGTCGCCCATCGACCTTGATCGCACTGTACATGGGCGGAACCTGGTCGATCAATCCTACGAAATTGACCAGCTCCGCGGCGATGTCGCTTCGCGTGATGTGGGAAGGATCGGTCTGTTCTGTGATGGTGCCTTCCGCATCATAAGTGGCGCTGGACGCCCCCAGCCTGAGCGTCATCCGGTATCTCTTGCGGCCGGCAACCACCTGTTCCATGAGTCGGGTGCCCTGACCGAAGCAGATGGGCAATACTCCCTCCGCCAGCGGATCAATGGTGCCGGCGTGGCCAACCTTCTTGCGTTGCCCGGTTATCCTCTTGACGCGACGGAGAGCCTCCATCGACGTGATTCCCACCGGCTTGTTGAGGTTCAAGAAGCCGTTGACGGCGGATCGGTCTTCGTGATGGTTCCCCATCGTCAGCACTCAGCGTGGCGAACGGAGTCAGCGGTGCTCAGCGGGAGCGTCCGGTATGGCCAGGCCGTCGATCATCTCCAGCAGGCGTTCGGCTTCCTGCATCTCGTCGTCCAGCATGAAGCGCAGGAACGGCACATATCGGAGCGACACGCGATCGCGCAACTCCCGCCGCAGGTAGGTGGCCGACGACTGGATGCCGGCAATCGCTTCCTGCCGGATCGCCGAGTTGCCCATAACGCTGACATACACCCGCGCCGTGCGCAGGTCGGGGGCGGTCTGGACGCGCGTGATGGTTATTATCCCCTTGAGCCTGGGGTCGTTGACCTGCGATGCGATGAGATTGGAAATCTCCTGCCGCAGCACCCCGTTGACCCGTTCGATACGACGACGGTCCGCCATGTGTACCTCGCCCAATGATCCGCGTCATCCCGGTCCCACCGGGATGACGCGGAAGTGAATTCTGCCAGCGATGCGTCGCCCTGCCTGCTCGCTGCCCGGTTGCTAGTTGACCCTTTCCATGCGGAATGAAACGATGACGTCGCCTTCCTCGAAATCGTTGTGATCCTCCAGCACGATGCCGCATTCGGTGCCGGCGGTGGCCTGGTTGACTTCGTCGCGGAAGTGCCTGAGGCTGGCGATCCCGGTTTCAAACAATTCGTCGTCTTCGCGCATAACGCGTACCGAACCCTGGCGCGTGATACGGCCGTCCAGCACACGGCAACCGGCGATGCGGAGACCGCGGCGACCCGGGAATATCTCACGAATTTCGGCGCGACCGATTACGACCTCCTCGAATTCCGGCTCCAACATCCCGTGCAACGCTTGCTCCACGTCCTCCAGCAGGCGGTAGATGATCTGGTACTCGCGGACCTCCACACCAAGCCGTTCGGCCGTGCGCTCTGCCCCGATTTCGAACCCCACGTTGAATGCCAGAACGATCCCCTGTGATGCAGAGGCCAACTGTACGTCCGAGTCGCTCACCGCGCCGGAACCCGAGTAGATGACCCGCGCCTTTACGTCGCCTTCGGAGAGTTTTTCAACCGACTGTACGATGGCTTCAACGCTGCCCTGCACGTCCGCTTTCAGTACAAGGACCAACTCCTTGACGTCCCCGGCGTCGATCTGCTTGACCACGCTGTCCAATGTCAACACGGTGTCCATATTGCCGGTGGTCGGCCGCTGCCCGTGCCGGGTGGCGGTCTGGCGTGCTGTGCGTTCGTTGGGGACGACCTTCAGAATATCGCCCGCTTCCGGAGTGGCGTTGAGGCCGATCACGACGCCCGGCGATCCGGGGGTGATGGTCTGGATCGTTTCGCCATGCTCGTTGGTAATGGCCCTGACTCTTCCCCAGGCTCCGCCCGCGACGATGTGATCGCCAACCTTGAGGGTGCCTGATTGAATCAGCACCGTCACCGACGGACCCCGCCGACGGTCCAGGGTGGCCTCCACTATCACGCCCGCAGCTTCCCGGTTGGGGTTCGCTTTGAGTTCCAAGATTTCGGACAACACCGAAAGGTTTTCCAGCAGATCATCGACGCCGTCGCCGGTTTGAGCGGACACCGGCACGGCGATGACATCGCCTCCCCATTCTTCTACCAGCAGATTGCGTTCGCTGAGTTGCCGCTTGACCACATCAGGCTGAGCGCCGGGCAGGTCCATCTTGTTGATTGCAACTACAATCGGGACCTCGGCAGCCTTGGCATGATTGATAGCCTCGTCGGTCTGGGGCATGATGCCGTCATCGGCCGCCACCACCAACACGGCTATGTCCGTAACCCTGGCTCCCCGGGAGCGAATCGCGGTGAAGGCCGCATGGCCCGGTGTATCCAGAAAAGTGATCGGCGAGCCATTGGGCGCTACCTGGTAGGCGCCGATGTGCTGCGTAATTCCGCCGGCCTCTTTTTCAACCACCGAGGTTTTGCGGATATAGTCCAGCAGGCTCGTTTTGCCGTGGTCAACGTGGCCCAGAATGGTGATGACGGGCGGGCGGTTTTCGAGCAGCGCCTCGTCTTCACTGGATTCAGTGGCGGTAATCGCGGCAGTGTCTTCGGCTGCTTCCGCCAGGCGCGTCCTCACTCCATACGCGGCGGCGGCCACGGTTGCCACCTGATGGTCAACCGCCTGGTTGACTGCGACCATGATTCCGTGGCGCATCAATTGTTTGATGACATCCACCGGGGTTTGGTCGAGAAGTTCGGCCAGTTCCTTGACGGTCAGGGTTTCCGGCAGAACAAGGACCCGATTGCTGCTCCGGCGCGATTCTCCGCGCCGTCCTCGTCTGGTGCTCTGTGTTGTCATATATGCCACCTCCTCGCGCGGAGCGTCCACCTGCGCTGTTTGCACGCAGGTTAGGCCCGGTCGGTTGACACGGACTCAAGCGCTTCGCCTGTTCCGGCGTACGATTCATCGGACGTTGCCATCTCGATGAAATAATTCTTCAATGCTTCCAGGTCTGCCGAGGCGACGGGCCCTCGAAAACTGCGTTCCAACGCCCGGCGCGCCACAGCCTGTTCCCAACAATTGGCGCGGTTGCAGAGATATGCGCCCCGGCCGTTGCTCCGTCCGGTGGGATCGGGGAACACCGAACCGTCGCTGGTGCGCACAATCCGAACGAACCCGCCCTTCGGACCTTTCAGTCCGCAGGCTATGCAGGTGCGTTCCGGGATTTGCCGCTTGCGGGGAATGGATTAAACCTGTAATCGAACGAGTTTGGTAGTTTCCGAGGCTTGATTGAACCGGAAAACTACCTGCGCCGGGGTCCGGGACCGCGCGCTCCGGGTACGTTGCCGCCGCGCCGGTTGTTACCGCCGCCGCGCCGCCGACGTCCGCTGCCGCCACGGAAATCACCAACGATGTCCTCGGCGAATCGGATCTTGCCCGCATCGGGAGCGAGGTTAGGCAGCCCGGCGAGCAATTCGCTCATATCTTCGCCCAATATCTCTTCGCCTTCCTCGAATTCCTCTTCGGTTTCATCCACGTCTTCGATAACGTCGTCGATGGTCAGTTGGTCCAGCGCATCAACGCTGATTCCAGTCGGCTCGGCTTCCGGTGGCGCAGCTTCAGCGGCGGCCTCTGCAGCCGCGGCCGCTTGCTCTTCGGCCAACAAGGCAGCGAACAGGGCCTCTTCGTCGTAATTCGGGTCGGCGGCCGGTTCAACGATGGGTTCTTCTTCGGCCACCTCTGCCACCGGTTCCGTCACGGCATCCACCGGTTCCTCAGCGATGGGCGTGGACTCAACCACTGTTTCTGCACCTTCCGCCGCTTCGACGGTTTCGACGGTCAGTCCGGTATCGGCAATTGCAGCCTCGGCCGCTTCCGCCACCGGCATCACCTCCGCCTCGTCTTCAGTTTCCAGAGCTGCCGCTTCTGCCGCCGCCAGACGTTGGGCTTCGGCCAATGCTGCCGCCGCGGCCCGCTCGGCCGCGATCCGGGCAGCTTCAGCCGCACGAGCGGCGCTCAAAGCCTCCCATTGCTCAACGTTCTTGATGTCCAGGCGCCAGCCGGTAAGACGGGCCGCCAACTTGGCGTTCTGTCCGTCCCTGCCTATGGCCAGGGACATCTGGTTTTCGGGGACCACTACGTATGCGGTCTTGTCCTCTGGCTCCAACTCCACCCGCTGGACTTCGGCAGGACTCAAGGCGCGTTTGATGAGTTCACCGGGGTCGCCGTTCCACTCGATCACGTCGATTTTTTCGCCCTGCAACTCGTTGACCACGCTCTGGATGCGGTTGCCCCGCAACCCGATGCAGGAACCCACCGGGTCAACGCCATCCTGATGTGACGCGACCGCTACCTTGCTGCGTATGCCGGGGTCGCGGGCAATGGCTCGAATTTCAACCGTGCCGTTGCCGATTTCGGGGACTTCCGCTTCCATAAGGCGGCGCAGGAGGTCGCGATGCGCCCGGCTCACAACTACCTCAGGGCCCCGGGTGGTCTGTTGCACTTCAACCAACAGGACCTTCAGGTTCTGGCTCTTGCGATAACGCTCGGTACCCACCTGGTTATCGGGGCGCATGATGCCGCGGGCCCGGTTCTGGTTCTGGGCCTGGTTCGGGTTCAGGTTGATGAATACGGTGCCCTTTTCGACGCTCTCCACGCTGCCGTTGATGATTTCTCCCTGGTAGCCGGAGTATTCCTCAAACGTCTTTTCGCGCTCGGCTTCGCGCAGGCCCTGCATCAGCACTTGCCTGGCGGTCTGGGCGGAAATGCGGCTGGTGTCGTACGACACTTCCTCAGATTCAGGTATTTCAGTATCAATCTCCGCATTCGGTGCGATTGTGAGCGCTTCGGCCAGGGAAATCTCGGTTTCCGGATCCTCCACTTCGGACACTACAGTGCGCAGCGGGAATATGCTGATGTCGCCGGTGTTGGGGTTCAATTTCACCGCCAGGTTCTTGGCGCCGGCTACGCTGTCTCTGCGGAACGCAGTGGCCAACGCAATCTCAACCTTGTTGAGCACCAGTTCCTTGCGCAGGCCTCGCTCGGCGGATAACTGATTCAATGCCATCATGAAATCGCTTTTCATCGTCGTCCTCCGCCAAACGGATGGGTGTCAAATAGTTTCTTGCGGCCCCTGGTCTTACAAGAATCAGGCGGGTACACGCCCCGCCTGAAACATGCTTGAACCTCTCGCTGCCGGTGCGTTGGCCGGTGGCCGCCGCTCCCTAGCAACAGGGCGTTTGTCTGTCGGCATTATAGCATCGGCACGGGCCAGGGGCAAGGCGAGCGCACTCCGGTCGCCCGAACACGTTGGCCGGCAACCTGCGAAATCACCACCAAATCTTTCCTTGAGCCTCTTGCGCCAGAGTCTGATAATCCTTGGTCCAAAGCTGGCTGCTCAGGTATTTCCACCCTCCGTCCGCCAGCAGGCAAACCACATTGCCGCTCTCCATGCGCTCGGCGTGCTTGAGCGCGCCGGCGATCACCGATCCCGACGATATGCCGGCGAAGATGCCCTCTTTGTCCATCAATTCCTTGGTCATGTAGAACGAATCGAAGCTGTTGACCAACAGCCGATTGTCCAACATATTGATGTCTAGGATGGGAGGTATGAAACCGTCCTCAAGCCGTCTGAGGCCGGAAATGAAATCGTCGGGCTCAGGTGCGACCGCGATGATCTTGATGTCACTCCGGTGCTCCTTCAGTCTTCGTGCGTTGCCCATCAGGGTGCCGCCGGTACCGAGCCCGGCGACGAACACGTCAACGTCCGGCAGAGCGTCGACAATCTCCTGACCGGTGCCGGCATAGTGGGCTTCCGGATTGCCTTCGTTGCCGTACTGGTACAGCATCAGATAGTCGTGAGGATTTTTCTCCACCATTTCCTGGGCGACAACGACGCTGCCGTTGGTTCCCAGCGTGCCATCCGAATACACGATCTCAGCGCCGTAGGCTTCCAATAAGTGTGTTCGTTCAACCGACACGTTTTCGGGCATCACCACCTTGACCTTGTACCCTTTGAGTCGCCCGATCATCGCCAGCGAAATGCCGGTGTTTCCCGATGTGGGTTCCAGGATGGTGCGCGATGGTGAAATCTCACCGTCCGCCTCGGCTCGCTCGATCATTTTCAGTGCGATGCGATCCTTGACGCTGCCGGTGGGGTTTTGCCCCTCCAGTTTGGCGTACAAGCGGACCGACGGGTTGGGGCTGAGGTTTGGCAGTTCCACCAGCGGCGTGTTGCCAATGGTGGCCAATAACCCTTTATAGGTGGCCTTGGTGAGCATCAGGGGCTTCCCGGTGTTGGCGTTCGTATGGGTGTGGTCGGTGCGAACCGGAATGACGCCTAGACGGCGCCGGCGGTCAGGGCGGCGGGTTCCGGAACCTCGGCAACGCCACAGAACACTTCGTAGTCAATGAGTTCAGTCACCGTCGGAGCGTCGCCGCACAGTGGGCATCCCGGATTGCGGCGCAAACGCACTTCCCTGAATTGCATGCTGAGCGCGTCGATCACCAGCAGGCGGGACGACAGGCTTTCGCCAATGCCAAGGATGTGCTTGAGGGCCTCGGTTGCCTGAATTGACCCAACCAGTCCGGTCAGCGCGCCCAGCACGCCGGCCTCGGCGCAGTTGGGCACCATGCCGGGAGGCGGCGGCGCGGGGAACAGGCAACGGTAGCATCCCTGTCCCGGCAGGAATACGGTCGCCTGCCCGTCGAAAATCAGGATGCTGCCGTCGATCAGCGGCTTGCCCAGCAGGTAGCAGGCGTCGTTAACCAGGTATCGGGTGGCGAAGTTGTCGGCGCCGTTGATGACGATGTCGTACTGGCCGATGATGTCGAAAGCGTTCTCGGAGGTCAGCCACGTTTCGTGGAGCACAACGTCCACTTCCGGATTGTAGGACTGGATGTTGTCCTTGGCGGACTGCACCTTGGGTCGCCCGACGTCGGGCGTGTGGTGCAGGATCTGTCGTTGCAGATTGGACAGTTCAACCACGTCGAAGTCAACGATTCCGATCTTGCCTACGCCCGCGAGGGACAGATACACCGCGGACGGGGAACCCAAACCGCCAGCGCCAATGATCAGGGCGCTGGATTCCATCATTTTGCGTTGGCCGGAACTGCCGACATCCTGCATGATGATGTGACGGCTGTAGCGTTTTACCTGGTCTGGGGTCAACCGAAGAGGCTGGACCATTTTGGATCCCTCCGTGTGGTTAGTGTCCGGTGATTGCTTCAGGGTTCGTTAGGTAGCGGAAGCGCCCACAAAAAGCAAAGACCTGCGCCCACGCGCCGAGTGGCGCAAAGTACCGGGCACAGGCCGCGAGCATCTCGATATGCCGCCTGTCCCCTATGTCATGGGACAAGCGCAGGAGAAGCGTGCTAACAGGGGGCGAAACATCGGCAATCACTCTATCGCCGGGCCGCGATTGTTGTCAAGCAGAGACGGGAGTCGGCAACGGTTGCCATTGTTCGATGCCGCGGTCAGATTCGACAATCAGCGCCTTCTGTCGTTCTGCAAGGTGATCGAGGGTGGTGGATTCCAACACCTTCTGGATTGATTCTTCGACCGATTGCCAGATTTCTTTCTGAGCGCACGAGCCGGCGAACATGCAATCCGTGGGCAGGGTGAGACAATCCATCGGCGATGAGTTGCCGTCAAGTTCCTGCATCACATCGTACAGATTGACCTGGTCGGGGTCCCTGGCCAGCAGGTGGCCGCCCTGCGGGCCCCGGCGGCTGTGGACAAACCCGCTCTTGTTCAACGCGGACATCAAGCGTTCCAGATACGGTTCCGGAATACCCTGTCGGTACGCAATGACAGAGGTCTGCACGGGCCCCTCTCCATAACGCATTGCCAACTCAACCAATGCGCGGACGCCGTAATCAACTCGCATGGGGATGCGCAAAACGATACCTCCGTCGCCACAGATTATACCGAATGCGCACGACGTATGCCAACCTCCTGCCTGGAGCGTCGGAAATCGTCGCAACTGGGTGGCAATTCATCAGGACTGCACCGGCTCCGAGTTGTTCCTGCGGTCATACACGGTGATGTACGTACCGAGCCCGGTGGCGATCAGTTGACCCTCGCTGCCGGTAATTTCCATGTCGCCGACTATGATTCGGCCTCCCCTGCTCTTGATGGCGGTTCGCGCCGTGAGTTCCCCTTCGCGCGCCGGCGCGATGAAGTTGAGCTTCAGTTCGATGGTTACCGCGTGTTCACCCTCTTTCAGCACCGATTTGCAGGCCCTGAAAAATGCGTAATCAGCCAATGCCACCAGCAGCCCTCCCTGCACGGCGCCCGCGCTCTGCAGGTGGCGGTTGTCGATTTCCATGAACGCGGTGCCGACACCGTCGGCGGATATACCGGGCCGGATGCCGAGCAGCGTGGCAAAGGGGCCGTCCTGGTTGACTTGAGATGAATCGGTTTGTGTCATGGTGGCGTCCCTGTGTGTGGATATGATTGCGACAAGATTATATCGACGGCAGGCCATGCGCGCTCCGTTGTGATGGTCTATACTTCCAACATCTGGGCCGGCAGTGTTCGGCCCGATCCATCTGACCCAGACGCTAACCGGATGACGAAAGGACTGCTCACCACCCTGGCCGTGATGCTGGTTTGCACAATCATTCCGGTTGCGCAGGTGCTTTTGGCCCCATTCGGCCCGTTCCTGGGCGCGTACTTTGGCATCCGTTCGTACGACATAGGCAACCGTACCCCGCTGTTGGCCGCCACCATATTCGGATGCGCCGTCGGAGTCGCATCTGCTGTGATATTAGCGGCAATCGCAATCGTGATGATGCTGGCGTTGCCAATGCCGTCTCGTTTTGTAATCCTGACCTGGATCGCGGTGGCTGTATTTGCCTCCTACGTGGCTGGCATGAGCACGCTGGGTGGCCTGTACCGACTGATTAAAATGCAGTCCACCGTGGTTCCGGCGACCGAAACGGACTGAGCCGTGGACCCCGCAGCCCTGTTGAACCTATTGGAGCAGGTGCGCGACGGCAGCGTACCCGTATCCGACGCAGCGCAAGCCCTCCGGGACATGCCCTACCAGGATCTGGGCTACGCCCGCCTGGACCACCACCGCCCCCTCCGAACCGGATGGCCTGAAGTGGTGATGGGCGAGGGTAAAACAACCGAGCAAATCGCGGGCATAGTCCGTTCGATGGCGGGCCGGGGCCACCCCGTCCTGGTTACCAGGACCACAGCAGAAGCGCACCATGCTGTGATAGCGGAGGCACCTTCCGCGGAGTACCACGAACTGCCGCGCTGCATAGTGGTGCGCGATCCGATGGCTCCCGAACCGGCCGACGTGGGATTGCTTATCGTAACTGCGGGAACCGCCGATCTGCCCGTGGCCGAGGAAGCGGCCCTGGCGGCTGAATTGATGGGGTGCCGCGCCGGCCGCCTCTACGACGTGGGAGTTGCCGGACTGCACCGTCTATTGGATAACACGGCAACCCTGCAACGGGCTCGGGTGTTGATCGTTGTCGCCGGCATGGAAGCCGCGCTGGCCAGCGTTGTAGCCGGAATGGTGTCATCCCCGGTGGTGGCAGTCCCTACCTCGGTTGGTTACGGCGCCAGTTTCAACGGTCTGGCCGCGTTGTTGGGCATGCTGAACGCGTGCGCGCCCGGGGTTGGGGTGGTCAACATCGACAACGGTTTTGGAGCGGGTTACCTGGCTGCGCTGCTATGCTTGATGCCGTCGCCTGGCGACGGCCCAAGTTCCGTGGATCGCGATTGAACCGGCGCGGTTGGCTCCTGCTGGTGCTGCCGGCGCTGGCGGTTTTCGCCGGCCTCCTGGTCTATGGCGATCTGCGCAATGTCCGGGAACTGTTGGCAGACGCCCCCGCGCCTTACGGAGCGTTTGGCGCCGCCCTGGGCCTGGCTTTCGTCAACTACATCCTCCGTTACGTGCGCTGGGCGATCTACCTGCAATCCCTGAACATTCGGGCGCCTCTGTGGGTGAACGTGCAGGTTTTCGCCGCCGGCCTCGCCCTCTCCATCACCCCGGGCAAGGTTGGAGAGCTTCTGAAATGTGCGTGGTTGAGCCGTCGCGCCGGCGTGCCCGTTTCCGCGTCCGCGCCCGCCGTGGTCATGGAACGGCTCACCGACGTGATATCCGTAGCTGCGCTGGGACTGGTCGGTGTCGCCCTCCTCCCGTTGGCGGTATCGCTGACTGTGCTGGCGGTCCTGGCCGCGATGGGAGTGATCGCCGCGCTCGCGGCATCCAGATACGGCGTTCTGGTGTTGCGCTTGCCACTCCTGCGACGCTGGCAGCAACCCCTGGAACATTCCCAGGAAGGGTTTCGGCATCTCATGTCTCCGCGTCTATTGATTGCCGGCATCGGTCTGGGCGCTCTCGCGTGGGCTGCCGAGGGGATTGCGCTATGGGTGCTGGTAATTGGGCTGGGCGATTCCCTCTCACCTGTCGTGGCGGTTCCAATATCCGCTGCCGCCGCGTTGGTCGGTGCGATCACCGCATTGCCCGGCGGGCTGATCGGGTTTGAGGGCAGCATGGTGGCGCTTCTGGTGCAGACCGGATTGGACAATTCCCACGCTGCATTCGCAACCCTGCTGACCCGTTTGGCAACGCTGTGGTTCGCAGTGCTCATCGGGCTGTTCGCGTTTCTGTGGCTCACCAAATCCGGGACCGCCTCCGAAACGGCCGGTGACGCTGCAACCGCGCGGCGAGCCGGTTGATGATGGGCTATCTCATCGCACTGTGCCAATCCATGCGCCCACGCCAGTGGGTCAAGAACCTGCTGGTTCTGCTCCCGCTGTTGTTTGCCGTCGATATAGTTTGGTCTCCGGACGATCCGGTTACATTGGTGGCCTATGCGCCGGGGCTTGCCATCCTGGTCTTGTCGTTCTGCGCCTTGTCTTCTGCGGTGTACCTCATCAACGACGTGGCCGACCGGGATTTTGACCGCGAACACCCTACCAAGCGGTTTCGACCCATTCCGTCCGGGAGGTTGCCGCTATGGTTGGCGGCCACCGCAATAGTGGCGCTGGCGGCAGCCGGTATCGCAGGTTTGTACGCTGCATCCACAACCCAGGGCATACAACTCGTGAGCATTGGCGCGATCTATCTGATCGTGAATGTCGGTTACTCGCTGCGCCTCAAACGGATCGCCCTGGTGGACGTGATGCTGGTTGCCGGAGGATACGTGCTGCGTGCAGTCGCCGGCGCGGTGGCTGTGGGCGCGACGCCGTCTCCCTGGCTCTACGCGGTAACCGCCGCCGGCGCGCTGTTCATAGTAGTTGGGCGTAGATACGCCGAGGCTCGGCTGGCGGGACCCGATCCCGACGGGCAGCGCACGACCCTTCACCACTACGCTCCGCCGCTGGGCGGGCAGTTGCTGATCCTGTCTGCAACCGCCGCATTGGTCAGCTATACGCTGTACGCTGTAGAGGGAGACAATTTGCCCGACAACAACACCATGCTGCTCACCGTGCCGCTGGTCATTTTCGGCCTGTTCCGTTACCTCTACCTGCTGAACAACAGCGGCGATGCCGAGTCCCCGGAAATTCTGATGCTCAAGGACGCCCCCCTTCTGGTGGCGATAGCGGCCTGGCTGGTTGTTGCCGGCGCGGTCCTCGTGTTGAATTGATTCGGACACCCGCGCGGCGTCTGATCAACTTGGGATGGTCCGCTTTGTCCCCATTTCCGGTCGGCCGGTCACGGACGCCTGGTCCTGGTGGAACTCGATCGGCGGATGCGCTCCAACTCGGCGGTCAACGCTTCAACCTGCGCTTCCAGCTCCTTGATTCTGTCCACCAGTTTCAGGGCGATTTCGGCCCCGGCGAGATTCGCGCCCATTTCGTCGGTGAATGCCTTGATGCGGCGCAGGCGTTCCACATCCGCCATGGAATACAACCGCTGTCTCCCGCCGGAACGGGAAGGCATCACCAGTCCCGCGCGTTCGTAGTATCGGAGCGTTTGAGCGTGCAACCCCACCATCCGAGCGGCCACGCTGATGACGAAGCACGGCTCGGTGGCGAAATCGTCATTCGGTGTCATCGGGGCTTACTCCTCGATCGGCCCGGTGGAATCCCTCACCGCGTCAGCTTCGCGGATTTGCTGGAACAGATCGCGTTGATGCTCGGTCAGGTTGGACGGCAAAGTCACGCTGACGGTAGCGTAAAGATCACCCCGTTTGCCGTTGCCGTTCAGGACCGCCACTCCCTGGCCGCCCAATCGGAACCTGCGACCGTTTTGCGTCTCCGGCGGTAGCGTCAATTCGATCTGGCCCCGGAGAGTTTGAACCTGCACTGTGCCGCCCAATACGGCGTCCAACAACGGCACGTCCAGCGAGGTGTGCAGGTCGGCGCCCGTTCGTTGGAATCGACGGTGCGCTAATACCGAAACCACCAGGTTGAACTCATCGGCCGACGCGCTCCCGGCGGTAATGTGGACTTTGCCGCCGTCCGCGATCCCGGCGGGGATTTTTACCTCCAGACGGCGTCCGTCAGGCAGGTTCACGCGGCGGGTTGATCCAGCGTCCGATTCTTCCAGGGTTATTTCGACAGGAACCTCGGCCGGGCGCGGCCTCCTGGCTTCACTGAATTCAATTGAATCTCCCGATCTTCCAAAACCGCCGAACAGGTCGGAAAACGATCTGCCACCTGTCCGGAAGGTGAATCCACCACGGCCGCCGCCGTCGGTTCCCCTGCGGAAGAATCTGGAAAAATCCGGGCCGCCCTGCTGATCAAACTGCTCGGCGTGCTGCCACTGGTCGCCGTAGCGGTCGTACTTGGCTCGCTTGTCGGCGTCGGACAACACCTCGTATGCCGAGTTGATTGCCTTGAAACGCTCGGCCGACGCAGCGTCGCCGGGGTTGACGTCCGGATGGTGCTGACGCGCCAACCTGCGATACGCTTGGCGTATCTCTCTTTCGTCAGCGTTGCGCGGCACGCCCAGCGTTTCGTAATAATCGGCCATTGCGGAACCCACCGGTTCGTGTTGCTAGGATCGAATCAATCTTACTAACCTATGCCCCGTCTATCAACAAGTTTGGCAAGTTTATCCAAAAACCTGGAATGCGGTTGTCAGGTTATCGGATCGATGAAATGCCGGGGCCACATTGGATCGCTGGATAGCCGCAAACTTCCCGCTATAACGCAAAAATGAACTCCGCGAGGATTGCAAAATACGCAGGGGTTGCTGCTATTGACTTGGGCCATCTGTGTGCTACCATTCGTTATCGCAAATCATTGCAATAAATGCAGAGCATTCATGTCCGGCCACGATTCAGCAGTCACTCGCTTGCGCGCCCAGGGTTATCGCATGACCCCGCAGCGCCTGTCCGTGCTCGACATAGTTGCGGGCCGTTCCGGACATATCGGCGCTGATGAGGTGTGGCACCTTGCCAAGGAACATCACCCCTTCGTCGACCTCGCTACCATCTATCGCACGTTGCAGTTGCTGAAACGGTTGGGCGTAGTAACAGAAGTGATCATCGGCAACAAGCTCCATTTCGAAATGGCCGATCATCACAATCGCCACAACCACATGGTCTGCTCCGTGTGTGACGGTGTCCAGACCCTTACTCCTGACTACCTGGCCGAATTCAGCCAGCGTCTGAAACAGGAATTTGGATTCTTTCCCAACCTCGACAACATCACTATTGGAGGCGTGTGTAGCCAATGTCTGGCCTCAACGTAAATCCCATTCTCCCAACTCCGCTCCGCCAGAAGTCGATCGCAATGTTCTCAAAGCTTGCGGGCGTCTTGCTGCTGGCACTCGCCACAGTGATGGTGGCCTGTTCACCAGCGGCGGCTCCGACCGAACCGCCGGCTTCGGCGCCCGCAACGTCTTCGTCTCCACTGAACGTTGTCAGCACGGTCTCTCCCATCACCAGCGTGGTTGAGAACATCGGCGGCACCCGAATCAGCCTGGTGGGCGTCGTGCCTGAAGGCGTCAACTCGCACACCTTCGAGCCCGCCCCCTCCGTCGCCGCCACATTGTCCGGCGCGGATCTGATCTTCCTCAACGGCCTGTTCCTGGAGGAACCGACCCTGGAGATGGCCAAAGCCAACCTCAAACCCGGGGCGTCCATCGTTAGTTTGGGGGAACAGACCATCAGCCGCGAGCAATGGCAGTTCGATTTCTCCTTCCCTGAAGAGTCTGGACATCCCAATCCTCACCTCTGGCCCGACCCCATCCTGACGCTGCGCTATGCCGAGATCGTTCGGGACAACCTGTCTGCCCGAGATCCGGCCAACGCCGATTACTACTCGACAAACTATGATGCGTTTGCCGCCCGCATAGCGTCCCTGGACGCGGCGATCAAAGTGGCGATACCCACCATACCGGCGGAAAATCGCAGACTCCTTACCTACCACGATTCCTGGGCCTATTTCGCAGACCGGTATGGAATTACCGTCGTGGGCGCGGTCCAGCCCGAGGACTTCTCGGAGCCGTCGGCCAAGGAGGTTGCGGATCTGATTACCCAGATTCAGACCGAGGGAATACCGGCGGTGTTCGGTTCGGAAGTATTTCCCAACGACATCATGGAGACCATCGCCGCGGAGTCAGGAGCCGCCTATATCGACGAACTTAGCGACGATGACTTGCCCGGCGGCCCGGGCGACCCGGACCACAGCTACCTGGGACTTGAGGTGGCCAACTTGCGGATAATCATTCCCGCTTTGGGAGGCGATGCCTCCGCATTGGATGACGTTGACATCTCGCCCGTCTTTGAAGGCGCGTCCAACGCGGTTTACCCTCAGTAACGCCTTCAGGTGACTCACCAAACGATACGGATACGCAATGCTGCACCCGCCAGAGCTGGAACATCTCCACAGGCCCGATCCCAACGCTAGACCCATTGTTGAACTGAAAAATGTTTCGGCCGGTTACAACGGAGTTCCAGTCCTCAGAGACGTTGACCTGAAGGTTTTGCCGGGAGATTTTGTTGGCCTGCTGGGTCCCAGCGGGTCCGGAAAGACCACATTGCTCCGGACTATCCTGGGTGCAGTCAAGGCGCGATCCGGCGAAGTGCGTGTGTATGACAAACGGGTGCGAGGCGGGCGCAGCAAGGCGGGATACGTCCCGCAGGTGGACACCATCGACTGGAACTTTCCGGTTACGGTGGAAGAAGCCGTGATGATGGGACGCACGGCGTTCAACCCGCTGTTGCCATGGTTCCGCAAGCAGGAACGGGACCTGGCCTACAACATGATGGAACGTCTGGGCATCGCCAACCTTGGCAAACGGCACATACGTCAGTTATCGGGCGGCCAGCAGCAGCGGGTATTTCTGGCCCGCGCTCTGGTGAGCAGCCCGGAGCTTCTGCTGCTTGACGAACCAACCGCCGGGGTTGACTTCAAGACCCGCGACGACGTGATGCACCTCCTGCATGATCTCAATCACGCCGGCGTCACAATTCTCATCTCCACCCACCAGATCAACACGGTGGCCGTGCATCTTCCGCGCATCGTTTGCATCAACGGCACGATCGTTGCCGATGGGCTGCCGCAGCAGGTCATCACTCCGCATATCCTGCGCGAGGTGTATGGAGCCGACATGCAAGTGATCCAGTACCACGGCATGACCCTGGTCGCCGAAAGCGCGCACTTCTGGATTGACCGTAACGGCGAGGAACCATTGGCCACCGTCGAGGATGACAGTCATCGCGAGCCCATTCTGGCCCACGTTCATCCCACGGACGAAAACGTGCCGGTGCACCATCACCATCACGGCGGCGCAGATTCATGACGCAGTCGCCAAGCCGAACAACGCGATTCCGTTCACCCGCCGCCCGTCGCTTCTATTCCGGATACGGAGCGCGAGCCTAACAACATGCTGCTGGAACCCTTCGAATTCGGTTTCTTCGTGCGGGCAATCATCGCGGCGTGCCTGGTGGGTGGCCTCTGCGGGTTGATGGGTGTGTACATCGTGCTGCGCGGCATGGCCTACATAGGGCATGGCCTGTCGCACGCCGTATTTGGCGGCGCGGTAGTAACGTGGATCATGTCCATCAATTTCTTTGTCGGAGCAACCATATGGGGATTCCTGTCCGCCATGTTGATCGCGTGGACGACTCGCAAAAACCCCATTGGCTCCGACGCCGCCATCGGGATCATTACAACGGCCAGTTTTGCCCTCGGCATCGCCATCGTCAGCCGGGCCAAAAGTTTCACGCGCGATTTTGAAGCATCTCTGTGGGGAAGCGTCCTGGGGGTCGATACCGAAGAATTGATCGCGATAGCATTCGTTGCGGTGATAGTAGGGGTGGCATTCTTCCTTGCTTACAAACTGTTCTTGTTCGCCATTTTTGACTCGGAAGTGGCGCAGTTCTACGGCGTGCCTACCGCGTGGATCGACACGCTGTTTTCGCTGTTGCTGGCTGGCACCATCGTCGTTTCGATGCAGGTGCTGGGAGTGACCATGATCGCGGCAGCCGTGGTTATCCCTCCAATCGTCGCTCGCTTGCTGACCAACAGTTTCCGGACGATGACGCTATTGTCGACGGCGATCGGCGTACTTTGCTCGGTTGTTGGAATCTACATAAGCTACTTTATTGATGTATCGTCCGGAGCCAGCGTGGTGCTGCTTTCAGCGGCGCTGTTCGTGGTGGTATTGATTTGGTCTAAAATCCGCGTCAATCTGTTCTCCGGCAGTAGTTCGCTCTCGCAGTTGCCCCGGGAGACCGGAGGGACTTTCGAGTAAATCGGCCGTTATTCTCGCAAACTGGCACCCGATTGGCACAGGAGGTCGCTATGGCGCACGCACATCATCATCACGCCGCTCCATCCGTCACGGAAGGCCGCACCGGATTCCGGCGGGGCGCGGCATTCATCATCGGGGGGCTGTCCAGCGGGCACGGAGTCTTTCACTCCATAGCCCAGAGCTTCATCGTCGTCTTGCCGGAAGTGCGTGACCTGCTGCTGGGCGGCAGCGTCATCGCCGCCACCAGCCTTCAAACCACCCGGGAGATTGCCTCCGGCGTAGTCGCGTTGCCCGGCGGAGTTCTTACCGACGCCCTGCGCCGTTTTTGGGGTTGGGTGATGGCCGTGTGCATGGCCATGTTTGGCGTGGGCTGGCTGCTCATGGCCTCCGCTGGCTGGCAGGTTCCTGGCGCCTCGTGGGTTTCATCGCCCTCTTCCACAACGCTCAACCCGATGGGATACGCACTGCTGATTATCGGAATGGCGGTGGTGGCGATCGCCGCATCGGTCTGGCATCTGCCAGCGATGGCCGCGTTATCATCCCACTTCACCCACCGGCGGGGCTCCGTGCTGTCTTTGCACGGCGTGGGAGGCAATATCGGAGATGTGATCGGGCCGGTCCTGACCGGAGCTTTGCTATCTGTGCTGGCGTGGCAGGCCATCATCACCATCTACGCCGCAGTGCCCATATTCCTCGCTTTCCTGGTTTTCTGGGCCTTCCGCGACATCGGTCAGCGGGCGCAGGCGGCAATCGAAGAAACGGCCGTCAGCACGATGCAGATGCAGATCGCTGAGACCAAACTGCTGGTTCGCAATCCTCGGGTCTGGGGCATCACAGTGGTGGCGGGCCTGCGCGGCATGGCTTACATCGGTTTCATCACCGTTTTGCCGCTGTACCTGGTGGACGAACTCAATCTCGGCAGCACGCTCACCGAGCACCGCAGTTTTGAGAACCTGTTCATTCGAGGCTCCCTGGTCGGACTGCTGGTCCTGGTGGGCATTTTCGCCAGTCCGGTAATGGGCTATCTGTCGGACCGGTTGAACCGCAAGATCGTGTTGATCCCGGGAATGCTCTTCCTGGCAGTGATCACGCTGCTGATGGCTCCTTTTGGTTCCGATCTGGGGGTCATGACGGTTCTGTTGGCCCTGCTCGGCCTGTTCCTGTACAGCGACCAACCCATCCTGACGGCAGCGGCGATGGACATCGTTCGCGAAGGAACCGCCGCGACCACCCTCGGCCTGCTTTCTACATCGCGGTTCATCCTCAGCGCCGCGTCCCCCATCATCGCCGGGTGGCTCTACGGGATCAACTACGACTACCTCTTCTACTACACCGGCGCCCTTTACCTGGTGGCGGCCCTGCTGCTGGGCTTCATCCGACTGCCGCACGCGGCCCCCGAACCCGATCATCACGGTGATCACGGCGACCACGGACACGGTGGTCATGGGCACGACCATGGCGGCCACGGGGACGGACATGGAGATCACGGCCAACACGACAATCACGGCCAACACGATAACCATGGCCACGGAGACCACGGACACCGGCATCACTGACGCACGGGTTCGAATTGCGACAAAAAGCAGGGGCGGGTTTCATACCCGCCCCTGGACGTAGTCGGCAGTGAGGTTCGGTCAGTCTTCGTTCTGCGTCGTCTCGCTGCCCTTCACCGTGATGGTGATGTGGGACATCGCGGTCTCGCGAGATCCGTGCCAATGATCCTCGCCGGCCGGAATGATGGCAACGTCGCCCTCGGTTACCGTCACTTCCTCGTCACGTGTCGCCACGATGCCGGTGCCCTCGGTTACGATCAGAATCTGGTCGCCGCTGTGGGTGTGGAACTTGTTCCGGACGCCGGCGCCGAAATGGACGATTCCAAAGTTGAAGTTGTTGCTGTCGTCGGGGTTCAGGATGGCCTGGCGACCCACCGGACCGGTGAACAGGGGCGCGGTGCCCTCGGTCTTTTCCACTGCCGACATCTTTACGACTTTCATGTTTGAGTGTACCTCCAGAGAGTTTTGCAGTTGCGCATTTGCCGCATAATCATACCGCCGACGGCTTTCATCGTCCAGTAACGCAGGCATCCTGTGGGCGTCCCCGGTTCGTTGACACTGTTACCGTCGGCCCGTACACTGCAACGCCAATCGACTCCAAGACTGTGCGTACCGCCGCGTTCCCGGCAGGAGGTTTTCCCATGAGTTTTGATCTGTATGACAAGGGAATGAAAGTTGAAGCCACCGCCGATTTCGAGGTGCGCGAGGTCATGGCGTCTCCCGTTGGCTCATCCGTACGCAGTATCACCACCGGCGACGTCGGAGAGGTCAGGGAAAAGCGCACCGTGGGGCCTGCCACCTGGTTGATTGTCTACTTTGACAGCGTCAAGCGTCAGATCAACATCGATCAGACCAACATAGACAACATCAAGCCCGCCGACTAGCCGCGCCACCTTCCGACTCCCCGTCAACGTGCCGCCGGCCGGAACCAGCTAACCATCCCCAGACCAGCCGGAGGAACCATTCATGCCCGACGACCCCATCACCCAGGTCAACACGCTCGCCTTCGATATGTTCGGCACGGTCCTGGATTTGGGCGGCAGCCTGGCGGGTCCCGCCGGCGATTTCCTCCGAGAGCATGGTTCATCCGTAACCGGGGAGACGTTCTGGGCCGACTGGCGGGGTCGCCAACGCATCGAACAGTACCAGGACAACCTGTTCATGCTGGGTCACAGCGGCTACCTGGAAACCTGCCGCCGCTCGTTTATCTACTGCCTGCGCTTGCACAAGGTCGATTTCTTATACGAGGACGTGGACAGGTTCATGGGCGTCTATGAAAATCTCCGGCCGTATGATGACGCTGTTGCCGGTCTCCAAAGGCTGGCCGACAGCGGTCGTTACCGGTTGGTTGCCCTTTCCAACGGTGAGCAATCGTATCTGGAAAAACTGGTGCGGGATAACATCGGCGTGCAGTTCAGCGATGTCATCTCCGTCGAGAAAGCCGGTTCATTCAAGCCTCATCCCTCCGTGTACCGCACCGCAGCCCGTCTTCTGGGCAAATCCCCTGGCGAGATCATGATGGTAGCGGCCCACTCCTTCGACATCACCGGCGCCCGAGCCTGTGGATACCGCGCGGCCTACGTCAATCGCTACGATCTTCCCAACGAAGAGTCGGTGTATCTGCCCGATTTCGAAGTCGACGACTTCCATCAACTGGCCGACCGATTACTGCTCGGATCGGACTCCGACTGACAGATATGGCCGCCGCGCCGGCCTCCGGCCGGTTTCGCGCATTTTCCGCGCTCCGCCACCGGGATTTCCGGTGGTTCTTTCTGAATATCGGTGTCCAGTCATTCGGCCAGGGCATCCAGTTCCTTGGCATAGGGCTCCTCATCCTCGACTTGACGGGTGAGAAGACGCAACTGGGTCTCGCCGTCAGCATATTCGGAGTCTCGAACCTGTTCTTCACTTTCGCTGGCGGTGTGATCGCCGACCGGCTTGACCGCAAAATGTTTCTGATCTTCTGCGTGTTGGGCAACGGCCTGGTCACCATCGTGCTCGCGTTCCTGGCCCTCCTGGATGTTGCCCAGATGTGGCACGTGTACACAGTCGTGTTCATCCTGGGAGGACTGTCGGCGGTTCAGATGCCCGCCCGTTTCGCGCTGGCAGCAGACCTGGTGCCCCGCGAAGACATGATGAACGCCGTTGCCCTGCACACGTCCATCGGACAAATCGGCAATATGCTCGGCCCATTGGTTGGCGGCCTCGTCATCGAATACACCGACACCTGGGCGGGGATCATGATCAACGGCGGCAGTTACCTGGTCGGTATCGGATTCCTCGTGATGGTTACCAACCCGCCGGTGACCACACGTCGAAACTCCTCTCCCATCAGCGATCTGATCGGCGGTTTTTCCCATGCCATCCACACCCCCATGGCAGCAGTGTTGATAATCATGTCGGCCTCCTTCGGGTTCTTCGGCATGGCATATATGCAAGTCGTCGCTGCCTTCACCACCGAGTTCCTGAAGTTGAGCCCATTCCAGACCGGCATATTCATGACGTTCCGGGGAGCGGGCGCGTTCATGGGCTCGATAGTCGTCGCACAGTGGGGAGACACCAAGAACAAAGGCACATTGATGTACCTGGAAGTCAGCCTGTGCTGCGTCGCTCTCGTAGCCATGGCCTGGGCCAACTGGTTCTGGGCAGCGTGCGTCCTGGTGGCCCTGGTGGGATCCACGAGCATCGGAGGCTTCTGGCCGGTATCCAGCTCGCTGATGCAGCTAACCACGGCGCCCGACATGCGGGGTCGGATGATGGCGATGATGCAGATGGCGCCGGTGTTCCATTTCCTGGGCGCGTGGCCACTCACCTGGCTTGCCCAGCTATACGGATGGTCGATGGCCATCACCAGCGGCGCTACGGTCCTGCTGGTTATCTCCGTCGCGGGGTGGCTGTACCGCCCCATGGTTCGCAGAATGGACCGGATTTAGCATTGCGGAATCCCCCAATTCCTTGCCCCAAAGGTTCAACTATCGTATATTGCGACCCAACAGGCGCCCATCCTAGTCACAAAAGGAGCATTGTCATGGTTAAACCCAAGCAAGTCGGTCATCTGGTGATCAACGTCTCAGACGTTGAGGCATCCACCAAGTTCTATACGGACATACTGGGCTTCGAAATCGCGGTTTCACGCCCGGGCGCAACCTTCCTCACCTGCGGCGAAATCCACCATGACCTGGCCCTGTTCCAGGCCTCCGATGATTCTCCTGCCACGCGGAAAGGCAACATCGGCCTCAACCACTTCGCCGTTCAGGTCGAGGACTTCGATTCTCTCCGCGACCTCTATCACAGCCTGATTGAGAACGACATCAAGGTGGACCGCACTACAGACCACGGCATGACCGGCAGCGTCTATTTTGAAGACCCCGATGGCAATGGCATCGAGTTCTACTACGACAAGTTCGACACTCCCGAAGAGGGACTGGCCGAAATGCGCCGTGAGGGCCGCGAAAACACAGTGCTGGTAATCGACTAACTCTGTACCACACGGCAAATTACAGGGGCGGGTTTCAAACCCGCCCCTGTTTTGTTTCATTGAGTACCGCTGTCTGGGTCACCGCGCCGGTTCGACGTCATCCTCGCCAGGCAGGTCAAGTTGGCCCAGGATGTCGGCCAGCGTTCCCTCGATGTTGGCAGGAAGTTCCACCGGTTCTTCGAACGGCTGGAAGTTGTGATCGTTCCTCACCCGGTCGATGTACCGGCGAGCTTCCTCGTTCCTTTCGGCTACCCGGTCCAGGGATTCCTGGAGCCTACTGGCTTCTTCCTCGTAGCGAGGCCGCAGGTCGGAAAGGTCAACGTCCAGTGAATACAGCGCGCGCAACCGGCGCATGATGTCGTAGAACGCCCGGTGATCCGTAGTGATGCCCAGTTGTCCCCCGCTGCTCCCGCTGAACGGGAACATCGGAGCCATGGCCCCCACGCGCACCATTTCCACGTCGGGATGCTGGTAATGAGCCATGCTCACCAACGCCATGCCCACCGTTGGCCCCTGCCGCTGCTGCGACCCGTAACTGGAAAACAACATACCATGCTGCCTCAATTCGTCGGCCATGGATGCCTTGCTGTACACGCAGGATATGCGTCGTTCAAGTTCCGGCGGCGCGGGTCCGTTGTACCCTTCAACCGCCGCGACCTTGGGGTTGCCCAACGCGGCCACCGCCTCGAAGAATCCCTGACCGTACAGGTCGATCCGGTACCAAGGCTCGATTCCCAGGAAAATGACGATGCCGTCGCCGGCGTCCCAGAAAGCATTGTCCCAGGTCATCGGACGGCTGGGCAGTCCGTCATCAAAGGCGGCTCTGGGACGGTACAGATCATGGGTGCCCGCGATCTGGAACGGGAAACACATCCGCGATATTTCATCGCCCATCTGGCCGATGCGACGCGCTGACAGTTTGTCGATCAACCAGCGTGGCATACCGCTGGATATGTTGCCGCCGTCGGACCACTGACGACGCCAGCCGGCGATCAATACCCGCGTCTCGGGTAGTTCATCCAACGTGATCAGGGGCTCCGCCATATCTTCAGCGCCCCCACGCCGTGCGTCAGATCAACTGCGCCGGCGTGAAGATGCCCTCCATGTCTGCTTCGGTTGCCGGGGTCTTGGCCGGCTGTCCGAGGTTGGTGTCCACGAACCAGTACACCTGCTTCAGGTGATGGGTGCTGTGGCTCAGGATGATGTTGAGCAGTTCCAGCACGGTTACTTCGCCGCCATAGTGCGCGGGCACCACGCGATCGAACCCTTCAGTGTCGCCACTGTTCAGGAAAGCAACCAACCCGTCGGCGACGCCGGACGCATAGTCGGCAATCTCCTGGGGCTTGACCAGGTGCGCCAGGCTTTCGCGGCACGCTCGCATGTCGTCGGAGCTCATGGATCCCCGGGTGCGGCTGGTGTAGGCCAACTCGGGGAATGAGACGATGTGGACCAGCGTGTCCCTCAGCATCTCCGGCCGCCACTGCACGGGCTGCGCCAACTGCTCCTCGCTGAGTTCCAGCGTAGCGCGGATGGCGGCATCCAGGATCACGCGGTACTTGTCGGCCAGCCAGGCGGTGCGCCCCGAAAGGTCGATCGGCGCGTCTTCCAGGCCCAACGCCGGGATCAGCTTCTTCGGGTAGTACCCGATGATGACCTCAGTGCCGTCGATGATGGTGACAGGAGCCGACAGCACGCCACGAGACTTCAGATCTTCGCGAGCGGCGTCATCGGTCAGCAGGTCGTGGTGTTCATACTGAACACCGTTGGACGCCAGGAACTCCTCCAGCGTCCGGCAGCTGAATCAACCAGGGTTGGTATATACGTGAACTTCCCTAACGGTGGTGGTCATATTCATTCCCTCGTTTTGGTTCGCTATTCGCCGGCGCGGAACCAGTCGGACTT
>CAZCZB010000008.1:0-52237 GCA_964502995.1 uncultured Dehalococcoidia bacterium
GGCGGTGATGACCTCGTAGGCGCCGTTCTTGTGCAGCTTGCCGTAGCGACGGGCCAGCTTGAGGGCGCCCTCCACCGCCTCGGCGCCGCTGTTGCAGAAAAACACCCGGTCCATGCACGAGTTCTCGATGAGCATCTCGGCGATGTCCAGTTGCGGCAGCGTGTAGAACTGGTTGGAGGTCTGGATCAGCGTCGCCGCCTGCTGCGCGATGGCGTCCACCACCACGGGCGGGCAGTGACCCAGGTTGTCCACGGCCCAGCCGGCCACGAAGTCGATGTATTCCTTGCCATCGGCGTCCCACACTCGGGAGCCTTCGCCCCGCACTATGACCACGGGCCGTCGGCGCACGGTCTGGGCGTAGTATTTCTGCTCGATGGCGATGTATTCAGCGTTGCTGGGCATGGCTCGTTCGCTCCCTGTTAGTGTGTTGCCATCCGGGTGAACCGCCCGAACCGGCCCGCCCATTATACGCTTTTATTTGAGCGTGGGCGCATCGGGAACCCCGGACGCCAGGCACTTTCGATTGTCACTCCACTACCCGCGCATCTATCACTCCACTACCCGCGCATCTATCGCTCCGCCTACCCGAGCATCCATCACTCCACTATCCGCTCATCCTGAGCTTGTCGAAGGATGGGATTCATGGTTCGACAGGCTCACCATGAGCGGACTGCTGGCGGGTGTGGCGATGCTGGTCGGTGCGGCGATGCTGGTCGGTGCGGCGATGCTGGTCGGTGTGGCAATGCGGGCTGGTGTGGCAATGCGGGCGGGTGCGGCAATGCTGGTCGGTGTGGCGATGCTGGTCGGTGTGGCGATGCTGGTCGGTGCGGCAGCGCTGGTCGGTGCGGCAATGCTGGTCGGTGTAGCAATGCTGGCGGGTGCGGCGATGCTGGCCGGTGTGGCGATGCTGGCCGGTGTGGCGATGCTGGTCGGTGTGGCAATGCTGGCCGGTGTGGCGATAATCGAAAGGCACGGACGCATCGACCGGTTCAACTTGACCCTCCATGGGCCCTGTGATTAACTGACGCGACGACGAAAGCGTATCGCCCGGTTGCGATGGCGGCCACGGTTCCAGGAGCGGAATCCATGCATTTTGGAATGTTCATGCAATTCGAAACCCGTCCGGGCGGGTCCCAGGCCGGCGCGTTCGCCGAGGGTTTCGAGCTGGCAGACGCCGCGGAAGCCTGCGGACTTGATGGCGCCTGGTTGGCCGAGATGCACTTTTCCCCCGATCGCTCGGTGCTTTCATCCCCCATCACCATCGCCAGCAGCATTGCCACCCGCACCAAACGGCTCCGCATCGGCATGGCCGTGTACGTCCTGCCCCTCAACAACCCCCTGCGGATAGCCGAAGAGGTCGCCACCGTTGACCAGATCAGCCAGGGACGTTTCGATTTCGGCATCGGCCGCAGCGGGTTTGCGCGTTCCTACGATACCTACGGCGTGCCCTACGCCGAGAGCCGGGAGCGGTTCCGCGAAGCCCTGGACATTATCATGCAGGCCTGGCAGGGCGAGGCGTTTTCCTACGATGGAAAGTATCACCAGGTCACCAACGCCACCGTCGCGCCGCTCCCCTACCAGAAACCCCACCCGCCCTTCCGCATGGCCGCCACCACGGCGGAAACATTCCCCCAGGCCGGCGCTGACGGTTACCCCATATTCGTGGGCCTGCGCGGAATGGACATACCCGAACTGCGCGACAACCTGAAAGAATACCGCAGGGCATGGCACGCTGCCGGCCACGAGGGTGACGGCAACGTGTCCCTCCGCATTCCCGTGTACCTCGGAACGACCGCAAAGGCCGCCGTCGAAGAACCCTTCGAGAGCATCCAGAACTATTTCGGTCGGATGGGCCGGCTGTACGCGGCCGACTCCGGTTCGGCCGGCATCCAGGCAACGGAACTGCGGGACCAACGAGCCGACCGCCTCTCCGCTCTCAGCTACGACGACATCCTTGATACCAAGGTCGCCTTCGGCACGCCGGACGCCCTCGTTGACCGTTTCACCGACCTGCGCGAGCAACTGGGACTGGACGGCGTGGTGGCCGAATTGAACGCCGGCGGCATGATTCCCCACGACACCGTCGTGCGCAACATCCGCCTGCTGTGCGAAAAAGTGATGCCCGCGTTCAAGTAACGCTCTCTTTCAAGTGATTTCCCGATTCAAGCGATTTCCCGATTCAAGCGATTTCCCGATTCAAGTGATGCCTGCCCGCCCAGCGAGCAAACAGGGAGTGTGCCCATGAAAGTCGCCGTCCTCGACGATTACCAAAGCGTGGCCGCCGACATGGCCGATTGGACCAGTCTGTCCGGCATGGACGTAACGTTCTTTCCGGATCATCTGGCCGATGAGGATGCGCTGGCCAGCCGGCTGGCGGATTACGACATCGTGATGGGTATGCGGGAGCGCACGCCGTTCCCCCGCACCCTGCTGGAACGGTTGCCAAACCTGCGGTGCCTGATCACCACCGGCGCCCGTAACGCCTCGTTCGACATCGACGCGGCCACCGATTTGGGCATCACCGTGTGCGGAACGCCGGGCGCCGGCGAAGGCCCCACCGAGATAACCTGGGGGTTGATCCTGGGACTCCTGCGCCGCATACCCGAAGAGGACCGCGCTACCCGCGAGCAGGGCAGGTGGGGCATCCACGTGGGCACAAGTCTGCAGGGCAAAACCCTCGCGCTTCTCGGCCTGGGACACATCGGCTCGCTGGTGGCGCGCGTGGGCAACGCCTTCGACATGCGCGTGATCGCCTGGAGCCAGAATCTGACCGCCGACCGGGCTGCCGAGTGTGGCGCAACCCTGGTGGACAAGGACACCCTGTTCGCGGAAGGCGACGTCGTATCGGTTCACGTCCGCCTCAGCGACCGCACGCTGGGCTTGGTGGGCGCTCACGAAATCGGCCTGATGAAGCCCACCGCCATCCTGGTCAACATCTCCCGGGGGCCGATTGTTGATGAGGCCGCCCTGGTTGACGCGCTCCAGCGCCGCGCCATCGGCGGGGCCGCGCTGGACACCTTCGATGTCGAACCGTTGCCGGATAATCACCCGTTCCTGACTCTCGACAACACCCTGATCACGCCGCACGTCGGATACGTGACCGATGACGGGTATCGCGCCTTCTATTCGGGCGTCGTTGAAAACATCCGGGCCTTCGCGTCCGGCGAACCGGTGCGCGTGATCAACCCCGACGTGCTGCAGGCCGGCAACCTGAGGGGCCCGGCAAGCTGAGCCCTGCCGACCGGTTATATTGTCGCGCAGAGTTGCGGATCACCCGGTCCGGCGCGGAATCGCTGGGAACGTCCCGTTGGCGTGGCATCAGTAGAACCGGTCGCAGCGCGCGCCATATTCGCCCAATACCCATATCACATCCCCATCAGTCGGAGAGCATTGCAATGAAAGCCCTACGGATCGAGGAATACGGCAGCGTTGACGTCCTGCAGTGGAAAGACGCGCCCGAACCGTCGCCCAGCCCCCACCAGGTGTTGATCAGGGTGGATGCCGCCGGCGTCAACTACGCCGACATCATGCGCCGCCAGGGCAATTATCCCGGGCCCGACCTGCCGGCCACGTTGGGTCTTGAAGCGGCCGGCACCATCACCGAGTTGGGTTCCGGCGTCACCGATGGCCGCCTGTCGGTGGGCCAGAAGGTCATGGCGATGGGACCGCAGGGTCAGGCCGAATACGTGGCGGTCAACGCCAATTTCGTCTTTCCCTATCCCGACAGCATCGACGCGGTGCAGGCCGGTGGCATGCCCATTACCTTCCTCACCTCGTACCACCTGCTCAAAAGCCGGGGCGCGATGAACCCCGGCGACACCGTGCTGATCCAGGCCGGCGCCTCCGGAGTCGGTACGGTTGCCATTCAACTGGCCAAGGAACTGGGCGCCCGCGTCATCGCCACCGCCTCCACCGAGGACAAACTGGAACTGTGCCGTTCCCTGGGCGCGGACATTACCATAAACTACACCGAGGTGGACTTCGAAGACGAGGTGAAATCCATCACCGACGGGCGTGGGGTGGCCCTGGTGCTGGAGTGTGTCGGCGGACCCGTGCTCGAAAAGTCGGTGCGTTGCGTCGCCTCCTACGGGCGGCTGGTCAGCTACGGCAACGCCAGCGGACAACCGGCGAACCTGTCCGCCGCTGACATCACCACGCTGAACCGCACCGTCATCGGTTTCAGCATGGGGCGGTCTCCCATCGGCTCGTTGGACCACCAGGGAGCGATGAACGACCTCATCCCGTTGATCACCGGCGGCAAGCTCAGGCTCATCGTGGATCGTGTGATGCCCATGTCGGACGCGGGCAGCGCGCACCAGCACCTGGCGTCCCGAGGCACCCGCGGCAAGGTTATTCTCACTCCATGACCACCGCAGCGGAGCGATACGCCGCGGTGTACGATGCCGCGCTCGCGGCCAATCGCTTCACCGACCACCAACTGCCCGGCGATCACTGGGCGGACCTGGCGGAGTTGTTCCGCCTCGACCCCCGGCGTCCGCGCGATGCCAACCTGTCGATGATCGCCGGTTTCCTGGAACCTTCCGACGTGCTGCTCGACGTGGGTGGCGGAGCCGGCCGCATATCTCTGGCGCTGGCCGGCTGTGTGCGCGAGGTGGTGCTGGTTGAACCCTCCGAGGGTATGCGCGCGCAGTTCGCCGCCGCCCGCGATGAGGCCGGAATCTCCAACGCCCGCGTGACCACCGACTGGTGGATGGACTCCACGGAAACCGGCGATGTGATTCACCTGTCCGATGTCACCTATTTTGTGAGGGACATCGTGCCCTTCGTCACCAGGCTGCACAACTCGGCGGCGCGCCGCGTGATCATCAACGTGTGGCGGCCCACACCCGGCGATATGGGTTCGTTATTGAGTCAGGTGGTATCCGGCGAAACGCGGCCCCGGTGGCCGGGCCTGCCCGAATTGGCCGCCGTCCTGTGGGAAATGGGCCTGTTGCCGGAGATACGACCCTTGCCGGACGAACCCTGGTGGTTGACCGACGACCAGCGCAATATGTCCACGTCGCAGGCAATTGACCTGGCGATGAAATGGCTGGACTCCGAGGACGACTCAACGCGTTCGGCGGTGTCCGCCAACATGGACCGACTCTTTGACAGTACGGCCGGCGGACTGACTCCCAAATGGCTCAGTCAACCGCGCAGCGTGACGCTCACCTGGGAGACGGGTGGCGTCCAATTGGCCTGAAGCGGAGGCGATGATGGAACGGATTGGAGTTGCTTTCACCGGCGGCGGCATGTCGCCTCCCGACGTTGTCAGATGCGTGCAACTGGCCGAGGAGTTGGGCTACGAATCGGCGTGGGTGGCAGAGGGCCACGGCGGCGACCAGTTCTCCATCCTGACCGCGTGCGCGGTCGCCACCTCCCGCATACTGCTGGGCACCAGCATCAGCAGCGTGTATGTTCGCAGCGCGCCGACCATTGCCATGGCCGCCGCCTGCGTCGATCATTACTCCGATGGCAGGTTCATCCTGGGATTGGGCAGCAGCCACAAGGTGCAGGTCGAACCGGAACACGGGCTTGAATTCGCCGCACCGGTCCCGCGGGTGCGCGACACGGTGGACATAGTGCGCCGGCTTTTGTCCGACGGAAAACTGGTGGACTACACCGGCGAGGTCACGCGCATCGACACCTTCGACTTTCACTTCCCGGTGTTGCGCTCAGACATGCCCATCTATCTGGCGGCGGTGTTTCCCAAGATGCTGGAAATCGCCGGCGAGATCAGCCAGGGCATCCTGTTGACCTGGTGTACTCCCGAACACGCGCAGACCGCTGCTGACCATGTGGCCACCGGAGCGGCGCGGGCCGGCAAAGCCGCTCAGGATGTCGAGCTTGCCACCCTGCTGTCGGTTTCTGCGGAGGGAGCGGACGACGGAGGCATGCGCAGAGTCGCGGCGACTTACGCCGGCAGGTTCCCCAGGTACCGGCGGTTGATGGCCGACGCCGGGTTCGCGGACGAGGTTGAGATGGTGCGTCGCGCCTGGCGGGAGGGCAACACCGGAGAGGCGGAAAGGTTGGTGCCCGGCGGGTTGATCGACCGCATGTCGTTGCCTTCGGATCCGGGCGCTCGGAAAGAAAGGCTCGCTGAGTATCGGGAATCTGGCATCACCTTGCCCATCATCGCGCCGCGGGTATCCGGCGCCAACGCCTTTGCGTCAGCGCAGGAGATCATCCGCGCCAACGCGCCATCTTGATCCTGCGGCTACATCGGTGTACGGGCAGCACGCCCCTGCCCAATTGCAGACCCTCCGAACCACAGTGTCGTCGTCGAAAATCAGATGGTTCTCAATTGTAGGGGCGAATAATTATTCGCCCCTACCACTGCCGGAATGGGCCTGAACGGCAACAAACCACTCGAATCGGAACGCTGCCGCGCACGCCACTTAACCCTGACCCCATAAGTAGGGGCGACCTTCGTGGTCGCCCCCGTTGGCGTGCAGCCGATGGCGTGTCCGATGGCGCGCGGCCGTTATTCCTCGGCGGGCAGCCAAGGCGACCACAGCGTGATCGGGATGGTCACCGAGACACGGGGTTGGTCGCCCACGACGGCGGTGGTGTGACCCTGGCCGGTAAGGTCGTCTGCCATCAGCACGTCGCCGGCGCCGAATCGGCGCTTGGTTCCGTCGCCAATGCCGATTTCCATCTCGCCCGACAGTGTGATCACGTACTGGCGACGGGGCGCGGTGTGCCAATCCGAGAAGTAACCGGGTTCAAACCGTCGGAAGTTGACGCCCGGCGTTACCTGCATGCCACTGTGAATCGCCCGCTCAGCGGGAAGGTCCAGATCCTCGAAGTGGGTCTGCCCGTCGTCTCCGGTGTAAATTCGCACGAACATGGTTGCGATGCCTCCTGCGTATGATAATTGCTCAATTGTGTGGAGAACCGACGCTGGCCGGTCCGCCCGTGGTTCGCGTATTTTATCGCATCATGCCTGCAAACGGGCGGTCTGCATCAACATTGTGCGGGGTCAGCAGGGCGGTCGCCTCCCGTCGGCGCGACAGGGTTCAAACGTCCGCATATTCGTTGGACCGCTGCCGTTGCCGTCGGCCCCGCGGAAGTCGTTGGCGCCATTTGAGATGGTCGCCTTATGGCCGGGCAGTTGCCGCCTGATCCGAAAGTTGAGAAAACGGCCAGGGCCGTCGTACAATGTTAGTTACGCCGATGTAGCTCAGCCGGAAGAGCAGCGGTTTCGTAAACCGCAGGTCAAGGGTTCGAGTCCCTTCATCGGCTCCACTATATCAATTAAAGTGGTGGCCCACTTGGAGAAGTATCAATAAGTGGGGTATCGGACGAAACCAGGCCATTTTGCTGGACAAATTCCCGGTACCGGACAGCACGAGAACGTACTCCACACCACCAAACAGAAACCGTGCCCTGATCTCCCAGGGCACGGTTTCATTCCGGGTCGTGAGGAACAGCAACGGTAACTGTTCAGACTCCAGGAGGTTGTCATTGCGAGGCGCTCACGCCGTGGCAATCTCGATGCCGTGGCTGCAACGTCTGCACCGAAGAACTTCATTGCCCCAACGGGAATGCCTTGCTTCGCTCGCAATGCGCCCTTCCCAGCAACTCTGAACAATGACCAGGAACGCCCCCTAGCAGCCCGTCCGAGGATTGGGTTCCAGTGTTGATGGAAGTGTGTTTGGGCGAAGGTTCATAAGGTCAGCGGGCTTGGCGGTGTGGTATTGGCCGACAGACGAGAGTGGCGGAACAGCTTCAGCAGGTTGTGGCCGGTGCAGATCGGGGACCATTCGACCTGAACCTTCTCCAATCCCCGCAGCAGGAACTGCCGCAAGCCTCGGTCCTCCTTGATCTGGCCGAACACGGGCTCCACCGTCGCTATGCGTAGCGCGTATCTCTTGCGACCCCGTTTGGTCTGTCCGCCTATGGCGGACGGCGCATCCGGTCTCTGGGAGAGAGACCTTTGGGGATGCGTCCTTTGGGAGCCGCCGGCGGCTGGTGGCCGTGGCGGGTCTTTTCCGGCGCGATGAAGTGGTCGGCGCCCAGGGCCTGCAAATCGGCCACGGCCTGGGCCGAGTAGTAACCGGCGTCGGCGGACACCTCCATGGGCACCGCGCCCGCATTGGCGATGGTCTCCTAGATTATCACCACTGTCTGTCCGCCTTTGGCGGGTCCGACGTCTGGTTGGTGGCCTGGGCCGCCACGATCACCTGATATTCACTGTCCACCACCGCCTGGTCCGCCTGTGGCGGATAAGCCTGCAGGAACTCCCGTCCACCAGGCCCGGGCATGATGCGGGACTCCGGGTCAGTGAAGTTGCGCTGGGTCTGGTCCTCGGGCACCCCAGGGTGCTCCTTGCCTTCGGCCTCAGCCTGCTCGGCAGCGGCCCTGGCCTCGGCTTCCAGCGCCGCCAGCGCCTCCCCGATCCTCTCCAACCGACCCTCCCGAAAGGACAACTCCTCCGGCAACTCATCACCGCGCTTGTCCCTGCCGTACTGCCGATCCTCCTCCTCGTCCACCTCTTGGGCGCGGCGCAGCAACTCGTCCACCTCATCCTGCAATTGCGCTGCCTTCTCTTTCATGCGCTTATGGCTCATCGCCCTGTGCTTCGATGCGTTGGCCCTGACCTTGGTGCCGTCCAGCGCCACGTGGCCCAACTACACCAGTCCCGCCCGCTGGCACAGCAACAATCCGCATGTGGCGGACTGGAACAATCCCGACCCGCCATAGGCGGACCGCCAGGTGGTCCTTGCGGAAGTCCGAGACGGTGCGGAAGTCGGTCGTGTTGTTGGGCGCCAGCACCCGGAAGGCGATGTCCTCGTGCAGCCTGATGGCGATGCGCCGCGATGACGGCGCCCCGACGGAGCAGGCGTACAGCAGCACCCTTACAATTGTCTGGGGATGGTAGGGCGGGTTCCGCGCCTTTCACCCACGTAGCGGGCGGTGATCGAGCAAAGAGTCGTGGTCCGGCGGGCCGCTCTCTGAAATCAGTCGTAGTCTACGCGCGGACCGGGATTGATAGGGCCCGCGGTCCGTCGTCATGCGGGCCAGGATCTCTGAGGTTGGATCAGATGGTTGTTGGCCATGGCTGCTGACCGGTGTCTCGTACACGTTGGCCGGGTCGAAGGAAACCTGGTGCGCATCGTTCGCTCATTTTGGCGTACATTTGCGTCCATACGAGGAACAATCATGCACAATAACGACCATGAATGATTGTTTTACACAGCGTGCGACTGCTCCTTTGCCGGATTGCGAATGTTTAGTCTCGGATTTACCGCCGGGCTTGCTGGCTGCAAACCCGGCGGAACTCCCTGGCTTATTCGGTGAGGCTACCGTCAACCGGATGGTCCGTGTAGGTTTCCCCGTCGCGGACAAACAGGTCGGCGTCGGTGCTGGCCGTACCGTATTTGATTGTCTCGCCCGATTGGAGCCGGATCAACTTGTCGCCGTCGGCCTCGTTGGAATGACCTGAGCGGCTGATTCCGTCGGAGTCCGTGTCGCTGCTGGTTACGGTGTAGCTGAACGTCATGGTGGCGCTCGCGTTGGGGGCAGAGACGTACGCCGCGTGGCGAGAGTCGTCGCCCAGCGTGAACGTGAAGTCCGGCGTGCCGGTCACGTTTACGACCCGATTGAAGGTCACGGCGAAGGTGATACTGTCGCCGGCGCCGTAGGTGTCCGAGTCGGTTCCCTTGCTTGGCGTCGAAGTGATCTCGATGTCGATTATGCGGGCGTCCTGGTCAACTCGCTGGTCGGCGTGGTAGCCGCTTGCGTCGCTGTCGATGATGGCGTCTTTCTTGTCGGCCGCGTTGCGAAAACCGTCCTTGATGGAGTCGCCTGCGTCCAGGTCGACCGCGGTGCTGTTCGTGTTAACCTGAATCGCGCGCGGAGTGCTGTCGCTGTCGGTCAGCGTGTAGCTGAAGGCGATCATGCTGTCCGTGGACTGTCCGCTGTCGTAGGTAGCTTCGCGCGAGTTGGTGCCGATTTGGATGTTGTAGCTGGGCGTACCCGTTACGGCAATCGGCCGGTTGAAGTACAGTCCGACGGTGACGGTGTCGCCGCTGGTGTAGTACCGGTCCACGCCGATCCCGCGGGGCTCGGAGATGAAGTCAACATGGGTGCTCAATGGCGCTGCGTTCACGCCGTAGTCGGCGTCGGGCAGCATTGCCGCGTGGCCCAGGTCCGCGTTGACGAATCCCTGCAATCCGTTGGCGGGAACCGTTACGCCGTCGTCGTCTCTGTCGGACGCCGTCACCGTGTGTTGGAACACGATGTTGGGCGAGGCGGGCCCGCTGTGGGTTTTTGAGAGCGTGTGCGTCGTGCCACCGATCTCCAGCGGTAGGGTGAAGGATCCTGTTACCGGCGCGCTGAACGTGACGCCGATACTGATGGTCTCGCCGGTTTCAAATGACTTCCAGGTCCGGTTTGCCGGCGTTCCCAGCACGCCGATGTGTTTCACATGCGGTTTGTTGGTGGGCAGCTCCCGGCCTGAAATTTCGATCATGCACGTAGCGGCGTTCACGCTGTCGCCCTGGGGCGTATAGTTCCTTTCGCCGGAACGGGAGACCTGGTGTACTCCGAGGGGCATGTTCCAACCGTCCTCGGTTCCGGTGGTAGCCGTTGCCAGGTTCACCGTGGTGCAATGGCCGTTCAACGGCGACCGGTTGTCCCATACGTAGGCGTAATTGGTGCCGGGCGACAGGACGATGCTTGATGACGGCCGGTAAACGGTGTCGCCGTCCCTTCCGTCGTCGTCCGGGGTCAGGAAATCCGTGCTGTGGAGTTGCCCGATCCGGTTTGTCGGTTGGCCTGATCCGTTGGTTTCGTAGAGCCATAGCTTGTGTTCGGTTGGCAAGACCAACCCGCCCTCGCCCCCGGGGTAGAAAAGCCTGTCCCAGAGGAACTCGAACGAATTGATCATGTACCCGTTGGTGTTGTCGCCGGTGTGGAATTGGGCGTTGCCCGTCTTCCACCGGGCGTCACCGTGGGGTACGGCAGCGTGGCCCAGGTTGCTTGCAATCGCGGTAAAGTCATCGATGATTGCGGACGTCTCCAGGGAACGTGTTCGTTCGACGCGTCCGTTGCCGTCGACGTGGAACTGGCCGGCTCGGATCCGTTTTCCGTAATCGTCGCCGGTGAGCGTGTAGGTCAAACCGGTCTGGTCGCGGATCAGTTCGTTGTCCCGCCACCAGGCGTAGGCGACGGCGTTGATTCCATCACCGTCGGTGATCTGGCTGGCGTCCAGGGTCAGGGTTTCCCCGACCCGGTGGATTCCGGCCAGCCGAACGTCTCCCATGGGCGTCGCGTTCTTGGTGGTTGATGCGACCGATGTGTCATGGTCGGCGTGGATGGTGAACTGGATGGTCTTGGTAGTCGATTCGTTCGACCATTCCGATCCGCCTGCGACCGCCGTGAGGATGCCGGTGTCGATGCCCCATCCGGTTTCCGCGTTGGCGTCCAACGAGGTGGAACTGGTGGTTGCCAGGTCGTAGTTGGATGCTGTGTCGCGGTTGACGAACACGACCCAGTAGGTGGTGTCGGCTGACAGCACGGAACCTGGTATCTCCGGCGCGAAGAAGTGGTCCATGCCGGTACTCTTGTGCATGTTGTTGGCCTGGGCCGGACTGTCGAATTCGATCAGAGGCAGGCTCGGAGCGTTATCGCGGTCGGAGTACAGGAAGGCCACCGGTCGAGTGGTGTTGTCCACCCCTTCGGTTTCCGTGTAACTCAGGTCCGCGGTCATCCAGCCGATGCGGTATCCGTCGGTTCGGTCGCCGGTAGTGAAAGCCGAGGCGTACCACCGTGAGTCTGTATCGTCCTTGCCGACCGATACGGAGTCGAGGGTGTTATCGGCCGCGGACTGGTTGCCGACTGATTGTTTGAAGTCGGTGATGTCCGTGAGGGTGAGAGTGTAATCGCCGTAGTACGTCTTGCGGCCTTCGTTGGTGAAGTCAGCCGGCTGGACATTGATGAAATACTCCCAGAAATAATTGTGAGCGTGGACGTCGAAGAACAGTCGGCCGTCGTTGCGGTAGTGGTCCCACGCCCCGCCGTCGTCGGGCGAGTCGATTCCGCCGCCCCGGTGAATGCCGGGGTTGTCGCCGAATTTCGCTCGGATTCGGTAGTGGCGCCAGTATTCGAGCTGGAGCTGGTACCAGTCGCCTCGGGTGCCGAAAACCCCGTCGTCGGCGTTGCGGCGCAGGTTGCCCGATGCCGGCTTGCCGGTGGTCAGGAGAGCCCAGGTGTTTTTGTTGGCCGGCATGTCCCAGTTCGCCGGCTCGAAGTCGGTGTGCGTGAGGGTGGCCCCGACGATTAGCAGGTGTAGCGGTCCGGTTGCGGTTGACCAGGCGGCAGTGCTGGTTGCACGCTGGCTCCGGCCGTTGCCGATGGTCCAACCGTCGTTGGAATCCGTCGTTTCGTTGCCGTTGGAGACTGTTACAACGACGATGTCTGCATCCGGGTTTCGGATTACCACCCAGTAGGTGGTGTTGGGTGACAAAACAGTGTTGTAGGGCGCTGTGAACGCGTATTCATCAGCGGTGATATTCAGGGCGTCTATGCTTGAAGGCGCAGTCAGCGTGTGCAGTTTTGCGCCCGGGGAACCGCTCCGGTCACTCCAGATGGTGACTTCGGGCGTTCCGCCGTCGGTTTCGTTGGGAGACTTGGCCAATTTCACGGATACGGATTCCAGTCCGTGCCCGAACTTGCCGGGTCCGGTGGTGAACTTGGTTGCGGCCGACTCCTGAATGTCGGTGCGTGGGCGACCCACTATGACTGATGTGGAGGAAAACGTTTCCTGGTTTGAAACCAAAGTTTCCGTGGAAATCCTGGCCGGTGTAAGTGCGTTCACACCGCTGACCCTTGGCAGGGGCGGCGGGCTGTCAACGTTGGTGGTCGTTGCTTCTATGACCGCCTCGGTCCCCGTGCCCTGTGGGTTGATGGCGGAAACGCCGTACCAGTAGGTTGTTCCGCGCTCCAGGCCGCTGTTACCGTACGACGTGTTTGTGTTCCCGGTGTTGGCGGTAATTTCCGTCAGGTTGTTGCGTGTTGGGCCGCGACGGATCCGGTAGCCTGTGATCCCCGGAGCGTTGGGCGCGGCCCAATAGAGTTCGATGACGTCGTTGGAAGCGGCAAAGTTGAGACCGCCGGGCGCTGATGGCGGCCGGTCGTGGTTGCTGCGCGTTCCGATGTTCTGTGCCTGGCCGCCTTTGGATGGGGGCGGGCTGACCGGGACCGCCACGTTTGCGGATCGGCGGCCCTGGCCCACCGCGCTGTTGGCGGCGACTCGATAATGGTAACGGCCCGGCATGACAACACCGGTATCGCGGAAGGTTGTGACGGTTCCCGTGGTGGATCCCGCCGTCTTGGTATTGTTCCGGTCGTTGGTCCGGAAAATCGTGTAGCCCGTAATTGCGTTGTGGTCGGGCGCGGTCCAGGTCAGGGTTACCGTGGTCCCGTCGGCGCGGCCGCTGAGGTCGGTTGGCCGGTCAGGCCGGCAGCCAGCGTTGGCGATTTCCTGGATCAGATGTGAGTCCGAATTTCGGATCACCGAGGTGACGTAGGTTCCCTGACCGTAGTCGCCCAGGGTGGCGTCGCTGGTGACGTCGAAGTAATGTTCACCGGTCTCGGTGGCGGTATAGTCGAAATAGTCCAGGTCAGCGGTGGATGGTCGCGTCCCCTGCACTGTGGATGAAATCTGGTTGCCATCGGGGCCGACCACGGCAAAGGCGATTGCGGCGGCGAGGCCGCAATTGCTGCCGTGTTCGCCGTGGACGAAGAAGGTGTAGGTTTCGTCCTTCTCCAGGTGGACGGCGAACCAGTCCCGGTCGCCGTTGTCTCCCGGAGCCTGGATGTATCCGTAAGACGGCTGATTGATGTGTATTACGCCGGCGGTGTCGCGGTTTTGTACGAGGTCGCTGTGCCACGGTTCTTCGTTGGCGCGTTCGGGGCTCCCGTTCAGGGTGAAGACCAGTCGGGCGGCGTTGTTGGACGATACGAAGCTTGTCGTCATTGCGTCGTTGTCTTCGTCCTGCGAGAGGCTCCAGCCGGTGTCGCTTCCGGCGCTCAGGTTGTGGTCTGTGCGGTAGGCCATGTTAGGCATGGCTTCGACCGCATAGACGTACATGGCGTAGGTAGTGTTGCCCTTCAGGCGCACTTCGCTGGCGGGTAGTATTAGGCGTGTGGTCTCGACCTTGACGGTCCTTAGCTCTGCGATGCGTTTGCCCGTGCCGGTACTGGGGTTGAAACCGGGACCGACTTCGTCCAGCGCGACGTAGAACTGCGGCTGGTCGTTGGCGTTGCTGGTCGTCGTTTCTAACTCTATGCTGGTCAGGTTGTACCCCAGCGGGTTCGAGCCGGTACGGATGCGCTGGACGATGTTGTTTTCGATGGAGACGCTCTGAGTCGTTCCGCCGGCGTTGCTGACCAGCACGCGTTCTTTCTCGGATGGTTTTGGAGTGGTCGTGGATGCTGTCGTGGACCATGGGCCGTGCTGGTTGCCGGCCACGGCGCGCACCCGGTAGTGGTATCGAGTTGAACCCCTGGCGGCGGTGTGCCGGAAACTGGTGTCGGTTGAACCCGAGTCCTGGGTCAGCGTGGGCAGGTTGGCCGAGTCGGTTCCGCCCTGCACCTGGTAACCCGTGATCCGGCGGTCGGTCGTGATCGACCAGTTGATGGTGACCGTTGCGTGGTCGCTGGCTGTGGCGGTCAGTTCCGTGGGTGTCGGAATCGGGGAGGTTGCGGTGGTGGCGGACACCGTGGTGGTCGGAGCGCTTTCGGCGGATTCGTTCAGTGCAGCCACCGTGTAATGGTAGGTGGTGCCGGCGGTTACGCTGGTGTCCTCGTAGGAAACGGCAGTGCTGCCGGTGTTGTCCACCAAAACGTTGAGGCTGTCCGGTGATTCGCCGCGGCGGATCCGGTACCCGGTGACGGTTTGGTTTGCCGGCGCGGTCCAGGACAAAGTGATGCCTGGGCTGTCTGTGGCGGCGGTTGCCGTCAGTCCGGTGGGCGGCGATACTGCAGCGGCCGGCACGGTTACCTCAACAACGGTCGAACCCGGTCCGGCGCCTGCGGCGTTGATCCCGGCCACCTGGTAGTGATAGGTGGCGCCGGCAGTTACGGTGGAGTCGGTGTACGACGTGTCCGTCGAAGCCGTGTCGGAGACCAGCGGGGTCAGTGCGTCGGCGGTGGCGCCGCGCTGGATGTTGAAGCCGGTTACGTTCTCACTGGCCGGCGGCGCGTTCCAGGTGAGCGTAACGCTGGGTGTGGCGGCGGCGGTGGCGGTGAGTCCGGTGGTTTGGCCAGGTGGGCTGCTGGAGACAACGCCGGTGAGGACTGCGGACCACGGCCCCGACCATGGGCCGTTATTATGGCCGCCGGAGTCGAAGCGCGCTCTGATTTGCATCTTGTACGTAGCGCCTTCGTCCAGCCCGGTCAGCGTGATCGAGGTGGCGGATCCCGCCAGGTATTCGTTGCCCCGTTGGGCTTCGTTTTCGTTTTGGTACGACAAGAAATCCAAGCCCTGGCGTGCCCAACGGATGCGGTAGCTGTCGGGCGCCGGGTTGGCGGTGGACCAGCTTATGGCCAGCGTGCCGGGGCTGTCGCTGCTCAGGGTGATGTTGGGAACGGCGGCCCCCTGTTGCGCGTCTGCCGGAGTAGCTATGATGAGCGTCGTTACGGCCAACGCGGTGAATATAGCGCTGAGGCGCACTGGGATTGAACGCAGGGGATTCAGGTATTGCCACGTCATTGATCAATCTCCTTGTCGCTATCTGCTATCCGGGCCGGCGCGGGTTGCGGCTCCGGATTTCCGGGGCTGGTACGGATTGCCGATGGGGCATCCCGTTTTTCGCCCTTGATCCGTACTGGTCGAATTAGTACGAATATATTAGCATACGACACTATAACAGCAGAATAATGCTATTGAAAGATGGCAGTACCGTTTTACCGATGATGGGATTATATGGATTTATGCTCCATTACTGACACGTAATCGCCGTGAACGGTGCTATTATGCAAAGAATTCGCCTGGCAACTCCGTGTTAGCTTACGCGCACGATGAACTTTAAGTCCGAGGCGTTAGAATCTAATTCAGAACCAGGGGCGCTCGCGGCGCAGGGTGGTTCCGGGATGGATGGCGTTTCTGCGTCAATCAGCCTCGGCGAATTCATCCGCCGGCGTTGATTATTGATATCATGATGCTATATTGGTAGTTCAGGGCTATTAGGAATTGAGTAATTTGACTACATCATCCGAGGATCGTGTTTCTGGACGGTACGCCGTTAAGTCGGTATCGTTCAATGTGCCGGTTGCATCGGGATCGGAAATCAGCTTCAGCGCTGCATCGCCGTCTTATAACGAAATGGCGGCGGTGTTGGCTTGGAAAGGCGACTTTGTGACGTCGGACGGATTATTTACGTTGCTGTCGTTTGCCCCCTGTGGCGTTTACGCGGTGACGATGGATCAGAGCGTGGTCTTCTGGAACCGCGCTGCTGAGCGTATTACGGGACACTTGGCTCACGAGGTAATCGGCCGCAAGTGTTATGAGATCGGAGCGGCCCCCAACCATCGCGGGCTTACCGAGGAATGCGTTGCCGGCTGTGCGTTGATGAAGCACGTACGCGCCGGACTGGTGCCGGCGCGTACAATGGTCCGATTGTTGTGTTCGGACGGTCAGCGGAAATGGGTCACGGTCAACCCGATGGTGGTGGACGGTGTGGTTGGCGATGCTCCACTGATGATACATCTGTTTGACGAAACTCCCGAGGCCCTGGGCAGGACTGGGGGTTCTTTGTCCGACGCCGTGGAGGAATCTGACGGTCGTTACGATGTGGGCGCCATGGCGCCTGAGGGCTCCAATGGGGTTGAACAAACGGGGCTGAGTCGGCGCGAAATGCAGGTGTTGTACTTGCTTTCCGAGGGGCGAAATAACGCGGAGATTTCCGCCGCCCTGTCCATAAGTCTTTACACTGTGCGCAATCATGTTAGAAACGTGAGGAAAAAGTTGGGTGCCGCAACTAAATTGGAAGCGGTCATAAATGCCGTCCGAATGGGCGTAATCACGTTGAGATGATCGCTGGTATGGAGGCTTTGGACCGATGCTTGAAGCAAGCTGGGTGGACGACGATTCCACCCTCGACCTGCTTGATAGTGTGAGCCGGCTGTGGCTCCGTGTTGGAAGGGAACTTGACGTTGCGGTGGTGCTCTCGGTTGCGGCCGAGGGGGCGCGAAGCATGTCTGGCGCGGACGTCGTTGAAGTTACTTTTCACGGAGATCCGGACGGCGCAGCCCAGACTGTGGTGGTTGGTGATCCCGTGCTTCTGGAAGTGCCACGGGATGTCGATGTTATCCCGGTGCTCCAGGCCGATGAGCGTGTGGGCACAATCAGGCTGGTTTTTGCAGATGGCCAGCGGCTGAGCCCCCGATTCGGGCGGCTCTTGGATATTTTCGCCGGGCACGTGGGTGTGGCTCTGAAAAACGCCGGTGTCTATCAGGAACTCACCAGCGATTGCGCAGAACGTGAGGCTATTACGCACTCTGGTGTGGTCGGTGGCCTGGTGGTCGACGCGTCTGATGGCAAGATTGCGTCGATGACCAAGGGCTTTGCCGCCGTGCTGTCCCAGTGGGGCGCGGCCGAGTCCGATTGGCAGCGCACCTTGGACCTTTTGAGTTACCGGATGCCGGACGGCACCGTGGTGAAGATGGGAAGCCCCCAGTACATCGAGGCCGTGGGCTCCGGCATAGCCCTTCAATGGGAGCCCATCGAGGTGCTGGGTCCCGGAGGTTTTGTCTGGCCGGTGGTTGCCAGCGCCAAACCCGTCTTCGGCTCTGATGGGCAGGTGGTGTTTGTGGTCGTTGCTTTGCAATCGGGCCCGCCTGCAGATCTGTTGGCCCGGTTGCGTACCGATTTTGCCCAGATGATTGGGCGGTCGTTGAGCTCGTCATTGACGGCCATCCAGGGCACCACCTCATATGCTCTGGCGTCGGCTGGTGAGCTGGAGGCGGTGCAGGTTGCCGGGTTGTTCGGTGTGATCGGGGACCAGGCGTCGCGCATGGCGTCGTATCTCAACGACCTGGCCCGATTGAGCGTTCTCGAAGCGGGTATCCAGGGCGTGGCCACGCAGCCGGTGCGGGTGGCGGAGTTGGTGGAGGAAGCCAGGCTCGCTGCTGCTGCCCGGGATTACGAGCGGCATCTGGTGGGATGGTATTCGGATCTGGACCTCGTGGTGAATGTCGATCCCAAGCCGGCGGTTCGTTGCATGATCGCCATGGTTGAGGAGTTGGTGCGTAGCGCCGTGGAACCCCCGGCGGTCCGCCTGTCGGTTTCCCAACAGGCATGCGAGGTCTGTTTCGTGGTCGAACGTGGCTTTGAAGGAGAACCCGAATTCGCCTCCCTGGCTACGGCCGGAGCGTTAAGTTCGTGGCGGAACGGATTCGGCGGTGTTGATCCGCGGTTGGCGCTGACGGTCAGGTTCTGGGCCGAGTATATCAAGGCGCTTGGCGGTAATTTCATCGCCGAGAGTGAGGCGGCCACCGGTGCGGCCAGGTTTGTGTTCAGGTTACCGGTGGCAACCTGCGAATGATCTGAAAATGCTGGAATGCCAAACCCGCCGGACCGGATCCGGCGGGTTTTTTGGTATTGGTCCACGGGCTGAGTCGATTCGTTTTGGTTGAATGGCATTGATGGACCAGCAGGGTGTTGAAATTGGCGGCGGCATGAGTGGCGGGTGGTAGGATTGGCCAACTGCAGTAGGGAGGGGTTCCCATGAGAGGCAGAGCGGCTCGACAGGCCATCCGCCTTCGGCGGAACGGCGGTTACGGCGGACGCCCTGGTGCCCCAGCGCCATCCCATACGGCGCATCAAGCCCCTGGTGGATCAGGCCCTGGCCGAACTCTCTCCCTCCTTTGACCGGATGTATGCGGCCAATGTGAGGGCGTCGATACCGCCGGAGCACCTGCTGAAAGCCTGCCTGCTGATGGCGCTGTTCTCGGTGCGCAGCGAGCGGCAGTTCTGCGAGCGGCTGGAGTATCCTCCACAGGCGGACTGTTCAAGTGGTTCCTGGACCTGAACATCATGGACCATCCGCCTTTGGCGAAACCACTCGGTGTTTGCCAAGAACAAACAGTCCGCCACAGGCGGACTGGACGCCGACGTGGCCCGGGAGTTTCTGCTGGAGATCGTGGAGCAGGCTCGTCGGCAAAGGTTACTGTCGGAGGAACACTTCAGTGTGGATCGGATCCGCCTGTGGCGGATTGGAAGCGTGGGCGTCGGTGAAGAGCTTCCGCCCCAAGGATGAGGACCCGCCGCCGTCTGAGGGTGGGGGACGCGATGCGGAGGTGGACTTTCGTGGTGAGCGGCGGAGCAACGATACCCACCGGTTCACCACTGATCCGGAGGCCAGGCTGGCCAGGAAGGGCCAGGGGAAAGAAGCGAAGCTGTGCTGCAGTGCCCACGTGTTGATGGAAATCGGGAGGGCCTGGTGGTGGACGTGCGCCTCACTCCGGCGGATGGTGCATCGGAACGGGAGGCGGCGTTGGCAATGTTGTCAGAAGTGCCTGGGCACAGACGCATCACCGTGGGCGCCGACCGTGCTACGACACTCGGGGCTTTGTCAGGGGATGCCGGAGGTCTCGGGTAACGCCTCACGTGGCCCAGAAGCAGCGCTCGGCCATTGACCGGCGCACCACTCGGCACCAGGGGTATCGGTTCAGCCAGCGGGTCAGGAAACGGCTCGAGGAGGTCTTTGGCTGGGTGAAGACGGTGGGAGGTGGCCGGAAACTGCGGTACTGCGGTGTGGAACGCAACCGGTTCTGGATGGAGATGACCACGGCCAGCTACAACCTGGTGCGATTGGCGAAACTGACTCCAGTGGCAGCGTGAACCTTGGGACAGGTCTGTCCTGAGCACCGCCGCCGACGCTCCGTAACCTGCTGGGCAGCCCGCTTCACTCACCAACCCAAGGCTGGCCCGCAGATTGGCGGCCAATCATCACCGCCTTCCCGCCAGGCAACCACTCATGTCAACACCCTGCTGAACATCGAACCCTCAGAGATCGTATTCCCCAGGCGAGGAATTGACGGGTGGTGCCGACCGACGGTGATGTCTCGTGTGGTGTCGCGCATGGCCGATCTTGCCGGCTGCCCTAAAATCACCCTCCACAGTCTGCGCCACTTTCATGCGTCAGGGCTGCTGCAGTCAGGGGTGAGCCTTCCCGTAACTGCGGAGAGGCAGGGGCGCTCCAGCCCGGCCATAACCTTGCAGATTTACGCCCACTGCCTTCCCAGCTGGCAAAAAGGCGCGGCAAAGGCGTTCGCAGACCTGATGCGAAACGCCGCGTGAATTGCTGGACAAATTGCCGGCATGGCACATTACTGCACAGCCCTGCAAATGGAGATTTGAGTAGGCACTCTCACCCCACAGCGCTGTACGATACCCCACTTTTGCACTACCATCGGCTCCAGCGCCAGGCAGATGACCGCCCCGAATTCGGGGCGGTCATCGTATTGGTTGTAACGATTTTGTTGCAGCGATCAGTCGGCCGGCAAACCCGTATCTGGCGCTGACCATCGTCGTCGGTTGGCGGCGCCCCGGCTTTGACTGCAACCCGATCCGGATTGAATCATGTGGACGGGATCACCCCCGTGTCGCAACCCAACCGGCGTCTGCCCTGCCTGCCCCGGCTACGCCTGCGGCGCCGGACCATGTGGGCGGACCTCACATCGGCATTTCCACGGTAGCGGGCGGTTTCGGACCGCCCTCGGTCAGTCGGCGGCGGCCGGAGCGAAGCCGGCGCGCTCGGCCAGCGCAAGATCCAGAATGCGTTTCTCCTCGCGCTCGGTTTCCGGCGAGAACCTCACCGCCAGCGCCAACGACGCCGCCACCATCACGGCGATTCCCACGATGAGCAGCGCGTCGGCGTAGCTGAGGCTTTCCGCTCGGAAAAGGAACCCGAAGGCCACCGCGCCGGCGTTGCCGCCCGCGCCCACTATGCCCGCCACCGAGCCCAATGCTCCGCGGTTTATGAAGGGAACCACCGAGAACGTCGCGCCCTCCGACATCTGCACAAACAGGCTGAACACGATCATCGCGCCCACGGCCAGCAACAACGTGGCCATCTGCGAAAACAGTATCAGGGCCAGCCCTTCCACCAGCAGGACGCCGCCCAAGAACAGCACCCGACCCTTGAGACCGAACCGGATGCCCATCTTGTCGCCGAAGAATCCGCCCAGCGTCCGCGCAAAAATGTTCATCAGGCCGAACGTTCCGGCGATGATGCCCGCGGTGGCCAGGTTCAGCTCAAAGCGATCATAGTAATACAGGGCGGCGATGTTGTTGATGGTCAATTCCACGCCGAAGCACGCGCCGTAGATGACGAACAACGCCCAGACGCGAGGGTCCCGGGCCGCCTCCAGAAACGACCCCTTCGACGCTGCCGCCGAGGGCATCAGTCCCCTGGCCCGCAGGTCGCGGTAGTTTCCCTGGGGGCAGTCCTGAGTGAACATGTAGTAGGCCACCCCCACCAGCATCAGCGCCGCGCCCGGTATCACCATCGCGATCCGCCAGCCGAAAACCTCGCCGACGCCGAACATCAGCACTCCGGCCAGCACCAGGGGCATGACCATCTGTGTGACGCCGCCGCCCATGTTTCCCCAACCCGCCGTGGTGGCGTTGGCCGTGCCCACCACGTTGGGCGCGAACATCACCGACGTGTGGTACTGGGTGATGACGAAAGACGCGCCGATCACGCCGATGGCCAAACGCAGCAGCAGGAACGTTTCGTAGCTCTGCGCCAGGCCGATGCACATCACCGGAATGGCTCCCACCACCAGCAGACCGCTGTAGGCCAACCGGGGGCCGATGCGGTCGCAGAGCCAACCGAATACCAGCCGCGCCACGATGGTGATGGCCACCGAGGCGATGATCGTGTTGCCGATCTGCGTTTTGGTCAGCAGCAGATCCTCTCTCACCACCGCCATCAGCGGCGCGATACCGAACCACCCGAAGAAGCACAGGAAGAAGGCAAACCAGGCAAGGTGAAAGGTGCGCATCTGGGGAGACGCCACGCTCAACAGGCGTATCCGGGTGGCTTTGCCGCCGTCCGCGACGACATTCGACAGGCTCATTTTTCAACTCCGATGGATACTGCGTGTCCAACCGTCAGGCGGATGTCCCGACGATGATCTCGCCGGCTTCGTTCAGAGAAACCGGATAGGTTCGCAGCGACGGGCAGTCATTCCCCAGGGGTTCCCCCGTCGACAGGCTGAATCGGAAATTGTGCAGCGGGCAGACCAATACGTCGCCGCCGATGAGCCCGTCGGCAAGCGGCCCGGCCCGGTGGGGGCACTCCGCCTGGGTCGCGCGCACCAGGCCCGACCGGCTGCGAAACACGGCGATCGCCCGTCCGTCAACGTCAAACCGCCGACCCTCGCCAACGGGAATCCGGTCCACGCTGCCGAGATTGTGCGTTGCCCCTGTGGAAAGATCGGTCACGGCGAATACTTCCTGCGCTTTCGCTACGAGAACCATGTCGTCACCTCAACGCGATAACGGGATCGGCCGGCGCGGCCGGCGCGCTGGCGAACTGATTCGGGTGGACGGGATCAGCGGCCTCAAGCCACGGGTCCCGGTAAGCGTCCACCGCGCCCTGCATGTCCTGGTCCAGCCGGGCGCAGATGCCCTCGCTATCCTCCACCAGGATCTGCCGCAGATGCTCGATGCCCAGTCGCTCCACGAAGTCGTAGGTGCGCTCCAGGTAGCGGGCGTTTTCCCGGTAGTACTGCATGAACCGGCCCATCATCAGCGTCGTCTCATCGTGCGATTCGGTTACGCACAGCACGTCGCCTTTCCGGACGCGCGACCCCGCCGCGCCGCCGATGTACACCTCCCACCTGCCGCCTTCGATGGCCGTTGCGCCCACGTCTTTGGTCGTCGATTCGGCGCAGTTGCGTGGGCATCCTGACACGGCGAGCTTCATCTTGTGTGGGCTTTCAATCCCCTGGAACCGCTTCTCAATCTGAATCCCCAGGCCCGTGCTGTCGCCGAGCCCGAACCGGCAGAAGTCAGTGCCCACGCAGGTCTTGCAGGTGCGGAACGACTTGGTATAGGCGTGGCCCGACGGCATCCCGACCTCCTGCCACACTTCCGGCAGGCGCTCCTTGGGAATCCCCAACAGGTCGATGCGCTGGCCCCCGGTGATCTTCACCATCTTGGCCTCGTATTTCTCGGCGGCGTCGGCGATGCGCCGCAACTGTTCGGGAGTGGTGACGCCGCCGTAGATCCTGGGAACCACGCTGAACGTCCCGTCGTTCTGAATGTTGGCGTGTACCCGGTCGTTGATGAACCGCGCATCGCGCTCGTCCTCGTATTCGGCGCCCCAGATGGTGCGCAGCAGCGAGGCCAAACCCTGTTTGCTGCCGGCTTCCTCGGCCCCGCCGGCCAACTGCTCAAACACCTGCGACACGCTCTTGAGTTCCATCGCCTTGACCGCGCCCACCAGTTCCGGCTTGGTCAGCGGAATACCCGGCACGTAGTAATGAGCCGACGGGTCGTCCGCCACCAGGCCGTCGGCGGCCAGTTCCAGCACCGCCTGAACCTGCGTCTTGCATGATCCGCAGCCCGTGCCGGCCCGGGTTGCGTCGCACACCGCCTTCAGGCTGCGGCATCCGTTGTCCACCGCCGCTATGATCTTGCCCTTGGTGACGCCGTTGCAGTTGCAGATCTGGGCGTCGTCGGGCATATCCTCTACGTTGAGGGTTGACCCTGCGTCTGCCGCCAGAGGGAAAAGCAACTCCGAACGGTTCTCCGGCAGCGACTCTCCCCGGTCGAAGGCCTGCAATATGCGCGGCATGGTGAGGCCGTCGCCCAGCAGGATCGCGCCTTTCACCTTGCCCTCGCGCACGATGACCTTCTTGTACACGTTCCGGTTGGGCTCCACGTAGGTCACCACCTCGTCGTCCTCGTCCAATGGCTCCTTTTCGCCGGCCACCGCCAGTTCAACGCCCATCACCTTGAGCTTGGTCGAAACGCGGGATCCTGCGTATGCGGAATCCGCGTTGCGGCCGGTGAGACGCTCGGCCAGCACGCGGGCCTGCTCCCACAGCGGAGCCACCAGGCCGTACACCTGTCCCCGGTGTTCCGCGCACTCGCCGATGGCGTAAATGTCCTGGTCGTTGCGGCAGGTGAGCCCGTCGTTGACCAGGATGCCCCGCCGCACGTGCAGGCCGGCCATCCTGGCCAGGTCCACGTTGGGGCGAATCCCGGCCGAGATGACCACCATGTCGCAGTCCAGCGTCTCGCCGTCTTTGAACTCAATCCCCGTAACGTGCCCGTCGCCCAGAACCGCCGTGGTCAGTTTCTTCAGGTGGAACCGTACGCCGAGACCCTCCAGGCTCTGCTGCAGCAACCGGCCCGATAGCGAGTCCAACTGCGCGTCCATCAGCCAGCCCATCAGATGCACCACGTCAACGTCCAAGCCCCGGTTCATCAGGCCCCGCGCGGCTTCCAGACCCAGCAGGCCGCCGCCGATGACGGCCGCTCTCTTCGCGCCGCCGGAGTGTTCGATCATCGCCGCGCAGTCGTCCAGCGTCCGGAACACGAAGGCGCCGTTCTTGAGATCGCCGTCGTCGTCGTACAGCCCTTCCATTGGCGGCACAAAGGCGCTGCTCCCGGTGGCGATTACCAGCTTGTCATAGGGCAGCAGCAGTCCGCCGGATCCGTAGGCCATCTTGCCCTTGCGGTCGATGCCAATGGCGCGGACGCCCGCATGCAGCGTCACGTCGTTCTCCTCGTACCACTGCAGCGGATTGATGAAAATGTCGTCGGCGTCATGCGAACCGGACAGCACGCCGGAGAGGAGGATGCGGTTGTAGTTGCCGCATGATTCCTCTCCGATCACCTCGATGTCGTAGATGTCCTGGCCGCCAAGCGCCACCATCTCCTCCACGAATCGGGCGCCGGCCATTCCGTTGCCTACCACCACCAGTTTCTGCTTTTCTGAGGCATTCATCATGGCTAACGCTCCGTTGTTGCCTGGGTGTGATCGGGTGTGGCATCTGCGAGATCGATACGGACGGCGCAGACCTTGAACTCGGGCATCCGGCTGGTGGGATCCAGGGCCGCGTTGGTCAGACGGTTGGCCGCCTGCCGGCCTCCCCAGTGGAAGGGCACAAACACCGTGTCCTCCCGAATCTCCCGGGTCGCCCGCAGCCGGAATTCGGCCCGTCCCCGGCGGGTGCTGAGGCGAACCATCTGACCGTCCCGCAGTCCGTAGCGACCCGCGGTGGAGGGGTGAACCTCCGCCAGCGGTTCGGGGTTGATCTCCAACAGTTCCGCGATTCGCCGGGTCTGGTTGCCGGACTGGTATTGCGAAAGATTCCGCCCGGTCGTCAGGAACAGCGGATATTCCTCGTCCGGCGACTCGTCGGGTTCCTGGTGCCGCACCGGAAACATCCGCGCCTTTCCGCTGGCCGTGGGGAAACCGTCCGCGAACAGGCGGGGCGTGCCCGGGTGTTCAACGCTCGGGCAGGGCCAGAATACGCCGTGGTTGGCGTCGATCTTTGCGTAGGAGATGCCGGAGTAATCGGCGGGTCCGCCCGCCGACGCCCGGCCCAATTCCCGGAAAATATCCTCGATGCCGCCGTACTCGAAACAACTTCCTCTGCCCAACCGGCACGCCAGTTCGCAGATCACCGCCACATCGTCCATGACGCCGGCCGGTGGCTGGCAGGCCCTGCGCCGGCGGATCACCCGTCCCTCCAGGTTGGTCATGGTGCCCTCCTCCTCGGCCCATTGGGCGGACGGCAGCACCACGTCGGCCATTGCCGCGGTTTCGGACAGGAAGAAATCCGATACCGCAAGAAAATCCAGCGACTCGAGCCTGGCTGCCACGTTGCCCAGGTGCGGCGCGGATACGGCCACGTTGGAACCGATGACCAGCAGGGCCCGAACGCCGTCATCCTGCCCCAACGAGTCCAGCAGTTCGTAGGCGGATTTGCCGGGGCCGGGCAGCGACGCTTCGTCCACTCCCCAAACGCCGGCGACGTGTCGGCGGGCCGCGGGATCATCAATGCGACGATAGCCGGGCAGTTGGTCTGCTTTCTGGCCGTGTTCCCGGCCTCCCTGGCCGTTGCCCTGGCCGGTTATGCACCCATATCCGCTGTTGGCCTTGCCCACCAGTCCCAGCGCCAACGCCAGGTTGATGCAGGCCGAAACATTGTTGACGCCCTGGGACTGCTGCTCGGCCCCGCGCCCGGTCAGGATCATGGCTGAATCCGCGTTGCCCAGCAGGTGGGCCGCCCGGGTCAGTTCGGCCTCGGCCACGCCGGTGATGCGTTCCACCCGCTCCGGCCAGTACGTCGCCACCGCAGCCCGCACCCGGTCGAAGCCTTCGGTGCGCTCCGCCAGGTATTCGGCGTCAACCATCCGGTCGCGAATCAGGATATGCAGCAGACCGTTCGCCAGCGCGGCATCGGTTCCCGGCATCAACGGCAGGTACAGCGTCGCCCGCTGAGCGGTGGGAGTGAGTCTCGGGTCCGCCACAATCAGTTGGCCGCCGTTGGCGCGTTGGGCGTCAAAATACTGCATCAGGGGCGGCATGGTTTCCGCCGGGTTGTCGCCCACAATCAGAATCGTTTCGGCGCCGGCTATGTCTTCCACCGGAAAGGGCAGGCCCCGGTCAATCCCCAGCGACCTGATCCCCGCCGCCGCCGCCGATGACATGCAGAACCGGCCGTTGTAATCGATGTTTGCCGTTTGCAGCGCCACCCGCGCAAACTTGCCCAGCAGGTAGCTTTTCTCGTTGGTCAGCGACCCGCCGCCGAAAATGCCCACCGCGTCATTGCCGTGGCGTGTCTGCGCTCGCTCAATGGCCGATGCCGTCAGCGCCAGCGCCTCTTCCCAGGAGCAGGGTTTCAGGTTGCCGTCGGCGTCCCGCGCCAGCGGTGTGGTCAGACGATCGGGGTGGCTCAGGGCGGCGCCTGCCGTCCACCCCTTGACGCACAGCGCGCCCCGGTTCACCGGAAACTGCCCATCGCCGGCGATTTCCGGATGGCCCAGCGCATCTTGGGACAGGGTCATGCCGCATTGCAGCGCGCAGTAGGGGCAATGGGTGGCCGTGCGCCGGAGCGACGGTGTCTGCGGTGTATTGGAATCGCTGTTCAAGGTCGTTGGCCTCTAACATCATTCATTCAATGATGTTAGAGGCCCTTTATTGCGCTCTCTTTTCGTAGGTGTAAAAGAAACGTGTCGGCCGCATTAACGCGAGATGAACTGACCATGATCTCGCTGTGAACTCAGAAACCTCGATTTTTGGGATCTCAAGCACTGCCTCACAGGCCGGCAAGCCGCTCATGTTGAGCCTGCCGCAGGTCCGCCTGTGGCGGGTCGGACCATGTAACTGTCCTTCGTCTGGCTGCCGGCACCGGCGGGCGTTCCGCACGACGGGCGGGTGCCTGGATCGATAATCGAACGGACCCGCCTCGGGTTCCGCGACCCACTCCCACGGGATAGGGTGGTATGGTTACGCGCAGCCGTCAACGATGGAACACCCATGCAAGCCAGCGCCGCGTCTGACATCACCGCAATCGTTTTGGCCGGCGGCCGGAGCCGGCGATTCGGCCGGGACAAAGCTCTTGAGCCCATCGCCGGCGAACCCATGATCCGCCGCGTCATCCGCCGATCTGCCGAACCGGTTGACGCCTACGAAGTCATCGTGGTGGTATCCAGCCTGGAACGCGCCGACGCGCTGCCTCTTGATCCGCAACACCGAACGGTCGCCGACCTGTTTCCCGGTCGCGGCCCCCTGGGAGGCATCTACACCGGGCTGCTCGCCGCACGCACCGGATGGGGCCTGGTGACCGCCTGCGATATGCCTCTCCTTTCCGCCCACTTGCTGCGGCACATGTCCAGGCTCCGCGAAAATGTGGATGTGATCGTCCCGGTGGTTGACGGCCGGCCGGAGCCAACCCACGCCCTCTACTCGACGCGGTGCCTGCCAGCGATAAAGGAGTGTCTCCACGCGGGCGAACTGAAAATATCCGGCTTCTTCGACCGCGTCAGGGTTCGCCCCATCCTCGAAGACGAGATCAGGCGATTCGACCCCGCGCTGTCGAGCTTCCTCAATGTCAATCGCCCGGAGGATCTGGCGCGGATTCTGGATAGCGAGGGCCCGCCCTCACCAACCGACGCAAGGGAGGGATGACGCCGGCGCCCCGTTCCGGCAGGGCGCGGCCGAGCCCCGAGGTTGCGGCCAACCATAGAAACTGCGTTACCGGCCGTCCGGTCGGAATTCAGGTTGTTATCCGGAGCGTGGCAATGGATGCTCAGGCTCCCGCGACCTGGGCGGCAGCGCGGTCAGCATCAGAGCCGAGCAGGCGCCATACACCACCAGCAGCGTCCACCACGCCGGCAGGTATGAACCCGTGAAATCGTGCAGGTATCCCACCAGCGGCGCGCCAACTCCCGCGCTCAGCAGGTTGATCAGCATGACGATGCCCCGTATCGTCCCAAGGAACGCCCGGCCGTAATAGGCCGCGAAAATATACGTGTGGACGATCATGCCGATGCCCACGGAACACCCGAACACGATGGTCGATGCGAACATGATCTGCGCCGACGACACGTAGATCATCAACAGGATGGCCCCGATGAATCCGGAGAACGACACGGCGGCCAGGAACCGGATGGGCACGCGGTCGGCCAGCCATCCCGATACCAGCGCGAAGGCGGCGGCCCCGCCGGCATCGGCCGCAAACGACCACGACACCAGCAGCGGATCATAACCCCGCTCCACGAAGAACGGGATGCGGTGAAAACTGGCGCCGCCCTGCGCCACCCCTGCCAACGCGAACACCGCCATCAGTTTCCACATCGTCGCGGTGCGGAAAGCCTGACGCACCGTCCACGCCGGCTCATCATCGGATGCGGTCGCTGACCGGGGAGCCGATTCATCCGACGCCGGCGTGTCCGGCGGATCACCGTCAACCCGCAGGCCCATGTCCTCCGGTTGGCGACGCAGAAACAGCGCGGCCGACGGCACTGAGATCAGCATGAATATCAGCGCCAGGATTTGCCACGCGCTCCGCCATCCGTAGCCGTCAATCAGCCATTGGGTCACCGGCAGAAACACGATCCCGCTGATGCCCAGGCCCGCCGTCGCCAGGGCCAGCGCTCGGCCCCGCTTTCGCACAAACCACTTCGCCACCGGCACCGACGTAACGATGCCGTTGGGCGCGGCCAGCCCCGACACTCCCACCAACGCGAACAGCACGATGAACTGCCACGCGTGGCTGCTGAACCCCACCAGGATCAGGCATCCTCCGATCATCAGCGCCGCCAGAGGGATGTACACCCGCGATCCATACCGGTCGATCAGCCAGCCGACCGCGAAGCTCAGCACGCCCGCCGACAGCCGCCGCGTCGTCTGCATCCAGCCGAACGTCGCCCGCGACAGCATCAGTTCCCGCTGCATCGGCAGCACGAACAGGCCGTAATTCAGCGTACCGGTCGCCATCGTGGAAAAGTTGATGGCGAACATCGTCGCCACGATCACCCACCCGTAGAAAAAACGGCGCTGACCGGGCGCGCCATCGGTTTCAGTAACGGATGCCATATTGAAAACGCATGTAGGGGCGAATGATCATTCGCCCCTACCCATTGCCCAACCGGCGCAATGCCAATGTCATGATTGGCTAGATGGCCTGCCAGTAACGCTTGCCCTGCAGCCGGACGATCTTGCCGAATCCCGGCGCCGGCAGGTGTACCGCCGCCACGGGAATCCCCTCGCTCTCCAACCGGTCGAGCAACTCCTGCCGCGTGGCAATGGCCTGCTCCGGTATGATGTCGGCGCGGGAGGCCCAGTCGGTCTGCTGAATCTGCGCGGTGTTGTGCAGCACGTCGCCCAGGATCAAACCGCGCTCGCCGCCGGAGTTGATCATGATGCTCATGTGTCCCGGCGTATGCCCCGGCGTCGGCAGCGTGGTCAGTTCGCCGGTGATGCTGAACTCGCCCTCCATCCACTCGACCAGCCCCATGTCCGCGATGGGCCACACGCAATCCGGCGCGTTGGGGAACCGGTCGGGCTGCAGGGCAGGGTCGTGGCTCGCGTCAAAGTCAACCTTGCTGAAGTAGTAGCGAGCGTTGGGGAAGGTGGGCCGCAGCGTCCCGCCGTCATCGCGCACCGTGTTCCAGCCCACATGGTCGCGGTGCAGGTGGGTCATCACCACGGCGTCCACGTCGTTGGCCGATACGCCGTTGCGTTCCATGTCGTCCAGCAGTTCGCCCCACGGAGTCTCCGGGGTCTCCTTTGCGCCCAGCCCGGTGTCGATGGCGATGGTCTTGCCCTCCGAGCGCACCAGGAAACATGCCAGGTTAAAGCTAACCTTCTTGTCCGGGGTCAGGTGGTCGTGGAACGGCTCCCATTCCTCGGCGGGAATGTGCGGAAAGAAGTTGCAGATGTCGAACTCAAGGAGTCCGTCGGAAAGGGAAGCGATCTCAACGTTCCCAATGGTAATCTTGCTCGCGGCCATGGTCCCTCCAAAATCCGTCGATTGCGCCATTCTACCACCCGATACCCTCCGCTTTCCTCCACGCATCCGCTCATCCTGAGCTTGTCGAAGGAAGGGGTTCATGGTTCGACAGGCTCACCATGAGCGGACTACCGGCCAGTGTGGCAATAATCAAAAGACCTCGGGCGGATTGCCGGAGCGCTGGGACCCTTGTTTGTCCACGCGTCTCGACGTTGTAGAATACTCATCACACTACCTGCCGGAAAAGACATGGGAGCATATACCAACACACAACTGATGACCCGCCTTTTCGCCCTTGCCCTGGGCGTGCTGGGCGGCCTGTGCCAGACGGTCTGGTCGCAGGTGGTGGGTATGCGGTGCGGCGCGGCCAACGTGGGCGAGTACGTAATCCACACCGATTGCCTGGAATGGACCGAACTGTTCCTGCGGTTCCCTGAAACCGCATCGACCCAGATGGTGAGCCTGGTGCTGGCCTGCGCCATCGCCGGGTTCATCGCCGGCGCCGGGGGCATGTGGCGGCCGCGTTGGGCGGTTCTGCTGTTTCTCGCCCTGGCCGTCGCCAACCTTGCGCTTGTGGTGTACGCCAACGCCACCGGCGATCAGAAGGGCATCGCCGTCATCCTGTCGATCCTGTCGGTGCTGGCGCCGGCATTGGCTGGCGTCGCCCTCTGGCTGCGCGGCGAGTACCGGTCGCCCGCCGGTCGGCGGCCAAGGTCGGCCGGCCGGGTGGGTGACATTAGCCCATAGACGCCACGGGCCGGTCATGCGCAAAATCTGCGGCAGGAGGTCGCAGATATGTCCAGCCCGAATCCGGAAGATTCCAGTCGGCCGTCCCGTCAAGATCCCATAGCGCCCATCAGCGAGAAGCAGTTGGCTCGCCTCTGGCAGCGTCGGGCCGCCCGCCATGAGGCGTTCCATGCCGAGGACGGGCGCAGCATCCGAGTGCTGTATCCCGGCCGGCCCGGAGTCACCGCCGGCCCCGATTTCCGAGATGCCCTCCTGGCGATAGAAGGCCAGGGCATCGTGCAGGGAGACGTAGAAATTCACCTGCGCCAGCGGGACTGGAACGGCCACGGCCATCACCGCGACCCCAACTACAACGGTGTCGCGCTGCACGTCGCGTTGGATCCTGCGCCCGAGCCGTCCAGAACCCACAGCGGCGGCGCGCCTCCCGTGGTGAATCCGTCCGCCCTGCTGGTTCACAGCACTGACGGCCAGCCCGACACCGATACCCGGGACCGCCTCTGGAACATCCTGGGCGACCACGGCTTCCGTCGTCCCGGCAGTCCGAACGAGATGAAAGCGCTGTTGAACCGCGCCGGCGACCAGCGATTCCTGGCTCACAGCCGGCGGTTCCGGACCCTCTTGTCCCACCAACGGCCCGAGCAAACCCTGTGGGAATCGGTCTGCGACGCGCTGGGTTATCGCAACAACCGCCATCCCTTCCTGATGCTGGCGTCGGCGGCGCCTTTTGTAATGCTGGCGACGCACGCCGCTCGTATCCCCAATTCGCAACGAGAGGCGACCGTCCGGATCTGGCTGCTCAGGCTGTCCGGATTCGAAACCGGGCCGGTTCCCGCCAAGCTTGGCCCCCCGTTGGATGCGAGCGAGTGGAGGTTGTTTCGGGTCCGCCCGCCCAACCATCCGCGGCGTCGCATCGCGGGCGCGGCTGCCCTGGTGTGCCGGTTCGCTTCGGTGGGCCTGGTCGCCGGCCTGGAATCCCCGGTCGGCACCGGCCAGCCGGCGCGGTTAACCGCCTCCCTGGTGGTGGAGGACGCCGACGGCGCGACCGCTCCTGTCGGGCCGTCCCGAGCGCGGGACATCGCCGTGAACGTCATCCTGCCCTTTCTCCACGGCCACCGCACGTCGTCGGGACACACCGCCAAAGCCGGCGCTGCGTTCCAGATGTATCGCGCCTTCGGACGGCTGACCGACAACGAAATTACCCGCGAAATGGCCGCCGCGCTCCAACCGCCGTCGTGGGGTCGCACCGCCGACAGCGCCCGCCGACAGCAGGGCCTGATCCACCTCCAACGCATCTTGTCCGGCGCATCCCCAGCAATGTAGGGGCGGGTCTCAGACCCGCCCCTACCTGATTAGAGCAACCGCCCCGATCCCGTCCAACCGCGCGCATGGGACGCCGTCTGCGGGTTTGGGGTGTTTTGCGCGCCCCGGAAACATCTCCCAAAACGTAGGGGCGGGTCTCAGACCCGCCCCTACCGGACTGTGCAACTGCGGCGAGTGCGCTACTTCAACGGCACCGCCAGCGAAACCCGCGGTTCCTCGCCCACGTTGCGGATGATGTGGCCGTGTCCGGTCAGGTCTTCGGCCACCAGGACGTCGCCGGGGCCAAACTGGCGCTTCTCCCCGCTGGCGACCTCGATCTCCGCGCCGCCCGACATGAACACCACGTACTGGTGCCGGGGCGCCGTGTGATAGTCCTGCCACCATCCGGGAGGCCGCTGACCCACCGTGATGTCTCCGGGCCCCACGTCGTTGGCGATCTCGGCGAACTGGTCGGCGGTCAACTCCTGGAAGTGCGACTCGCCGTCGTCGCCGGCATAAATGCGTATGATCATGTTTCCCTCACCCTTCTAATCGGCCAGCGGCACGGCCAACGACACCCGGTACTCGTCGCCGATGCTGCGGGCGATGTGGCCGTGGCCGGTCAGATCCTCCGCCACCAGCACGTCGCCGGGGAACATGCGCACCGTGGTGCCGTCCGCCACCTCAAACTCCGCGATGCCGCTCATGTTAACCACGTACTGACGTCGGGGCGCGTTGTGGTAGTCCGAGAAACTGGGCGACTCGCGCCGGTTCACGATGATGTCGCCCTCGCCCACGTTGTTGGCGATGTCGGCAAACTGGTCGGCCGTCAGATCCTCAAAGTGGCTTTCGCCGTCGCTGCCGCTGTACACCCTTACGATCTGTCCCATGTTGACCTCCTGTATTTTCGGTCTGTGCTGTCGAATGAATTGGGTACCGTCAGCCCGCCAGCGGAATCACCGCCGTGAGGCTCGGCGCGTCTCCCACGACGCGAGTCGTGTGTCCCTGCCCGGTGGTGTCTTCCACGAGGCGCGCGTCGCCGGGCCCGTAACGGAAAGTCGTGCCGTCGCCCAGCCCGATCTCGATCTCGCCGCGCAGCGAGATGATGTACTGCCGTCGCGGCGCGGGATGCCAGTCGATGAAATGACCCGGCGGCCACTCGCGGAATGAAATCGACTGCGTGGCCTGCGCCTCGCCAAGCTCCGGGTGGTCCGCCAGGCTGGTTTCCTCGATGTGCGACTGCCCGTCGTCGCCCGCGTAGAGTCGGTAAATTGCCATCGCTTCACCTGCGCAATTGGGCGTGTGCCCGAACTGCCGCCATATTACGCGCCTCCAACCCCAGCGGCAACCGCGCTCGGACCAATGACATGGCGGTTGGCCCAGTCGGGTATCACGCGTACCCACTTTGTCATTGCGAGTCCGCCTGCGGTCCGCCGGTGGCGGATGGCAATCTCGTTGACTGGCGGACGCTCCTCCCTTCGGCGGGATTGCCGCGTCCGCCGCCGGCGGACTCGCAATGACAGTTCAACAAAATGGGTACGCGTGAGCCCGTCGGGTTTGTTGCAATTTGCAAACGGGTCAAATCCAATCCTGTATGCCCTGCGCATCCGTGAAAGTGAGCTTCCTGCGCGGCGGGCGCGATGCGACCGGGGCCTGGCCCGGTTTATACTGTGCTTATCCACGAATTGCGTTGCAGGACGGTGCAGCCAATGACCACGCAGACCCAGGATTTTAACGCGGATCAATCCCCGTCGGAACGGGCGCGGCGTTTGCGAGACGAGTTGTGGTTCCACAACGACCGCTACTACAACGACGACTCCCCCGTCATCAGCGACGGCCAGTACGACGCGCTCATGCAGGAGTTGCGCGAACTGGAAGCGGCCCACCCGGAATGTCGAGCGTCCAACTCGCCCACCCAGATGGTGGGCGGCAGCGCATCCGACCGCTTCCCGCAGGTCGAGCATCCGATTCCCATGTTGAGCCTGGGCAACGCATTCGACCGGGAGGGCCTGGAAGCCTGGCACCGCCGCGTTTCCGACCTGCTGGACGGCCAACCCTTCCGCATGGTCGCCGAGTTGAAAATCGACGGCCTGGCCGTTCGGTTGGTGTACCAGGACGGCGAGTTTGTCCTGGGCGCCACCCGCGGCAACGGCCAGACCGGCGAGGACGTCACCCGCAACCTTCGCCAGGTGGCCAGCATCCCCCACACCCTCACCGGCGATTTTCCCGCCGTGCTGGAGGCGCGCGGCGAGGTGTACCTGCCGCTGGACAGCTTCCGGCGCATGAACGAGGATCGCGCCCGAGAGGGCGAGCCTCTCTACGCCAACCCCCGCAACACCGGCGCCGGCACCATCCGCCAACTGGACCCCGAGGTCACCCGCAGTCGCGGAATGCAGATCTGGACCTACAGCCTCAACGACGCCGGCGACGCCGCGATGCCGTCCGGCCACTGGGATGCCCTCCAGCGCCTCGACGGGTACGGGTTCCGGGTCAACGAATTGAACCGCGTTTTCGACACCGTGGATGAGGTCTGCGATTTCTACGACGAGATGCTCGAAAAGCGCCACTACTGGAACTACGAGGCCGACGGCGTCGTGGTCAAGGTGGACAGCCTGGCCCAGCAGAACGCCCTCGGATTCGCGGGCCGCGAGCCCCGCTGGGCCATCGCCTACAAGTTCCCCGCCGAACGCGCCAACACCCGCCTGCTCGACATCGTGATCAACGTCGGACGCACCGGCAGCCTCAATCCCCAGGCAATCCTGGAGCCCGTAGTGGTGAGCGGCGCGACCGTGCAGCACGCCTCATTGCATAACGAGGAGGACATCCACCGCAAGGATATCCGCATCGGCGACATGGTCGAGATCGAGCGCGCCGGCGACGTGATCCCCCACGTCATCGCCCCGGTTGAGATGCCCGGCGAGGAACGCGGCCCCGTGTTCCGAATGCCCGAGCGCTGCCCCGAGTGCGGCACCGCCGTCGTCAAGGTCGAGGGCGACGCCATGCACCGCTGCCCCAACTCCGCCTGTCCGGCCCAGTTCTTCGAGTCGCTCAAGCACTTCGTCAGCCGCAGCGCCATGGACATGGACGGCCTCGGCGAACAGTGGTGTCGCGTCCTCATCGACCACGGCCTGGTCTCCGACGTTTCTGATCTCTACGGATTGACCGAGGAGCAGTTGGTGCAGTTGGACCGCATGGGCGAAAAGCTCGCCACCCGCATCCTCACCAACATCGAGGCCAGCAAGCAGCGGCCGCTGGCCCGCATCCTGTTCGCCCTGGGCATCCTGCACGTGGGCGCGGAGGTGGCCGAACTGCTGGCCGGACGCTACGCCAGCATCGATGAAATCGCCCAGGCCGAGGTCGAGCAACTCACCGAAATCGACGGCATCGGCCCCCGCATCGCCGAGAGCATTGTCAGTTACTTCGCCACCGAGCGCAACCGGCAGACCATCGCCGGACTCCGCGACGCCGGAGTGCAACTGTGGCAGGAATTGGTCGTAGTCGATCCGTCCAGCCTGCCCTGGCAGGGACAGACTTTCGTGATCACCGGCACCCTGTCGTCCATGACCCGTCGGGAAGCGGAGGGGAAGGTCAAGGAATTGGGCGCGTCCACGTCTTCGTCCGTTAGCCGCAAGACCAACTGGGTGGTGGCCGGAGAGTCCGCCGGCAGCAAGCTCGCCACGGCGGAACGCCTGGGCGTCCCCGTGCTCGATGAGGATGGTCTGCTGGCCTTGCTGGCCCAACCGGAATCAATCCACGCCGCCGCCGATACGGACGCCGACCCTCCGGCAGTCGAGTCGCCGACCCTTCTCTGATGTCAAATGCCAACGCATATCAAGTTGCAACGTAGGGGCGAATAATTATTCGCCCCTATCCGTGCAAAACCGCCGCTGCCGCCCCAATGGATCCCCGCCAAAACGCAAACCATCGCGCGGAACCTGGCCCGGCGCCTACCGTATCAACCCGTACACTCGCTCGGGTTTCAGCGTTACGATCACCGCGTCCTGCTGCACCATGGCGCGGTCGTATTCCTCCCAGTCCGGATGCTCGTTGTCGCCGCAGGCCATGAACGCCTCCCGGAGCTTCACGCGCATTGCCTCTGCATCGGTGTTTTGGTAGTCGGCCAGCGTCACGGTGCCTTCCACGACCGCGAACTGCCGCCAGTCTTCGGCCACCGCCATCACGTTGCAGCGGTTGTTGCGGCGCAGGTTGCGCACCTTGTAGGACGTGCCCCGAACCGTTACGAATATGGGGCCGTCGTCGCCCTCGAAGGGCGATACGCCGCACACGACGATGCTGGTCTGGGCCGAGCCGTCCCTGCGGAAGGTGTTGATCACCCCACGGTGATTGGTTGCAAAAAACTGCTTGACATCGCTGAATTCCATTTCGCGCTCCTCAGGATGGTCTGTTGTAAAACCGGTCGGTTGTAAGGGTTGTCAGTTGTCGCCGCCACTGCCGGACACTTCGTAAATCGCCACTCCATCCGACTCGAACTCAGGCGTGAGCCAACCCGCTTCCACCCACTTTACCATTCGCTCGCCCACGTCGTGCCCGTAAGCCGACGTTTCCCGGGATCCGACCACCAACCACCGGACGCCGTAGTGCTGCAGCAAGCCGCGAGCCTCCACGGCGTTGTCGGAGGTGTACACGGTTTCCACGTCGGCGCGGCGTCGGGCCAGTTCGGGGTTGATGTCGTCGCCGCGCCACTGTCGCTCGTGGCCCTCCCACGACAACGGGGTCGCGCGACCGGTGGCCGCCGAAAAACCGCCGTAGCCGGAATAGTCGTTCCCAACCGCCTCCAGGATCCGACCCGGCCCGGCCGACTCCGCCAACCACATGATCGCCTCGTATTCGCCGGGCTCCGAACGCCGCAGGAACTCCAGGCCCGACAGCGTATTGTCGCTCCAGCCCTCGCCGTCGGACGTCCATCCGGTCCGCTCCAGGATTGCTCCCGCCGGATAGTACGTGGACGCCAGCAGCAGGACTGCAACCACCGCAACCCACGTCAGCCGCAGCGTCGATACCAGCATCGGCCACTCCGTGATCCACTGCTGTCTGATCGGAATTGCCAGCATGTAATACATGCCCACAGCGCCTGCGATGCCCAGCAGCAGCCACGCCTGGTAATAGAACTTGAACACCGTGTTCATCCGGTTGCCGAACTGGTCGGAGATGTGGAACAACTCCGCGCCGCCCAGCAGGAAGAATCCGACCGCCGCCAGAGCCAGCGCGAACACCAACCACTGCGTCCGTCCCGTGCCCCACGACAGAACGACCGCGCAATACGCCGACGCCGCGCCCACCAACAGCAGCGGCAACGCCAGCATCAACCGGCCCACCACCAGCCCATCGGCAAGCGACACGTCGTCCGGCGACACGGAAACACGCACCGCCACGCCAATCAGCCACACCGCGAACACTGCCACCGCAATCCCCACGAACACGATCCCCACGCCACGACGATCTCCGGAGGGCCACCCTGCGTCCAGCGCGGCCCGTCCCACAAACCCGGCGGCCAGAATGGCAGGCGCGCCGATCACGGCGAAGAAGAGAAACGGTCGGCTCGATGGCCCCGTGTACGGCAGAATCCCCGAAGTCTGGCTGTCGAACGAAAGATAGAACGGCAGGTACAGGATGACGCCGGCCACCGCCAGCGCGATGGTTGCCAGGGCCGCCTGACCCATTGGTTGCGCCAGCGCCGCGATTCCCGCGGGTCGGATCGTCTCATCGGCAGGTGGCGGCCCGTGCAGGGTTACCGGCGGCGGCCGGGATTTCCAGGAGATCCACCGCAGCGCAGCAGCGCCGCCCACGATGAACAGGTACACCGGAAAGTCCCACGCGTTGATGAACGCCAGTCCGCCGAGAGTCAGGGCCAGTGTTCCGAATTCCCACGGGCGCTGGGTCAGCCAGTTGATGTCCGGCGGATCCGATGCTATGAGGATGGACAGCGCCAGGGACAACGCCAGCGTCAGGAACGGCAGCGCGGTCACGTGGGCGTGCAGATCGCCCAGCAGAAAGCTGAACATGGGAAACTCGGTGATCGTGTAGTCCAACGACGCGCCACTCTCGGCCAGCGTATCGATCACCCGCGTTCCGCGCCACCACCACCAGAACCCGTCGGGCAGCCACCCGCTGCCGCCGGCGGGAGGTTCCAACCCTTTTATTCCGATCCAGTTCCAGACTCCCTCGCCGCCGAAACCGCGCACGTATGCGAATTCCAGCGCCCCCGACAGGTTGGACAGCAGCGCGATGGCCAGCGCCGCGCCGACGCCCACCACCAGCGCGGGCGTTACCCGCGAACCGCCCAGCCGCAGCAGCCCGTAGATCAACCCCAGGACTCCTGCGCCCAACATGGCGGGCAGGGTCGCCACCGCCAAGTTGTATGCCACCGGCGACGGAACGCCGGTCAGCGTTTTCAGCATTGCGGCGACGTGATGGCCGCCGTAGTAGTAGGCGATGGCGTGGCCCGAAAACCATGGGTCTTCGGGTGGAAACTCGGTAGCGTTGGCGACGGCGTTGAAAATCCCGAAGTCCATCGGCTTTTCGGTGTGGTTGATGGCGGGAACTTCGCTGATTACCAGCGCCCAGAAGGCGAACAGCGCCAGGAAAAGCGCCTCCGTGGTTGCCACCACCGTCCAGCGACGGCGCAAGAAATCGCCCAGTTCCGCCCGCCTGCGCCACGCCAGGCTTCCCGAAACCGCGGCCATCAGGATCAGCGCCGCGCCAATGCCCGCCTGCGAGTTCGGGATCACCCCCAGCGTCCCGCCGACCCAGGTAATCCACCCCAGCAGAAGTATGCCGAGGGCCCGCGATACCGCCCATCCGCGATCCGCGAGCCGGCCCAGTCCGGTGACGCTCGATGCGATCGGGAACCCGACGAGGGACATCGCCCAGAGGGCGATCAGCCAGGCGAGAATGTCCGGCACGGCAAGTCGTTAGCGGCGGCGGTCAGCCGGTGGGAGCCAGCATGGCGTCCACGAAATCCTGCGGGTCAAAGGGCGCGATGTCGTCCAGACCCTCTCCGGTGCCGATGAACAGGATCGGAACCCCCAGTTCGCGGCGGATGGAAAGGACGATGCCGCCCCGCGCCGTGCCGTCCAGTTTTGCCAGGAATATGCCGGTGCAGCCCACCGCGTCGGTGAATGCCCGCGCCTGCGTCAACCCGTTGTGGCCCGTGGTGGCGTCCAGCGTGAGGATGACCTGGTGCGGCGCGGCGTCGTCCAAACCGTTGATGACCCGGCGCACCTTGCGCAGTTCGTCCATCAGGTTGTTGCGGGTGTGCAGCCGTCCGGCGGTATCGACGATCAGGATGTCCGCGCCGCGGGCCCGCGCGGCTTGCCAGGCGTCAAAGGCCACGGCGCCTGGATCCGCGCCATGCTGGTGGCTGATGACATCCACGCCGACGCGTGAGCCCAGGATCTCCAGTTGTTCCTCGGCGGCGGCGCGGAACGTGTCGGCCGCCCCCAGCACCACCTTCTTGCCCGACGTGGTGAAGTGGTGGGCAAGCTTCGCGATGCTGGTGGTCTTGCCGACCCCGTTGACGCCGCACATCAGAATCACATAGGGATGGGCGATGCTGTCGTCGTCGGCCCAGGCGTCCGCGTCCGAATCCGCGGAAAGCTCGGCGGACAGCAGTTCCTTGAGCCGCGAGAACGCCTGCTCGCCATCACCGATGCGGCCGGCTCGAACGTCGGCGCGCAGGTCGTCCAGCACGTTCATGGTCGTCTCGACGCTCACGTCGGCGGAAATGAGGATCTCTTCCAGTTCATCCCACGTCGAGTCGTCCAGCTGCGCCGAGGAAAAAAGGCTGCGGATGCGGCCGAACCAGCCCTCCCGGCTGCGCTTGACGCCGGCGTCGGTCTGCTCCCGGTTCACCCGTTCGCGGTTGCGTTTGAATATGGAAAACATGGCGGGCAGAGGTTATCAGCGTAACTCCGGGGGCGCAAGTTCGGCCGGGCGCGCGCTCGTCCGACCGGGTTCAGGAAGCGCGGGAGTCGGACTCCCGCAACGTTACCAGCGCAGCGCGGGCGGCCTCGGTTTCGGCGGCGTTTTTGCTGCGTCCGGCGCCGGCGCCGATGGCCAGCCCGTTGGCCTCCACCTCGACGGTGAACATTGGGTCGTGAGCCGGCCCGGTGGATTCGACGACCCGATACACCGGGGTGGGTTGGCCTTGGCCTTGCAGCAGTTCCTGCAGGTCGGCCTTGGGGTTGTCAGGACGCCAGTCGGCACGGCAGGCATCCTCGATTTCGGCGGACATGGCGCGCAGGACGAACCGCCTCGCGGCGTCGTAACCCGAATCCAGGTACACTGCCGCAATCAGCGATTCCATCACGTCCCCGAGGACCGATTCGCCGTGGCGTCCGCCCGTGGACTCGAACCCGCGGCTCAGCAGTACGTATGGGGCGACGCCCAGTCGCTCGGCCACGGCGGCCAGGGCGCGTTGACTCAGCAATGCTGTCCAGCGACGCGTGAGGCCGCCTTCATCGCAGTCCGGCAGCCGGTGGTACAACTCCTCGCTGACGATGAGGCGCACGACCACGTCGCCGAGAAACTCCAGCCGCTCGTAGGAGTCGGTGGCGTCCCCCCCGATGTCGTTGACATACGAGCGGTGTGTGAGGGCAAGATTAAGCAAGCCCCGGTCCCGAAAGTCCAGGCCCAGGGCTTGTGCGAGTTCATCGGCGGGTCGGTGGCCGCCGGACAGACTCATGGTATTCGGGAGAGGATGGTTAGCTCCGGACTCCCTCATACGGCCACGGCGGGGACGGGCGCTTGACCTCGCCCACGTGCCGGTGGTCGGCCATCATCTCGACCAGGTTGTCGTAGATGGGGCCGGCTTCGTCGTCGGTCGGGATGAACATCTTGACGAAGGCGGCGTTGTTGTTCGGGAACACGTAGAGGGGTACGCCGAACGCGCCGTGAACTTCGACGGCCTCGGTGTGGCTCTCGCCGATCTCGCGCAGCACGTCGGGGTCGGCCAGGTCCTCGGCGAAGCGGCCCATGTCCACTCCGGAAGCCTCGGCAACCGCGTTGATGGCGTCGGCGTCGGTGAGGTCGATGCGATCCTCGTGGCGGGCCCTCAGCAGGTTGATGAAGAACCGGTCGAAGATTTCCTGACCCTGACGCTCGGCGGCGATGCCCGCGCGGAGTTCCAGCAGGGTGTTGTCGGAGTCGTCCTGTTCCCAGAACTTGAACCCGTCGTCGTTGTTGTTGTCGTGATTCACCTGGACCAGCGAGAACGGCTTGAGTTCCACGTTGATTTCGTGGTCAGTGTTCTCACGTACTTTCGCCCACCACATGGCAGCGTTGTACACGAAGGGTCAACGGAAATCGTAATAAACCTTGAAATCGTTGTCGGCCATTGAGGCACCTCCACGGGTTGGAACGCGACGGAAATCCATCGCCTGTGCGATTTGGCAGGATTGTAGCACAGCCGGCAAACAGCGTCATCGCAAACGGCGGCGTGTAACTGTTCAGAGTTCAGGGGTTTGTCATTGCGAGTCTACCGCTGGCGGACGCGGCAATCTCGCTCCTATAGCAGCGTCCGTTGCCCTGATGAGATTGCCGCGCTGCGCTCGCAATGACAATTTTCCCGTGACTCTGAACAGTTGCCGCGGCGTTTGTCCAACCGGCCGACCTGCCGGGCTGCGAGTGCCGCGGCGAGCGGTACGCGGATTTCATCGCAAAGGCGCGGAGACGCAGAGGAGATCGCTTACGCGCAGGCTCGCTTGATCCTCAGCGGCCGGAAGCGCGTTGCGGCGGCGCGCCGGAGCGGATAAAGTCAGGATGACACAGACCATTGAATTACGCGCAAGCGCAGGGAGATCAGCCATGACGCAACCCACCCGTTTGAGGAGCGGCAACGTCACGCCGCCGGAAACCCCGACCACCGTTTACCAGGCCATCCACGGGCGGCGGATGAATAACGAATTCACCGACCAATCACCCAGCCACGAATCATTGGAGAGAATGCTGGACGCGGCGGTGTGGGCGCCCAACCACCGTCTCACCAATCCGTGGCGGTTCGTGGTCCTGGAACGGGGCGGCGAGAAACGGGCTGAGGTAGCCCAACTGGCCTATGACCACATGTACCAGCGCAACCAGAATGACGAATTCGCGTCCGGCAGCCGTCAGCGCGTTCTCGACGCCCCGGGGCTGATCTACGTGTTCAGCTTGCCAGGCGACACCGAAGAACTGACGCAGGAAAACTACGCGGCCACCTGCTGCGCCGTGCAGAACCTTTTGCTCGCCGGCGTCGCCGAAGGTCTGGCCGGCGACTGGAGCACCGGCAACACGACGCGCCATCCCGCGCTGGCGGAGGCCATGGGCGGCGATGCTGACTGGATGATGGTGGGCGCGCTGTTCATCGGATACCCGTCGCGTCCCTCGGCGTCGGTCCGAGCGCCGGCGGCCGAGGTTACGGCGTGGCTGTGAGGACTCCGGGGTTCATGCGCTATACTGTCGGGCACATTTTATCTAGGAGTCTGGGGCCATGACATGGGCGGAAACCATCGTTGACACCCTGAAGAAGTGGGACACGTCGCTGATCGCATACGTGCCCGACATATCGATCGACAAGGTAACGAGCATCATCGAGGCCGATCCGTTCTTCCACCTGGTGTCCTGCACCCGGGAGGAGGAGGCCGTCGGTGTCGCCGTCGGCAGCTACGCGGTGGGTCGCAACGCCGCGGTGTTCATGCAGTCCAGCGGGTTCGGCAACAGCATCAACGGCATCGCGAGCCTGTGCCTGCCGTCCCGCACGCCGATCCCGATTTTCATGAACCTGCGCGGACAGGTCGGCGAGTTCAACATCGCCCAGGTGGCAATGGGACGCAACACCAAGCCCATCCTGGACCTGTTCGGCATCGCCCACTACACCATCGAGAGCGAAGACCGGATGGACACGCTGCTGGACGGCGTGATGAAGCTGTGCCACGCCCACCGCAATCCGGTGGCAATCTGCATGACGCCCATGCTGCACGGAGGAAAAATTGCTTAGGTTTGACGCAACACAACTGGTCCTGCGGCACGCCGGTGACTCGCCCATCGTGGGCAACCTCGGCCCCACCAGCGACGAGCTGTATCACGCCGGTCACCGGGACCGCAATTTCTACACCTATGGCAACATGGGGCTGTGTTCGTCCATCGCGCTGGGCATGGCGGTGTCCACGGACGACAAGGTGATCTCGCTGGACGGCGACGGCTCGCTCCTGATGAACCTCGGCACGGTTGCGACCATAGGGCGTGAGAAGCCGGAGAACCTCATCGTCGTCGTGTGGGACAACGAAGCGTGGGCCCAGACCGGCGGCCAGCCCAGCCACACGGCCACCAACACCAACCTGGAAGACGTGGCCAAATCCTGCGGCATCGCCAACACCACTACGGTTGACGACCTGGAGACACTGGAAGAAGCAATGAGCCGCGCCATGAACGAGCCGGGCCCCTGGTTCATCGTCGCCAAAATCGAAGAGGCGCCTGAATACATGCCCGTTGCGCCGGTGGAACCGGAGTTCACGCTGTACCGGTTCCGCAACACCTACGTGGGGTGATGGTGGGGCATCGGCGGGTTGAGATACAGCGATTACATCGTCTATGCAGATGAGAGCGGGGATCCGAACCCCACGTCGGTGGACGCGAACTATCCCATTTTCGTATTGAACTTCTGCGTGTTCCGGAAGGATGAGTATGCGTCGTCGGTGGTGCCTGCGGTGACGGCGTTCAAGTTCGCGCATTTCGGGCACGATATGGTGGTATTACACGAGAACGAGATACGTTTGCAACGGCCACCGTTCAGCTTTTTGCGAGACGAACAACAGCGGGCGCTTTTCGTAGCCCGGCTGGACCGGCTAATCAAGCAAGCGGATTTCACAATCATCGCCGCCGCGATCGACAAGCGCGGGTTGAGGCAACTACATAACCTCTACGAGAGAGCGCTGCGAAATTGTATGGAACTCATTTACGGCTTTCTACAAAATCTCGGCGAGAGTGATCGAACAACGCACATCATAATGGAGAGTAGAGGTAACAAGGAGGACAGACAACTGGCGGAGGCATTTCGTCGCATTCGGCATGGCGAAAACCTGTCAGGCCGAACTCTGCCAAGCCTTGATCTTGTATTTGCAGACAAGAAGGTCAACTCGGCCGGATTGCAAATTGCAGATTTGACCGCGCGCCCAATTGGGAGGCATTGCATCGACCCGAAACAATCGAACCGCGCTTGGGATGCGATAGAGCCGAAGCTGCTACGCTCTCTGTTGTGAGGATGCGAATGGTTGGTGGTTTGCGATTCTGCCGGAATAGGGAAAAGCCCCGCAGTAGTCCGGGGCTTTTACACGGATTGGGAACTACCCTGGCCCTCAACGAAGGGCCTGTACTACTCAGGGCCCTTCGCCGACAGGCAACGCCTGCCTTCAACGCACTTGATCGCTCACGGTCGAGCCGGAGCCAAATCCGCCAGCCGTAACCATCCCCAATCACGCTTTAATACTATACTTGCGCCATATAAAGGTCAACGCCCGGTTTGCCACTCCCGCCCCGTTGGTCTATCATTGCAGCAGGCGGCTGCGGTCGCCTGCTTACGCTTAGAGGACCAGCACTCAGGAGACTACCCCGCGATGACGCAGGCCCCGAGCTCTTCACCAATCGAGACTGATGCCGAACCTGATATTGCGACCGGCGGCGCACACCCGTATCAACTGCTTCCGGACGGACTGACTGCGGACGACATGGTGGAGGTCTGCCGCCAGATGATCCTGGTGCGCACCATGGACGAGCGCATCTGGATGATGAACCGCCAGGGCAAGGTTCCCATCGCCGCCTCCTGCCAGGGCCACGAGGCCGCCGAACTCGGTTCGCTGATGGCCGCGCAGAAGGACGGCGACTGCTTCCTGTTCCCCTACTACCGCGACCTCGCCTTGAAGATGGCCGCCGGACTGACTCCCCGTCAGGTCATGCTGTCGTTCATGGGCAAGGACGGCGAGCCGTATTCGGGCGCGCGGCAGTTCCCGCTGCAGGGCGCCGACCTGCCCCGCAACATCATCCAGATTTCCAACGTGGTCGCCGCCGGACTCACCCAGAGCGTGGGGTACGCGCTGGGCTGCAAGATGCTGGGCGAGGACACGGTCACCCTCTGTTATTTCGGCGACGGCGCGTCCAGCCAGGGCGAAACCCACGAGGCGATGAACTTCGCCGCCATTCACAAGCTCCCCGTGGTGTTCATCTGCGAGAACAACAAGTACGCTATCTCCACACCCCAACTCTCCCAGATGGTTATCAGCGACGTGGCGGCGCGCGCCGAGGGTTACGGATTCCCCGGTTTCACCATCGACGGCATGGATTTCGTCGCGTGCTACGAGGCGACGCGGCAGGGCATCGAGCATGCCCGCCGGGATGGCCCCGTGCTGATCGAAATGAAGGTCGAGCGGTTCATGCCGCACACCACCGACGATGACGACCGCCGCTACCGTGATCGGGATGCGGTGGACGCAGCAAGGCAATACGACCCCGTCGCGGTGTTCCCGGCGCAGATGGTCGAGCGCGGACTGGTTGCCCAGGATCAAATCGACCGGTTCCGGGCCGAGGCCACCCAGCAGGTCAACGACGCGACGGACTTTGCCGACGAAGCTTCGCCGCCGGATGCGTCCACTATCTACGATCACCTTTACGTGGAAGGGGGTGCCTGATGCCGGAGATGACGGTTATCGAGGCCGTGCGTTCGGCGCTGCACGAGGAGATGGAGCGCGACGAACGCGTCTTCGTCATGGGCGAGGACGTGGGCCAGCGCGGTGGCGTTTTCCTGGCAACCCAGGGGTTCATCGAGGATTTCGGACCGCAGCGGGTGATGGACACCCCGCTGGCAGAGGCGTCAATCATGGGCATCGCGCTGGGCGCGGCGTTCCGTGGGATGCGCCCGATTCCCGAGGTGCAGTTTTCCGATTTCGTGTGGCCCAGCGTCAACCAGTTGATTGGAGAAGCCGCCCGCGTCCACTACGGCACCAACGGCGCGTTGAAGGTTCCGATGACCGTGCGTATCCCCTACGGCGGCGGCATACGCGGCGGGCTGTTCCACTCGCAGAACGTCGAGACGCTGTTCTTTCACACCCCGGGCCTGCTGGTCGTGACCCCGTCCACACCCTACGAGGCCAAGGGGCTGCTCAAGTCTGCAATACGCGACGACAACCCCGTGATATTCCTGGAGCACAAGAAAACCTACCGCCTGGTGCGCGGAGAAGTGCCCGATGAGGAATACACCCTGCCCATCGGCCCGGCTGACATCAAGCGCGTTGGTTCCGACGTTACCGTCGTCAGCTACGGGCTGGCGATGCATTACTGCCTGGCGGCGGCGGCGGCGGTGGCCGACGACGGCATCAGCGCCGAGGTTGTGGATCTACGCACCCTGAAACCGCTGGATACCGCAACCATCCTGGAATCGGTGCAGAAGACCGGCAAACTCCTGGTGGTTCACGAGGACAACATCAGCGGCGGCATGGGAGCGGAGATTGCGGCGCTGGCGGCGGACGAGGCGTTCGAGTACCTGGACGCGCCCATCGCCCGGCTGTGCGGACCGGACGTTCCGACGATGCCCTTCGCCCAGACGCTGGAAGACGCCTACATGCCCAGCCCCCAGTCGATTGCATCTGAAATCCGCCGGCTGGCCGCCTACTGACCGCCCGCGCACGCAAGGGAAAGACCATTGGCAGAGTTGATCGAACTCCCCCACGTCGGTGAGAGTGTCGTCGAAGGCACCATCGGCAAGTGGCTCAAGCAGCCGGGCGACCGGGTTGAACGCTACGACCCGTTGGTGGAAGTCGTAACCGACAAGGTCACGATGGAATTGCCGTCCCCGGTGGCGGGCGAACTGCTCCGCATCATTGCCCAGGAGGGAGAAACCGTCCCCATGGGCGCGCCCATCGCCGAGGTGGAAACGGAAGGCGGGCAAACTGCGACAACCCCTGCGACCCCGACGTCTGTTCAGTCGCTGCCGCCCGTAGCGTCCCAACCAACACCACGAAGGGAACCCGCGTCAGCCGTGCCGGTGGCATATCTCATCGACGCGCAGCCGGTTGGGCCCACGGGTGGCTCCGCCGTGGAAGCCCGGGAGGAAGCGACGGATACCGAACCCGCACAGCCGGCGATTCCGTCGGTTGCGGCGGTGATCGAGCGAGAGGTCGAGGACATCGACGATGGTCGCTCCGGGCGAACGCGCGGCCCCAATCGCCTGTCGCCCGCGGTGCGCCGCTTGGCCCGCGAACACAGCATCGACGTTGACCGCATCACCGGCACCGGCATGGGCGGGCGTGTGACGCGCAACGACGTGCAGAAGTACATCGAATCCGGCGCGGCCGCCAAACCTGCGGCGCCGGCAATCGTGACGCCCGCGCCGGCTGCGCAACCCGTTGCGGTTGGGCCGGATGACGAAACCGTGCCGCTGACTCCCGTCCGTCGCATGATTGCGGAGGCCATGGAGCGTTCGGTCAGGGAAATTCCCCACGCCTGGAGCATGGTGGAGGTGGACATAACCGATCTGGTGGCGCTGCGGAACCGCGAACGGGACAATTTCCAGGGCCGGGAGGGCGTCAACCTGACCTACCTGCCCTTTGCGCTGAAGGCGGTTGCGGGAGCCCTGAAAGACAACCCGACCCTCAACGCGTCCTGGGGCGGCGACCATGTGGTCCTCAAACGGCGGATCAACCTGGGAATCGCGGTTGCGGCCCCCACCGGGCTGGTGGTTCCCGTGATCCACGACGCCGACCGGCTCAGCATCGCGGGGCTGGCCCACGCGGTGGCCGATCTTTCCGGGCGGGCGCGATCCGGCGCACTGCGTCTGGAGGACGTGCAGGGCGGCACATTCACGGTGAACAACACCGGAGCGTTGGGCAGCGTGCTGGGCGGGCCGATCATCAACCACCCGCAGGCCGCGATCATGACCACCGAGGCCGTGCAGCAGCGCCCGGTGGTCGTCAACGACGCCATCGCCATCCGGTGGATGATGAACCTGTGCATGTCTTTTGACCATCGGATCAACGACGGCGCCGAAGCGGGGGCATTCCTGCAATCGGTCAAGAGTCGCCTTGAGGTTTTCGATGGCGACACTCCCATCTACTGAGTCGCCGACGGCAGTTGAACCGGGCGTCTGCCGGGTGATCCGGGCCGGCGTTCTGCCCTACCGGGCCGCGTGGCAGCGGCAGCTTGAAATCGTCCAGGGTGTTCGCGATGGTACCCATCCCGAAACCCTGGCGTTGCTGGAGCATCCGCACACCTACACGCGGGGCCGGCTTGCCCCCGACGGCGACCTGCTGTCGAACCCGCAGGAACTGGCCGCCCAAGGCATCGAGGTGGTGGAAACCGACCGCGGCGGCCTGATTACCTACCACGGCCCCGGGCAACTCGTTGCGTATCCCATCATCCGTTTGCGCGGACGCGGCGGGCCGCACTGGTACGTGCGGACATTGGAAGGAGTGATCATCCGGAGCCTGGCCGAGTTTGGGTTGCCAGCGACAACCGTGGAGGGACTGACCGGCGTCTGGACCACTGACGGACGACGAAAGATCGCCGCCATCGGGGTGAAGATCGCCAGCGGGGTCGCGTATCACGGGTTTGCCATCAACGTTGACCCGGACCTGTCCATGTTCGACGGAATCATCCCGTGCGGCATCACAGACCGGGATGTCACATCGATGGCCGCCGAACTCGGCGTTGCTCCTGCAATGGGCGATGTGATGACCACCGTGGCCCGCGAGTTTTGCGCGCAATTCGGACTGCAGGAGAGGTGGTGACCCGATGCGGTACGACGTGATCATAGTGGGCGGCGGCTCGGCGGGCTGCGTGCTGGCAACGCGGCTGTCGGAGGACCCGAACCGGTCGGTGCTGCTGCTGGAAGCCGGTCCGGACTTCGCCGATTTTGAGCATGTGCCCACGGAATTGCGCGACGGTTCCAGCCAGGAAGCATCGACTCCGGGCGCGCCGTTCAACTGGTCATATCGAGCGACCGGCACCGACCGGCAGGCCCGCCCCATGGACATTGCCCGGGGCCGCGTGATCGGAGGCTCGGGCTCGGTGAACGGCCAGGTGTTCCTGCGCGGTTTGCCGGAGGATTACGACTCCTGGGCCGCGCAGGGCAACGACCAATGGGGCTACCGGCAAGTGTTACCCAGTTTCCGAAGGTTGGAATCCGACCGGGACGTGCATGACGATTTCCACGGCAACGACGGGCCCATTCCCGTGGTGCGGTCCCCGCGAGACGGGTGGCATCCCTTCCAGCACGCTTTCGTGGACACCTGCCTTTCGATGGGATACCGGGAAGACCCGGACATGAACCACCCTGATTCCGGCGGCGTCGGCGCGGCCCCCATGAACAATCCGGCCGGCGTCCGCATGAGCGCTGCGTTGGCCCACCTGTCGGCAGCCAGGCACCGCCTTAACCTGACGATTCGCGGCAACGTGGTGGCCCGACGCATTCTGTTCGACGGCCAAACGGCGGTGGGTATTGAGGCAGAGAGCGGCGACGAACGGTTCGAGGTGTTCGGCGACGAGATCGTCATCAGTTGTAGCGGCATCGCGTCGCCCCAATTGTTGATGCTTTCGGGCATCGGCCCGGCCGACCATCTGCGGGAGCTGGGAATCCCGGTGATCAAAGACCTGCCGGGCGTAGGCCGGAACCTCAGGGACCACCCGCTGGTGTACGTGGACACGGCCTTGCAGCCGGATTACGTCGAGCCGAACTTTGGAGGCTCACGCATCCAGACGATGCTGCGGTTCACCACCCAGGGATCGGCCACCCGCAACGATATGCAGGTGTACGTGAACAACGTGGCGTCGGGTCCGAGTCCTTTGGGCAGCGGGCCGGGGACTGATCAACGAATGCTGCGGATGACGTGCATCCTGCAGCAGGCGGAGAGCGCCGGCGTATTGCGGTTGGCGTCCGCAGACCCCAGCGACAAGCCTCACATCGACTACCGCTATCTGCAGAGCGAGAACGACCGGCGACGCCTGCGAGAGGCCGTGAGGCTGTGCCGGGAAATACTGTCCCAACCGGCTTTTGCGACGGTGGTCGATGGCCCCGTGTCGCCGTCGGCCTCGGAGATTGATAACGATGCCGAGTTGGACGATTGGCTGCTCCGCAACGTGTTCACCACCTTCCACACCTCGGGGTCGTGCAAGATGGGGCCCGCGACCGACGGTATGGCCGTGGTTGACCAATACTGTCGCGTTCACGGCGTGAGCAACCTGCGCGTGGTTGACATATCGATCTGCCCCAACGTGGTGAGCGCGAACACCAACGCCACGGCCGTGATGATCGGCGAACGCGCGGCCGAGTTCTTCGGCTGAATCCCTGCGCTATAATTGCGGGGCAATTCCGCGCCCCGGCGCAACCGGAGACTGTCCCATGCCGATTTCCGAATACGTCAGCCGTTCCATGGAGGAAGGCGGGTGGATCCGCCGCATGTTCGAGGTGGGGATTGCGCTCAAAGCGCAGTACGGCGACGAGAACGTATTCGACCTGTCGCTGGGCAACCCGATCATGGAGCCCCCGGCCGAGTTTCACGCCGAACTGCTCCGCATCGCCAGCGACCCCTCGCCGGGGATGCACCGGTACATGCCCAACGCCGGCTATCCCGAAACGCGGCAGGCCGTGGCCAATACCCTCTCCGGCGAGACCGGCCTGGCTTTCGGTGCTGGCGACATCCTGATGACCTGCGGCGCGGCCGGCGCGGCCAACGTGGTGCTGCGGGCCATACTCAACCCGGGCGATGAGGTGATCATCCTCTCGCCGTTCTTCGCGGAGTACACCTACTACATCCAGAACCACAACGGCGTGCCGGTCATCGTGCCAACCGACTCCGATTTCGGTTTGGACCTGGATGCCATCGACGCGGCCATCACGCCGCGCACGCGGGCCGTGATGCTCAACTCCCCCAACAATCCGTCCGGCGTGGTCTATCCCACCGAGGACGTGAAGGCCCTGGCCGACGTGCTGCGACAGGCGGAGCAGCGGTTCGGGTCCGAGATTTTCATCATCAGCGACGAACCGTACCGCCGCATCATCTACGATGGACTGGTGTACCCACAGGTGTTCCCTCACTACGAGCGCACCATCGTGGTGAACTCCCACGCCAAGGATCTGGGGTTGCCGGGCGAGCGCATCGGCCACATCGCGGTGCATCCCGACTACGAGAACAAGGCGGAGTTGGTTGACGGCCTGGTTTTCTGCAACCGCGTTTTGGGGTTCGTGAACGCGCCGGCATTGATGCAGCACGTCGTGAGGGCGGTGCAGGACGCATCGGTGGATGTGGCCGAGTACCAGCGGAAACGCGATTTCCTGTACGACAACCTCACCGGCATGGGCTACTCGGTGGTGAAGCCGCAGGGGGCGTTCTACCTGTTCCCGCGCTCTCCGCTGGACGACGACGAAGCATTCGTCGCGGCCCTGCAGGAGTACAACGTGCTGGTGGTGCCGGGCAAGGGGTTCGGCACTCCCGGGCACTTCCGCATTTCCTACTGCCTCGACGACCGCGTGCTGGAAGGATCAATGGACGGATTCGCCCGCGCCGCGGAGCAATACCTGGCGTAAGCGCCGCCGGCCGCTGAACCTGCGCCCGCCAACCGCCCATCCGGGAACCCACCACCCGCCCATCTGGGAACGGCCAACCGCCCATCTGGGAACGGCCAACCGCCCATCTGGGAACGGCCAACCGCCCATCTG
>CAZCZB010000008.1:52337-78915 GCA_964502995.1 uncultured Dehalococcoidia bacterium
GGAACGGCCAACCGCCCATCCGGGAACCACCAACCGCCCATCCGGGAACCACCAACCGCGCATCCTGAGCCAGTCGAAGGATGAGGGAAGGCGCCGGGTCAGGGCCAGTTGCTGTTGGCCTCCCGAGAGGGCAGGCGGACGGTGGCGTTGCCCCGCGTGGTGACCTGCTGCCGCTGGTTCTCGCCCCAGATGTCCATGTCCACCAGGTACTCGCCGCCCTCGACCCGCTTGCCGGTGATTTTCCCCCTGCACCACGTGGTGTCGCCGACCACGTTGAAACGGCGCAGTTCAACGTGCATCGACTTCAGGAAACCGTCGTCGCCCATCCAGTTGGTCAACAGGTGGCCCATCCAGCAGCAACGCTGGCATCCGTAGTCGTATGCGCCCGGCAGCCCGGCCGATTCGGCAGCCTCCTGGATATCGTGGACGCGGATGATTGCCTCCTGGGCGCCGGTGTTGGGATCCGTGAAGCCCCATGAGGGGTGACGCAGCATCTCGCGCAACTGTATGCCGTGGCTGATGCCGCCGATGCACCCGGCCACAAATGCCGTGATGTCGCCGTGGCTCAGCGGCCCTTTCACCACCGGCGTCAACTCGTCGCCCACGCTCACGTCCTCGAACCAGCGGGGATTGTTGCCTCGAACCTCCTCGTTGAGGATGCCCTGGTGGATGGTTTCCAACTCCTCGCGGGAGTATTGATAAGGCTCGAAGGTGTATTTCTGGCGTTCGCGAGCGGCGCTGCGCTCGGCGCGAATCTGCCACCCCCTGGTTTTGGCAATGGTCTCGCCGCGCTGGTTGTAGTAGTGGGTAACGCTCGACTGGATTATGATCCGCCCGGCGAATTCGCTTTCCTTTTCCTCAAGGCCCGTGAACTGCTCCTGGACGCTGATTTGATCGTCGAGGTAGATGGGGCGATACCACTCCCAGTCGTTGCCGGCGTGGAAGCCGTGGACGCCCGGCAGTCCCCCGGTGCGTCCGGAACACCAGTACACGCTGTACAGGAAACAGGCCGGCGCGATGATGTTGCCGTATTTCGTTCCCTGCGCGTAGGAGCGATCCCAGTAGAGCGGGTTGGTGTCGCCAATGCCCTGGCAAAAGTGGCGGATGGCGCTGCGGGATGCCTCCTCGTTGAACAGGCCAACGCCATACTGGCGCGGGCGGTTGAAACTGCCGACTCTGCTGCGCAGCCGCTCCATTTCCTGCTCGGTGATCCTGCCAGATTCCAGCACCATGTTTTCGTCCTCCTGTATCGTCGGCGGTTAGCGCCTCTATACCGCGTAGTATAGGGTATGCCGCGCAGTAGAATCAGTTTGACTCGTTCTTTCGGACGTATCGCACGGCATGACGAGGTGAGCCATGCCGTGTTTTCGAGGCTTGCAAGATCCGCCCGGATACCACCGGCGCAACATCGGCAGGGTGGGCATCCTTATAGTTGGCGTGAAGCCGATTGCCCCTGCGTTTCATGGGCATACGGGCCGGGACGAACCGCCGATCCGAGTCTGGATTATCAACCGTGCTGCCGGTCAGTGACGCGGGGCAGGTATCGAAAGCACCGGCGTTCGTTCCGTCAGATACTGCTCGGTAACGAATGGAGAACCGAACCCGTAATCGTCGGCGCACCGGCGGACGAGGTCCAGCGTCTCGTCCCGCAGCGTCTGCGGCGCCGGCTCCGAACCGCCGTCGATAATGCTGCGAATCAGGCGGCCGGCCAGGTCCTGCTTGGTTTCGGGATGGCCGCAGATGCCCTCGTAGGCGACGCCGCCGCAGGTTGGGCAATACCACCACTCCAGCGTCAGCACCGACCGGATTCCCAGGTCGGGCAGGTCGTCAAAAATCTCGTGAGCGGCGTAGCGGCCGTAGTAATCTCCGACGCCGGCGTGGTCGCGCCCGAACATGTGATGCGTGCAGCCAAGATTCTTGCGGACCAGGGCATGAAAGACGGCTTCGCGGGGGCCGGCGTAGCGCATGTCCCACAGCAGCGCCGTGGTGCGGTGGATCTCCTCGCGGAAGAAACCCTGGGCGCGCAGGTTTTCGTGGGTCAGTATGATGGCCTCGTCGATGTAGTCGCCCACCTTCTTCTCGCCGATCACCGCGCTGACCAGAACGCCGTCGGCCTGCGCCTCCATGAACGCGCCCTTCATCAGGTATTCGTGACCGGAATGGGGGACGTTGCGGGTCTGATGGGCAACGGCGCGCTGCCATCCCAGTTCCGCCAACTCGGAGCGCAGTTGGGCGGGAGTGCGCCAGTAGCGATCAAAGGGCGGGTTGATGACCGGCTGGCAAACCAGCGTGATGTCCCCGGCCACAAAGCGGTCGGCGTAGTTCAGCGTGCGCTGGACGCCGGGATGCGCCGAGTCCGTCGTGCCGTACACCTTGCCGGCCAGATCGGTCAGATCCACCTCGAAAATCTCGGACACTTCCAGCGTCGCCAGCGGGTTGCCCTGGTGGGTGAGCAAAGCCGTGTCGCCCGGCGAGATGCCGACCCGTTCCAGCTCCAAGTTCGGTATGTCAAGGACTATGGGAATCGGCCACACGTACCCACTGCCCAGCCGCATGGAATCCGCCACCGACGCAACATCCGCGCTGCCCATGAATCCCGTCAGAGGCGAAAAGAACCCGTAGGCCAGGTTGACGCACTCGTGGGCGATCTGCTCTCGTACCTCCACCGTAGGCAGTCCGGCAACGTCCGCCCGGGACGCCAGCGGTTGCACCCGCTCAACAAGGACGCCGCCGTGTGGAGAGAGGCTGTTGTCAACGGTCATGGTGCGCTCTCCCCGGGCGTTGCAAACCGAATGGCGGCTTACTGGTCGCGGTATTGGGCGTCGCGCTTTTCGCGGAAAGCCGCCACGCCTTCGATATGGTCCTGGGACGTCAGCGTGATGGTTTCGCCGGCGGCGGCCATCTTCATCGCGGTTTCCAGGTCAAACTCCAGCCCCTTGTAGAGCATCAGCTTTGACAACCTGATGGCGATGGGTGGGCCGGCCGCAATGCGCTCGGCCATCGCCATGGTGGTGGCTTCCAGTTCGTCTTCGGCCACCAGCCGGTTGAGGAAGCCCAGACGGTACGCCTCCTCGGCTTCCAGAAAATCGCCGGTGAACAGCATCTCGGCGGCGCGCCCCAGGCTGCCCAGCGTGCGGGGGTACAGCCAGGTGCCGCCGAATCCGGGAAACAGTCCAATGCGCACGTAGGCGGACATGAACCGCGAACGCGGCGTGCCGATGCGGATATCGCAGGCGCAGGCGAGGTCGAGGCCGGCGCCGGTGGCGACACCGTTGACCATTGCGATCACGGGCTTCTCGCATCGCTGCACGCCCAGGATCATGTCTTGCGCGAGCCGGAAACTGCGGCGCACCTCGTCGGCGTTGCCGGAGGTCCAACCCTCGCCGGAACCGTCGGACGCTCCGCCAAGTTGGTTGAGGTCGCCGCCGGCACAGAAGGCGCGGCCGGCTCCGGTGATGATCAGGACACGAACGCAGGGGTCGCCATCTGCGGCCGCCACGGCGTCGGCGATTTCGACCTGCATCTGGTCGTTGATGGCGTTGAGACGGTCGGGCCGGTTGAGCGTGAGGCGGGCGATTCCGGCATCGTCGTCGGATTCGTAACGGATCAACTCGTAGCTGGGCATTGGCATCAGTTCCGGGGCATTGAATTCGGCGAATCAGTATAGCACGGTGAAGGGAGGTTCATTGTGTGGGAGATTAGGCTATAATGCGGCGCGCCCGATAATAGGGATGAGCCGAAATCGTAAAAAAGACACACCAATTTCGTTGTCAAATCGAGATCAAGATTCGTAATAAAGAATACAAAGACGGGAAAGCATAATCCCACTGGCCACACATACAATTGGAGGGAGATGAATTGGAGGATTCCAACCAGGGCGTTTTACTGGCGATAGACTGGGAAAATATCAGGAGAGGCGCGCAACTGTACCAGCGGAGCGTCACGCCGCAGCTGTTGTATGAAGCCATGAAAAATGTAGCGGAAGTGTTTGGAGAAATCAGAGGAGGAAAAGTATTTGGCGACTGGGGTCTCAGGCCCGACGACGGTGCGGCTTTTAACGAAACCGGCATCCAACCCTATCAGGCCCCGCGGACAATGTCCGGGAAAGACAGAAGCGACCCTGCAATGCTTCTGGAAGTGTACGACTGGCTGCGCGAGCGCCAGGACTGCAACGTCATCGTATTGGGTTCCGGAGACTCCGACTTTCAGATTCTGGTCGACCGGGCGAAGGTGCTGGGCCGGCGCATTGTGCTGTGCGCTTTCAGCCAGTCGGTGGCGCGCGACATGTTGGCCGTCGCTCCCCTGTTTCCGCTGGAGGCGGAACTCGGGATTCACCTGGCCGAACACGGCGACGTTCCGGTAATCGAACAGGATGAAAAGCACGTGCAGGATGCCTGCACCCTTTTCATCAAGGAAATGGGAAAACTCGAAAGCCGCATGAATTTTGTGGGCTACAATATGCTGTGCAACCAGTGGATGTTGGATTGGGGGATTGCCTGGAACGAGTACGAGTGCAGGAAGCTGGTTGACCAGTGGATGTATGAAGAGATCATTGAACGCCACGACGTGTACAATCCCAACAATCCACAGTTCCCGACCTCGGCCATCAGGCTGATTCGGACCAACGAACTCGTGCGCGACATTTTGGGATTGAACCGCCCGAACATCAACAACCCGGTGGTGCCGATCGATCCCACGGTATCGCACAATCAACCGGAGTGAAGAATGGCGAATTTCAGCTACATCGACCACCTCGAATGCACCATCTGCGGGGACGAATTCCCCTACGATGGTCTGGCAACGGTCAGCGACTGCTGCGGCAAGGTGCTGTTCGTCAAGTACGACCTGCCCCGTCTGCGGCGCGAGGTCCAGCGATCCGATTTCGACAGCCGCCCGGCCAACATGTGGCGGTTCAACGAACTGCTGCCGGTCGTTGACTCTGCCAACGTGATCACCCTGGGCGAAGGCGGAACCCCGCTGCTCGACGCCAGCACGCTGGCCCGCGAGGTCGGCATCCGCCGGCTGCTGGTCAAGGAAGAAGGCCTGAATCCCACCGGCACGTTCAAGGCTCGCGGCATCGCGGCCGCAGTATCCAAGGCGTTCGAGGCCGGCGCGCGCGGGTTCACCATGCCGTCGGCGGGGAACGCGGCGGGAGCGGCGGCGGCATACTGCGCCCGGGCCGGCACCCCGGTCAAGGTGTTCATGCCCCAGGACGCGCCCGTGGCCAACAAGAAGGAATCCATCGTCGCCGGCTCCGAGTTGAACCTGGTCGACGGATTGATCAGCGACGCGGGCCGCATCGCCGTGGGCATCGCGGCCGAGCAGGGTTTGTTCGACCTCTCGACGCTGAAAGAACCCTGTCGCACCGAGGGGAAGAAGACGATGGGTCTGGAAATCGCCCAGCAGTTGGGCTGGCGTATGCCCGACGTCATCGTTTACCCCACCGGCGGCGGAACCGGAATCATCGGCATGTACAAGGGATTCCAGGAACTGCTGGAACTGGGATGGGTCGAAGGCAAGCCGCCCCGTTTCTACGCGGTGCAGGCGGATGGGTGCCAGCCCATCGTCAAGGCGTTCAACGACGGAACCGACACCGCAGAGCCGTGGCAGAACGCGACGACCAAGGCCGACGGCCTGCGGGTCCCCGGCCCGTTCGCGGATTATCTGATCCTCAAGGCGATACGGGAGACGGGCGGCGGCGCGCTGGCCGTCAGCGACGCCGAGATGGTGGACGCAATGTACCGTCTGGCCACTACCGAGGGCATCATCGCGTGCCCCGAGGGCGCGGCCACGCTGGTCGGCCTGGAACGGTTGATGGCCGACGGCAGCATCGGAGCCGACGAGGAAGTCGTCCTGCTCAACACAGGCTCCGGCTACAAATACCTCGACCTGCTCAAAGGGCCGGAAGAATAACCGTTACGGTGGCGGGACTACCCCGACGCGATGTGCTGGGCGCCCGGTCTCGGGAAGGGGCAATGTAGCTGGTCGATATGCTCAAAAAGGTCCGGGTCGACTCGCTGCCAAAGCGGGTCAAGGATGATCCGGACCCCTTCCCTGCGGGCCAGTTTGGCTGCTGGTACAAAGTCGCTGTCGCCCGTGACCAGTACGATCGTGTTTGCCTGCTTTTTCAAAGTGATCGATGCTATATCCAACCCGATTCGCATATCGACCGCTTTCTGTCGAAACCCCGGCTCAAAATCAGAATCGGTTAGTTCGGCCACGGTTCGCCGCCGGGCCAGCAGGTCGTTCTGCGATTTCTCTCTGATTGTCCATTGACGGTCACGGCGAACTTCGCCCAACCGCAGCGCAAAGTTAGGCCGGTTACGCAAACGCTCGAACAATGCTAACCGAAACAGTGCCTGGTCGGATTTTGCGTAATCTATGGCCTGCTTGCTAACTGGGAGATGACCCCGCTTGGTGTAGGGATACGCGTCGTAGAAAAAACAGCGATAGAGAAGAGAATAGCGGTTAGCTGCATTCGAGATCAGGTTGATGTGCCGGAGGTGACCATCAACCAACCGCCCGATTTCTTCGTTGGCACGATCGGGATCCGCGAGGATACCTGAGTCTGTGAAACGAGGTAATCGTCTGAGGAAAAAGCCGCCGTCAATCAACAACGCTACGCGCATGCCGAAAATACCGCCACCATGAATATGCCCCAGGATTTCGGCTCACTCAGGATAACGGGGAGTGTAGCGTACTCTCAAGGGGCAATGTGCGAACCATTGTACTACAGGGGCGTAGCGTCGTCAAACCGACCGCTTCCCCGGTTTCAGCGTTTTCATCACCGAGCGAACCGCTCGACGGATGGGCCGCCGGCGTTGGTGCAGGTTGTGCGCGATCAGCGGCGCCAGCGTGGTGTTGGACGCCACCAGGGGCGCAACCCACTTGCGCAGTTCGGCCATCGTGGGTTGTTTGTCATTCCACGTCGGCACCAGCGAGTCCATGGGATGCCACTGCTTGCGTCCGGACAACCGCGTCATCACAGTCCCGCCGGCCTCCTGCACCGCTACTGCGCCGCCCAGCATGTCCCACATGCGCGGTGCGCCGATGACGGCAAACTGCAGCACTCCCATGGCGGTCATCGCCAGTTCGTAGGCAATGCTGCCGGTCACGCGCAGTTGTCCCAGCGGCTGCCCCTTCAGACCCTTGCCGACGCGGGTTGACGCACCGAAAGAGCCGGGCAGACCGACCAGCCGGTCGCCGCGCGGTTTTTCCGTCTGGTACACCGAGACCGGCTCGCCGTTGGCGAAGGCTCCGCCGCCGGTACGGCAATGCACGACAATGCCGTTCCCGGATGCTGAAGGCCACGGTATGTACACGGCGCCGGCAACCGCAACCCCCCGGTACAGTACGCCAATCGACGAGGCATACACCGGCAGTCCGTTCATGAAGTTGGTGGTGCCGTCCAGCGGGTCGAGAACCCACAGGATGTCAGGGGCAAGCCTGTCGCCGTCGGCGCTGGCATCATCCTCTTCGCCCAGAATACCGTGTTCCGGGAACCGCTCGGCGATGCGCCGTTCGAGGTATGTTTGTGTTTCCTTGTCGGCGGCGGTCACCGGGTCCTGCCGGGCCTTGTCCTTGTATTCGACGCTGATGACGCGGCCGAAGTGCCCGGCCAGCAGATCGCCAGCGCCCTGGGCGAACTCCGCAGCAGCCGATTCGATTGCAGCCAGATCCACGGCAGCCAAGTCTGATGATGGGATGGTCATAGTGGGTGGGATTGTAACACCGAGATGCGCGCACGGCCCGGAACCGCAGAGCGACTGATATAATCTGCCAGAGAATTTGAGGAGGCGGGCAATGGACCTGGAACTGAATGGCAAAGTGGCAATCGTGGGCGGCGCGAGCAAGGGTCTGGGACGGGCCTGCTCCGAAGTGCTGGCCGAGGAAGGAGTGCGTGTAGCCATGTGCGCGCGCACGGCATCGGACCTGGAACGGGCAGCCGACGAGATTCGGGCGGCCACGGGCGGCGAGATCTACACCTTCGCCGGCGACCTGGACAAGGAAGAAACCATCGCGGAACTGGTGGCCAGCACCGCATCTCACTTCGGCCGGCTGGACATAATGGTCAACAATTCCGGCGGCCCCCCGCAGGCATACGCCAAGGATTCCACGGAAGAGCTTTGGCAGGTGTCCGCCAACCGTTCGCTGTTCTTCTTCGCGCGGATGACGAGGGAAGCGCTGCCCCACCTGCGGGCCCAGGGCGGCGGCAGGATCATCAACATCCTGGCCAGCACGGTGTACACGCCGATCCCGAACCTGGCGCTGTCGGCGGCAACGCGCATGGGCGTCATCGGTTTCATGAAGAACCTGGCCGACGACATCGGGCAGGAGAACATCCTGATCAACAACGTATGCCCCGGCAGCATCATGTCCGAGCGCATGATGGAAAACGTGGAGGACCGCGCGCGAACGCAAGGCATCCCCATCGAGGACGCATTGGCGCAACGCGCCGAGCAAACCGCGTTGAAGCGCATCGGCGAACCCCGCGAACTGGCGTACCTGGTGGCGTTTCTGGCGTCGTCGCGTTCCAGCTATATCACCGGCACCACCATGTTGGTGGACGGCGGCCTCGTGCGCTCGGTAATGTAGTCCGCCGATGACCAGGCCGCAATTCGCGCAGCCGCCGGAACCCACCACGGCGGATGAATACGTCGAGAGGGGGAACCGCTACAGCCGCAACGGGGTGTACGAACGGGCAATCGCCGACTACACCACGGCGATCGAAATGGACGCCGCCTGCGTGGACGCGTGGTTCAACCGTGGCGTATCGTGGTACGAGGTTGGCGATTATCCCCAGTCCATTGCCGATCTCACCGAGGCCATCCGCCTGGACCCTGAGGACGATAACTATTACTCGCGCCGGTCGTTGTCATACCTGTTCAACGACCAGCCCGACGAGGCCCAGGCCGACATGGACACCAGCGAGGATATCCGGCTGAGGGCGTGGGGGTGATGCGAGCAGCGGGTGGTAGAATGTGCGCAGACAGGAGAATGGTCATGGTCAGCAAGAATAAAACCCAAACCGATACTCCGCCCAAGCACCGAGATCCGGAAGTGGTTCGGAAAGCCGAGGCTATATTCGCCGAAATGGGAATGACTCCCGAAGAGGCGATCGGTATCTTCTACAAGCAGACGGCGCTGCACGGGAAGTTTCCGATTACGGAACTGATCCCCAACGAGGAAACGCAGGCGGCCATCCGAGAGGCGAGTGCCGGAATCGGCATTAAAAGATACGCCAGTGCGGATGAATTTCGAGCGGAACTAGACGAAATCATGGCGGAAGCTGATGATGCGGAACCTGATCAGGACATCCAGCTTTCGGCGTGATCTCAGAAGGGCAGCGCGACGTGGCAAAGACATACGCAAGATTCAGGAGATTACCGACCGATTGATAGCCAACGAGCCGTTGGATGTGCGCCACCAGCGACACCGATTGGCTGGCAATTGGTATCCGCTTTGGGAACGTCACATCGAACCCGATTGGCTGCTGGTGTGGGATTAGGATGATGAATCGATAACTCTCATGTACACCGGCACGCATGCTGATATTTTTGGGTAGGACATTGCGCGCACCACAAAAGAAAATAGGGGCGGGTCTCAGACCCGCCCCTGCGATTTCCTGGGTGGCCTGACGGATTATCCCGCCGGCTTGAAGTACGGAATCGTGATCTGCGGCGTCGCGGTCTGGAAGGTCACTTCCACGGCCATTCCGATATGGACGTCGCGGGGGTTGCAATCGACGATGTTGGTGAACATCCGCACGCCCTCCTCCAGTTCAACCAGCGCCAGCACGTATGGCACCATCTCGGCGAACCCGGTGGTGCGGTTCTGCTGGGTGATTGTGTAGGTCCATACCGTGCCGCGACCCGATGCTTGCACCCACTCGATGTTGTCGCCCCAGCAGTCGGCGCAGATTCCACGGGGGTACCACTGGTAATCGTCGCACTCAACGCAGCGTTGGATCACCAGTTGGCCGCGACGGCACGAATCCCAGAAGGGTTTGGTTTCGCCCGATACTGTAGGCAGGGGTTTGTTCCAGGTGGTGGTCATGATTAATCCCTCGCGAGGATGACGGTGCCGCCGGAGTGGCGGGAACCCAGAGCGCCGCCGGTGCCGTGGGCCAGGGCGATCTTGCAGTCGGGAACCTGGCGGCCGGTGCCGTCGAACTGATGTCGAAGCTGCCGCGTCGCCTCCAACAGCAGGAAGATGCCGCGCATCCCGGGGTGGTTGGACGACAGGCCGCCGCCGTCGGTGTTGATGGGCAATTCGCCGCCCACCTTGAGGCGACCCCCGCTGACAAATTCTCCTCCCTCTCCCTTCTTGCAGAACCCCAGGTCTTCCAGGGTTTCCACGACGGTGATGGTGAAGGAGTCGTACACCATGGCCATGTCGATGTCGTCGTGGGTAACGCCGGCCATTTCAAATGCGCGGGGCGAACTCTGGTGCGCGGCAATGTAGATCAGGTCGCGCTTGCCGGCCCCCTGGTGAGCGATGGCCTCGCCGGCGCCCAGCACCCATACGGGCGTGTGCCGGCAGTTCCGCGCCACCTCGGGCGACGCCACAACCACCGCGCCGCCGCCGTCGGTGATGATGCAGCAGTCCATCAGGTGCAGCGGGTCGGAGATAACGCGGGAGTTGACCACGTCCTCCACGGTGATGGGATCACGGAACAGGGCCTCCGGATTCATGGAGGCATGGTGCCGCATGGCGACCGACACCTCGGCCAGCTGCTCGGCGGTCGTTCCGTACAGGTGCATGTGCCGCCGCGCGATCATCGCGTAGAGGCCCACCGTGGTCAGGCCGTACAGTTCCTCAAAACTGTCGGGCGACGGGTCCAGCACCGGGTGTCCGAAGCGTCCGACGCCGCCGGTGCCCACGGAAACGCCGCCCGAGCGAGCCAGGCTGCTGTACGTGATCACGGCCACGTTGATGCGACCCGCCGCGATGGCGGTCAGCGCGTGGGACAGGTGGAACTCAAAAGACCCGCCGCCGACGGTGGTGTTGTCCACGTAGCTGGGGTACAAATTGAGGTAATCGGCCAGATTCATGCCGCTGTTGCGGATACTGCTGGACGCGGTGAACAGACCGTCAACGTCGTTCTTGGTGAGGCCGGCGTCGGCCAGCGCCTTGATGACGCTCTCGCCCTGTATCTGAAGTTCGCTCTTGTCGGGCGAATAGCGGGTGACGTGCTCGTGGATGCCCACGATGGCGGCAGCGCGCCTGAGGTCAACCATGCGGGATGCACCTCCGTTGGGATTTTTGGGTTTCGGTATTATGCCACAGATTGGGTTCGTTCACTTTGAGTTGCAAGTCGCCGGGAACGGCGTCGGCAACGTCGGGGGAATGTCGCGAGTTGAAGAACCGAACCGAACCGAACGCAACGGATCGGTTGCATCGAACGCTGTTTTCGATTGTGTTTACCAATCATGTCGTATTTTTCACGTCGTTTTCACAATTTACTGATATACTGTTCATATGGTCGAGGCATAACTGAAATGGGCGATATGCGTCCATCCGCTGCGACCATCCCCAGTTTTACTATCAAAACTACGATCCACGAGAACAATAAAGAAACGTCACATCGACGCGACGGCAATTGAACGAAGCCCAACCATCAGAAACTCCTGGCGCAACGGATGGAGTGACACATAGGGCGACTGCAAACTGCAAACAAAATCCGAACAAAAAAAGACAAGTATGCGCTGCTTGGGGTGTTGGACCGGCGGGATTGCGCCGTTCAAGTCCAGCCGCGCACGGAAATTGACGAATAATTGACGGATATCGATTCGGTTTATAGTTTTCCGAAGGAGACACCATGATTTCGCGAAATACGCGAACCCGCGGATGGAATAACAGAGGGTCCGACGACAACAAAGCCTTATGGTTCTGGGGTTTCGTTGCCGCGATGTTGGCGCTGATCCTCGTGCTGATGTTTGTTTCAAAGGACATGCCGACTGATACCTCCTTCCAGATGATGTCCGATGACCTGATGATGATTCAAAGCGGCAATACGTCGATCCAATAGCCGTAATAGCGGCTGCGCGCGACCGGCCTTTTCGGGCAAAATTGCGGCCGGGTCGCTATCCGGAACGACGGCGTCTCTCCGTGGGGCCGATGATTCCGGAACGGGGGCAATCGATCAGGTTGCCCCCTACGCGTGGCGTAAAGGGCCACCCTGCGGTCAGTAACCTGGCCATCGCGGCGGTTGCCCCCTATGCGTGGCGTAAAGGGTCGTTTGGTCCGTGGCCGCCGACTGCCGCCGACCCGGGGCAGGCCGGTGTTATACTCGCCGCACTCAATTGCTACCGAACAGGAGAGGACCATGGCGAGCCGCAGGAAGGGCGACGGGCTGTTGCTGGTGTTCAGCGACGTCGCGCCAGAAAACGACGAAGAATACAACCGCTGGTACAACGAGGAGCACATCCCGGAACGTCTGTCGATTCCCGGCGTGCTGGACGCGGCGCGGTACGTGGCCGTGCAGGGCGGCCCGAAGTACCTGGCCGTGTACGAACTGGAATCTTACGAAGCGTGGCATTCGGAAGAGTGGCAGAAGTGGCTGCGCGAGCCCACCGAATGGTCCCGGAGAATGTCCCCCAGCGTTATCGGAACCGAATACGTCCGCAACCTGTACCAGCGCGTGCATCCCGAGCAGTTGTCGGACGAAACGGCGCAGGCGGGCATGTCGCCGGTCATTCTCGTTGGACGAATGTCGATTCCCGACGAGTTGGAAGAAAAGTGGAACCACGCCTATAACAACGAGCGGCTGCCGATGGCCCTGGACATACCCGGCTACATCCGCGCCCGCCGTTTCCAGGCGATGATGGGCGAGCCCAAGTACTGCACCGTCCACGAGATGGAGTCCATGGCCGTCGCGGAGAGCGAAGCCTGGAAGAACTGGAGCACCATCGAGACACCCGTTTGGACCCACGAGGTGCGCCCCAAGATGGTGCACCAGTCCGGATCCCCCGGAGTCTATCAGCGGATATTCCCGGAGTAGCCCGTTCCACCGTTTCCACAACCGGCAAAAGCGCAGGGGCGAATGATTATTCGCCCCTGCGTCTCGATCATCTACGTGTACAGCGAACCGCTGACCGGCGCGCCCATCAACATCTGCCCGGCGTATTCATAATTTGCCGGCAGGCCCGAAATGTGCTGGCCGCTGACGTGCAGGTCGCGGAAGAACCGCTCCAGCCCGACGGAGCGGTGGATCGCGTTGGTTCCGGCAACATTGAACAAATTGTCCACAATGTCCACCGAACGGCGAATGGCGTGGGTAATCGCAAGCCGGGCGCGAATCCCGCGCTCCGACAGGTCGGGCAGTTGCCTGACCTGGGCATCCCACAGCGAACCCACGGCGTCCAGCACCAGCGTGCGGGCCGCGTCGTGAATGGCCTCGCACTCGCCGTAGGCGATCTGTACGTAGGTTCGGTCGCGCAGCAGCGTTGGCGAGTTGGTCGTGCCCGATCCCGTCGCCAGGTCGTGGAATGCGTTCAGCGCGCCGCGAGCCATGCCCAGCGAGTTCGCGGCGGAGAGTGTCCAACTCAGCAGAATGGCGTTCTGTGGCGGGTGGTAAAGGGGACTGTCGTAGTGGGCGACGTCGCTCCGGGTGTAGGTGTGGCGCGCGGGAACGAACACGTCCGAATACTCGCAGTCGTTGCTGGCCGTGCCGCGCATCCCCAGCGTGGTCCAGTTGTCGATCACCGTGCCCGACGCCACGGGCACCACGGCAATGCGGGTGGCCGCGCTGCCGTCCTCGTTGGTCAAGGGGTTGCCTCCCGGTTCCAGCAGCCGGCAGTTGAGGAACAGCACGTTGGAGTGGTCGATGCCGCTCAGGTAGTTCCAGCGTCCATTGATGATGTAACCGCCTTCGACCACGGTGGCAGTCCCCTCGGGCCGCGCGGAGCCGGAACCGAGCAGGTTGGGTGGGTCGCCGAAAAGTTCTGTCGCGGCGTCGCGGGTGAGGCGGGACACCGCGGCGGTTATCGCGGTGCCGTTGAAAATGCACCAGCCGGCAGACCCGTCGGCCCGGGAGATGGTTTCCACGACGCGGAAGGCGGTGAGCGGGTCCAATTCCGGCCCGCCCAGTTCCGAGGGAGCGTACAGGGAAAACAGGCGGTGCTTCGCCATTCGGTCAGCGAGTTCGGGCGGCAGTTGACGCTCGGCGTCGATGCGGTCGAGGTTCGCCATGATTTCGGGGACCAGGCTCTCGGCTGCGCTGACCAGATCCTTGGGCATAGAGGGCACTCCGGGTGTTGATTGTGGGTGAACATTATAGACGCGGCGCCGGGCGCGACGCGGTCAAGGGCCCGCGACGGTTTCCGGGGGCATCTGCTCCAATTGTGCGCACGCCTCGCCGGATCGCCCAATACGGGACGGCGAGCGTGTTGCGTCGGATTGCCTTTATGAATCGGGGAAAAATGACGATTTGAGGTTGAGCGATGAATCTCTTAATGGTAGGATGACGCTGGCGATTTGTTAGTTCAGGTCGAGGAGGCTTTTTGATGGCAGATCAAAACCATGATATTGCGTTGATGGCCCACCTGATGCGTCGGGCCGGGTTTGGCGCCCAGTACGAGGAACTCGAAAAGAGGGCAGCCAAGGGTTATGAAGCAACGGTTGATGAGTTGCTCAACCCTGAAATCAACGACCACGGAATGGATCTGGACGTGGCGGAACGGTGCTTCATCGAATGGAGCCACCAAACCCGCGGCGTGCCGGAGTACTTCGCATTCCGCATGATCAACTCTCAGCGACAGCTTGAAGAAAAGATGATTCTTTTCTGGCATGGGATCCTGTGTACCGCCGACAGCAAGGTGCAGAGCTATCCCACGTCCTACGACGAGATCGAAATGTTCCGGGCCCTGGGCATGGGAAGTTTCCGTGATCTGTTGTTGGGGATTTCCAAAGACCCTGCGATGATCTTCTTCCTGGACAACTGAGCCACAAGGGCGCGATCAACGAGAACTGGGGCCGGGAACTGCTGGAACTGTTCTCGATGGGCGTCGGCATGGACGGCGAGTTCAACTACAGTGAAGACGACGTGAAGGAATGCGCCCGCGCATTCACCGGTTGGACCATCGCGAACAACATCCCCGGCCAGCCCTACGGCCGCTACCACGCGCAGTTCGTGTACAACCCCGAAGACCACGACGAAGGCGACAAGACCTTCCTCGGCGAGACCGGAAACTTCGACGGTGAGGACATCATCGACATCATCGCGAAGCAGCCCGCGACGGCCCGGTTCATTTCCCGACACCTGTACAGCTACTTCGTCTCCGACGAGGCGCAAGTGCCGTCCTGGATGGACACTCCGCCCAGGGACATGGAAACCATCAAGATGCTGGAGGACGAGTACTTCCGCTCCGGTTACAACATCAAGTCCATGCTCCGGGTGCTGTTCCATTCCGACGCGTTCAAGAACGCCCGGTTCCAGCGCGTGAAGAGCCCGGTGGAAACCGTGATCGGCACGCTGAGGCTGGCCGGCGACTGGACCGAGCCCAAGCCCGGCTTCGAGTTCATCTTCGACGAAATGAAGCACATGGGACAGGAACTGTTCAACCCGCCGTCGGTGGAAGGCTGGCACACGGGCCAGGAGTGGATTGACGGCGGCACGCTGGTGCACCGCATCAACTTCACCGCCGATTTCGTGGGCGACCTGAACCAGCCCGGCATCCGCGGAATCGTTGACCGGCTGGGTGAAATCGGCCCCGTTATCACCCCCGAGCAGATGGTTGACGAAACCTGCCGACTCCTCGGCCACTACGAGCTGGCCGACGAGACCCGGCGCATGATGGCCGCGAGCATGGCCAAGGGCGGCACCATCCACACCGACACCGAAGAGTTCGGAGGCCGGGTCAGTGAACTGCTGCAGATGATCGTGGCGACCAAAGAGTACATTTACGCCTAGCCCGTTCGGATCGGCTGGCGCAACCGAGAAAAAGGTAAACAAACCAATCCCAACGGGAGGAATGAATCGTGACCGCAACGAAGAAAGACCCGGTGTTGGTGGTACTGCAGATGTCCGGCGCTTACGACGCGCTGAACACCATCATCCCCTACAGCGACCCGCTGTACAAAGACTACCGGCCGCACCTGAAGGTCGAGCCGGAAGAAGTGCTGGCAATCGACGACAAGGTCGGCTTCCACCCTGCCATGGCCCCCATCAAGGATATGTATGACGAGGGCAAGGTCGCCGTCATCCAGGGCATCGGCTATCCGAACCCCATCCGCTCGCACTTCCGCTCCATGGACATCTGGCACACCGCCGAGCCCACCAAGATGGCTACCGAAGGCTGGCTGGGCCGCGCGATCCAGGACCTGGACCCCAACAAGGAAAACGTCCTGACCGCCGTGAACTTCGGTCGCGGACTCCCCCGCGCGCTCGCCGCTCCCGGCGTTTCCGTCGCCTCAGTGGGCAGCCTTGAGACCTACGGCGTCCTGACCGGAATCGACGGCGAGGACCAGCGGGCCGAGGCACTGGACATCTTCTCCAAGATGTACTCCCCCATGGTCGGCAGCGGCCCGATCAACGAGTACCTGTCGCAGACCGGCCTGGACGCCCTCAAGGGCGCCGACATCCTGCGGACCGCCCCTGAGATCTATTCGTCCAGCGTCGAGTACGGCGGCGACATGTTCTCCCAGTGGGTCAAGAACGTCGCCCAGGTTCACACCGCCGGCTTCGGCACCCGCGTGCTCTACACCGGCCTGAACCCAGGCGCTTTCGACACCCACGCCAACCAGCCCACCTCGTTCGCCAAGCTGTGGGGCGAAGTCTCCCGCGCGGTCAACGACTTCTACCAGGACCTCAAGGAACACCACGCCAACGAGGAAGTGGTCATGGTCCTGTTCACCGAGTTCGGACGTCGCGTGCAGGAGAACGGCTCCGGCACCGACCACGGCTCGGGCAGCGTTGCCTTTGTCCTTGGCGATGCCGTCAAAGGCGGTCTCTACGGCGACTACCCCTCGCTGGAGCCCGACAAGCTGGACGAGGGCGACCTGCGGTGGAACAACGACTTCCGCAGCACCTACGCCACCATCCTCGACAAGTGGATGGGTCTGGACGACAAGGCGATCCTGCAGGGTTCGTTCGAGCAGTTCGACTTCATCAAGTAAACGGCCGTTACCGGCCCCGCCATTCCGAAACTGACGCACGTCAGGTAGGGGCAGGTTGCATACCTGCCCCTACGTTGCTAACGCAACACGGTGCCAACAGACGGCGGCGCGGGGATATCAACAAGTATCTGCGAAGGTGAAAACTATGGTTACTGCGAGTGAGATTGCGCCGGTAACGTTCCAATACAGCCACACCATCGGGCGGCAGGAAGTCCGCAGCGGCAACGGGTTCTTCAACCCGGTGGCCCTGACCCGCGACAGCAACGGGATGCTGTACGTGCTGAGCCGCGGCACCGAAACACCCGTGTTCTTCCCGTGCAAGCGGGTCACGGTGTTCCATCCCGATGAGGAAGAAGTCGTCGCTGAATTCGGGCAGAAAATCCCGCCGGAAGAAGCCGACGAAACCACCCCCAACGGCGCGTTCATGTGGCCCACATCGGTGGCGCTGGACAGCCAAGGGTTGGCCTACGTATCCGACGAATGGCTGAACCGGGTCTCCATCTATGACCAGGAACGCGGCAACTGGATCGGCATGTGGGGAATACCCGGCGACGCTCCCGGCGAGATCAACCGGCCGGCCGGGCTGGCTTTCGACAAGAACGACAACCTCTACATGGTGGAGAGCCGGAACCACCGCGTTTCGGTGTTCACCAAGGACGGCAAGTACCAATTCGGCTGGGGCGGCAAGGGCGACGGCGACGGCCAGTTCAACCTCCCCTGGGGCATCGAGATCGACCACAACGGCGACGTGTACGTGGCCGACTGGCGCAATGACCGGATCCAGAAGTTCGCTCCCGACGGCACTTTCCTGATGAAGATCGGGGAATCGGGCGACGGTGAGGGCCAGTTCAATCGTCCCACCGGCGTCGCCGTGGACAAGGACGGGCACATCTTTGTGACCGACTACAAGAATGACCGTGTCCAGGTGTTCCGGCCGGACGGCGGCTATGTCACCACCATGCGCGGCCAGGCCGGGCTCTCCAAGTGGGGCGCAGAGCGCGTGTATCTCGATCAGACCATCGTGCAGGCCAGGAACCGCGCGCTGAACCTCGCCGAGCGCGAGGGCGCCTTCCAGGGGCCCATCGCGGTGGAAGTGGGCGACGACGGCCGCGTGTTCGTGCTGGAATGCGCCCGCCACCGGGTGCAGGTGTTCAGCAAGCAGACCGCGATCTTCGCCGGCGAACTCTGATCATCCTGAAACGGCAACAACGGGAAGGCCGCGGTTCAGAAACCGCGGCCTTTTCAGTTGGCGACTGCGCGGCTACATTCGTTGTCGGGAATGCGATAGTTGTTGGGATTGCGGTAGATGGAGTGCCGGCGACCGCGTTAAGACGGAATGTTGCGGCGGCATTGAATCTGCGACTATGGGAGGCGGTCGAGTTCGGCTTCCAGTTCCCTGATGCGGGCTTCGGCGGACAGACGGGCAGCGCGCTCGTTTTCGGCGCGGATCTCAGCATCTTCGGCGCGGCGTTCCGCGTCGCCCAGCTGTGCTTTGGTCTCGGTGAGGTCGGGCAGATATTCGCCGGTGGCCGGATCCCAAAAGCGCAGTAGTCCATTGTGCCAGTGCAGTTCCAGCTGCAGGGCCTCGCTGTAGCCGCGGATGATGCCGTCGCTCCCGGTCTCAACCGGAATCGGTTCGTAGTGTTCGCCAATCAACCGGTCTCCAGCAAGGGCCACGTCATGATACCGCCCCCCGGTGTGGTCAAAGCGCCAGTACTCCGCCACGTGATAACCGGCATAGATCTGGCGTTTTTCGACGTAGTCCCGCCGGCCCGTGGTTTGTGACGCCACTTCCAGCACCAAGGCGGCGGCTTGCCGATTTCGTCGATGACGTAGCCGTTGACGCTGGTGATTTCTTCCGACGTGAAATCTACTCCGAAGGATACCAGGCAGTCCGGCCGGGGAGCGCGGCCCGCTTCGCTGGCGTGATTGCAGAGCCATCCCTCCATGCCAACGAAAACATCAGGCCGCAGCAGAAAATGGTCTTCAAGTATCAGGTAGGCGCGGCTGACTTGTGGACCTTGCTCAGGCATGTCAAAGGTTTGGCCCACGCCGGGAAGCGGCGTAAGGCGACGATGCTGTGCGCCGGTGGTTGATTGGGCAGCGGGTTTGGTGGTCATGCTCGACGCTCCGCGAGGTGGACGCTACGCGCTGCCAAGGAAGACTTGAGTCAGTATATCAGTGTCCCGGATGGACTGCGGCGAGCCGTTGTGGACCACCGTGCCCTTGTCGAGTATGTAGGCGCGGTCCACTATGTCCAGCACTCCCTTGATGTTGTGCTCGACGACAACGATGGTGGTGTTCAGCCGGTCGCTGATCTCGGCTACCTTCTGGAACACCTCCTTGACGATGATGGGAGCGAGGCCCAGCGTCGGCTCGTCAAGCAGCAGCAGCTCCGGCGACGCCATCAGGCCGCGACCCAGCGCGAGCATCTGCTGCTGGCCGCCCGACATTTGACTGGCGAGATCCCGCCGTTTTTCGTACAGCGGCGGGAACAGTTCCATTACCGAGTCCAGGCGACGGGCTTTTTCGACCCGGTCATTCAGGTAGATGCAACCCATCTCCAGGTTTTCCGCGATGGTCAGGTGCGTGAATACCCGGCGGCCCTGCGGCACGAACGCGATGCCTTCCTTCACGATTTCGTGGGTCTCCGCCGCCAGCGGCCGCTGACGCCAGTACACGGTTCCGCCAACCACCGGCGCCAGACCCATCACCGCCTTGAGCACCGTGGACTTGCCCGCGCCGTTGGGCCCCATGACGGCCACAACCTCTCCGGCGTGGATCGACATGGAAATGTCGTCCAGCGCGCGTACGGCCCCATACTCCACCGCGATGTTGGTCAGTTCCAGCAGGGGCGCGTCGCCGTTGGTTGTCGTTGATGGTGTGTTCATTTGAGGACTGCTCACCTATTGGTCAACGTCGCAGACGGTCGTCGTGGCCCTCACGCTCCCAGGTACGCCTCGATTACTTCGTCGCTGTTCAATACGGGTTCAACTTCCCCTGCTGCCAGCAGGGTTCCGCTGTCCAGCACGATGATGCGATCCGAAAGTTCGCGCACAATGTCCATGTTGTGCGAAACGAAAACGATGGTGTATCCGTCCGCCCGCATCTGCTTCATGATGTCCTTGACCCGTTCCAGCATCTGGGGAAACAGGCCGGCGAACGGTTCGTCCAGCAGGTAGGTCTGGACGTTCATCGCCATCGCCCGGCCGATTTCCAGCAGTTTGCGCTGGCCATAGGATAACTCCATCGCCAGGGAGTCCTTCTTTTCCCACATTCCCACCTGTTCCAGGATGGCCTGGGCTCGCTGGCGGGTGGATGGTTTGGAGCGTTCGAACAGAGCGGGGAACAGCCGCCGTTCCGTGAGGACCACCATGATGTTGTCCCACACCGTGATCTGGTCAAAGAGGCGTACCTCCTGAAACGTGCGGGTCAGTCCGTGCGCGGGAGTCTCATGGGCCTTCACTACCCGCAGTCCTTCGCCATCGATGATCACCATGCCCCCGTCCAGCGGCAGCACGCCGCTCAGCAGGTTCACCAGTGTGGACTTGCCCGATCCATTCGGCCCCACGATGCTGGTGGTTCCCTGTCGCGGTATGACCAGGCTGAGTTCGTCGATGGCGTGAACGGCGCCGAAGTGCTTTGAAATCTCCCGCGTTTCCAGGGCGATCTCTGCCTGTTGATCTTGAGCGGATGTCACAAGCGGTACCTCCCGACCAGGCCCTGCGGACGGAACAGCATCAGCAGCACCAGCAGGATCCCGAGGATGACCTGCCGCGCCTGACCGATGTACTCGGTGGGCAGGAACGGGATGAATCGCATCCCTTCTTCCAGCAGCACGAATGCCATCGCGCCCAGCAGCGATCCCCAAATCGTTGCCAGGCCTCCCAGGATCACGATTGAAACCAGCAGCACGGATTCCAGCAGGATGAACGAGTTGGGATCAATGAACGTGGTCCAACTGGCAAACAATCCGCCGGCGATCCCTGCCATCATGGCGGAAATCACCCACACCGCAAGCTTGTAGTGTGTGGACCGGTAACCGAACACCTCGATGGCCTGTTCGTCCTCCCTGATCGCGGTGAGCACACGGCCGAATGAGGATGACACGACGAACCAGGACAGAAGCATCACCACCGCCAGAAACACCAGGCACAGCAACAGGAACTCCAACTCCCCGTCGAACACCCATCCGGCTATCTGCGGCCGGGCGATTTCGTGGATGCCAAACGCTCCGCGGGTCACCGGCCGCAGGTTCAGGAACACGTTGAACGCGATGATGGCGAACCCGAAGGACGCGAGAACGAAAATGTCGTCGCGGAACCGGTTGAACACGACCCCCACCAGTATCGCGGCGAGGCCCGCCAGCAGGGCGCAAATCGGCAGCGCCGCGAAGAACGGCCAGCCAAAGGTGGGGATGGCCTCGGTGCGCAATTGCTCGTAGGCCGGGTCCGAAGTCAATATGGCCATGGTGTACGCGCCAATGCCGAAGAACCCGATGTGTCCGACGGACAATAGCCCGGTGAACCCCACCACCAGGTTCAGGCTCACCGACAGGATGGCCCAGATGGCGAACACGGTGCCCACGATCACCGCAAACCCGAACCCCTGCCACAGCATGAACGCGATGGCCCACCCGATGATGAACAGGTTGGCCCAAAGCTCGATGTTGCTGCGGCCTAGTCGCGCCAGTTCACGCGGGTTTTTCGCCAGCCCGGCCAGTTCTCGAACCCGCTGGGTGTCAACAGGCAATTGATCACCTCCGTGGCAAAAGGCCCTGGGGCCAGAAGGACAAAAACAGTATCAACAGGATGAACGCTATGGCGTCCTTCCACTCGCCGGCAATGTCCCAGATTCCGAACTGCTCAACCAGGCCCAGGATGAATCCGCCGACGATGGCTCCGTAAAGGTTGCCGATGCCGCCCACCACGGAGGCGATCCACCCCTTGAGCAGGAGCAGCAAGCCCATGCGGGGCTGCGCGGCAGTGTCGTGTCCGGTCAGGATGCCCGCCATGGCCGCGTACATTGCGCCGATGAAGAACACGGCGGCAATGATCACCGTGGTGTTGATGCCCACGACCTTGGAGACTTCCTCGTCGTCTCCGATGGCCCGGACCGCACGCCCGAACGAGGTCTGCTTGAGCAGCAACCACAGCGCGGCGAATCCGGCCAGGGCCACGCCGATTGCGAACACGTTGAACCCCTTGATCCGCGCGCCGCCAATCTTCCAGGTTTCCGCTCCGAAGGCTCCCGGCAGGGTCCGGGGCGCGCTCTCAAACACGATGACGATGAACGCCGCAATGGCCAGCAGTATGCCCAGAGATGCCACCAGCATGATCAGCGGCGACCGGGCGCGCTGCCGCATATACACGTACAGACCGCGGTAGAGCGCCAAACCCACCGCTCCGGCCAGCACGCAGGACACCGCCCAACTCAGGTACAGCCCCGCACCCGGGGCGTTGGTCAACAGGTACCCGCACCACGCGCCCAGCGCAGCCACGGGTAGCGCCGCTATGGCGGCAAACCGTCCCAGCGTGACGGTGGGCAGGAAGGACTGCGTGATGCGATACGGGAGCGCGGCGGCGCAAAATGCCACCGCAACGCCAATGGCCGGACTCAGTGTCAGGTGCAGATGCTCCGGCTGGGCCAGCACCACGAACGTATAGATCCCGAGGGCGATTCCCGGAACGCCGGCAATCGCCCACAACGCGTTCGGTTGGATGCGTCCACGGAGACGCGGCCGCAGGAACGTTTGTACCGTCCACGCGACCACTCCCGCAACGACTGCCGCGAAAATGAAATTGACCACGTCGCTGTTGACGTCGGCGCGGCTGCCCAGGGCCGGCGACGTTCGCAGGTAAAACACCCCGTAGGCTCCCAGCGCGGCCGCCGCGCCGTAGTACAGATCAAAGAACCAGACGGTGCTGTACACCAGGGTGAACCCCATCGCCAGCAGCGCATAAACGGCCCCCACCGCCAGTCCGTTGAACGCGAACTGGAGGGCCTGCGGCGGAGATTGCCCAACCTTCCATGCGATGTAGGCGATGACCACTCCCGACAAGAGAACGGCCAACAATCGCGTGCCTGGGAAATTGAACAGGGCGGGGAACCCGCGCGCGTTATCGCGTTGGGTGGACATCAGAATGTCCTTTCGAAACCAATCAGGAATGACAATCAATCATGGATATGTAGATAAATAGGTCCCAGGGGGACGGCTGACTTGGCGCGGCCATCCCCCTGGTTTTTCGCGACTGTGGCCGGGGTTGCCGTTTATGGGGTTGGGGCCTGTCCCAGCACGGTGTACCCCAGGTTGTCATCGTTGCGCTGGGCGACGGGCAGCACCTGTACGACGACGTTGCTCAACCCGGCAAGGTCACCGTTTGCGTCGAAGCTGTAGTTGTCGCCAATGGCGCCGTCCCGGGAGAGACCGTACAGGCAGTCGCGGAAGCCGTCGGCATCCTGGTCGTCACCCGTCTGTGCCAGGCACTCGGCAGCGATGTACACGTCGTCGTAGCCCGACGCCTGGAACCACGGAATGGTCGCCACCGTGCCGTATCGCGCCTCGAAGTTGTCCAGGAAGTCCATGCCCGCCTGCGTGCTCAACTCAGGGTTGGGGATGATCGCCTTCATGCCTGTGGCCGCCTCACCTGCGATTTGCAGAGATTCGGGGCCGGTGGACACTGTCTCTGAGTAGATGGGGCCGTCAAACCCCAACTCGCGCAGTTGCTTCATGATGGTTCCGGCGGAGAACTCCTGCTGCGCCGCCAGGTAAACCGCGTCCGGATTGTCGCTGATCAGCTTCGTAATCTGGGTGCGGAAGTCGGTGATCTCCGTGGAGTAGCTTTCGCTGGCGATGACATGGCCGCCCAACTCCTCGAAACGCGCTGCGGTCGTTCGTCGTGCCCCCTCCGCGTAGTCGGTCGATTCGGAAATGGTCGCGATGTCGTGATGTCCGTCGGCGAAGATCGTGTTGCCGGTGTCAACGCCAAGCTGGTTGTCGTTGATGGCGGTACGGAAGATGTAGTCGCCCGCCGTGGCGATGTCCGGACTGGTGGCGGACGCGGACAGCATCACGACGCCCTCGGCTTCGGCCAGCGGCGCGGCCCCCAGCATGGCGCCGCTACACGTGGTTCCGAGGATGATCTTTACACCCTCAACTTCCGTGAGCTTGTTGTACGCGGTGATGGCGTCCTGGGCGTTGCACTTGGAGTCTTCCGCGATCAACTCCAGCATCCGGCCGTTGATTCCGCCGGCGGCGTTGATCTCCTCCACCGCCAACTGCTTGGCCTGGATCAAGGGGTTGCCGTAGGTTTCGGCGGGCCCGGTCAAGGCGTCCATCGCGCCGATGCGGAAGGGTTCGTCCGACATCATCATGGATTCGCCGCCGCTCCCGCTCATGGCCGGCCCCAGGATCCGGTAGCCGTTGTTGGCTTCAGTACGCTCGGAGACGGGCAGCACTTCAACCACCGCGTTGGCCAGACCGACAACCTCGCCGTCGGAGTCAAAGCTGTAGTCTTCGCCAATGGCTCCGCTCCACGTGATGTTGTACAGGCAGTCGCGGAAGCCGTCGGCGTCCTGGTCATCGTTGGTCTGTCTGAGACACTCGGCCGTGATGTACACGTCATCGTACGCGGACGCCAGGTACCACGGCAGCGTCACGTAGTCATACCGGTCGCGGAATCTGTCCAGCACCTCCTGGCTCTTGGTATTGGACGGATCCAGTTCGGCGGTGATCGCCTTGAGGCCGGTGGCGGCTTCGCCTGCCACCTCCAGGGCCGTTGCTCCAACCGGAACGATCTCAGAATACAATGGCCCTTCGTATCCGAGTTCTCGGATTTGCTTGACCACGGTGCCGCCGGAGAACTCCGCCTGTGCGGCGATATGCACCGCGTCAGGGTTGGCGTTGACGATCTTGGTCAACTGGCTGCGGAAGTCGGTGGCATCGGATGCGTAGCGCTCTTCGGCCACGACTTCACCGCCCAGGCTTGCGAAGTGTTCGGCGGTTACCCGGCGGACACCCTCCGCGTAGTCGGTGGTCTCGGTGATGGTCGCCAGCCTCCTGGCGCCGTCGCCCCAAATGGCATTGGCCGTGTCGATGCCGACCTGCAGGTCGTTCATCGCTGTGCGGAAAATGTAGTCGCCGGCGTTTGCGATGTCGGGGTTGGTCGCCAGTCCGGAGAACATCACCACGCCATCGGCTTCAGCCAGCGGGGCCGCGCCGAGCATGGCGCCGCTGCACGAGGTTCCAAGAATGATCTTGACATTGTCAACGTCGGTCAGCTTGTTGTAGGCAGTGATGGCATCCTGGGCCGCGCATTTGGAGTCCTCGGCGATCAGCTCCAGCATTCGGCCATTGATGCCGCCGGCGGCGTTGATTTCGTCCATCGCCATCTGCTTGGCCTGCCACGAAACGTTGCCGTAGGTTTCGCCTGGCCCGGTCAACGATTCCATCACGCCAACGCGGAAGGGTTCGCCTTGCGTACCGGTGGACGGCTGCGTCCCTGCTTCGGATCCGGAACCCTGCGAAGTCGCAGAGGGTTGTTCAGTCTGTGTGGTTGTTGATGCACTGTCCGCCGGAGCGGCGGGATCACCCCCTCCCCCGCAGGCTATCAGCAGCGCGGCGAGCAATAATGTGCAAATGCTTAGGGATTTAGTAATGGGTACGCGCATCATCTACTCCTAATTCAGAGTTAACAAACGATCGGACGATGTTTGACATATTATCACACACCACGTTGGCTCTGTGATACCGCTCTGTCTCAACGTGTGCGCACAATCGAATGTAGGCGGCCGGAACGACTCCAATGCTGGTTCGCCCATCCGAAAGGCGACGGGGCAATTTGTCAATCAGCCAACGCAGTTCGGGGTCGCGGATTGTCAAAAACACCGACGCCAGGTCGCGATTATCTGCAACAGTTGCCCGAATCCGCCGCGCAATGAGAAAGCAACGTGTCCCGGCAAGGTCGGAAACGGCAACTACCTGCAACGTGTGTGCCCAAAACAACCACAAATGCCATCACCAAAGAGAAGTAAGTCGACACGCTCCGAACAGGCAGCCGAGCGGAGCCACAAAACAAATAGAATGGTTCCCCTGTTAGGATTCGCACCTACGACCTAGCGGTTAATCCGCCGGAGGCGGACCCGTTCCACCGCTGAGAATATGGTCAAGCCATTCGCGGCCGGCTCCGGATTTGAGGAACTTTTCGCGAGCCATGGCGGCGGCACGTGTGGAATATTGCTCTGAGTGAACCAAAAGCCAGGGCCCTCGGCCACGGGTATACCTGCTAGCTCCCGATTGATGCTCGTCAATCCGCCGGGATAGGTTGGAAGTTTGGCCAACGTATCGTTGGGATGTAGACGTGCTCAGGAGTACGTAAACGGTAAACACTGGAGAATTGCCTAAAGAACCATTGGTGCCGGTTAGTGTTCAGAGGGTGAATTGAGCGATGGAGAGATGGGT
>CAZCZB010000009.1:0-77987 GCA_964502995.1 uncultured Dehalococcoidia bacterium
ACAGGGCAGTATAGGACGTCCAAAGCCTTTCGATTAGTGCTCCGTTTGTCCGCTACCATCCTACCTATCCGCTCATCCTGAGCTTGTCGATGGATGGGATGCATGGTTGGACAGGCTCACCATGAGCGGACTATTGGCCGGTGAAGCGATAATCGAACGACCCTGCAGGATATTGATGGCTGTTGATCGTGGTTCCATCTCGTAATTTCTTCGACATGCCCAGGAAAAGTGGCGGCGTAGTGGGAATTGATGGGCGGTGTTGTGATCGGATTCGAGATTTCGAGGCTGCGGCGATACCCGTGGAGGTTGAACGCGGTGGGGCGAGGGGGTATCCTTGCGGCGTTTGTGAATTCGGGAACTTGCGAACTCTACAGAGAGTCGCCAAGAGGGGTTGAACCATGCGATTGGAAGGCAAAGTCGCCATCGTCAGCGGGGGCGCGCACGGGATGGGCGCGGTCGAGTCCAAACTGTTCGCCAGCGAAGGCGCGAAGGTTGTTATCGCGGACATCCGTGATGACGATGGTCGGCGAGTGGAGGCCGAAATCAACGAATCGGGCGGAGAGAGCATTTTCGTCCACACCGACGTTACCAGCGAGGACGCGTGGGCCAACGTCGTGTCCCAGGCGGTTGCCAGGTTCGGGCGTCTGGACATCCTGGTCAACAACGCCGGGATCAGCAGCCGGGCGGTGCCGGACGATGACAGCCTGGAAGCGTGGACCCGTATCATGGACATCAACTCTACCGGGGTTTTCCTGGGCACCAAGCACGCCATTGGTCAGATGCAGCAGAACGGCGGCGGGTCCGTCGTGAACATTTCGTCCATCGCCGGCCTGGTCGGGATGCTCAGTGGGCATCCGGCTTACAACGCGTCGAAGGGGTCGGTGCGAATTTTCACCAAGGCGATGGCGGTTCGCTACGGCCGGGAAAATATCCGGGTGAACTCAGTGCATCCGGGGTACATGCCGCCGATGATGGGCAACATCCCGACGGAAGAAGTGCGCGAGGGGCGGCGGGCTATGCTGGACGAACACGTCCCGATGGGGCGAGAAGGCGAGCAGATCGAGGTGGCGAATGCGGTGCTGTTCCTGGCCAGCGACGACGCGTCGTACATCACGGGCGCGGAGCTGGTCGTTGATGGCGGGTTCACCGCCAGGTAGATTGCCGGACCGCGGCGATCAAACCAAAGGCAGAGTTGGAATATGCCGATAACCGATGTGACGATCATTCGCCGGTGCGGCCGCTGCCGCGGCGAAATCGGTGAGATTACGGTCAAAAAGGACAACATGCGGCTGATGGTGAGCGAACTGGTCTGGTGCGAGGATTGCGGCGTGGATGCACCGGAGGTGCGTGAAATCGCAGGGCGCGATTCCTCGGTGGCAGCGGAACGGGCCAGTTACCCCGGCAATCCGCCGGTGGATGATGTCTCCGCCGCCGAATACCGGCGACGCAGGCATCCGCAAGGCCGTAGCGGTCGTATCAAGAAGGTGTAGCCGAGCATGTTTGCTGCGGACGCGATCCTGGAATTGGGCCATCTGCTGGAGTCGCCTGACGCCGACCAAATCGGCGGCGATTTCGATCTGACCATGGGGGCGCTGTTGATAGCCTCAACGGATGACCCCAACATCGATTTTGACGGGATCCAGGCCAACCTGGACCGGATGGCAGACGCGGCGGCGGCTCGGATACCGGGCGACGCGACTTCCCTGCAGTCGTTGAACGCCATCACTGACCTCCTGTTTGGAGTAATAGGTTTCACTGGGAACAGGGACGACTATTACGACCCCCGCAACTCGTACCTCAACCATGTGCTGGACCGCAGGCTTGGAATACCCATCACGTTGTCCCTGCTGTGCGTTGAAGTGGGCAGGCGCGCCGGTGTGCCGATACTTGGCGTCGGGATGCCAGGCCATTTCCTGATCCGCCACCGGGACGAGCCGGGGTTCTTTGTGGACTCGTTCAACGGAGGTTTGCTGCTCAGTCAGGATGAGTGCGGCGCGCTGCTGCGACAGTCTGCGGGGGATTCGGTGAGGCTGGAGGCTCATCATCTGGACGCGGTCAGCCCCCGAGACATCCTTGCCCGCGTGCTGCGGAATTTGAAGGCCATCTATTGGGACCGTGAGGAATTCGACCGGTGCATCAATACCATTGGTGGGTTGATGGCGGTATATCCCGATCGGCCGGAAGAGCAAAGAGACCGGGGCGTGGTGCATCTGAAAGCCGGAAATCACCGGGAATCGGCCGATGATTTCGCCGCATATATCGATGCGGCGCCGGATGCTGAAGACATAGAAACGGTAAAAAACGCGCTGGCGCGGCTGAGAGGCGGCCAGTCGTCATAACACAGGCTCCCGCTATAGCAGGGAGAGGTGAAACGCATGATTCGATACATACTGGTTGGATTAGGCATTTTGGCCATCATTCCGGTGGCGTGGTTTGCCTGGTGGCTGCTGAGCCCCTTGTTCATGTCCACCGAAGTCAACGAGGACTTCCCGTTTTCCGCCAACGCCGTTGTTCCCGAAGGAATGGAGCGCGCGGAAATCGAAAACGTCATGGTGTTGGCGTCAACCAAGACGCAGGAGGTCAGCGACGCCATGCCGCCGGGTGTTATGGCGGCGAGCGCGGCCCCGCAGGACATCGTGAAAGCGGCCGGGAATTTCCGGGATGCGGACTCGTTCCACAAGGGCATGGGTAACGCCGTGATCTACGAACTGGCCTCGGGAGAGCGAATTTTGCGGCTGGACGAATTCAGGGTGACCAACGGACCCGACCTGCGGGTGCTGTTGGCCGAGGCTCCGAACCCGGAAAGCCACGGCGACCTTGACGATGCGGGCTATACGGAACTGGCAAAGTTGAAGGGAAACGTGGGGTCGCAAAACTATGATATTCCTGACGATATTGACCTGAGTGCGGTGGAGAGCGTGGTCATATACTGCAAACCGTTCAGGGTGGTGTTTAGCGTAGCTACCCTGGCGAAAGCCTCCACCTAACCCGACCGCGCCGGCGGACACTCTGCCGGCGCACTTTCCGAGAGGAATATCATGGCGTATCTCCCGATTGAGGACTACGGCATCGTCGGCAATATGCGGACGTGTGCGCTGATTGGCGTGAACGGGTCGGTGGACTGGTTCTGCTGCCCCAACTTCGACTCGCCCAGCGTTTTCGGTGCGATCCTGGACGACCAGAAAGGCGGGTATTTCAAAATCGCGCCGGTGCTGGCGGAAGCCCCTGTTCAGCGCCAGGTGTACTGGCCGGCGAGCAACGTGCTTATCACTCGCTTTCTTGGCCAGAGCGGGGTCGCGGAAATCATCGATTTCATGCCGGTTTCGACGTCGCAGCACCCACATGACCACACCGAACTCATACGCCGGGTCAACTGCGTGCGCGGCGTGGTGCCGTTCATACTGGAATGTTTCCCAGCGTTCAATTACGCCCGGGACTCGCATCGTACGGACCTCAACGAGGATGGCGTCGCGTTCGTGTCCGACACGATGGGCGTGCAGTTGTCGACCCGCGTGCTGCTGGAGCGATCGGGCAGCGGAGTTATCGGGGCGTTCACGCTGAACTCTGGCGAATCGGCCACATTCACCATCGGCGTGATGGGAGACGTCAGTGAGAGTTATCATCCGCTGACCGACCACGAGAGCGATGCGCTTTTCGAGGAAACGGTGTCGTACTGGCGGGGGTGGCTTTCCCAGTGTACCTACACGGGTCGCTGGCGCGAGATGGTGGAGCGGTCCGCTCTGGTGCTGAAGCTACTGACCTACGAGCCGACCGGGGCGATCATCGCTGCCCCCACATGCAGCCTCCCGGAAGAACTGGGAGGCGAACGAAACTGGGACTACCGGTACACGTGGATACGGGACGCGGCTTTTACGCTGTACGCATTGCTGAGGATCGGGTTCACCAACGAGGCCAGGAGGTTCATGCACTGGCTGGAAGCCCAGATTGATCCGTTTGACCAGGACTGGCGCAACATTCAGATACTGTATGGCATCGACGGCCGGCGCCACCTGGAGGAGTTCACGCTGGATCACCTGGACGGTTACCGGGGCTCCAAACCGGTGCGTATCGGGAACGGCGCCTACGACCAACTGCAACTGGACATCTACGGCGAACTGATGGATTCGGTGTACCTGTTCAACCGGTACGGCGAGCCGATTTCCTACGATTTCTGGACCAAGCTGCGGCAGATGACCAACTGGGTGTGCGACAACTGGCGGCTGGCGGACGAGGGAATCTGGGAAACGCGGGGCGGACGGCAGCAGTTCGTGTACTCCAAGCTGATGTGCTGGGTGGCAATGGACCGAGCTGTCAAGATGGCCGACCTGCGTTCGTTTCCGTCGGAGCGGCTGCGTTGGATCGCCACACGAGACGAGATCTATGAGGAAATCATGGAAAAGGGCTGGAATGAGGACCGTCAGGCATTCGTGCAGCATTACGGCAGCGATTCGCTGGACGCGTCCAATTTGCTGATGCCGCTGGTGTTTTTCATGTCGCCCACCGACCCGCGGATGCTCAGCACGCTTGATGCCATCAACCGGGAGCCGCGCCTGGGCGGGCTGGTTTCCGACAGCCTGGTGTACCGGTACAACTCAGAGGATTTTTCGGACGGTTTGAGCGGGCAGGAAGGCACGTTCAACATGTGTACGTTCTGGCTGGTGGAAGCGTTGACCCGCGCCGGCTGGGGCGACCCGCGACGGTTGGATCAGGCCCGCTTGATGTTTGAGAAGATGCTGGGCTACGCCAACCACCTGGGATTGTATGCAGAGGAAACCGGCCCGTCGGGTGAGGGGTTGGGCAATTTCCCGCAGGCCTTCACCCACCTGGCGTTGATTAGCTGCGCCTTCAATTTGGACCGGGCGCTGGGAGAAAGCGGACACTAAGGAGGAAATTCCGATGCCGATTGAACAAGTCTCGCCAGGGTTGGAACGCATCCTGGATCTGGATCAGGAAGTGGAGTGGCTGGCCGAGGGATTCGGCGGCGATGGGTCGGCTTTGGGCGTGCCCTGGTGGCCGGCCGAAGGGCCGGTGTGGTGGCAGGAGGGCGGCTACCTGGTGTTCAGCGACATCGGCCAGAATCGCCGGATGCGCTTCAACGACGCGGACGGCTTGTCGGTGTACCAGACCGAAACCAACGAGGCCAACGGCTTGACGCGGGACCCTCAGGGTCGATTGCTTGCCTGCGAACACGCCGCGCGGCGGGTTACCCGCCAGGAATCGGATGGCAGCATCACGGTTGTTGCGGACAGCTACCAGGGAAAACGATTGAACCGTCCCAACGACCTGGTGGTGAAATCGGACGGAACGATTTATTTTACAGACCCGTACCGCGACACCTACCCCGGCATGGAGTTGGGATTTGCCGGCGTGTACCGGGTGTCGGCGGATCTCGGCGAAATCACGCTGCTGGTGGACGACTACGTGGGGCCCAATGGGCTTTGCTTCTCGCCGGGCGAAAGCATCCTTTACATCAACGATTCTCGTGTCGGGCTGATCAAGGCGTGGGACGTTACTGCGGACGGCGGGATCGAAAACGGGCGGTTGTTCTGCGTGCTGCAGGACGAGCGGCCGGGCGTGCCCGACGGGATGAAATGCGACCTGGAAGGGAACCTCTACTCAACCGGTCCCGGCGGCGTATGGATCATGGCGCCGGACGGGCGGCATCTGGGCACCATCGCATTGGGCGGCGGGAAAAGGGCTACGAACGTGGGATTCGGCGGTGGTGATTGGAAAACGCTGTATATCACCACGTTTGAGGAGTTGTGCCGGGTCCGGGTCAACATACCGGGCGTGGCGGTGCCGCGAGTGATCTAGCGGCCGAAACGACTGCGGAAATGGTGCAGGGGCGAACGATCATTCGCCCCTGCGTTTTGGGGATCCTGGGCCGTGCGGGTCAGTGGCCGGCGCGGATGTAGTCGGCGATTTTTTCGCCGATCATGATGGTGGTGGCGTTGGTGTTGGCGCGTATGCAGTCGGGCATGATGGACGCATCGGCCACGCGGATGTTTTCCAGGCCGTGGATTTTGCCCTGCTGGTCCACGACGGCCATGGGGTCGCTGGCCGGTCCCATCTTGCAGGTGCCGGACACGTGGTGCGACGTGCCGGTGTTGCGCATGAGCCAATCGTCCAGCGAGGCATCGGATTGAAGGTCGGAATCCACCGGAGTCACCCGCTCCAGGAGTATCTCCCGGTACGATGGATGTTCGCCGATGTCGATGCAGGTGCGGATGGCCTTGCGCATACGTTCCAAATCGAAGGATTCCTGATAGTAGTTGTAATCGAGATACGGATACTCGGACGGATCCTTGGATTTGAGACGCAGTTCGCCCTTGCCCAGAGCCAACTGGAGGCTGGCGCTGATGCCGATGTAGTTTTCATCGTCGCTGATGGTGACCTGCGCCGGACGATGTTCCGAGGTCATGAGCAGCGGAGTGATCTGCATGTCGTTGCGGAGATAGGAGTCCTCGATGGTGTAGCGCAGACCAACCTGGATGGCAGCGGCCTGCACATCGGGGCGATCCCCGGCGGCGCGGAACAGGACGCAGGCCGAGGGGTGGTCGCGGAGATTCTGGCCAACGCCGGGCAGTTCGTGAACCAACGGGATACCGACCTCGCGCAGGTGATCCGCCGGGCCCACGCCGGAAAGCAGCAGCAGTTGAGGCGAGGCGATGGCTCCGCTGCTGACGACGATCTGATCGCCCTCAGCGACAAAGCGCTCGCCACCGCTCTCGACTTCGACGCCCACGGCGCGGTTGCCGTCGAACACAACGCGACAGGCGTGTACGTTGGCGCGCAGGGTGAAGTTCAGGCGGTGCCGGGCGAGGTTGAGGTATGCGAGAGCCGTGCTGATTCGCACGCCGTCCAGGGTGTTGCGGGCGCGCGGTGATACTCCGGTCGATTCGGGATGGTTCTGGTCGGGGTCATCGTTGAACCCCAACGCGACGCAGGCATCCTTGAACGCGGAGGAATGGGGCAGCCACTCGTCCGGGCGGTAGCGACGCACCGGGATGGGGCCGTCGGTGCCGTGCCAGTCGTCCTGGAAATCGTGGTCGTTTTCCATCCGGCGGAAGAATGGGAGCACGTTGGTGTAGCCCCACTCGTCGTTGCCCCACTCGGACCATCGGTCGTAGTCCTCCGGGATTCCGCGGTACAACACCTGACCGTTAATGGCCGAGGAGCCTCCGGTAGCCTTGCCCCGGGGGATCACCAGGTCGGTCTGCTGTGCGGTTACGCGGGCGCTGTATGCCCAACTGTGGGGGCCGTAGGCGGAAAAGAAAACGTTGTTGCCCAGTTTGAGATCATCGGGCAGGTGGTTGAAGTCGGGATAATCGGGGCCGGCTTCAAGCAGAAGAACTGTCTTGTCTGGGTCCTCCGACAGGCGGGTGGCGATGGTGGCGCCGGCCGAGCCTGCTCCCACCACGATGTAGTCGTACCGCATCTGAACCTCCGTATCCCGTTGGGTATAGATCGCGGTAATACTAACCGACGGCCGGGAAGCGTAGCAATCTCGTACCCCGCTGCCGGGCCGGATTTCGAGAGACTGCCTGAATACGGTCCGTAGTTTCGCCGTCGAACCGGAGCCCATCGTTGGGTCAATGCTGCTCGAATATGCCGGTGCCAAACTCGGGATTTCCTCACGCCGGTGTCCGGTGTGCCACTTGCGGGCCCATGACCATTACATGATTGGGCTTTTGAGCAGACCCCGATACTCAAGGCAACATTGACGGGTGGTAACGCCCAAACCTTCGCAGGCAATGACCGAGGCCGGCGCTTGACGCGACAGACACAAGAGATTTGGGCCCCCTCATTGAGGAGGCCCGGTGTTGGGATCTCGGGGATATTTACCTTGGTTTCCGCGCTAGCGGCCGGCCCCGACCGGTTGGTGCGCCTTGAGGAATTCGCGGACCTGTTCGATGGTCTGGGCGAACAGGCCGGGTTCTTCCTTCCAGGGGTAGGCGGTCACCTGCGCTTTGGGCGCCAGTTCCGCCATGTCCATCGCTGCTTCCAGCGAGTGGGCCGGCGTGTCGTCGGGCATGACCAGCAACGGGGTCTGACAGTTGCGGGCGAAGTCGCGGGTCACGCAGTAGAAGAAGTCGGGCTGGACGCGGTAGAGATTGTGGAGGTACTGCTCCACGATTTCGGTGGTCACGTCGTCCCGGCTCTCAATCAGCGGCGGCGCCCAGATGTCGGTGCCGGAGTTGTACATCGCGTCCGGCGTCTTGCTGGCGTGTCCCACGGGCTGGCACAGGACGGCGGCCTGCACGCGATCGGGGGCCCGCTCGATGAGTTTCATGGCGAAGGGGCCGCCGATGCAGTAGCCGATGAACAGGAACTCGTCGATGCCGAGGTGGTCCATCAAGCCAAGTTGATCGTCGGCAAAGGCTCCCCACGGATCATCGACCTGGACCGGGCCGGTGGAACCGCCGCCGGCGTTGCGCTGGTCCATGGTGATGCACCGGAAGTCGTCCTTGAAAACCTCCATGGCGTTGAAGACCTGCCTGGGCCAACCGCTCATGACCGAGTTGAGCCCGCCTCCCGGCGTGGCTAGCAGGGGGAAACCGGAACCGACCTCTGAATATTCGATGGTAACGTCGCCTCTCGTATAAAACGGCATTGCAATTTCTCCTTTCTGGTTTGGTTTGAGATGGTTGCGATTGTAGCCGGGCCCAATACGTTGTCAAGGAACCCGGGCCAGGGGCGAAGGCGCAGGTTTTAATACGGCGGCAAGCGATCCCCCGGCGCTGAAACGGGCAAGTCCGGAGTGACATTTGGTCGTTGTTTGAAAAAAATGCTGTGTGTTAGAATCCGCGCCGTGATTGCCGCCCGCACAGAATCCCTGGGTTACTGGATTGCGCTGAGCCAGATCTCTGGCCTGGGCGCCGCCAGGTTCCGGATGTTGGAATCGCATTTCGACGGGGATATGGCGGTGGCTTGGTCGGCTTCCAGGCAGGAGTTGCGCGCCGCCGGGATAGGTGGCAAGGTTGCCCAGGCGATTGTGGAAGGGCGCAGGTCGATTGACCCCGGACGCGAGATGGAACGGTTGGAGAAGTCAGGAGTGTCCGCGTTTGACTGGCATTCCGACCGGTACCCGTGGCGACTCAAAGAAACGCCGGATGCTCCACCGGTGTTGTATTGTCGTGGCGAACTGCTGGACAGCGACGATGTGTCCGTGGCGGTGGTTGGTACCCGGCGACCAACGGATTACGGCGGCCGGGTAACCGCTCAACTTTGCCGGGATCTGGCGGAGCGCGGTGTGGTGGTTGTGAGCGGGTTGGCCCTTGGCATCGACGCACACGCCCACCGGGCCACCCTGGAGGCCGGGGGCCGTACGATTGCGGTTCTGGGGAATGGATTGGATCACGTGTATCCCCGGGAGAACCTGCGATTGGCGGAACGAATTGTCGCGGAAGGCGGTGCAATCATAAGCGAGTTTCACCTTGGCGCGCGGCCGGAGGCTTCGAACTTTCCCCGGCGCAACCGCATCATCAGCGGGATGACACTGGGTACGTTGATCACCGAGGCCAGCGAAACCAGTGGCACTCGTTGGACGGTGTACCACGCGCTGGAACAGAATCGCGAGATTTTCTGCGTGCCGGGGAGCATATACTCGGAGGCGAGCAAGTTGACCAACCGGTTGATCCGCGAAGGGGCCAAGCTAGTCTGCGACGTAAGTGATATATTAAACGAGATCGGCCTGGATACCACGGCCCGCCAGATGCAACTGGAACTGACGGAATCACAAAAATCCGTTCCCGGTCAAAAAGGTTCCAACAACGGGAGCGGCGACACACCGGCGAGGGCTCCGAATGGCGCGATCGTCAATGAGGACAGGCGGTCCAACCAAACGGTCGATCCCGAAGAGTCTGCTTTGCTGGACCATGTGATGTCCGATCCCGTACACATCGACGACCTGGCAAGATTGGTTGGTCGTCCCGTTGCTGAAGTGAGCGGTTTGCTTACGATGCTCGAATTGAAGGGACTGGTGGAGCAGGCTGGTATGATGCATTACAGGTTGCCTTACTGACGCAACGCACATATTTGGAGACGCAAACACAATATGCCGCCCAAAACGGGTACAACCACAAAAAAGACTGGCAAGACTGCGGCGAGGTCCAAATCGTCGAAAGCTCCCGCCAGATCAGGAAGCAAGTCCAAGGCTTCCTCGGCACGGTCCAACGCTGGGATCCCCTCGGCGGCGGGCAAACGATTGGTGATTGTGGAATCGCCGGCCAAGGCCAGGACGGTTGGACAGATTCTTGGCAGGAAGTACGTGGTGGCCGCGTCCATGGGACACGTCCGCGACCTGCCCAAGTCGACGTTGGGAGTGGATCCCGAGCAGGAATTCACGCCGAAATACCTGACGATGAAGGACAAGCGCGATCTCGTGAAAGGTCTCAAGGAGGCCGGCGAGAAAGCGTCCGAGATATTTCTGGCGACCGACCCCGACCGTGAAGGCGAAGCCATATCCTGGCACCTGCAGGCTGCGGCGGGCTGGGACAAAAACGCCAAGCCGCCAAAGCGAGTGGTGTTCCACGAAATCACCAAGCAAGCGGTTGAAGAAGCGTTTGAGCATCCGCGCGAGATCGACATGGAGTTGGTCAACGCGCAGCAGGCACGTCGGATACTGGACCGGTTGGTGGGATACGAGATCAGTCCGCTGCTTTGGTTGAAGGTCCAGTTGGGTCTGTCGGCCGGGCGAGTGCAGTCGGTTGCGCTCCGGATGATCGTGGAACGTGAGCGAGCCATCGCGGCATTTGTGCCTGTGGAGTGGTGGTCGCTGGAGGCGGACCTGTTCAAGGATTCTGACCCGCCGGCGAATCGCAGTGTTTTCACCGCCACGCTGCAATCGTTGAAAGGCGCACGTCGCAAACTGTCCATCGGGGACGAGGACACGGCGCGCAGCCTGGAATCGGAACTCAAGGGCGCAGCCTATTCCGTGGACAGCGTCGAGAAGAAGCCGCGCCGCCAGCGGCCGGCGCCTCCGTTCATCACCAGCACGCTGCAACAGGAAGCGGGCCGCAAGCTGCGCTTCACCGCCCAGCGCACCATGGCGTTGGCGCAGCAGCTTTACGAAGGGTTGAATGTCGGCAGCGAAGGTTCGGTTGGTCTGATCACCTACATGAGGACCGACAGCGTGAACGTGGCGGACACGGCGGTTCGGGAGACCCGCGATTACATCCGCGGGCGGTACGGCAAGGAATACACGCCGGACAAACCGCGAACCTACCGGACGCGCAGCAAGAACGCGCAGGAAGCCCACGAAGCCATCAGGCCTACGTCGATCCGACGGACGCCCCAGGAAATGGCGACTTACCTTGACCGGGACCAGCTCCGGCTATACACGCTGATATGGGAACGCATGGTGGCGAGCCAGATGGCGGACGCGTTGCTGGAGGCGACGACAGTGGAAATCGACGCGGCCTGCGCCGGGCCATCGGGCAACGTGTACCGGTTCCGAGCGACGGGTTCGGTGTTGAAGTTCCCGGGCTTCAGAGCGGTTTACCTGGAAGGGCGGGACGATTCGCCGGATCCGGAAGTGGGCGCGCTGCCGGAACTGGCATCAGGCGACGGCCTGACCAACCAGGAACTGCACGCAAATCAACATTTCACGCAGCCGCCGCCGAGATTCACCGAGGCCACCCTCATCAAGGAGATGGAGGACAACGGCATCGGGCGTCCGAGCACATACGCTCCCACCATCGCAACGCTGGTGGAACGCGAATACGTGCAGCGGGAACAGCGGAGATTGTCGCCGACCGAACTGGGATGCACCGTGACCGATTTGCTCACCGAGCATTTCGCGAACGTGATGGATCTCAACTTCACCGCGCGCCTGGAAGAAGACCTGGACAGCGTGGCGCAGGGAGACCAGGACTGGGTGCCCATGCTGCGCGAGTTTTACGGGCCGTTCCATCAGGCGGTATCGGCGGCGGAGAAGGCGTTCTCCCCGGCGTGCGAAAAGTGCGGCGAGCCGATGACCATGATGATGGGCAGGTTCGGCAGGTTCCTGGCGTGTTCGGGTTATCCGGCTTGCCAGAACACGCGGAACATGCGGAACAACGCCGAGCGACCGCCGGATGAAGAGACCGATGAGGTCTGCGAAAAGTGCGAGCGCCCCATGGTCATCAAGACCGGACGGTACGGGCGATTCATCGCCTGCACCGGCTACAATGCGGCGGAAAATCCGTGCGACAACCGGCGCAACATCGTCAAGAAGAGCGAGGTGCCGTGCCCGAAGTGCGGCGGCGATCTCGTCGAGCGGAGAGCGCGCAAGTCCGGCCGCCCGTTCTGGGGTTGCGCCAACTATCCAAAGTGCGACTTTCTGGTGAACACGGAGCCACTCACCGTGCCCTGTCCCGAATGCGGCGGGATGCTGATCTCCGCAGCGCGTGGCAAGGCGTCCTGCTCGGTGTGCAAATGGAAGGGCGACCCGCCGACCGCCGGCGCTGACACCGCCGCACCGGCAGCGGAACCCGAGTTGGCAACCGTTGGCGACTAACGCGACATACGCCGGCGGGTCTGCGGCAGGGGATCGGGAATGCGCTCCCGCGTCGCCCGAGTTGTTGGAGCGGTATTCCCGGTATCTCACCGGGCAACGATCGTTGTCGGAGAATACGCGGCGCATTTACCTGGATGATCTGCACACTTTCCTGTCCTATTGCCGGTTGAAGAGTCTTTCGCTATCGGAGATGGACCGTCAGATGCTGCGGGGTTACGTGGCATACCTGGCAACCGAAGGCAGGTCGGAAAACGGACGATCCAAGGGTTATGCCCGGGTTAGCATCGTGCGCAAACTGACGGCGCTGCGGACGTTTTACAATTTCCTGGTGCAGGAGGGTTGGTTCAAGTCGACTCCGGTGCCTTCGGCCCGCTCATTTCCGGTGAAGGTCGAGAAACCGCTGCCCAAATTCCTGGGTCAAAAGGAAGCGACACGGCTGCTGGAAACCCCCGACGACGATACGCCCATGGGGTTGCGAGACCGGGCGATACTGGAGGTCCTGTACGCGTGTGGCGTGCGCCTCGCCGAGATTGAAGGGATGAACCTGGGCGACGTGGCGCGAGAACGCCGGGAAATCCTGGTGCGCGGCAAGGGCAACAAGGAACGTTGGACGTTGTATGGCGAGCCGGCCCAGGCTGCGTTGGATAACTACTTGGAGGACGGTAGGCCGCACCTGGCGGACGACCTGGACAATGAGGGCCCGCTGTTTTTGAATCGCTACGGCAAACGACTTTCGCGCCGCAGCATCGAGAAGGTCGTCAGCAATTACGCGGCGCGGGCGGGTTTGAAAGAAGGCATCCACCCTCATACCCTGCGCCACAGTTTTGCCAGCCACATGCTCCAGGGCGACGCCGACCTCAGGGTAATCCAGGATCTGTTGGGCCACAGCAGCGTGGCGACCACGCAGGTTTACACGCACATCACCAAGCAGGAGGCGCGCCGGGCGTACCTGAATTTCCATCCACTTTCCGGCGGGAACGCGGTTGGGGCGTCGGGAGAGCGCGGCGAGGACTATGACGACGATCCTGGTCCTGAACGGGCCTAACCTCAACGCGCTGGGCCGCCGGAACCGCCATCACTACGGGGTCCTGACGCTGGACGAGATCAACCTGCGCATCGTGGAGCGGGCTGCTGAGTTGGGAGTACAGGTGGAGTTTTACCAGTCCAACCATGAGGGAGCGTTGATCGATCACCTGCAAGAACGCGCGGGCGGGATTGATGGAATCGTGGTGAACGCCGGCGCCCTGACGCATTATGGCCTGGCGTTGAAGGACGCGCTCACGGATGCGGCGGTGCCGGTGGTTGAAGTGCATCTAAGCAACATCCACGCCCGCGAAGAGTGGCGGCGACGGTCGGTGCTGGCCGACACCGCGCGCGGCCAAATTGCCGGGCTGGGATGGAGAGGCTATACTGCTGCCGTGGAAGCCTTGGCCGGTGTCATTGCCGACGAAGCGGCCCAGCAAGCGAACTAGAAGGGGACACCTACCATGAGCATCAACTTTGGGGACCTGAACAAGGGAATGGTGATTGAACTTGAGAACCAGCCCTGGCAGGTGATGGATTACGAGCGGCACAAGATGCAGCAGCGGGCGCCGGTTACGCGGATCAAGATGCGGAACCTGATCAACGGCACCGTGATCGAGCGCACGTTCCAACGGTACGACACCGCGTTCAGCCTGGCCGAAGTGGACAACCGCGAAACCCAGTATCTGTACACCGACGGGTCGCACTACTTTTTCATGGACCAGGAAACCTTCGACCAGCACGAGTTGACCAGCGAGCAGCTTGGCGACAGCCTTGGATATCTCAAAGAGAGCATGATGGTTGAGGTGGTGTTCTACAAGGGCTCGGCCATCAACGTGAACCTGCCGATTCACGTGGAGTTGAAAGTGGTGGACACTCCGCCGGCATTCAAGGGCAACACGGCGCAGGGCGGCAACAAGCCGGCAACGCTGGAGACGGGCCTGCAAATCACCGTGCCAATGTTCATAACGCCCGGGACGATTGTGAAGGTGGATACGCGCAACGCGACCTATTCGGAACGGGTTTCGTAAGGCGCAGCAACTCGCTGAACAGATGCTCTCCCCAATCGTTTATTCGGTCGGCCAGATCGCCGAATATCTCAAGGAAAAGCTTGAGTCGGACGGGTTGCTGTCGCGGCTGACGGTGCAGGGTGAGATTGCGAACCTCCGCACGGTCGCGTCGGGGCATTCATATTTCAGCCTGCGTGAGGACGGAAGCACGATTCGTTGCGTGATGTTCCGGGGGCGTTCCGGACAGGAGTATCTGGAAGAAGGCCAGGAGATACTGGCTGGAGGCAACTTCACGTTCTACGCGCCTTACGGCGAGGCGAACATGCAGGTGGCGGTGGCGTTGCCCGTGGGCGAGGGTGCGCTGGCGCTGGAACTGGCGCGGCTCAAGCAGCAGTTGGCTGCGGAAGGATTGTTTGAGGAATCACGCAAGCGTCCGCTGCCGGTGTTTCCGCGGGTGATTGCCGTGGTGTCGTCGCCGGATGGGGCGGTTTGGCAGGACATCCAGAACGTCGTGCGCCGCAGGTACCCGCTGGCCGAGCTGAGGCTGGCGCCCACGGCGGTCCAGGGAGATACGGCGGCAGGCCAGATTGCCAGAGCGATCACGGCCGTGAACGATGAACGCATCGCGGATGTGATAATCGTGGCCAGAGGCGGTGGGTCGTTGGAAGACCTGTGGTGTTTCAATTCGGAAGAAGTGGCGCGAGCCATATTCGCCAGTTCAATTCCGGTGATCTCGGGGGTTGGCCACGAAACGGATTTCACAATCGCCGACGACGTGGCTGACCGCAGGGCGCCGACGCCATCGGCCGCCGCGGAGTTGGCGACGCCGGACCGCAGTCAATTGATGGCCAACGTATTCGCGGCCGGCCAGCAGATGACCGCCACGATACTGGGACGCATAGACCGGAAACGTAGCGAAGTGGAGTTGCAACGGCAGCGGTTGCAACGCAGGGCTCCGGATGTTGGTTCGCTGATGCGCCAGGTTGATGGGTTGGCTGACCGGGCAACCGCCGCGATGCTCAGCCGGAAAGAGCGTTTGCAACGTGGACTGGAGGCGCAGCAGGCCAAGTTGACGGCGTTGGATCCGACGGCGACGTTGCGCAGGGGATACGCCATTGTCAGCCTGTCCGATAGCGGCCACGCCTTGACCGGGCCGGACCAGGTCAATGATGGCGAGGCCTTGAGCATCACGCTCAGTCGTGGGAAGCTCGACGCCATCGCGGGCACGGCGAACGGAGATCAACCGTCGGTGAGCAGCCCTGTGGCCAACGTCACGAAAGCCGACAGCAAACGCGACCAAGACAATGCTCCGGCAACTCCCAGGCCACGGAGACGCAAGGCGTCGGACAAACCGACCGCCATGCGACCCCTGCTCTAAATCTTCGACGGCGGTTTGCGACCATGACTGAACCCACCGAAAGTTGGGCTGCCGAACTGGCCGCGCTTTCGTTCGAAGACGCTTACCGCAGGCTCGAAGAAACCGTGGGCCAACTGGAACGGGGAGAACTGGCGCTCACGGACGCGGAACTGCTGTACCGGCAGGGAATGGACCTGGCCAACCGGTGCCAACAGCTATTGGCCGAAGCCGAGTTGAGGATCACCCAGGTCGGCGACAGTCGCGCAATGGCCGCCGCATCCGGTGGTGGGCGTGAGACCACGGACGATGATTGGGAATTGCCGCCGCCGGTCGATCCGGATGATCCGTCGCTGTTTGAAGATAACCCTCCGTTCTGACGAGCGCGCGTCCCGGATGGCCGCCATATGTTGCGCATAGGCTGGTTTTCCACAGGTCGGGGTGAAGGTTCGCGCGGATTGCTCACGTTCGTCGCGGATGCCATCGGCGCGGGCGAATTGGACGGTCGCATCGAGTTCGTTTTCAGCAACCGGGAACCCGGAGAAGCCGAGGGGTCCGATGTCTTCTTTGAACTGGTGCGATCCTATGGGTTGTCGCTGGTAACGTTATCGTCGGCGCGCTTTCGCCGGGAACACGGCGGAGGCCCGATGTCGCGGCATCGTGTTGGGTTCGACCGAGAGGCGATGCGACTGCTGCAGTCTTATGAAGTGGACGTTTGTGCGTTGGCCGGATATATGCTCATCTGCAGCGGCGAAATGTGCCGTCGGTATCCTTTGCTGAACCTGCACGGAGCCTTGCCGGACGGTCCAACCGGCACCTGGCAATCGGTGATATGGGAACTGATCGCGTCGAGAGCGACGAGAACCGGTTCGATGATTCACCTGGCGACCGAAGACGTGGACCGGGGGCCCGTATTGACTCACTGCGTGCTGCCGATAGTCGGCGGTCAGTTCGATTCCGCATGGGAATCGCTGGAAGGACGGAACGAGGTTGCGGTTCGGGAGCAGGACGGTGAGGACAATGCCCTGTTTCAGTTGATTCGCGCCGAAGGTTACAGGCGTGAACCCTACCTGCTGTTGGAAACGCTCAAAGCCGTGGCGCAAAGCAAGGTGATGGTGCGCCCTGGCGAGGCCCTGGATGCGGAAGGCCGGCCGTTGTCCGAGTCGTACCCCGCCGGATATGCGCTGACGGGCGAGATTGAGGCCGCAATAACGAGGGACCAACGGTAATCTGATCCGCCCGGGGTTCAGCTTCAGGCGGTTTTGAGGTCTTCCTCGTCATCCCGGACTGAACGGGCCAGCGCTGACTTGAGGGTCAGGTAGCGACCTCCGGCCCGCCGGTACAGTCGTGGTGAATCATTACCGGTTATCGCGCTGCCATGCACTACGCACCGCCCGATGTCGTCCAGCGATGGCAACTCGTACATGACCTCAAGCAGGGCGTCCTCCACGATGTGCCGAAGGACTCGGGCGCCCGTCTGATAGGAAAGAGCGCGTTCGGCGGCGGCGGTCAGCGCGTCGTCGGTGAACTCCAACTTGACATCGTCCAGGGCAAATAGCTGTTGGTATTGCTTCACGATGGCGTTCTTGGGTTCGATCAGGACCCGGATCAGCGCCTCACGGTCCAGGGGTTGCAGCGCCGAAACGATGGGCAGGCGGCCCACCAGTTCGGGTATGAACCCGAACTGCAGCAGGTCTTCCGGCGTCACCTGTTCCAGCGCGTTGCCGTCTGTCTCGTTGCGATCGGCGCGATCCGCCGCATTGGCCAGGAATCCCATGGACGAGCCGGTGGACATACGCTGGGTGATCATTTCCTCCAGGCCATCGAAGGCTCCGCCGCAGATGAACAGGATGTTGCGCGTATTGATCTGCAACATCTCCTGGTGTGGGTGCTTCCGGCCGCCCTGGGGCGGGACGTTGGCGACGCATCCCTCGATGATCTTCAATAATTCCTGCTGGACGCCTTCGCCGGCGACGTCGCGGGTGATGGAACGGTTGACGCCTTCCTTCCGCGCTATCTTGTCCAACTCGTCGATGTAAATGATCCCGTGTTCGGCCTTGGGAATGTCCCAGTCGGCGGCCTGGATGAGGCGCAGGAGGATGTTCTCCACATCCTCACCGACGTATCCCGATTCGGTCAGGGAGGTGGCATCGCAGATCGCGAAGGGCACCTCCAGGGTGCGGGCCAGGGTCTCGGCCAGCAGGGTCTTGCCGGAGCCGGTCGGGCCGATCAGGAGGATGTTCGACTTCTGGACTTCGACGTCGGTGGTGATAGCCTCGCTGCGGATGCGCTTGAAGTGATTGTAGACGGCAACCGCCAGCGTCTTCTTGGCCCTTTCCTGACCGATCACATACGCGTCGAGATTCGCGTCGATTTCCCGGGGTACCAGCGTGGTCGGCGATTCGACGGATTCGCCACCCGATCCGTCGGCCAGTTCAACCCGGTCAGCGCTTCGTTGTGGGCGGCGTGTGGCCTCTTCGGTCCGTTGGTTCCCGCTGCGCTCGGCGACGTAAGCGGCGAGTTCTCTTATGCAGTCGAAGCAGATACCGCCACGGTTTTGGCCGGGCGGTCGCATGAGACGGTTCTGGGGAAACAGGCTGTTGCAAAAGGCACAGCGATGGGAATTGCGGTTGGCGTTGCCACTGCGATTTCTGCTTGTCATTACGATCAGCCTGTTGGTGGGGGGTGTGGGGAGGAGAGGCTGGATCAGGCGGCTTCTGCTTCGGTTTCCTCCGCTTGGGCGCCAAGAATTTCATCCACGATGCCATACTCGATAGCCTCGTCGGCGGTGAGGAAGAAATCGCGGTCGGTGTCGTCGGAGATCTTTTCGATGGCCTGGCCGGTGGCTTCGGACAGGATCTTGGACAGGCGTTCCTTGAGGCGGACGATTTCCTTGGCCTGGATTTCGATGTCGGCGGCCTGACCCTGGAAGCTGCCCACGTTGGGCTGGTGCATGTGTACGGTGGAGTTGGGCAGGCAGTAGCGCTTGCCCTTGGCTCCGTTGGCGAGCAGGACGGTGGCCATGCTGGCGGCGGTGCCCACGCAGATGGTGGACACCTGCGAGTTGATGAGGCGCATGGTGTCCAGAATCGCGAGTCCGGACGCGATGTAACCGCCTGGGCTGTTGATGTACAGGCTGATGTCCCGGTCGCGGTCCTCGCGTTCCAGGTAGAGAAGCTGGGCGATGATCACGTTGGCGACCTGGTCGGTTATGGGTGTGCCAAGATAGATGATGCGCTCGCGCAGCAGGAGCGAATAGATATCGAAAGCGCGCTCGCCCCGGGGACTGGTCTCGATGACCATGGGGACGATATTGGTGGGTTGCAGCAACGGTGAGTCTTCAAAGGGCAGGGCCATTGTGGTCTCCTGAGGTTGGGCGATGAATTGCCCCGGTTGAGCGTCGTGGGGGTATCTAGGCAGCGGAGCGGTTGAATGCGTCGGGCAATTCGGACAGGACGTGGTCAACGATACCGTATTCGACGGCGGTATCGGCGTCCATCCAGTAGTCGCGGTCCGAATCGCGAGAAATCTTGTCGAACGGCTGGTCGCAGTTTTCCGAAAGGATGGTGTTCAGCCGTTCACGAAGCCGCAGGATTTCCTGTGCGGTGATCTCGATGTCGGAGGCGCTACCCTGTATGCCGCCCATGACCTGGTGGATCAGAACAGTGGAGTTGCGGGTGCAATAGCGCTTGCCCTTCGCACCGCCGGAAAGCAGGACGGCGCCCATGCTGGCGGCTTTGCCCAGGCATATCGTGGCCACGTCCGGCTTGATCATCTGCATGGTGTCGTAAATGGCCATGCCGTCCAGTACCGAACCACCGGGCGAATTGATATAGAGGTAAATGTCCTCGTCGGGATTCTCCCAGCCCAGGTAGAGCAACTGGGAAACGACGGCGTTGGATATTTCGTCGTCCACCGGTGTGCCCAGATAGATGATGCGGGCTTGAAGCAAAAGCGAGTACGGGTTGAACGCGCGCTCGCCCTCGGTGGTGGGTCGGATAATACCGGGGAGAACGTTTTGCGGCAGCATGGGTTCCCGCGGACTGGGGAGGTGCAACATTAGAAGAAGCTCCTGGGAGTGATGGGCCTTGATCAGGCCTGGTTTTGGGGTTCGCCTTCGGATTCGCCCGACGGCTCGGTGGGTTCCGGTTCTTCGGGCGTTTCAGGTGCGTCAGTATCGGCGGTGGTTTCGTCTGCGGCGCTGTCTTCCGCCAATTTGCCCTGGGTGATGTCGGTCAGGCGCTCAAGGACGCGGCGGCTGTGGAGGGAGGACCGGATGTTGTCGCGCGTGGCCTCCGAGTCCAAAAACTCGCGCAGAGTGTCGAGGTTTTCCTGTTCAGCCTCTTCGGTGGTGGACATCTCAAACAGCCGCTCTGTCTCGGACTGGATGTCTTCGTCGGATACCTCGATTTCCTCTACCTCGGCGAGTTTTCGCAGGACGAGTCCACCGACCAGGCGCCGCTCGGCGCTGGGGCGCATTTCTTCAAGGAATTCTTCGGTGGTCTTGCCCATGAATCGCAGGTAGGTGGGCAGGTCGATGCCCTGCTGCCGAAGCATGCGTTCGCGGTCGGCCTGGAGGGCTTCGAGTTCCCTGTCGTACAGGATTGGCGACGCGTTGATGACCGCCGCTTCGCAGAGCGCTTCGAGGCTTTTCTGCTCGAGTTCGTTCTGCGCGGTGGCCTGGGCCTGGTTGGTCAACGACTCGCGTACGCTGTCGCGCAACCCGTCAACGTCGTCAAATCCCTCGCCGATTGATTTAGCGAATTCGTCGTCGATCTCGGGCAAGTTCTTTTCTTTTACAGAAAGGACTGACACCTTGAATTGCACATCTTTTCCGGCGTATTGTTCCCGCGGGTAGTCCTCAGGAATGGTAACGGTGAATTCCCGCTCATCTTCTTCCGACATCCCAATCAGGTTGGGAGCGAAACCGGGGAAAGGAAGGAGGTTTTCCTCCTGCGGGACGTATTCGATGTCCTTGTCGTCAACCACCAACTCGCCGTCCATGTCTCCGCTGACATCGACGTTGAGACGGTCGCCGTACTCTGCCGGACGTTCTACCGGCACCCAAACAGCCTGCTCTTCCTGCAAGCGCTGGATGACGCTATCCACCTGTTCGTCGCCTATCTCCACAGGCTCGGTTTCGACTCGGAGGTCGCGGTAATCGCCCAGGTCGATGGTGGGTTCAAGTGGGACGGTCGCGGTGAACGACACGGGCTCCAGGTCGGTTACCTCGATACTGGGTTCTGCAAACGCGGATACGTCCTGTTCGGTGAGGACCTTGTCGAGCGTCTCGGGAACCATGAACTCGAGGGCTTCCTGCAGCAGAGCAGCGCGACCGATCATGCTCTCTACGACATGGCGCGGCGCCTTGCCTCGGCGAAAACCAGGAATGTTGATTCGGGAAACTGTGCGCCGGTAGGACCGATCCAGGAAAGGAGTTTCGTCCTCGGGTTCCAACTCCACAGTCAGTGTGATTTCGATGGGTGTTGCGTTGTCCCTGGTGACCTTCACCGCCGGTACACTCCTAATGACCGATTGCCTTATGACCGATTTCCTTGCATAAAGCGTCGGGCAGGGCGGTATCCCGCCGCGTACCCGATAGGGTTGCGAGTATAGCACACCCACCGTTACAGGAAAAAGGCGACGGCATGCGGTCCGGCCGCCGTTTCGCAATCGCGAATCGCCGGCGTCGGTCCATAATTTGTCAAGTTTTCAAAAATCGCCAAACTTCGCATGGCCGACCGTGAGCATTGGAATATGTGCCTTTGTTACATTCAGTCACGCGAATGGCCCGCCCGAGGCGAGCCCTGTTCGCAACCATTTGCGACGATGAGTAAGGCTGAACTGAAATGGTGACGGCGCGAATCGCGGCAGCTGACCGTTGGGTTCCCGGCTTGCGGGTCAAGCCGGCCGTTTCCGTTGTGCCTCCGGTGCGAACCCTGGCGAGTTCGGACGCGCGCACCGGCCCGATTCACCAGCCCGTGATGGTCGCCGAGGTGATCGAATACATCCAGGTATCGGATGGAAAGGTTTACCTGGACGGCACGCTGGGTGAAGGCGGCCACGCTGAAAGAATACTCCAGCAGTCCGGTCCTGACGGGATTCTGCTGGGAATAGATCGCGACCCCCGATCCCTGGAAACGGCCCGCCGCAGACTGGACCCATACGGACAACGAGCCACGGTCGCCCACGGCAGTTACGCCGACATGGTCAGCATCGCCGCGGACAACGACATTCAAGGGGTGGATGGCGTACTGCTGGACCTGGGCTTTTCGTCGCGCCAGATTGAAGGCGCCGGCTACGGGTTGTCGTTCCAAACCGACGAACTTCTGGATATGAGGTATGACCCCAACGGCGAAACGGCCGCCGAAATAGTCAACCGTTCCAGCGAAACCGTTTTGGCCGATCTCATTTACAGGTATGGAGAAGAGCGAGGAAGCAGGGCTGTTGCCCGGCATATCGTCCGTAACCGCCCCATCCGGACGACCGGTGAGTTGGCGCGAGTGGTTTCGCAGGCGCTCGGAGGCCGGCGCGGGCGGACGCACCCGGCGACCCGCACGTTCCAGGCCCTGAGGATCGCGGTTAACCGCGAACTGGAACACCTGGAAGCGGGGTTGGCGGCGGCCGGTGATCTGCTGAATCCGGGAGGGAGGCTGATTGTGATCAGCTACCACAGCCTGGAAGACCGTATCGTAAAGAGTTGGGTGGAACGTCAGACCGCCAGGTGCCTGTGTCCACCCGAGTTGCCCATGTGCATCTGCGGGCAGCAGCCAACGTTTAGAGCCGTACGCCGCCGTGTATTGCGACCATCCGAATCCGAACAGGCATCAAACCCACGGAGTCGCAGCGCGGTGATGCGGATAGTGGAAAAGAACGATGTTTCATAATCCTTGAGTTGATCCCGAATTGGGACCCGGCATTCCGGCAAACTGATGACATTCTGAGAAAGGACTCTAAAAAATGGCTAAGGAACCGATTTACGCGGTGATTGATATCGGTACCAGCAAAGTGGTCGCGATAGCGGCCAGGCTGGGAACCGAAGGAGAACTGAAACCACTTGGCATAGGCTCCTCGCCCTCGTTGGGCGTTCAGCAGGGAGTGATCGACGATTTCAGTGAGGTCAAGGAAGCCGTTCAACAAAGCCTTTCGGAGTGCGTCCGTTACCTGGGCAGAAATCCGGTGAACAGGTTCCACGCCATCGTCAACGGCGATCACCTCGTCGGTTCCAACTCCTCCGAAGGCATAACCGGCGGCGAAGATCATCTGACCGTTACCGAACAGCACTTGAGATCCTTGCTCAGCGGCGCGTCGGGCGTGATGCAACAGCAGATGGACAGCAAGAGTGAACAGACCCTGCACATCATCCCGATGCGGTACAAACTGGACGGGTTGGCCGGCGTGCGCAATCCCACCGGGTTGAACACCAGCGAACTGCAGTTGGAAGCCCACGTCGTCAGGGGAAAGACGATTCCGCTGGGCAACACGGTCAGGGCCCTGCAGGGATGCAAGGTTCAGGTGGACGGTTTACTGTCGCATGCACTCGCGTCCGGCGAAGGCGTGCTGACGGCGGACGAACGCGAGATGGGAGTGGGCGTCATTGATATCGGCGGAGGCACCATCAAGATCGCGCTGTACCGGGGCGGCACGCCGTTCTATTCGTCCGTGATTGCAATGGGCGGCAATCAGTTGACCCGCGATTTGGCGGTGTCTTTGAGGGTTCCTTACCGCATCGCCGAAGAGCTCAAAATCCAGTACGGCCATTCGCTTCCCGACGATTTGCCCTCAACTGAAGAAGTGGTGATTCCTGCGACTCAGATGCACCCGAAGCGGGTGGTGAGCCGCCAGGAAATGTGTGAACCGCTCTACCTGCGCTCGTTGCAAATGCTGAAACTGATTCACGCCGAACTGTGCAAGGCCGACATGGAAACGGCGCCGGCGGCCGGTTTCGTCCTAACCGGTGGCGGCTCGTTGATGCCGGGGTTTGCCGAAATGACGGAACGCGGTTTGAGGACTCAGGTCAGGTTGGGCGCGCCCATTTGGTACGCCGGGCTGCCGGAATCCCTGCGCCAACCGGAATATGCGGCGGCCCTGGGAGGCCTGCAATGGGCGGTGAAACACCGTAACCGGACCGATCGGCCGGCCCGCGAAACCGTAGAAAAGCAAAGAAGCTGGTCGCCGCGTTCATTGATACGCCGGCCGTTTGCGAAAGCGGCGGCGGAAGATCACGAATAGTCGCGCAGCCTGTCGGCGCAAAACGCCGCGGCCGCGCAATCAAAACGCATACTCTGAACCCGTGCAACATTGCACCAAAATCAGGAGGAACCACGATTATGATATTTCCCGATAGCTCCGCTTCGTGGGAACCGGCAGGCGGTTTTGAAGATGGCGACGGGATGATCCCCGAGATCGGCCGCGGCGTGCCGCTCATCAAGGTGATGGGTGTCGGAGGCGGCGGATCCAACGCGGTCAGTCGCATGTACAAGGAAAAATTGCCCGTGGTCGAGTATTACGCGCTGAACACCGACGCGCAGCACCTCTCCCGGTGCGACGTGCATTACCGGTTGGCCCTGGGCCGGAACCTCACGCGCGGCCTGGGAGCCGGCGCGCAGCCGGAACTGGGCCGGCAGGCCGCGGAGGAATCGCGGTCGGAAATCGAGCAGGCCGTTCGCGGCGCGGACATGGTGTTCGTGGCAGTGGGCATGGGTGGCGGAACCGGTACGGGCGCCGCGCCAATCGTGGCGCAAATCGCCAAGGAAAGCGGCGCGCTGACCATCGCAGTCGTGAGCAGGCCTTTCGGCTTTGAAGCTCAGACCAGGCGCCGGAACGCGGAAGAAGGACTGGAACGGCTCCGCGACCAGGTGGACACAATGATCGTGATCCCCAACGACCGGTTGCTGGCCCTCAACGAAGAACAACCCGATTCCTATTCCTGGGAAGACGCCCTGAAACTTGCGGACTCCGTGCTGCACCAGGGAATCAGCGCCATCGCAGAGGTGGTGACGGTGCCCGGCGAGATCAACGTTGACTTCGCTGACGTGAAGACCATCCTCACCGGCGCGGGTCAAGCCTGGCTGTCAATCGGACGAGGCCGGGGCCCGGACCGGGCCAAGGAGGCCGCCAGGCAGTGTACTGAAAGCCCGTTGCTCGACATGTCCCTGGAAGGCGCGCGCCGCATCCTGTTCGTGTTGACCGGAGGCAACAACCTGTCCCTCCAGGAGGTGCAGGAAGCGGCCGCCGTGGTCGAGGACCTTGCCGATCCGAATGCAAACATTATTTTCGGCACCAACAAAGACGCCCGGCTGGATGATGAGGTCAAGATGACCATGGTCGCCGCCGATTTCCCGGCCCCCGTCGAGGAACCGGAGGACGACATAGCGAAGTTGCTGGGCGAGATGGAAATTCCGGACCGCCGCGACTACGAACTACCCACGTTTTTGCAGCAACGCCAGAACCGCCGGGGGTTCTATCACTAAAACCCGGAGGCAAATCACGAACAAAATGGCCCGGTCCGCCCAGCGGACCGGGTTTTTTGTGTCCTCAAACCCCGACCGTTTCAAGGCGTTCAGGCCGATTTTAGAGTCGGGGCAAAGGGTGTGATCAGGATGTTGTTTCAAATCCGCCAAAATTGATGAAACCCCGCACTGGGGGGAAATTGACACCCTTGAAACAGGTTGGGCTATAATCCCAGATACCAGAGATTGTGGTTGTGTTGGTTGACAATACAACATATACCGATTTCAAGAAAAGTCCCAAAAAACGACCAAAAGGCAGCACATTCTATGAAATGCCCATATTGTGAGTCGAGCGAAAGCAAGGTCACGGATTCCAGGGAAACGGAACACGGGATCCGGCGGCGCCGGGAGTGCCTGACTTGCAATCGTCGTTTCACGACCCACGAACAGGTCCGGCTGCCCGCTCTGCTCGTAGAGAAAAGGGATGGGCGTCGGCAGGAGTTCGACCGGGAAAAACTGCTGACCGGGGTCAACATGGCGTGTACCAGGCGGCCCATTCCGCGCCGGGACGTCGACCGGTTGGCCGACGACATCGAGGCCGAACTGCAGCGCCTGGGCAGCGGGACGGTAAAATCCCGCGACCTCGGCCTGATGGTCCTGGAGCGCCTCCGGACTTTGGATGAAGTTGCGTATATGCGGTACGCATCCGTTTACTACGATTTTCAGGACGCCGGCGACTTTGAGGAACGCGCCCGTACCCTGCGCAACGGGGAACCTGAACCGTTGCTCAGCATCGCGGCCGTCACTCCCCGGCGTACCCGTCAACGGCGCGACACACGCCGCACGGGTTCTCGGACGAATCACAGCGCCTAACGGTCTCCGCGCGGTGTGCCACCATCGCAGCGAGTCCGCAGGATCGATGAAACCAACCAACAAACATCTTGAGACTTTCAGCGCTCCGGCATTGCCACCATCGCCGGGCGTTCTCAGTCGCGCCATTTTGGCGCAAATGCTAACTGCTCGCCAAACCCAACACTTTCGGGAGGTGTTTAACACCATCATGAGCAGCAGCGTTCAATACTCCGCATTTACCAGGCTGTTGACACACAACAACAAGGTCCACGACTTGGAGGATATGCTGCGGAAGATGTGGGTCCCGTCCAACTGGGAAACGGTTGACGAGGACATCGTGGAACCAACGTGGATACCCAACCCGTTCGCGGAACTGCAGGATGACATGGACCGCGAATCCAGGGCCTGTCTGGTCAGTTGCTGGGCAGCCCTGCCGATTCAACGTGAAGAGGACGACCTTCTGGCGTGACCCATTCAAACCCGACACAACCGGCGCAACGCGCCAACGCAACCTTTGCGCCGGCGATCGGTGGGCTGAATTCAGTTACGACTGTCACCGCGCGAAGCCGCCCGGTCCAACAATGGGTCGCTCGCGCCATGGAGCTTCGCGCTCCGGAGTATGAATCAATGGAACGGATCGTCCAGTACAAGGTAGAGGTCAGTTGCGACCCGTGCCCTCCGGGCACCGAATCCCGGATGCTGACGCAATTGCAATCGGCCTTTCCGGTAACCAGTTGTCTGATCACGGAAGACGGGTTGATCATTCGCATGGTGAACACACACGCATTTGCCGACGGATCGTTGAAGGATTTCGCGGACCTGGTGGGCAAAACGCTGAGCGACATGGGCATCAGGATGACCACCGGCGTAGTCAGGCAGTTGACGTCCCAACCGCCCTGTCAGGCAGGCATGTTGACACGCATGCAGGACTTCGCGGCCACGTTCGTCGGAGTCGATCGAGTTCAACCGATTGAAGTGCCAGTGCTGTACTTCTACAAGGGATTGCGGTTTGATTTGGAACTGACCGCACGACTGCGAGGGCAGCGTGGCCGGTCAAGGATGGAATCCGTCCAGCCTGTCTGACTGCCCATCCGATGAGGCGGACTGCCGACCAACACGGTCCGCCTCAACCACAATCACACGCCATCATATATTCAATAAATCAACAGAGAAGGGAGGCTACCGTGGAGGCCAGTGGATCGAGAGGATCGAACATAACGATCAGTGCGGACTGTGATTCAACGGTGAACGTGAGGCGCCACATCCGGGATGCAATGGCGGAATCCGGGGTTGCCGATTCCTACAACCGGAGAACCGGCGAGTTGACCGACAACGCCAGGGTTGTGCTGCAACGACGGTATCTTTCCAAAGATCGTGAAGGCAACGTGCTGGAGGATTCGGAAGGGATGTTCCGGCGGGTTGCCCGCAACCTTTCCCAATCGGACCTCGAATACGGCGCGACGGAAACGGAACGAGCGGAAACCGAGGAACGTTTCTACGAAGTGATGCGGCGGCTGGAGTTCCTGCCCAACTCCCCGACCCTGATGAACGCCGGACGCGAATTGCAGCAATTGTCGGCGTGCTTCGTGCTGCCCGTTGAAGACTCGCTGGACTCCATATTCACCAAGGTTAAGCAGACCGCGCTGATTCACAAGAGCGGCGGAGGCACCGGGTTTGCCTTTTCGCGTTTGCGTCCGGAGGGCGACGTGGTCGGGTCCACCGGCGGCGTTGCGTCCGGGCCCGTGAGCTTCATCAACGCCTTTGACGCCGCGACCGACGTGGTGAAACAGGGCGGCACACGCCGGGGCGCCAACATGGGCATATTGCACGTTACGCACCCTGACATCCTCTCGTTCATCACCTCAAAAGAGGATGGCCAACACCTCAGCAACTTCAACATATCGGTGGCCGTCAGCGAGGACTTCATGCGTCGGGTCGAGAACAACCAGACCTATGATCTGGTGAACCCGCGCACCGGTCAGATCACCGGCCAGCTCAACGCCAGGGAAGTGTTCGACCGGATGACGGAATTGGCCTGGCGGACGGGCGACCCGGGAATCGTGTTCCTGGACAGGATCAATCGCGACAATCCGAACCCGCAGTTGGGCGACATCGAGAGTACCAACCCGTGCGGCGAGCAACCGTTGCTGCCGTACGAATCCTGCAACCTGGGTTCACTGAACCTGGCCAGGATGGTGAAGTACACGGACGATGATGTCGCCATCGACTGGGACCGTATGTCCGAGGTGATTTCGGCCGCCGTTCACATGTTGGACTGCGTGATCGACATGAACGATTACCCCATTGAAGAGATTGCCGACATGAGCCGCAAGACCCGGCGCATCGGCCTCGGCGTCATGGGATGGTCGGATTTGCTGATCCAGTTGGGTGTGCGCTACGACAGTGATGATGCGCTGGCCATGGCTCGCCAGGTGATGCAGTTCATACAGGAAGAGACCTACCGGGCATCCGGCGATCTGGTGGAGCAGAGAGGCGCGTTCCCCGAATGGGAGCGGAGCGCCTACAACAAACCGGGAGATTCTCGCCGAATGCGAAATTCGGCTCCCGTCACCATCGCCCCCACCGGCACCATCAGCATCATCGCCGGCGCGTCCAGCGGAATTGAACCGCTGTTCGCCCTTTCGTATGTGCGCAACGTGATGGACAACACCCGTTTGGTCGAAGGCAACGGCTATTTTGAGGCCGTCGCTCGCCACGAGGGGTTCTATTCCGAAGAGTTGATGGAACAGTTGGCATCGGTGGGCTCGCTGGAGCATCTGGACGTGCCCGATTGGGTCAAGGACGTATTCCGCGTTTCTCACGACATTGACCCGCGCTGGCATGTGAAGATGCAGGCGGCTTTCCAGGAATACACCGACAACGCGGTGTCCAAGACCATTAATTTCCCCCACGACGCCACCGTCGAAGACGTGGCGGAGGCCTATCTGTCGGCGTATACGCTGGGGTGCAAGGGGATCACGGTGTACCGGGACGGCAGCAAGGCCGATCAGGTGCTAAGCACGGGATCGGCCGAAGGAACGGACGAATCAGCCGGGCAGAATACCGTTGTTGAGATCGAAGTTCCGGCGCCTCGCATCCCGAGAGACCGTCCCCGCAAGACCCACGGCGTCACCGAACGGGTGCGCACCGGGCACGGCAACATGTACGTGACCGTGAACCTGGACGATAACGGATTACCCTTCGAAGTGTTCGGGACGATGGGCAAGGCCGGCGGTTGCGACGCCGCGCTGCTGGAAGCGGTTTCGCGTCTGGTCTCTCTCGCCCTGCGGGCCGGCATAGAAACCGGCGAGGTCACCCGCCAGTTGCGTGGGATCACGTGCTGCCCCGCCTGGGACGACGGTACGCTGGTACGGTCGGGTCCGGATGCGGTTGCCATCGTGCTGGACAACCTGATCCAGGGATTGGATTCGGAAAACGGCGGACGCGACGGAGTCCAGTTGACTTTGCCGACCGGGTTCCCCGGCTATGGCGGAGACGGCCCCGAGGTTCGCCCGTTCTTTCCCCCGCAGGGTGTGACGATGGATCGGGACCCGGGCCACGGCGATGCCGGCAACGGGAATGGCAACGGACACTCAGCCCATCGCGGTGGGGAACTGATTTACGCGCAGCGCTGTCCCGAATGCAACGGCGGTGTTGTCAACCAGGAGGGCTGCCTCACCTGCTATTCCTGCGGCTGGAACAAGTGCGAATAGCAGGGGCACGGTCTGGACCGGTCGTCGGATGAATCGCGCAGGCAGGCAAACTTACGAGTACACCTGCCTGCCAATCCCCAAACCGACGCGGATGGCTGCGTGATATAATCGCTCCCCACCGGGATTTCACAGGTTTCAGCACTCGCGAGGCGCATCATGCCAGAAGGAAACGGCTCCACGGATAATCGCCCGGCCATCGCGATCACCATGGGTGATCCGTGCGGCATAGGGCCGGAAGTTGTGGTCAAGGCGCTGGCCGACTCGCGCGTATACCAGGCGTGCCGGCCGGTGGTGATCGGAAACGTGTACGCCATGGAGCAGGCGGCCCGCATGACGGGGCTGCCGTTGGGGATCCACGGCACCGATGATCCCACCACGGCGGGAGACGACCCCACCACGGTTGACGTGGTGGATATCGGGAACCTCAACCCCGAGGACATATCGGTAGGCGAATTGAGCGTCGCCTGCGGCAAGGCAGCGATGGAATGGGTGAGCAAGGCGGGACAACTTGCCATGGCCGGCGTCGTTGACGGGCTGGCCACCGCTCCGCTGAACAAGGAAGCCGCCGCGATGGCCGGGTACGAAGCCATCGGGCACATGGAATTGTTGCAGGAACTGTCTGGCGCCAGGACAGTGGCCACAATGTTGATGGCCAAGAACCTGCGGGTGGTGCATCTGACCACTCACCGGTCATTGAAGGTTGCCTGCGATTACGTGAAGAAGGACCGTATACTCGATTACCTGCGCTTGACGGACCGCAGTTTCCGGCAGTGGGGATTCACCAACCCCCGGATTGGCGTGGCTGCGTTGAACCCGCACGGCAGCGACGGCGGACTGCTGGGCCACGAGGAAGCCGAGGAGATCGCTCCGGCCGTGCAGCAGGCGCAGTCGGAGGGGATCAACGCCATCGGCCCCGTGCCGGCGGACATCATCTTCCACCAGGCCATCCAGGATCGATACGACGTAACGCTGTGCATGTACCACGACCAGGGTCACATTCCGGTCAAGGTGTACGGATTCGAGGAGAGCATCACCGCCAACCTGGGGCTGCCGTTCATCCGCACTTCCGTTGACCACGGCACCGCGTTTGACATCGCAGGCAAGAACGTGGCCGACCATACTTCGATGGTGGAGTCGATCCGCATGGCCGTGGCGTTCGCCCGGGGTGATGGGCTCGCCGATGGCTGGGGTGAGGGATAACGCCATGAACATCGGATTTATCGGCGGAGGCACCATGGCCGAAGCGATCCTGGGCGGGATGCTGGACGGCGGAGTCGCCAGCGCCGGCGACGTGATCATAGGCGAGCCGGTAGCTCCCAGGAGGGATTACCTCGCTGAACGTTACGGTGTGGCGGTTTCCGAGGCCAACGGCGAGGTCGTGGGAGCGTCGGATATGGTGGTGATGGCGGTGAAGCCCCAGGATTTGCCAAAGGTGTATTCGGACGTTGGCGGCCAATTTGCAGGTGAGCGCTCGGTCCTGTCAATAGTGGCCGGTACCAAGATGAACTCCCTGGCCGACGGCTTGCAGACGGAAAACGTGATACGGGTCATGCCCAACACGCCGGCACAGATTGGCGAAGGCATGACGATGTGGACCTGCTCGAAGTCGGTTGCGCAATCGCACCGCGACACCACGTCCGCCATCCTGTCCACCATAGGCGACGAGATCTACGTGGACGATGAAAAATACATGGACATGGCCACCGCGCTCAGCGCCAGCGGGCCCGCCTACGTGTTCCTGATTCTGGAAGCCATGATCGATGCCGGCGTGTACGTGGGGTTGCCCAGGGACGTGGCGCGACGCATGGCCCTGAAAACGGTGCAAGGCAGCGCCGAGTTGGTGATTCAGACCGGACGGCATCCCGCAGAGTTGAAGGACATGGTGACGTCGCCGGGCGGGACCACCGCCGAAGGGCTGCAGGCACTGGAACGCGCCGGCGTACCGGCGGCGGTGGTGGATGCCGTGAACGCGGCCTATCTCAAGTCCATAAAGTTGGGCCAGGGCTAACGCCTATCCGGTCCTCGGGGTAGTAATGCTGGAGCTGATCACTCTTGTCATAACGCTGTGCTATCTGTTGTTGCTGGCCCGGATAATTCTGGGTTTCGTGGTGCAGTACATGGCGATGCAGGGCAACGGAGCGCCGGATGTCCTCCTGCGCATGTACGAGGTGATATTCGCGTTGACCGAGCCTGTGCTGGGCCCAATTCGACGTATGCTGCCCCAAACCGGCATGATCGATTTCAGTCCGCTGGTGGTGATGGTCGTGCTGGTGGTTGTTCAATACGCGCTGCGGGCGTTGTTGTAACTTCCCGTCTTTGGGCTGACAGGTCGCGCCATTGTCCGGATCCGATCCTCCCTCCCGAGGCAAGCATTGGACGGCGGGCGGACTGCGACCCGACGATTTGCGGTTCTTGCGAGCGGCCTACGCTGCCGAGATACCTGAACGATCCGATCCCCCTAATCTGGTGATCCTTTGCGGCTTGCCGGGGACGGGAAAATCACACTTTGCCCGGGAGTTGACGCGGCAGGCTCCCTACGTTTGCCTGAACAGCGACCGGACGCGCAAACTCCTGGTCGCCAAACCCAGCTACAGCCGCCGGGAACACCGGCGGGTTTTTTCGGCCATGCACGTGTTGACTCGCGGTTACCTGGTCGACGGTTATTCGGTGGTGTTCGACGCCACCAACCTCAACGAGAACGTGCGGGCGCCGCTTTATGCCATTGCTGAGGACGTCGGGGTCGATTGGTTGATTATCCGGTTCACCGCGCCCGACGACCTGGTGCGGCGACGGCTCGCCGACCGGGTGGAGGGTCTGGCGGACTCCGGAGAGAGCGACGCCGGTTGGGAAATATACTCCCGCATGGCGGTGGCGGACCAACCCGTGCCACGGGAGCATCTGCTGGTGAGAGGGCCGGATGATTGCGATGGGGTTCTGACCCGAACCATTGCGTGGGCGAATTCGCTGCCAAAGCGAGCCTAGCCGACCGCTTGCGGTTGCGGCCATCAGGCCGGGCGCGTGGTTGTGGCGTTTGGGGTATGACGGCATAATCGGTGGCGAAAATCGCGAATATGCAAAGTGCCCGTGTTTGGAGGTGAACCATGCCTGCCACCGTGAAAGTTGTTGCAGGAGACGTTTCGGATTTTCCCACGCCGGCTTTGGTGGTGAACCTTTTTGAAGGGGTTACTGCTCCCGGCGGAGCCACCGGCGCGGTTGACCGTGCGCTCAACGGGGCCATATCCGCTCTGATCGCCGACGGTGAGATCAAGGGGAAATTGGGCGAGTTGACGCTGGTGCATACCCTGGGACGGATTCCGGCGACGCGGGTTGTGGTTGCAGGACTGGGCAAATCGGCCGACTTCGATGCCGGCGGCGTCCGGCGGGTCAGCGCCGAGGTGGCGCGGTTTCTCAGGCGCAGGGGCGTGTCTGAGTTTGCCACGATCGCCCACGGAGCGGGAATCGGCGGTCTGGTCGCCGGCGAATCCGCGCAGGCCATTGCTGAAGGCACGCTGCTGGGCCTCTACAAGTTCGACACCTACCGGAGCAACGGCGACGATGCTCCGGAGGATGGGGTCTCGTCAGTGTCAATAGTCGAACGGGATTCTGGCAACCTGGATGCTCTGACGGCGGGGGTTCAGGTTGGTTCTGCGCTTGGCGAGGCCACCATGCTGGCGCGCGACCTCGTGAACCATCCCGCAAACGTGATGACCCCCACCCGAATGGCGGATGCGGCGCGGGACGTTGCTGAAACGGTGGGACTCGAACTGGACGTGATGGATCGCGACCGAATGGCCGAACACGGCATGGGCGCGTTTTTGGGCGTGGCGCAGGGCAGCGAGGAACCGCCAAAACTGATCGTCCTGACGTACCGCGGTGATCCGGACAACCCGGAAAACAACCTGGGTTTGGTTGGCAAGGGCATCACTTTTGACACCGGCGGCATTTCGCTCAAGCCGGCCGCCAATATGGAAGCGATGAAGGGCGATATGGCCGGCGGCGCGTCGGTAATCGCGGCCATGCGGGCAATCGGGATGCTGAAGCCCTGCATCAACGTTACCGGTCTGATCGCTGCCACCGAGAACATGCCGGGAGGTCGGGCGCAACGACCCGGTGATGTGGTCACCGCGATGAACGGGAAAACCATCGAGGTTATCAACACCGACGCCGAAGGCCGCCTGGTGCTGGCGGATGCGATGTGCCACGCCCGCAGCCTGGGGATCACGCGCATGGTGGACGTTGCAACCCTCACCGGGGCGATGGTGGTGACCTTGGGCAAGGCCTGCACGGGTATGATGGGCAACTGCCCCGATTTGGCCAGGGAGATCAGCAGGGCCGGCGATGCCAACGGCGAAAGGTTCTGGGAACTGCCGATGCTGGAGGATTACCGGGAACTGATCCGGTCGGACGTGGCGGACATGAAAAACTCCGGCGGCCGGCAGGCCGGGTCGATTACCGCTGCGATGCTGCTGCGGGAGTTCGCCGAGGACGCCGAATGGGTGCATCTGGACATAGCCGGCACCTCCACCGCGTCAAGCAGCAAGGGACACCTGGTGAAAGGGGCGACCGGTGTGCCAACCCGCACCCTGGCGCAATTGGCGATGAATTTGGCCGAAAAGCGCTAGCGGTTGATCGGACCGGCGGGGCGGCAGGTATAGGGGCAGGGGAAGTGCGAAAGGGGCGAATGATTATTCGCCCCTACGTTTGGGATCGTGGTTACTTGGAAGGGTCTAGGCGGTGGTCGCGGTTGCCAGCGCGGCGCCGGCCAGTTCGCGCAGGTCGGGGCCGTCGAGTTTGCGCCCCTGGACTCCCATCAACCTGAGTGGGCGGCCGCGTTTGGTGATGCGGATGCGGTCAAGGACGTCCTGCCAGGGCGCCAGGTAATCGCAGGTGCCATCCCCGTTGGGATCGTCGCCGCCCTCAAGGCTTTCTCCGGATGGCAGTTGCACCGCAATCACGGACGCGGGATCCGATGCCGGCGCGAGCATCATCACCGGCAGGTCGGATTCTGACAGGCCGATCTGATCCAACAGGCTGCGGACGGTGGACGAAACTCCGTGCATCCCGAACACGACGAGGTGGGCGAAGCTGGCGTCGCGCTGTTCGAACTCGGTCCGGTACCGGCGGAAGATGTCGTGGGAACCCGTCGCCTGAGGTTTAACCAGGAACAGGGCCATCGCCGGAAACTCGCCTTCAATGATGGACGTTTCCCGGAGGTTATCGCGCCAACGGAGCAGCTTGTCGTGGTCGTGTTCGTCGTAGTGATGTGACATGGTCAACTAGCCTCCCTCGTGCGCTTCCTGCAACAATTTCATATCGAGCTTTTTCATCGGGAGCATGACTTCCATGACCCGGTTGGCGTTGGGGCCGTTCATCAGCCACTCAGGGAGATCCGTTGGGATGATCTGCCACGTTACTCCGAAACGATCCTGCAACCATCCGCACTGGATTTCGGTTCCGCCGTCAGTCAGATGTTCCCACAGGTGGTCGATCTCCTGCTGCGATTCGCAGGACACCATGAACGAAATTGCGTGTGTTAACTCGAAGGCGGGGCGTCCATCGAAGGTGGTGAACCGCACGCCGTCCAATTCGAAGATAACCGTTGCGCTCCCCGCAGCCGGCCCGTCGGCGTACAATTCGCTGGAGATGATCCTGGAGTTGGGGAAGATCGACACGTAGAACTCCGCAGCCTCGCGCGCCGTGCCATCGAGCCATAGGAACGGGGTGATTTTCTGGACATTTGCCATGACTGGAGCGTTTGCCTCCCCGGGTTTATCAGCCGGCGTCGAATTGCACGAGGATTCCGTCGGGGTCGTACACGTAGAAACTGCTGACCCTGCCCTCGGCATTCGTCCAGACATCCATAGGCGCGGCGAGCGGCACACCCTGCCCTGCCAGGTTTTCGGCCAGCGCCTTCGGGTCGGGCACAGTGAACGAGATGTGGCTGATGCCAACCTGGTCCAGTTTGATGGGTGTGCCGTCGGGGTCTTCGCCGGGGTGAGATGTCATGGTGAGGGTTGGTTTGGCCCCATCTGCGTAGGCGAGGCGCACCTGCCGACGGGTGCGGCGGTCATGGGCGTACACGTGGGGCAGGCCGCCGGTGGTGGTGTCCTGGATGGCGTCGCTGACGATGGACATGCCAAGGGTGTCGCAGTAGAACTTGAGCGACACGTCAAGGTCCCTGACGCAGATGGCGATGTGAGATACGCCGGTGGATTGCATCGGCATTATGGACGCTCCTTGTGCCGGATGTTCGTCGTGCCGGGTGTTTGTCGTGCCGGGTGTTCGTCGGAGGCGAAGATTGACCTCGTTGCCTGGATCGTCGGGTGTTCGATCAGCCTCCGCCGCTGTCGAACTGCACTAGCATACCGTCGGGGTCGTACACGAAGATGCTGGAAACCTCGCCGTTTGCGTTGGTGAAACCGTCCATGGGACCGGCCAGTTCGACGCCGGCGGCGATGAGGTCGTCGGCCAACGCTTTCACGTCCGGCACGGTGAAGGATATGTGGCTGATGCCGACCTGGTCCAGCTTGATGGGAGCGCCGTCGGCGGCGTCACCCGGATGGCTGGTCATCACCAGCGTGGGGATGGCGCCGTCGCCGTAGGACAGGATGGCCTGGCGCCGGGTGGAGCGGTCGTGGGCGTACACGTGGGGCAGGCCGCCCGTGGAGGTGTCCTGGACGCGGTCCACCGTCACCGTCATGCCGAGAATATCGCGGTAAAACTTGAGGGATTCGTCGACGTCGCGCACGCAAACAGCGATATGCGAAACCCCGGATGATTCCATTGCCATGATCGTCCCTCCGTTGGATGTCAGGTGCAAGTTGGGGATGGCTGCCATGCTACTGCCGCTCGTCATACATGTCAAAAGCGGCCGGGCCTCGTGTCATGCCGAGCCCCAACGGTCAACGCGGCGCCAGATCAACGCCAGCGCGGCCACACCGAGGACCATCGCGCTGAGGTCGGTCATTGGGAACGACCACCAGACGCCGGGAACACCCAACCATCCGGACAACGCGAACACCCAGATCAACAGGATCACGACTCTCTGCGTGATAGTGAGCACCACGGACGGCCACGCCATGCCCAACGCTTGGAACGCGATGGAACTGACGAACTCGATACCCACGATGGGCAGGGCCAGCAGCGTTATCCGGAGCGCGGTTGACGCCTCCGGCGGCAGGGCGTCCTCGGCGGCGAACAGTTCTATGATGTACCCCGACAACGGCAATAGCGCGCCGACGAGCAACGTGCCGGCGATGGTCGCGCCCAGGCAACTTTGCCAGATGGCCTGCCGGACACGATGAAAGTTGCGGGCGCCATAGTTGTACGCCGCCAACGGCAGATACGCCAGGGCGACACCGATGAACGGGGCCAGCGCAAACTCGAGGACCGCGTTGATCGCGCCAAACAGCGCGATGTAGCCGTCGCCGCCCTGGTACTGGCTCAGGATGTTGTTGATCACCACGACGACGATTGACCGCGCAATCTCGATGATGCAAATGGGAAGACCCAGCGCCAGGATTTCCCGGACCAAACCGATCCTCGGAATCAGGGCGTCCGTGGTGATGTTGAGCGCGCTGCTGCCGGAAAGGTAAAACCATCCGACGTATATCACTACCAATCCCTGCGCCAGAACGGTGGCTGCCGCCGCTCCGGTGACTCCCCAGCCGAACACGAGGATGAACAGGGCGTCAAGGATGACGTTGAGGATGGCTCCCCCGGCCAGCACTATGGTTGCGGCGCCGGGTCGCCCTTCGGCCATCAGCAGATTGTTGGCGGTGACGGTCACCATGGTCAGCAACCCGCCCGGGAGGATAATCGCCAGGTACTGCCGGGCGTGCGGCGCGGTTTCTGCGGACGCACCCATCAGCAACACCAACCGGTCGATTTGCGCCAGACCGGCCACGGTGATCAGCAGGTATACGGGTACCAGGATGGCGAAGGAGGACCCGATAACACGGGACGCCCGGTGAGTATCCCGCGCGCCCAGGGCGCGGGCAACCACCGACATTCCGCCCAGGCCGGTCAAGAGTCCCAGCGCCACGGCGGTCATTTGCGCCGGGAACGCGGCGGAGAGTCCGCTCAGGGCGTCCACGCTGACGGCGTTGCCGACGAACGCGCGATCCACGATGCTGTACAGGGCCATGACGATGATGGCGAGCGCGGGCGGGATCGCCATCCGCAATAGCAGCAGCCACATTGGGGCCGTGCCCATGGTTTCGGCGCGGAGGGTTTTGGGTCCGGATTCGGGCATGGTTTGTGGGCGGAAGGGCGGGAGTCGCCGAACTATAAGATCGTAGGGGGTCCGGTCACGGAAAGGGAGAGTATTTTATCCCGACTCTGTCAGCGACACGCCCGGTTGAGCGCTGCCCAACCGCGCGGGGTTATGCCGCCGATTCAGGATTCGCCGTATATCATTCCGGGTCGGAGTGGCGGAATCGCTATGGATTTTCCCTGACCTTCAACTCCCTGCGTCCAGAGGATTTCTATTGCCCTGCCGTATGCTGCAGCGTACCCGCCCGCATCGTCGATAACGCGGGAGTCGCAGGAAATACCAGGCGACTCCACACGTTCGCGGGACTTTGTGATCCCGGGTCACGAAGGCCACGGAGTCTTGAATTGCTGCCCCCGGTCTGGCAAGATAGGGGCACTATGATGATCGGCGCATTTGATATCCAAGAGCCCCTTCCCGAGTTGAGGGACCCACACGTTTTCGCGATGATCCGCCCTTGGGTGGACGTGGGCAGCGTCGGCACGCTGACCCTGAACCGGCTGGAACGCTATCTGGGTTCAAAAGAGTTGGGACGGTTGAAACGGCCTGGCGAGTTCTTCGATTTCACTCGTTATCGCCCCAGCATGAGGCTGGTGGACAACGAGCGCCGGGTTCGGATTCCCAACAGCATCATCCGGTATGCCACCACCGAGAACGGACCGGACTACCTGTTCCTGCACCTGCGTGAGCCGCACGCGAACAGCGAGACCTATACGGATTCCGTTCTGGAGGTTGTCAAAACCTTTGGCGTGAAACGGTACTGCCGGCTTGGTGCCATGTATGACACGGTTCCGCACACGCGCCCGCTGCTGGTTACCGGATCGCTGGGCTCGGTGGAACAGATCCGGCCGGTGCCCAACCTCAAACTCCGCCGGAGCACCTACCAGGGCCCGACGACCATCATGAACCTGGTATCGGATGGTATCGACGAAATGGGCGTGGAGGCGATCAACTTCATGGTCCACCTGCCCCAGTACGTACAACTGGACGAGGATTTCAACGGAACGGCCCGCATGATCGAGGTTTTGTCCTCGGTGTATTCGGAAATCCCGGAGGACCTGGCGCCGGTGAGGCGCGGTCAGCGTCAGTACCGGGAACTGAACGCAGCCGTCGAACGGAACTCGGATTTGCAGAGCCTGATCAAGCAGATGGAGGATTACTACGACTCCAACGAAGCCGAAACTCCCGCCGAGGCGGAGGCTGAGAATGAAGGAGACGCGGTCGCGTTGTCTCCCGAGATCGAGCAGTTTCTGAACGAGCTGGGCGAAGAATTCGGTGAGCGCGAGAACTAGCTCTGAAACGTAGTCAGCGAAAAGGGGCAGGCCGCAAACCTGCCCCTTATTTTGTAACACCGATTCGTGCCTGAATCCGGCTTGATGGTGGCGACGGATGGATTCGAACCAACGACCTAGCGCTTATGAAGCGCCCGCTCTGCCACTGAGCTACGTCGCCAACCGGCACGGCCCCGACCAGTCGTCGATATTGCCGCGCGTCAAACCATGGTAAAGCCGGGTTCGCCGGGTTGTCAATTGAAAATCCCATTGCGGTGAAGTGCCGAGATGAACGACTCCAATACGCTGGACGGTGTCCTTGCGGAAACGGCAAGCGCGCTGGAAACGATACTCGTTGACATTTGCGGGAAACTGAGGCCGTTTCCGGCGTTTCTGGGAATGACCACCATTCAAGCGGTGGAACTGGAACCGGCGATGAAACCGGGCGCAGACCGGGGATGCGTTGTGGTAACTCCCGACGGAATGATCGCGGAACTCGACGTGTCGGCCATCCCGGGCATCGTGGGTGTGCTGGAGGTCGATCAGGTGGAGGAGTTCAAGCCGTTGGACGACGTTTCGCCAGAGGAATACCTGGTGTACCTGATCACCGCGATTCGGGTTCTGTCGGAGGAATCCCGGAGGCGGGGATATTAACTTCCGGTCAGGTCAACGTCACCGGATTGTCCGCCGGTTTTGCGCAGCAGGCGGACGCCGTCGATCTGAACTGCACGATCCACGGCCTTGCACATGTCGTAGATGGTGAGAGCGGCGACGCTGACGGCGGTCAACGCCTCCATTTCGACGCCGGTTTTGCCGGAAGTGGTGGCTGTGGCGGTGATGCTCACCCGGTTCGCGGGTTCATCGAGCGCCAGTTCCACGTCCACCTTGTTGAGAGGCAAGGGGTGGCACAGCGGGATGAGTTCGGAGGTGCGCTTGGCTCCCATGATGCCGGCCAGTTGGGCAATGGTGAGAACGTCGCCCTTCTTCATCAGGCCGTCGCGGATCAGGGCCAGCGTTTCGGCCTGCATCACGACATGGCCGGTGGCCTGGGCCATCCGGTCAGTAACCGGTTTCCAGCCCACGTCCACCATCCGGGCGGACCCGTCCTCGGCAAGGTGAGTGAGTCGGTCGCCGGGTTTGGCGGTGTTCTCGGTGGTCATGGAATTGGCGCTACCCTCCGATGTGATACATCTCGACCTTGTTGCGTGCCCCCGATTGCTCGCCGGCTGTTATCTCGGCGCGCTCTTCCGAATACCGGTCGCGCCGGGTGTTCCACACGCCGGTGATTATTTCGCCGAGTTCGCCGTCGGTCGCTCCGTCTCGCATGGGGCCGCGCAGGTCGATTCCGTCGGTGGCGAACAGGCAGGTGTACAGCCGCCCGTCGGTGGCGAGCCGGGCGCGAGTGCAGTCGGCGCAGAAGGGTTGGGTTACGGAGGCGATGACACCGATCTCGCCGGAACCGTCGAGGTATCGCCAGCGGTTGGCGACCTCTCCGACGTAATTCGGTTCCGCCGGCTCCAGGGGCAATTCGGCGTTGATTCGTTCGACGATTTCGGCGGCCGGGACCACCTCATCCAGTTTCCAACCGTTGCGGTTGCCCACGTCCATGTACTCGATGAACCGCACGATGTGTCCGGTGCCCTTGAAGTGCCGGGCGAGATCGACGATGGTGTGGTCGTTGACGCCCTTCTGGACGACGGCGTTGATCTTGACCGGGGCGAGGCCCGCGTCGGCGGCGCGCCTGATCCCATCCAATACGCGGCGGGTGCCAAAGCCGCGCCCGTTCATCTGCTTGAATACATCATCGTCCAGCGAGTCCAGGCTGACGGTGATGCGGTGCAGTCCGGCGTCGCTCAACTGCTGGGCCTGTTGGGCCAGCAGATAGCCGTTCGTGGTCAGGGTGATGTCGGCCGCGCCCGGGATCGCAGCGAGTTGCGCAATGAGGTTGTGCAGTTCAACGCGGAGCAACGGTTCGCCCCCGGTAATGCGCAACTTGTTGACGCCCAAATCAACGAACAAACCCGAGAGCCTGGCGATTTCCTCAAAGGTCAGGATTTCGTCCTTGGGGAGAAACTGGTACGCCTCGCCGAATATCTCGGCCGGCATACAGTACGGGCACCGGAAGTTGCAACGGTCGGTCACCGAGATTCGGAGGTCGCGGAGGGGTCTGCCAAAGAGGTCTGCGATCATAACAAGTTCAGGATGCGGCGGGCCTTGCGGGCGGCGTCGGCGCGATGGCTGACGCGGTTCTTTGCCTCCAGGGGCAATTGCGCTATGGTTTTTGAGTAAGACGGGAGATGGAAAACCGGATCGTAACCGAAGCCGTGCTCGCCCATCGGTTCGTATTGTATCACCCCGGCAACGGACCCCACGACGGTCGCGATGCGCGGCTCATCGCCGTCCGGCGTCGCGATGGCGGTGTAGCAGCAAAACCTGGCGATGCGTTGTTCCCAAGGCACGCCAGCCAGGTTTTTCAGGAGGAGGGCGACCCGGTCCTCGTCGGATTGGCAGGCGTCCCCTCCGTACCGGGCGGAATACACGCCGGGCGCGCCGCCGAGGGCGTGGACTTCCAGACCCGAATCATCGGAGATGGTCAGGTACCCGGACAGTTTGCAATAGGTGCCGGCCTTCAGGTGTGCGTTTTCCAGGAAGGTGTCGCCCGTTTCCTCGACTTCGTCGGGTACTCCGGCGTCATCGAGGGAGATGAGAGCGCCTGGATAATCGGCCAGCAGTTGCCGGTATTCGCGCATCTTGCCGGCGTTGCGGGTGGCGACGAGCAGGGTCGGAGCAGTCATAGTCAGATGATCCCGTCGGCGGAGAGAGACGTCAGGTCGGATTCGTCGAGTCCCAGCCAATCGCCGTACACCGCCATGTTGTGTTCGCCCACGGTTGGGCCCATGTGACGCAGTTCGCCGGGTGTCGCGCTGAATTTGGGCACCAGGCCGAGCATCCTGGTGTGGCCCAACTCAGGGTCGTCGATTTCGACGATGTCGTCGCGCTCCCGGAAATGAGGGTCCTCCACTATATCCGCGCTGCTGTACACCGGGCCAACCACTCCGCCCGCCGGGATCAGTTCGTCCATGATCGCCGCAGTGGACCGCGCGCCCAGCCATGATTGGAGAATCTCGTTGAGAGCGTCCTTGTTCTCCAGGCGGACGGCGTTGTTGGCGAAACGGGGGTCGTCCAGCAGTTGCTCGAATCCCATGGCGCGGGCGAGTCCCTCCCATGTGTTTTGGGACGTGGCGGAAAGGCCAAGCCAGCGATCGTCTCCGGTCCGGTAGAGGCTGCGCGGCGCGGCGTCCGGGAAGTCGTTGCCGATTCGCTCCCGGATTTCGCCCAACCGGTCGTAGATGGTCAGATGCGGAATGCACAGGCGGAACAGCGGCTCAAAAAGGCTGAGGTCAACGACCTGCCCCGCGCCGGCCAGTCCCGCGCGCCGGTCGGCATCCCGGCGGTAGATGGCCATCATGCCGGCCATCGCGCCAAATACCCCGGCGATTTCGTCGGCGAGAGGCACGGGCGGTAGATTGGGCGGCGTATCCGGGAACCCGGTCATACCGATATAACCGCTCATGCACTCTGCGATGGTGCCGAAACCGGGGCGGTCCTTGTAGGGGCCGGTCTGACCGAAGCCGGAGAATCGCAGGATCACCAACGACGGATTGACCGCAGGGTCATGGAGATCCGAAGGCCCCAGACTCCAGCGCTCCAGCGTGCCGGGCCGGAACCCTTCAATCAGGACGTCGGCTTCAGCGGCGAGGCGTTTCAGCAAGTCCTGTCCCTGGGGGTCGGCCATGTTCAGCGTGATGGACTGCTTGTTGCGTGAGTGAACCTTCCACCAGAGGGAAACCCCGTTGTGGAACGGGCCCCAGTTGCGCAGAGGATCTCCGGCGCCGGGCCGCTCCACCTTGATCACCTCGGCTCCGAAGTCCGCCATAAGGGAGGATGCCGTGCCCCCGGCGACTATGATGGAAAGGTCCAGGACGCACAGTCCTGCGAGCGGACCGGCATTGGGGCCGGCGGGGTTTCCGTTGGAGCCTTGGGTCATGTCAGTTCCTGTTGCGGTGGTAGGCGGCGGACTTCATCCTTACGACGCGACACCGTGGGCAACGCCACTTTTCCTGCTTGTGAGGGCGGGGGCGTTCCACGGTCATTTTGCTGCGGCAACGTTGGCAGTGCATGGGTGGATGTTAGTTTGCATCCATTTGGCAGTCAAACCAGGGTTCGATTGCCGCCAGCACATCTTCCGGATATTCCATCGGGAGGAAATGGCTGCCCTTCCCCATGGGGTGGACCCTGGCGGTTGGCGCCAATTCCTGGAATTTGTTGATTCCAGGGTCGCCCAACCGTTGGCAGCCGGGGTAATCGGCGAGCAGTAGCATCCAGTCGCCGCGCAAGTTTTCCAGGTATTGCTCCACCTGGAGGTCGTCGCGCATACCGTAGAAGGTGGCCTCCGTTTCCGGGTGGCACTTTAATTCGGCCCGGCCGTCGGCAAGCAGCCTGGTGCCGCCCTCGATGAACTGGCGGTAGGGTTCTTCCTGCCAGTCCTTGAACGCCGCGCGGGTTCGATAGGCGTCGAACATCGCGGCCCGCGTGTCCCAGATGGGTCGCTTCATGCGGGTGCGTTCGGCGCGACGATTGAGATCCTGGGTTGGCGCCGTGGGCGCGTCGTTGCTGACCCGGGTTTCGACCAGCACCACCTGCCCGAACCGGCCAGGCAGGATGTTGGACGCGATGATCGTCGCGAGACCGCCGGAGGAGTGTCCGACGACCCGGGGACGCTCCAGATCCATTTGCGCGACGATGGCCGCCAGGTCTTCCCCGGCGTATTCGAACCGGTATCCCTTGTCGGATGGGTCGGTGTCGCCATGGCCGCGCTGGTCGAAGGCCAGCACACGGTGCCGTTGGGCCAGGCGACGTGCGATGGGTTTCCACGGCCAGGCGCACAATCCGGTGGCGTGCAGCATCAACAGCGGCGGCGCGTCCGGGCGGCCCCATTCGAGGTAATGATGTCGGATGCCGTTGGCGTGGATGTAACGGCTGTTCCAGTCGTCGGAAATCGTTTGTTGGGACATGGGATTGCCTTTTCAATTGGGTATTGGCGTCGGCGCGTTATGGTATAATGCCGCCGCCCATTTAGCCAGAAGTTTGGAAGCCAACGGGTGAAACCGGCGGACGATGGCTGGCATGGGAAACCGCTTTACCATGCTCGAAGATTATCTCGGTCAATACGGCCTGATCGCCATATTTCTGGCGCTATCCATAATCGTTCCCTGCAGCATGCTGGGAGCGTCGTTTGCACTATCCAAGCTGGGAATCCGCCCGGAGCGGCCCGATGCGGTAAAGCACGACACCTATGAGTGCGGCGTGCAGACCATCGGGGGCACGTGGAACCGGTTCCAGTTCCGCTATTACATGTTCGCCATCCTGTTCGTGATATTCGACGTGGAGGTGGTGTTCCTCTACCCGTGGGCAACCAAGTTCCTCACACTGGAACTGTTCGCCCTGATCGAGATGGCAGTGTTCGTCGGCATCCTGCTGTTGGCGTGGGCCTACGCCTGGCGCAAGCGGGACCTGGAGTGGCAGGGTTAGGGATATGGTGGAATCGACACATTTTGAACTCCCCTCAACGGGCGGCCCGTTGCACAGCCGGACGTGGGAAATCGACCGCTCCGAAGGCCAAACGGTCAATGAACTGATCGCGGCCTCACAATCGCCCATTGAATTGCCGGCCATTGAGGTTCCCGACGACCTGAAGCAGAACCTGCTCGTCACGTCGGTGGATGCGCTGGTCAACTGGGGACGGAAATCGGCGCTCTGGCCGGTGTCCTTCGGCCTGGCGTGCTGCGCCTTTGAAATGATGGCCACCGCGATGGGTCGGTTCGACATCTCGCGCTTCGGGATGGAAGTGTTCCGAGCGTCCCCACGTCAGGCGGACCTGATGATCGTGGCGGGCACGGTAACCTGGAAGATGGCGCCGCCCATCAAGCGGATTTACGAGCAGATGGCCGAACCGCGCTGGGTGATCTCCATGGGCGTGTGCGCCACCAGCGGCGGACCGTATTACGGTTCCTATAGCGTGGTGCCCGGCGTGGACCACATCATCCCGGTGGATGTGTACGTGCCCGGATGTCCGCCGCGGCCGGATGCATTGCTCTATGGCATCATGGAACTCCACGAGAAGATCAAGAAGTACCGCAATATCGGCGACGGGAGCCTCAAACCGTGACGGTGGCCGCGATACCCGGCGAAACATTGGCCCGGCGCGTGCGGGAAGCTGCGCCGGATGCAGTGCTAGATTGGGACGATTCGGCGGTTTGGGTGCGGCCTGAATCGATCGGTACGGTGGCGAATTTCCTCCGCAACGACGCGGAAATCGATTTTGCCTACCTCAACTCGATCAGTGCTATCGATTTCGTGGAGCATTTCGAGCTTGTTTATCACCTCATGTCCGTGGGCAAACAGCACACTGGCATGGTTCGCTGCCGGGTGTACGGCCGTGAAGAACCCACCGCGCCTTCGGTGGTCAACGTCTGGAAGGGAGCCGATTTTCAGGAGCGCGAAATCTGGGACCTGATGGGCATCAGGTTCACGGGCCATCCCAACTTGAAGCGGATCATGCTCTGGGAAGGATTTGACGGCCACCCGCTGCGCAAGGATTTCCTGTAGGCGGACGGCGGACCTGAAACCATGACCATTCGCACCGAACCGATGACGGTCAATGTTGGGCCGCAGCACCCCAGCACTCATGGGGTATTCAGGGTCCGCATCACCTTCGACGGCGAGGATATCGTAGAGGTCGAGCCGATTCTCGGTTACCTGCACCGCGGTTCTGAGAAATTGGCGGAAGAACGAAATTACGTGCAGGTGGTGACCCTCACGGATCGTCTGGACTACACATCGTCCATGATCAACAACCAGGCGTACTGCCTGGCGGTGGAACAGTTGCTGGGTATCGAACCGCCGCCTCGGGGCAAGTACCTGCGCACGCTGGCGGCAGAATTACAACGCATCGCCAGCCATCTCATCGCCGTCGGGTTTTTCGTGCAAGAACTGGGCGCCTTTGGCACTCCTTTGATGTACACGTTCCGCAGCCGTGAACGCATCCTGGACCTGTTCGAGATGCTGTGCGGCGCGCGGGTCACGGTGAGTTACATGCGTCCGGGTGGCGTCTTCTCCGACACGCCTCCGGACTTCTGGCCCGCGCTCGATCAATTCCTGGACGATTTCGAAGGCGAACTGGAAGAAATAGAGAACCTGCTGCTCAACAACGAGATTCTCATGGTGCGGACGCGCGGGGTCAGCCCGCTGCCAGCGGACGTTGCCATCAACTGCTCGGTGAGCGGGCCGGTTCTACGGGCCAGCGGGATCAACTGGGACTGGCGTAAGATGGCGCCCTACGACGCCTACGACCAGGTGGAATTTGACGTGCCCGTGGGTTCCGTTGGCGACAACTACGACCGGTTCTGGGTGCGGATGCAAGAAGTTCACCAGAGCCTGCGGATCGTCCGCCAGTGCGTCGCCCAGATCGAGCCCGGACCGGTCCGGCAGGAACTGCCCATGGTCCTGCGGGCGGAACCCGGAGCGGAAGCCTACGGCCGCGTCGAAGCATCCAAGGGTGAATTGGGGTTCTTTCTGGTAAGCGACGGCGGAGTGTCGCCGTATCGCTGCAAGATCCGCTCGCCCTCCCTGATTAACCTCACCATCACCGAGCATCTGCTGTTGGGATGGAAGCTGGCGGACATGATCGTTTCCCTGGGAAGCGTTGACATCAACATGGGTGAGGTTGACCGGTGAACCGTTGCATCCTCAACCCTGACGGTATGCTCAGCCCCGACGGGGTGCTGGCCAACAATCCGTTGTTCTATTGGATTTATGGCCTGGCGGCCCACGTGCTGCCCTGTTGGCTGTCGTACATCGTGGCCGGCCTGGTCATCATGCTCATTTTGATCAACGCGGTGCTTTTGGGCGCAGCGGCCGTGAGCTGGGGCGAGCGCAGACTGCTGGGCCGGTTCCAGAACCGGGTGGGTCCCAACCGTTGGGGGCCCTTTGGCGCGCTGCAACCCATCGCCGACCTGGCCAAACTGATCACCAAAGAAGACATCATTCCATACGGGGCAGACCGGCTGGCGTTCACGGCGGTGCCGGTGATCATGGTGGCGTCCCTGCTGCTGGCCACCGCGGTGTTGCCATTTGCAAAGGACGTTGCGCTGGTGGGCCTCAACGTGGGGGTGCTGTTCGTGCTGGCCGTGAGTTCCCTCACGTCCATCGCTATCTTCACCGCCGGATGGGCGTCCAACAACCGATACGCGCTGTTCGGCGCGGGTCGGGCGGTGGCGGTGCTGATCAGCTACGAGGTGCCCGTCGTGCTGTCCCTGCTGGGCGTGGTGGTGGTCGCCGGGTCCATGTCGCTGGGCGACATCGTGGTCGCGCAGACGGTGCCCTTCTTCCTGGTGCAACCGTTGGCGTTCTTCGTATTTCTCGCCGGCATGTCGGCGGAGTTGAACCGGACGCCGTTCGATGTGGCCGAGGCCGAATCGGAGATCATCGCGGGGTACCACACCGAGTATAGCGGGACCAAATTCGCGCTGATCCAGGCGGCAGAATTCGGCGGGGCGCTGTTCGTGTCGGGGCTGATTGCAACCCTCTTCCTTGCCGGGTGGGCCGGGCCGGTCGCGGACTGGCTGGGCTGGCTGTGGTTCCTGATCAAGACGTTCATCGGCATTTTCCTGTTCGTATGGGTGCGTTCCACGTTCCCGCGCCTGCGCTTGGACCAGATCATGGCGGTGTGCTGGAAGTTCCTGATGCCCTTGAGCATCATCAACCTGGCAGCGGTGGTGCTGGAGGTGTTCTTCCTGCGTGATGCCAACGGGGTGTTGAGCACGTCGGATCTGTGGATCATGGCGGGAATCAACATCGTGCTGGCCGCCGTTTCCATCGCGTTTTTCGGCCGCATCATCCGGCAGAAGGTTCGCACGAGTTCGCGCACGACTCCGGCAGCGGCCCCCGTGGTCGGCGGAGTCTCGACGATTGAAGTGGGCTAACGACGGGGAGGATCGGCAATGTACGGACTTGAAATGGCCAAGGGTCTGATGGTGACGCTGGCAAACCTGGCAAAGAAGCCGTTCACCACGTCGTATCCCGAACAGCGAGTGCGCCAGCATCCGAGGTTCCGGGGCGAGGAGTTCAGTTGGTACGAGGAACGCTGCACCGGCTGCGCCTCCTGCGCCAAGTATTGCCCGCTGGGGATAATCAAGATAGTAACGTCGCCGAGCGAAACTGCGCCGTTGCAGGGCGACAAGTACCGGCTGGAAGTCTTTGACATCGAACTCCAGCGGTGCATGTTCTGCGGCCTCTGCGTCGAAGCCTGCCCATACGACGCTCTTTTCATGGGCAGCGGGTTTGAGGAAGGTCAATACAAACGAACCGACCTGGTTATTTCCATCGACCGGCTGCGGCAGTCAGACAAGCATCCGAGCACGTGGTTCCGTCCGCAGTTGGAAAACATGGGATACAAACCCGGCGTGAGCCGGCCCCTGGGATGGAGGGAAGTAGGCCGCGAGAATTGGCGGTGGCATCAGCACGAGAAGGCGGGGATGCGTCTGAATCGCGGCAATCCCGGCGACAACACCGGCGAGGGCGACGCTTAAATGTGGTTCGAGCAGGTCGTCTTCTGGGCCCTGGCGGTCACCGCGATAAGCGCGGCCGTGGGCGTGGTGATGGTACGGGACCTGTTCCGTGCCGCCCTCCTGTTGGCGACGGTTTTCGTGGCGGTCGGCGGTTTTTACGTGTTGATGAACGCCGAATTCCTCGCCGTCGTGCAGATACTGATATACGTTGGCGCGATTGCGGTGCTGTTCATTTTCGGGGTCATGCTGACTCGCGACGTGCAGCAGGGCAACGCTCCAAACCGGCTGCAGATTCCGGCGGGGGTGGTGTCCGCGCTGCTGCTGGCCGCGATGATATTCACAGCGGTTTCCACGGACTGGACGACGCTGGCGAGCGCGGGGCTGGAAAGCAAATCCCAGATTGCCCAGACCCAGGCGGTGGGAATCGTGGATGCCGAACGTCTGGTTGAATCCGGACTTTCGGCGCGAGAGGTCGAGGATGTGGCCGGCGGGGGACTCGCAGACCTGCTGGTGGGCGATTTCGTGCTGCCCTTCGAGGCTGTGTCTCTGTTGCTGTTGGCGGCGGCGATCGGCGGCCTGGCGCTTGCCCGGGGTAGGGGGAGGTAGAGCGATGTCGCTGGAATCGATGCTGGTCGTAGCGGCGGTGTTGTTCTGCATCGGCCTGTACGGAGCGCTGGCGCGGCGAAACTTCATTGCGGTGTTGATGTCAATCGAGTTGATGTTCAACGGCGTGAATCTGACGTTTGTCGCGATGGGTCGGTGGCTCGCGCCGTTTGCGGTTCAGGAAACCCTGTCGGCGGTGCTGACCGGGCAGGTGTTCGCCGTGTTCATCATCACAGTGGCGGCGGCGGAGATCGCGCTTGGTCTGGGAATCGTGTTCGCCATGTTCCGAACCAACGAGAGCGTGGATTTGACCGACGCGGCCGCGATGCGCCACTGATATCGGCCGGAAACGAAATGCCATGACAATCAAAACGATAGCGATATGTGGGTAGAATTCAAACGCGCGCCCAACCTGATGGTGGCCGAAATCTGGAAGGAAGTCCTCGAAGCCGAGGGTCTGCCCAGTCGGATTTTGCCTGAGGGCGATATCCGTGACTGGAGCGAGCGCGTGCCCTTCCGTATCTACGTGCCCAAGGGACGCGAGCACGTGGCCGAAGAAATCGTCCGCAAACTGTGAGGGCCGACCGTCAATGTTGAGCGAACTCCTGGTTTGGGCGATTTTCCTGCTGCCCGTCGCGTCTTTCCTGTTGATTGGCGGCGTGATCCGACCGTTGGGGCCGAGTGTCGCCAAGGTCGCCGGATACCTGACGATATTGGCGCTGGGCGTCGGGTTCGTGTTGTCGCTGTGGCTGCTGCGTTCGTCGGCCCACGGGACTGTGTACGACTTCGCGCCGCACCTTTGGCTCAGCCTCGCCCCGGGCGCATCGGTGCAGATGGGGCTGCTGCTGGATCCGTTGACCAACGTGATGCTGGTGGTGGTGACCGGCGTCAGCCTGATGGTGCAGATCTACTCGATGGGTTACATGCACGGCGACGCGAGTTTCGCGCGCTACTATGCGTACATGTCGCTGTTCAGCGCGTCGATGATCGGGCTGGTGCTGGCATCCAACATCGTGCAGATGTACGTGTTTTGGGAACTGGTCGGCCTGTCGTCATACCTGCTGATCGGTTTTTGGCACGAGCGTCCCTCCGCGGCCGCGGCGGCGAAGAAGGCGTTTATCATCACGCGCATCGGCGACGTGGGATTCCTCCTGGCGATTATCTTCCTGTTTTTCCAGGCTGACCAGTTCGCGGCCCACGGTCTCAACGCGCTGCACATCCCCGACATCTGGGAGGCTGCCGGACCGGTGGCGGCGGGCGGCGCCGGAATCGTGGCGGGAGGCGCTCTGCTGTGGCTGTGTCTCGGGCTGTTCGCCGGCGCGGCGGGCAAGAGCGGTCAATTCCCGCTGCATACCTGGCTGCCCGACGCAATGGAGGGCCCCACGCCGGTCAGCGCATTGATCCACGCGGCCACGATGGTCGCCGCAGGCGTGTTCCTGGTCGGTCGGTTCTTCCCGGTATTCTCCGAGTCCGAGGGCGCGATGTTGGTGGTCGCCCTGATCGGCGCGTTCACCGCCGTTTTCGCGGCCACGATGGGTCTGGCGGCCAACGACATCAAGCGTGTCATGGCGTATTCCACGGTGAGCCAACTTGGCTACATGATGGCCGCGTTGGGGATTGGCGCTTACAATGCCGCGCTTTTCCACCTGTTCACCCACGCATTCTTCAAGGCGCTGCTGTTCCTGAGCGCAGGGAGCGTCAACCACGCGGCCGGCACCTTCAACATGATGTACATGGGCGGCCTGCGCAAGGCGATGCCGCTGACCTATGTGCTGACCGTGATCGGAGCGCTCAGCCTGGTGGGAATCTTCCCGCTGGCCGGTTTCTGGAGCAAGGACGAGATTCTGCTGGAGGCATGGCTCGGCGCCGGTGGCGTGGAATCATCGGTCAGTATTCTGGTGTTCGTATTGCTGCTGATCGGCGTGTTGCTGACGGCGTTCTATTCGTTCCGCATGGTGCATCTCACTTTCCACGGCGAATTTCGCGGCGGCGGTGAGCAGGAATTGCACGACTGCGAGGAGGCCGGTCAGCCCGCGCCAACCGGAGTCGTTCACCACGTGCATCTGGGCGAGTCGCCCATCGTGATGGTGGCGCCGATGGCGTTCCTGGGGGTATGCGCGGTCATTGCTGGTTGGGTAGCCAATCCCATTGGCGTCCACAGTCTTTTCGGCCTGATCCCGTCGCATTGGATCACGGATTACTTTGCTTCCGGGTTGCGTGACGGACATCACGCGCCGCCGTTCAGTGTGCTGATGGCCGTGATTTCCAACGTGGTGGCCATCGTAGGAATCGCCCTTGCCGCGCTCGTTTACGCATGGCCCAAACCGTTTGTCGGCGCGGACCCGCTGACCAAAGGCGGAGCCGTCCACGCCCTGTTGGCGCAGCGCTACTATCTGGACCACCTGTACGAGGGGGTGATTGTGGGCCGGTTCTTCTACCGGCTGGTGGTGGCGGTTACTGACTGGGTGGACCGCAACATTGTGGACGGGATCATCGGCTTGATCGGGTGGATCTCGCGAAACGTGGGCAGTCTGATCGCGCTGGGCCAAAACGGACAGGTGCAGACCTACCCGCTGGTTGCGGCCACCGGTGGCGTCGTGATCATCGTGCTGTACCTGATTCTTGGATAGTTGACGATGCCAGAGGGATTCAACGGACTGCTGACTGCGACCGTCTTCTTGCCGGCGGTGGCCGCGCTGATCCTGGCCACCGGGGTTGTGCGGGACGTCCGCGGCATCCGATGGTTTGCGGGGATCGTCGCGCTGGCCGACCTGGTGCTGGCGGTGGCGGTGTTCATATTGTTCCGGCCGGGCGGCGAGCAGTTCCAACTGGTTGACCGCATCGACTGGATCAACACCGGAACCGTGCAGGCGAGTTACCTGCTGGGTGTGGACGGTATCAGCGCGCCGCTGGTGATGCTGACGGGCCTGCTGGGCCTCTGCGCCGTCTTCGTGTCGTTCCACATCACCGACCGGGCCAAAGAGTATTTCATCTGGCTGTTCGTGCTGCAAACGGCGGTAATGGGCGTTTTCACCGCGCTGGACTTCCTGTTGTTCTTCCTGTTCTGGGAAGTCGAACTGGTCCCAATGTATTTGCTGATTTCGACGTGGGGAACGGGCCGGCGCGAATACTCCGCGATGAAGTTCCTGATCTTCACCATCCTGGGCTCGGCGTTCATGCTGGTCGCGATCGTGGCCGTGTTCGTCAGTTCCGGTGTGGGCAGTTTCGACATGACCCAACTTCTGCAACCGGGCGGAGCGCTGGACGCATCCCGCGCCGCGTTGCCCATGGGCGTGCTGTTCTGGTTGTTCTTCGTCGCTTTCGCGGTCAAATTGCCGACGTGGCCGGTGCATACCTGGCTCCCGGACGCTCACACCGACGCCCCCACCGCCGGCAGCGTGATGCTGGCCGGCGTGATGTTGAAAATGGGCGGCTACGGATTGCTGCGGGTGAACGCCGGGATGTTCCCCGAACAACTGCAGAACTTCGCCCTGCCCATAGTTGCGTTGGGAGTGATCAGCGTACTTTACGGCGCGGTGGTCACCCTGCGACAAACCGATCTTAAGCGATTGATCGCCTATTCCAGCGTAAGCCACATGGGGCTGGTGCTGCTGGGAATAGGCTCGGTGGCGGCGGTTGGCGGCCCGCTGACCGATGCCGGACTGACCGGCGCGGCGATGCAGCTGTTCACCCACGGGACGATCACGGGGTTGCTGTTCGTTGCGGTTGGAATCCTGTACGAAAAGACGCACACCCGGCATATTCCCGACCTGGGCGGACTGGCCAACCGGATGCCCATGGTGGCGACCGCATTTCTCATCGCCGGAGCGGCGTCGTTGGGACTGCCGGCGCTGAGCGGTTTCGTGTCGGAACTGTTGGTATTCTTCGGCGGGTTCAGGGCGTTCCCGGTGTTGACGATTCTGGCGGTGTTGGGAATCATCCTGGCCGCCGGCTACATCCTCTGGATGATTCAGCGTACCTTGTTCGGACCTCGGCCGGCCCGATGGGACAACCTCACCGACGCGTCGTTGGTGGAAGCGGTGCCGGTGGCGTTGCTGGTGATCAGCATTTTTGCAGTGGGCGTTTATCCGGCCTGGCTGACCGATGTTTTCCGCGATGGACTGGAGCCGATCGTAAACGCCTACAACGTGGGCCTGGCGAGCGCGAGCAACTAGGGACGGATGTGAACAGGACATGACCGCTTACGACCTATACCTGATCGCACCTCCGCTGGCTCTGGCTGCGCTGGCGATGCTGGTCATCGTGGTTGACCTGCTGACCCGACGCACCGGGTTGCTGGTGGGTCTGTCATTTGTGGGTTTGGCGGCGCCGGCGGCGCTGAGCGCGTGGCAGTTGCTGGAGTTGACCGGGACCGGGGCGAGTTCCCTTTCCGCCGAGGGTTCCGTCGTTCTGCACTCCCTGTCAATCGACAAGTTCTCGCTGTTCTTCAACTTCCTGATCCTGGCGGCGGTGGGTCTGGTGGTGCTGGTTTCCACCGACTACGTGCGGCAGATGGAACGACTGCAGGGCGAATTTTTTGGATTGATGCTGCTGTCGGCCACCGGCATGATGCTGCTGGTGTCTGCCCACGAATTGATCACCATGTACATTGCGCTGGAACTGACGACGCTGCCGTTGGCGGCGTTGGCGGCGTTCCTGCCCAACGGACGGTCCAGCGAGGCCGGGATGAAGTTCCTCATCATCGGCGCGTTGAGCAGCGCGCTGATGCTGTATGGCATGGCCCTGATATACGGATTCACGGGCAGCACGCAACTGGACGAGATCGCCGTGGTGTTAACGGCGAGCGCATCGGAAGGCCTGTTCCCGTTTGGCAGCATGGCGGTATTGCTGGCAGTCGTTTTGCTCCTGGTGGGCTTCGGGTTCAAGATGTCCGCCGCGCCGTTCCAGATGTGGGTGCCCGACGTGTATGAAGGCGCTCCCACTCCGATGGTCGCGTTCCTGTCGGTCGCCAGCAAGGCGGCGGCGTTCGCGCTGGTAATGCGGGTGTTCTACATCGGCTTCGACGCCCTGGGCGGCGATTGGTGGGTGTTGCTGGCTGGATTGGCCGCGTTGTCCATGACCATAGGCAACCTGGTTGCCATCGCCCAGCGCAACATCAAGCGGATGTTCGGGTACAGCACGGTGGCGCACGCCGGTTATATCTTGGTGGGCGTCGCGGCCGTGGCGTCGGTCGGGGGCACGGCGACATTCGGCCCCAGCAGCGTGCTGTTCTACCTGGCTGCCTATACGGCGGCGAACCTGACCGCATTCTTCGCCATCGTGTGCATTGGCAACAAGATCAACAGCGACGAAATCTACGATTATTCAGGGATGCTGCGGCGTGCGCCGTTCCTGGCAATCACGCTGGCGCTGGCATTGATCGCCCTGATCGGCGTGCCCCCTACGGGCATTTTCATAGCCAAGATCTACGTGTTTGCAGCGGCGATCAACACCGGCGAATCGTTGATGACGTGGCTGGTGATCATCGGTGTGATCAACAGCGTGGTATCGGCCTACTACTACCTGCGCGTAATCAAGGTGATGTTCCTGCAGACCCCAATCCACACGGAAAAGGTGGGAGCATCGTGGCCAGTGAACGTGGCGTTGGGCGTGGCAACGCTGGCTTTGATCTGGTTGGGCGTGGCCCCGGCTACTTTGCTGGGCGCGGCCGAGCGCGCAGTCACGGTACTGGCCGGCGGGTAATCGACCATGAAAACCGTTGGCATCGCCTACAACGACCTGATACCCGAAGCGCTGGACCTCGCCCACGCCATTGTCGGCGAACTGAACCTGGGAGCGAATAGCTGGATTCTACGGGCCGAGGACGCGGAAGATCTGAGCCAACGCGCCAAGGATACCGATCTGGTGATTACCATAGGCGGCGACGGCACGATCCTGCGCGTCAACCGGGCCGTCGCGCCCACCGGCATACCGTTGCTTGGCATCAACATGGGCCGGCTTGGGTTCATGACCGAGTTGGTGGTTCAGGGGGTGATGGAACAACTGCCCAAGTACCTGAACGATGAAATGCGCGTGTCCGAACACAGCATGCTCATGGCCACGGTTCACAAGCGCAGCGCCGATAACTCCGGAGCGCCGGAGGTACAGGGGCCGTATCATGCCCTCAACGATATCGTTCTCTCGCGCAGCCGGGTGTCGCGCGTGATCACCGTCCGCGCGGTGATCGATGGCGCCGACGTTTCGACATTTCGGGCGGACGGGGTGATCCTGGCCACGGCGACCGGCAGCACCGGGTACAGCTTCGCGGCGGGCGGGCCGATCATCGATCCGTTGTCCGACGATCTTGTTTTGACCCCGCTGGCTTCCCACGTGGGGTTGACCACTCCGTTGGTGCTGACGCCCACCACCAGCGTGGACTTCCATCTGGAAGGATCGCAGGAAGCGACCATCAGCGTGGACGGATTTGAAAACCATCCCGTTGATCCTGGGGATTGGGTTCGCATCACGCACAGCCCGTACAAGGCTCGCTTCCTGCGGGCCAATGAGCCAAACTATTTCTGGGCCACCCTGACCAGGCGGCTGGGTTTCAGTTTCCAGGGACGTTAGATTTGCCATGACCTCGGCCGAAAACACCGAACCCACCATCTCGACACGTTCCGTTTTCAAGGGGCGAATCATTGATGTGCGCGTGGACACCATCCGGCTGCCCAACGGACGTGAGACCACCCGCGAGATCGTCGATCACGAGCCGTCAATTTGCGTAGTGCCGGTGGATGCCGACAACAACGTGATGCTGGTACGGCAGTACCGCAAGCCCACCGAGAGTTTCCTGCTGGAAGTGCCCGCCGGAGGCATCGAAAAGGGCGAGACACCCGAGGTCGCAACGCGGCGCGAGTTGCAGGAGGAGATCGGCCACACCGCCGCGAGCCTGACGCAATTGACTGCGTTCTGGCTGGCTCCAGGGTGGGCGTCAGAGTACATGTACGCGTTTCTCGCCACCGACCTGTCGGCAGCCATGCTGGATTCGGACGAGGACGAGTTCATTGACGTAGTAAGCGTGCCGATGTCGGAGATCCCGGACCGGATCGCGAGCGGCGAGATACAGGACGCCAAGAGCGTTGCTTCTCTGCTGCTGGCGATGCGGGTGTTGGAAGGTTCCTCATGACCACTGACGGCATGATCACTGACGGCAGGTCATCCATGCCCGCGACCGGTGAGCCAACGGTCGCCACGAAATCGGCGTACCGAGGTGATCTGGTGAGCGTTCGGGTGGACACCGTCAGCCTGCCGGATGGACGTGAAATCGCCCGCGAGATCGTGTCGCATCCATCGTCGGTGTGCATCGTGCCGGTGGATTCGGACGGCAACGTCCTGATGGTGCGACAATACCGCAAGGCCGTCGAATCGGTGCTGCTGGAAGCGCCAGCCGGCAAAATGGAAGGCGATGAAGATCCGCGGTCAACCGCCCTGCGGGAGTTGCAGGAGGAAGTGGGCCATTCTGCGAACGAGTTGCAGGCGTTGGGATCATTTTACGTCGCGCCCGGCTGGTGTACTCAGACCATTCATGCCTTTCTTGCGCGCAATCTGATTGCATCCCGCCTGGATGCAGACGATGATGAGTTCATCGAGACCGTTCGGTTCCCGCTCGGACAGATTCCTGCTCTGATCGCCGATGGAACGATAAGGGACGCCAAGAGCGTTACCGCCCTGTTGCTAGCGATGCGCGTCTTGGGAGATAATTAGCCGTCATCAAATGGCGCGCCGCTGACCTGCTCCTGCGCCAAAAGTAGCCGGCCCGAGCGGTCCGGTTGGAGGAAATCACAAATGCCAGAGGATTTGCAACACGACGTTCTGGTCGTTGGCGCTGGCCTCGCCGGTATGCGCGCGGCTATCGCTGCCCGCGCCGGAGGAGCAAGCACCGCCATAATCTCCAAGGTTCATCCGGTTCGCAGCCATTCGAATGCGGCCCAGGGCGGCATCAACGCCGCGCTGCTGGACCGGGGCGACGACTGGGAAGACCACGCCTACGACACCATCAAGGGCAGCGACTTCCTGGGCGACCAGGATGCCGTCGAAATCATGTGCCGACAGGCGGGCGCATCGCTGATCGACATGGAGCACATGGGCGTCACGTTCAACCGCGACGACGAGGGGCGCCTCGGCACCCGTGCGTTCGGAGGCCAGCGGCGGGCGCGGACGTTCTTCGTCGGCGACTTCACCGGTCAGGCCCTCCTCCACGTGATGTTCGAGCAGTTGATCAAGTCCGGCGTGCGACGGTATGAGGAATGGTTCGTAACCTCGCTTATCATGGAAGAGGGTCGCGCCGCCGGGGTGATCGCGATTGAGATCCGCACCGGCGAGTTGCACGTCATTCGGGCCAAGACCGTGATTTTCTGCACGGGCGGCTGCGGCCGACTGTTTGAACCCAGCACCAACGCGCTGATCGTAACCGGCGACGGCATGGGACTGATTTACAACGCCGGCGGCCAACTGATGGATATGGAGATGGTCCAATACCATCCCACGACGCTGGCCGGCAGCGGTGTGCTGATCTCGGAGGCTGCGCGCGGCGAAGGCGCGTATCTGCGAGACAAGGACGGCAACCGGTTCATGGAGAAGTACGCTCCGAGCATGATGGAGTTGGCTTCCCGCGACGTCGTTTCCCGCGCCGAGCAGACCGAAATCAACGCCGGAAACGGGGTGGACGGATGCGTGTACCTGGATTGCACGCATTTGGGCGAATCGCTGATCATGGAGAAGCTGATCCAGATCCGCGAAATCGGGATCGACCTTGCCGGCGTGGACATGATCAAGGAACCGATTCCAATCCGCCCCGGCATGCACTACATCATGGGCGGCATCAAGACTGACGTGGATGGAAAGACCAACCTGGATGGCGTCTATGCCGCCGGGGAATGTGCCAATGTGAGCGTACACGGTGGCAACCGCCTGGGCGCGAACTCGCTGCTGGACACCATCGTGTTCGGCGAACGCGCCGGCAACCACGCCGCCGACGTCGTGCGCAACATGGGGTATGCGGACTTTGACAGCAGGGCGGCCCTGGTTCGGGAAACCAGGCGCATCCAGGAGATGCTGGACCGCCCGGACAACGGCGACCGCTGGGGCGCTATCCGCAAGGATATGGGCGATTCCATGAATCGCAACGTGGCGGTTTTCCGCAATGAGGAGGGAATCCAGGAAACGCTGGGTGACCTGCACGACCTGAGGCGGCGTTACGAAAACGTTCCGGTACACAACAAGGGTAAAACCTTCAACACCGACCTGATCTTCGCGCTGGAGTTGGGCTACATGCTGGACTGCGCGGATACCATCGCGGTGGGCGCGCTGGAACGCAGAGAGAGCCGGGGCGCGCAGTTCCGCGTCGATTATCCCGAGCGGAATGACGAAGAATGGCTGCACCACATCGTGCTGATGAAGGGAGACGGCGGCCCCGAAGTGTCAGAGTTGCCCGTGGTCATCACCCAGTGGACACCGGAAGAGAGGAAATACTAGGAAATGGACGTCACGATCAGGGTAAAGCGACAAGACCCGGAGGCGGAGGACGAACGCCGCCTGCCCTATTGGCAGGAATACCCCGTTACCATAGCCGACAACGCCACCGTCCTGGACGCATTGATTCAGATACGCGAGGATGACGATGGATCGTTGTCGTTGCGTTGCTCATGCCGGAGCGCGATCTGCGGCTCCTGCGCCGTCAGGATAAACGGCCATGCCGGGTTGGCGTGCAAAACCATCGCCAACACCGTGGTGCAGGACGGTGTTATCACCGTGGAGCCGGCCGGCGTGATGCCGGTGGTCAAGGACCTGGTGGTCAACTTCGATTTGTTCTGGGAGAAGATCGAAGCAGTTGACCCGTACCTGAAGCACATAGGTCAGGAACCCGAATCCGAGTACCTGGTTTCCAACGACGCGATGCTGCACCTGTCGGGAGTTACCGCGTGCATCATGTGCGGCGCGTGCGTCTCGGACTGCACTGTGCTGGAAGTGGACCCCACGTTCCTGGGGCCGGCAGCCTTGGCCAAGGCCTACCGTTTCACCGCCGACCCGAGGGACGGCGACGCCGAGGGCGTGTCCGTGGAACGCCTGTGGGCGTTGAGCGAGCCCACCGGTATTTGGGACTGCACGCGCTGCAACGAGTGTGTCCAGGCGTGTCCCAAGGGAGTCGCGCCCATGGACCGCATCATGGCGATGCGTGAGCAGGCCATTCAGGCTGGCTACGACAACAACAACGGAGCGCGGCACACCGACGCCTTCACAGAGTCGGTGGGACACAGCGGCCGCCTGGATGAGTTGCGACTTCCCATCAAATCGGTGGGTATGATGAACCTGCCGGCGCTCATGGACTATATGCCGGTGGCTTTTCGGGCGATCCGTCGCGGCAAGATGCCGCCCATTTCCCACAAGAACGTGGAGAACGTGGAGGCAGTGCGCGCCCTGTTCGCCAAGCTGGAGCCGGAACCCGCCGCGCCGCAGGTGAGCAACAACTCGCCTTTCGGATAGGCGCCGCTCTGGCCAGGAACGTGAAAGTTATGCCATGTTCGTCGGGCGCGCATTATCGTTCGCCCAAGGTTTCGGACACCGGCAGCATGAGGAGGAACCAGTGAAGTACGCCTTTTTCCCGGGCTGCGTTTCGCAGGGAGGCGCGCCCGAGCTTTACCCGGCGGCCAGGATGGTCTGCGACCGCATGGGCATTGAGTTGGAAGAGATCCGCGGCTGGACGTGTACCGGCGCGGGTGTGATTCAGGAAAAGAACCAGCTTTTCGGGGATACCCTGAACGCCCGCAACTTCGCCAAGGCCGAGCAGATGGGTCTGCCGATTATGACCATCTGCAGCACCTGCCAGGGTGTGATGTCGCAGGCGAACCACCGCATGAAGAATCCGGAGTATCTGGCCGAAATCAATTCCCACCTGGCCGACGAGGGCCTGGAGTACAGCGGAAACTCGGAGCCGAAGCACCTGCTGTGGATCCTGATCGAGGACTATGGCCTGGACAAGCTGGGCGCCCTGATCACCCGCCCCTTGCACGAGTTGAAGATCGCGCCGTTCTATGGATGCTACATCGTGCGCCCGACCGAGGCGCTGGATATCGAGGATCATCCCGAACGTCAGCAGTCGCTGGAAATGCTGATCCAACTGCTGGGCGCGACCCTGGTGGACTTCGAGGGCAAAACCCGCTGCTGCGGCTTCCCCATCCTGACCATCAACCAGCGCAACTCGATGGCGATGGTGGGCAAGCACACTTCCGAGGTGAAGGACCTGGGCGCGGACGCCATGGTCACCCCGTGCCCGCTGTGCCACCTGAACCTCGACGGATTCCAGCCCAAGGCGGCTTCGCAGGCGCGGCGTTCCATCGATATGCCCATATTGCACATGCCGCAGATGATAGGCCTGGCGATGGGCATGTCGCCCAACGAACTGGGCCTGAAGAAGCACATCGTCAGCACCGGGCCGCTGGAAGTGAAACTGCGCGGGCGGTAAATCAAACGCCGCTGAATGTTGGCGAAGGCAAAGGGGCGGGTGAAAACCCGCCCCTTTTTGTTGGGCCGATTCAGGAAACCGATCAATCCCTCAGCGTGGGGGCGACTTCGCGGATGGCCTGGATGGTCTGATCAACGTCGGCGTCGGTGTGGGCCACGGACGGGTAGAACTTCTGGGGCCAGGATTTGATTATCCCGTGCTCCAGCAGGCCGGCGTTGAGCCGGGCCAGCGGCGCAGGGTCGGCGGCCAACCCGTCGCGGAAGTTCTGAACCGGGCGTTCCGAGAAATAGATGTCGAAGATGGCATCCTCTCCCACGCTCTGGATGGTGAATCCCTGCTCCGTGCAGGATTCGACCAGCGCGTTACGGATGCGCCCACCGACGCTGTGCAAACGGTCGTACACGCCGTCCTTGCGGAGTTCGGCCAACGTGGCCAGGCCGGCAGCGCAGGCTATCGGGTTGCCGTTCAGGGTGCCGATCTGGTCAACGTAACTGTCGGAGGACACGGCGGAACGGTCATACACCGACATGACCTCGTCGTTGCCGAGTACAGCAGCCAGTGGATAGCCGCCGCCCATGATCTTGCCCACCGAGCACATGTCCGGCGTTACGCCGTAGAACTCCTGGGCGCCACCGTAGGCGAGGCGGAAGCTGGTCACCACCTCATCGAAGATCAGCAGAATGCCGGCGTCGTCAGCGATCCTGCGCAAGCCGGCGAGAAAGCCCGGGTTGGGCGCCAGAGTGCGCTGCAAAGGCTCAACGATGATGGCGGCCAATTCGTGCTTGTGGGCGTCCACGATGGCCGCGGTGGTTTCAAGGTCATTGAACTGCGAAACGAGCATCAGGTCGCTGAGGGCGTTGGGAATGCCGGCGCTGTTGGCCTCGGCCTGCGGAAACTCCACGCTGGCGGAGGCGAACACGGACATCATGGCGTAGTCGCTGGTGCCGTGGTAGCCGCCTTCAAACTTGAGGATCTTTTCCTTGCCGGTGTAGGCGCGTGCCGCCCGCATGGCCTGGAAGCACGCATCGGTGCCGCTGGTGGTGAACCGGACCTTGTCGGCGCACGGAATGGCGTTGACCAGTTCCTCGGCCAGCATCACGGCCTGATCGTTATTGGCGAAGAACGTGGAACCGCGACCGACCGCCTCGAGCACCGCTTCCGTCACGGCGGGGTGAGCGTGCCCGAGGATCATGGGGCCCGAACCCATCAACCAGTCAACGTACTCGTTGCCCGAAACGTCCCAGACGCGGCCGGCCTTGCCCTCGCGCACCAGGAAATTCAGTTCTTCTGGGTAGTTCGTGTTGCCGTTGGATTTGCCCGGGAGGTATTGGGCGGCCTTGGCCAGCAGTTCCCGTTCCAATTCAGTGCGTTCGTTCATGCCGGCTCCCCCCACTTTTGGACGTTTTATAAACATTATACACAGGGCAAAGAAAAACAGGGACGGAGTTCAACCCCGTCCCTGCGAATCCCGTCACTCTGTTTTTGCGATGAATCAGGCTTCCGCTTTGGCGTTCGCCATGACGTCCACCAACTCCTGGACGGATGCGGCGGAACTCTTGAGAGCGGTCATCTCCTCGTCGGTAAGGCTGATCTCGATGACCTGTTCCACCCCACCGGCGCCGATCTTGACGGGCACGCCGACGCACAGCCCGTTGATGCCGTACTCACCTTCCAGATAGGCGCAGCCGGGGAGGACGCGCTTCTTGTCCAGCAGAATCGCCTCCACCATCTCGGTGATGGCGGCGGACGGAGCGTAGAACGCCGAACCCTGCTTGAGCAGGGCAACGATTTCACCGCCGCCGTCACGGGTGCGCTGCACGATGGAATCGATGCGATCCTGCGACAGCAGTTCCGTGAGGGGGATGCAGCCCACGGTGGTGTAACGCACCAGCGGGACCATATCGTCGCCGTGGCCGCCCAGCACCATCGCCTGCACGTCGTCAACGGACACGTTGAGTTCCTGGGCGATAAACGTGCGGTAACGGGCTGTGTCCAGGACGCCGGCCATCCCGAACACGCGGTTGCGGGGGAATCCGGCCGAATTGAACACGTTCTGCACCATGGCGTCCAACGGGTTGGTGACGGCAAGAATGATGCAGTTGGGAGAATGCTTGACGATTTCCTCGGTGACTGCGGACGTGATCCGCATGTTGGTGAGGAGGAGATCGTCGCGGCTCATGCCCGGACGCCGGGCGATTCCGGCGGTGATCACGACCACGTCGGAACCTGCCGTTTCCTCGTAGCCGTTGGAACCGGTGATCATACCGTCTGACCCGATGATGGGGCCGGACTCCAGCATATCGAGTCCCTTGCCCTGTGGGAGGTCCTCAACAACGTCAACCAGTACGACGTCGGCGTATCCGAGCTGGTGGATTCGCTGGGCGGTGGTGGCGCCGACGTTGCCGGCGCCCACTACAGTGACTTTACTACGCATCCGTTGAATGCTCCTTGGAGTTTTATGTTGCGTTGTTAGATGGCGTCCACGATGGCGTTCAGCGTGGCGCTGGGGCGCATGGCGCCGGCGGCCTTCGCGCTATCGGGACGGTAGTATCCTCCGATGTCCACGGCCTGACCCTGCGCGTCCACCAATTCCTGGATGATCTGTTCTTCATTCTCGGTCATTTGGCGGGCCACTTCGGTGAAGCGAGCTTTCAGGTCCGGGTCCCTGTCCTGCTTTGCCAACGCCTGCGCCCAATACAGCGCGAGGTAGAAGTGGCTGCCACGCGTGTCAAGTTCGTTCACGCGGCGGGAAGGGTTCCTCTGGTATTCCAGATGCTCTCCGATCGCCTGGTCCAGCGTTTCGGCCAGCAGCCGGGCCTGATCGCTGTTGAACACTTCTCCGTAGTGCTCAAAGGACGCCACCAGGGCGCAGAATTCGCCCAGCGAATCCCAGCGCAGGTGTCCTTCTTCCGTAAACTGTTGGACGTGGCGTGGCGCGGAACCGCCGGCGCCAGTCTCGAACATTCCGCCGCCGTTCAGCAGAGGGACGACCGACAGCATCTTGGCGCTGGTTCCCAGTTCCAGGATCGGGAAAAGATCGGTGAGGTAATCGCGCAGAACGTTCCCGGTAACGGCGATGGTGTCCTGGCCGGCCCTGCTGCGGGCGATGGTGGCCTTGATGGCGTCCACCGGCGCCAGGACGCTGATGTCCAGTCCGTTGGTGTCATGGTCCGGCAGGTACTGGTTGATCTTCTTGATCAACTCAGCGTCGTGGGCGCGGTTGGCGTCGAGCCAGAAAATCGCTGCCTGGCCGGTCAGCCTGGAACGGGCGACGCCCAGTTTGATCCAGTCCTGGACGGGGATGTCCTTGGTCTGGCACATGCGGAATATGTCGCCTTCCTCTACTTTCTGCTCCATCAGGGTTGCGCCGTTGGCGTCAACAACCTGGATGACGCCGTTGCCGGGAGCCTTGAACGTCTTGTCGTGCGAACCATACTCCTCGGCAGCCTGGGCCATGAGTCCGACGTTGGCCACGCTGCCGATGGTGGCGGGGTCGAGGGCGCCGTGCTGCTGGCAGTCTTCAACGACGGCCTGGTAGATGGTCGCGTAGGAACGGTCGGGGATCAGCGCGATGGTGTCATGGAGTTCGTTGTCCGGGCCCCAAGTGCGGCCCCCGTCACGGATGACCACGGGCATGGAGGCGTCGATGATGGTGTCGCTGGACACGTGGAGGTTGGAGATTCCCCGGTAGGAATTGACCATCATCAGGTCGGGGCGTTTGTCGTAGCAGGCCTGGATGTCGGCCTCGATTTCCGTGCGCTTGGCTTCGGGCAGGTCCTGGATCTTGGTGAGCATTTCGGCTACGCCGTTGTCGGGATCCACCGCCACCTGGGCCAACGCGTCGGCATGCTTGTCGAAAACGTCCTGGAAGAACTCGGATACCAGGTGCCCGAAGATGATGGGGTCGGACACACGCATCATGGTCGTCTTGACGTGGAGGCCCAGCAGCAGGTCGTCGGCCTTGGCCTGTTCCATCTCTTCGGCGTAGAACTGGCGGAGCATCCGGACGTTCATAACGGCGCAGTCGATGATTTCGCCGGCTTGCAGAGCAATGCCCGATTTTAGCTCGGTGGCGCTTCCGTCGTTGCCGACGAACTGGATGGTTGCCGAGCCAGCCTCGGTGGTGGTTACCGCCACCTCACTGCTGAAAAAGTCTCCGTCGGTCATGTGGCCGACGCGGGTCTTGGACACCTCGGGCCAGTCCTGCATCATGCGATGGGGATTGCGCTTGCCGTGTTCCTTCACCGCGGTGGACGAACGGCGGTCGGAGTTGCCCTCACGAATCACCGGGTTGACCGCGCTGCCGAGGACGCGGGAATACCGCACCTGGATTTCCCGCTCGGCGTCGTTGGCCGGCTGGTCGGGATAGTCGGGGATGTCGTAGCCCTTGCCCTGCAACTCGGCGATTGCCCCCTTCAATTGAGGTATGGACGCGCTGATGTTGGGCAGCTTGATCAGGTTGGCGTCAGGTTCCAGGCACAGTTCGCCGCACATCCGCAAGTAGTCTGGAATGCGCTGGGCGTCAGTCAGGTTGTCCGGGAAGTTGGCGATGATGCGGCCGGACAGCGAAATGTCCCACGTTTCCAGTTCGATGCCCGATCCCTTGGTGAACGCCTGGAGAATGGGCAGCAGGGAGTGTGTGGCGAGGTAGGGAGCCTCGTCGGTTTCGGTGTAAATGATTTTGGCAGATTCTGGCATAATCTCCTCCTCAGCAAATGGGTTCCGCGGGCCGCCACCGGTTGCCAAGGATGGTTGGACTAAAGGCCCGGATTTCGACGCTGGCCGTGCTGGGCCCAGCGGATACTAAACCTGCGAGATTATACACCCGCCCAGTCCCCATTGGTAGCCCACGCCCGGAGAGAATCCCCGGCGTGCCTCCCTGCCGGGGGCGGCCGAGCGGCTTGTCAATCGTGCGGCGCGGGTGTACAAAGACGGAACATCAGCCAAACCACACTTGCTACCGGAGTCCAGCAATGTTTTTCAACTCCCGACGTTCCACCGTTCATGCTACCAACGGCATGGTCGCCACCAGCCAGCCCCTGGCGTCCATGGCCGGTGTGCGAATCCTCATGGCGGGCGGCAACGCGGTTGACGCTGCCGTCGCAACCGCAGCGACGCTGAACGTGGTGGAGCCGATGTCAACCGGCGTCGGCGGCGACGTGTTCGCGCTCATCTGGAATGCGAAACGCAAGGACGTGGTCGCGCTGAACGGCAGCGGCAGGGCCCCGATGGCCGCCAGCATCGACGAGTTGAAAGGCAGGGGAATCAGCCGGATGCCGGGATTCGGTCCGCTGTCGGTTTCCGTGCCCGGCACCGTCCATGGATGGGAAGTGCTGCTGGAATCCGAGGGCACCATGAGCCTGCCCGATGTTTTGGCGCCCGCGATTGACTACGCGGAGAACGGGTTTCCCGTCAGCGACATAATCGGATACCAGTGGGAACAACAGGAAGACAAGCTGGCCGCGCTCCCCTCGGGTCAGGAGATGCTCGTGAACGGCCGTGCGCCGCGAGAGGGCGAAATGATGCGGATGCCCACGCTGGCCAAGACCCTGCGCGCGGTGGCTGAGGGCGGCAGCGAGGCCTTTTACACCGGCCCGATTGCAAAGGCGGTTGCCAGCTTCGTGCAGGAGCAGGGCGGCTGGCTTACCGAAGAAGACATGGCGAAACATCACTCCGACTGGGACGAACCCATCCAGACGGACTACCGGGGTGTCACATGCTGGGAGTGTCCACCCAACGGGCAGGGAATCATCGCGCTGGAAGCTCTCAACATTGCCGAGGGTTTCGACATCGCCGGCATGGGCGAACAGAGTGCGGAACGATACCACCACCTCATCGAGGCCACCCGGTTGGGATTCGCCGATGCGTTCCGATACCTGGCCGATCCGCGGTGCGCCGATGTCCCCGTCGAAATGTGGACATCCAAAAAATACGCCGACGGACGGCGCGCGCTGATTGACCCAACGGCGGCCATGCGAACCGTTCCCTACGGCAAGATGGTGCCGGGGAGCGACACGGTGTATATCAGCGTGGTGGACGGCGACGGCAACGCCTGCTCGCTGATCAACAGCGTTTTCGCCAACTTCGGGTCGGGACTGGTTGCTCCGGGCACGGGCGTGGTGCTGCACAACAGGGCGTCATTGTTCGAACTGGACCCGGAGCATCCCAACGCCCTGGCCGGTGGCAAGCGCCCGTTCCACACGATAATTCCCGCGATGGCGACCCGGAATGGCGAGTTGTGGCTGAGTTACGGCGTCATGGGCGGGTTCATGCAGCCGCAGGGACACCTGCAAGTCATCACCAACATGGTCGACTTCGGGATGGACTCGCAGGGCGCTCTGGACGCGCTGCGGTTCCAGGTGGTCGGCGATTCGGTATGGCTGGAAGGCGACGTCAGCAGCGACGTGGCTACCGAACTATACCGCCGTGGCCACCGGGTCAATGTGATGCACGGGCCGGGTCGCGGCGGCGCCGGTGGAATGGGCGGCGGTCAGGTTATCAGCCGAGATCCCGACAGCGGCGTAATCAGTGGCGGCAGCGAGCCCCGGAAGGACGGGGCAGCGATCGGCTGGTAATCAGCGGGAAAGCCATTGGCGGAACCGCTGCCAGGTTCCCTGCGCAGGCTCGTCAACCCGGCGGCCTCGCCAGTAAGCCGGCTGGCCGGAGCCCATGCGCTGGATGAACATCCACGCCACGGCCACGGCCAATACGGCGAGCCCGGCCAAGGAAGTCCACACCGGCAGCAGGGGCAACAGTCCCAGGGCCGCCAATATGATCCCGCCCAAAGCCAGCTTGTTGGGTGATACCACGGGCCCGCTGCGTTTGGGTTTAGGGGTATATGGCGAAGGTTGATCGTCCAGCGGCTTGGCTTGATTGGCCGTCGGGCGAGTGGCGGCCTCGTCTGCCGGTTCTGAATCCAGCTCGTTTAGGAGTTGCTCGATTTCCTGTTCGTAACGTTCCTTCATCGTCGCACACCCCTTGGTTGACTCGTTTGTGGGGGGATTATAGCGAAGGTCGTGGCTTGATGTAACCGTCTGAGTTGGCTGTATCCTTGACGACCTTGATTTGAAGCCCGCCATCAATGCACGTTTTCCGGAGGCGATACAGTGTTCCTTGCGACTTAAGGGGTATTTCGGCACGGGCGGAAAACAGTATGAAACCCGTTTCGAAGCGCGCTACAATTCTTGACGTGATAGAGCAATGGCAGTAGTATTGAAGACCGCCGGAGTAACAGAATGCCGAAACGAACTTATCAGCCCAAAAAGCGACGCCGTGCGAGAGTGCATGGTTTCCGCTCTCGTTCCCGCACCTCAGACGGTCGCGCTGTTCTGCGCCGGCGCCGCTTTAAGGGCCGGCACCGGTTGGCCGTTTAGTCAGGGTTCCGCGCAATTGTGCGGGACTCTACGCTGAACATCGATGCAACGACACCACCGGCTGACTGGCGAATCCCGGATTTCCGCCGTGCATCGCAGCGGTCGGAGCGCCGCCAACAGGTTGCTTGTTTTTCGCACCAATCCCAACGGACTGGATCATTCGCGATTCTGTTTCGTTGCCGGAAAGCGCGTGGGTAACGCCGTGGTGAGGAACCGGGTGAAGCGGCGGTTGCGGGAATTGTTGCGGAACTCTCAAATTAATCCCGGATGGGATGTTGTCATCATGGCGAGGCGTGGCGCCGGCGAGGCCGAGTTCGGCAAGTTGCAGCACGCGGTTGCCGACCTGACGCGCCGCAGCAAGTTGATCCGCCCGGAGCGCAACTCGTGAAAACCGTTGCGATCCTGTCGATCAAGCTTTACCAGAGGGCCGTATCTCCTTATCTCCCCTCGATGTGCCGGTACCATCCCACGTGTTCCCATTATGCTCTCGAAGCTATCGAGCGATATGGCGTAGCCCGAGGCAGTTGGTTGACCATCAGGCGCCTGGCGCGCTGCCAGCCATTGGGCGGCCAGGGTTTCGACCCGGTTACCTGATCGCGCCCACTTTTTGTCATGCATTTGAACTTCCCGCCCTCCCGCATCCTGACCCGTAACAGGGTCAACCTCGTTGCAATGGCGTTGCTGGTCGCGTTGGCCATGCTGGCGCTCATGGGATGTACGCCCAATTTGGGAGCCTCAACCAAGGGTTGGGGAGCGGTTTCCGTAAGCAACGGGGTTGTGTACGCGTCAACCCTGAACGGACAGATATTCGCCCTGAACGATTTGGGCCCGGAGGGCGTCAGCACCCGGTGGGTCTCGGCGGTCGGAGGCGAAGATGGATTCCTGGGTTCGTACAACAACCCGGCAGTGGGCAGATACGTTTACGTCTCAGGGATCGACGGGTTCCTTTATGCGATCGACACGTCCGCCACCGGCGGCCCGCCGCAAACGGTTTGGCGCCGTCCGCAGATTGAAGACGATGAAATGGTGCCGTTGGTGGGCAGCCCCGCCCTCGACGAAGCGGGCGGCATCGTAGCCGTGGGCTCCGAAGACGGCGGTTTGTACGCCTACAACGCCCTGACCGGCGAGGGCCTGCACTGGTCGCCCTTTGTTACCGAGGGAGAAATTTGGTCCACACCGGTGATCAGAAACGGCGTGGCGTATTTCGGCTCGCAAGACGGCAACGTGTACGCGGTCAGTTTGCAAACCGGCGAATTGATCTGGCAGTTTGAAACCGGCGCCGCCGTGGTGGCCTCCCCGCTGATACACAGGACGACTCTGGTGGTGGGATCCTTTGACCGCCAACTGTACGGGATCGGGTTGAACGACGGCCAGTTGCGTTGGCAGTTCTCCTCCGACAACTGGTGGTGGGCCACGCCGGTCGCGTCCGGGCGCGCGATCTACGCTCCCTCGATGGACGGGAATGTGTACGCCCTGGATGAAAACGGAGTCCTGCTGTGGCAATACGACCTGGGCGAACCGATAGTATCCAGCCCGGTGTTGCTGGAGCGGGGAATCGTGGTATCTACCGTGAACGGCAAGTTGTCGGTGCTGCGCGCCACCGAGCAATCTCACGGCGCCGCCCAGGAGATAGCATCGCTCAGGGTCGGCGACGCCGAGGTCAAGGCAAGATTGGCCAGCCCGCCGGACCGCGTCGAAAACGGTTTACCCATTGCCGCCGATTCCGTGTACGTAGGATCCGATGACGGCAAGGTGCGCCGGGTTCAGGTCCTTTCGGGGATCAACATCCTTTGGTGCTACGACACCAGCGAACAGACCGGGTGCAACTAGCCACCAGATCGGCGGCATAGTGGACAGGACGATATAAGTGGAAGTCTTCGCCATCTTCGGCGATCTCTGGAGAGAGATCATCATCAGGCCGATGCTCAACACCCTGCTGGTGTTGTACGTCCTGTGCTTCTCCCAGATGGGGTTGGCCATCATCCTGTTCACCGTGTTGGTTCGCGTGGCCACCATTCCGCTCACGGTGCGGCAACTGCGCCAGATGCGTTCCATGACCGGATTGCAGCCGAGGGTTCGCGAGATCCAGGAGCGCTACGCCGGCGACCGCCAACGCATTTCCCAGGAGACGATGCGGCTGTACCGCGAAAGCGGAGTCAGCCCCATAGGCTGCCTGGGGCCGCTGATAATCCAGATGCCGATACTGATCGGCCTGTTCCGGGTGTTGATTCAGACCCTGTTCAACAACCCGGAGGATCTGGTCAACCTGTCCGACAAGTTGTACTCATGGATCACGTTCGTTCCCATCCATGCCGCCATTCCGGTGAACAACGGGTTCCTTTGGCTGGATTTGAGCCGGCCGGATCCGTCGCCCATTGTCATGCCGGTTCTGGTTGCGGCGAGCACCTGGGTACAACAAAAAATGACGCAGATGCCGTCTCCGGATCCGCGTCAACAGTCCAGCCAGACGATGATGCTGTGGATGATGCCCATATTCCTGGGGGCGTTCTCGCTGGGTTGGCCCAGCGGATTGCCGCTGTATTGGGTGGTATCCAACCTCATCGGAATCGGAATACAGTATTTCATTACCGGTTGGGGGCCGCTGTTCCCATTGTTCCCACGACGCGGCGACGAACCCGCGGAAGCCGCGACGCCAACGGCCGCCCCTGAACCTGAGGAAGGTAGCAGTGATGGATCAGATAATACAAACCGGGAGAACCGTAGAAGAGGCCGAAGAGCAGGCGCTCGCAGCACTAGGCGTCGACCGCAGCGAGGTAGAGGTAGAAATACTAAATAGGGGCCGGCAGGGGTTCCTGGGCATTGGCGGGGAACTCGCCGAAGTCAGGGTTACCCGCCTGGGCGCCGACATTCCGGAGGAAGAACCGGATGCTGTGGATGAGGACGACTACGACGAGGCCGACTACGGCGACTACGACGACGAAGACGACCGCGACGACGACGATGTAATCGAGGCCGCAGAACGCGTCCGGCCCGCCGATATTTCTGCCGACACCCCCGCCGGCGCTGCGGTGCAGGCGGTTGAGCGCATCCTGGAAACGGTCGGCGCGGATGTTGAAGTTACGCTCAGGTCTGAAAATGACGAGTTCACGGGCGGCCCGGTTATCGATATCAACGGGCCGGATTCCGGGCTGCTGATCGGACGGCGCGGAAATACGCTGCAATCGTTGCAGTTTATTGTGCAGAGCATCGTTCGACAGCAGTTCGAACAGGAGAATATCCGCGTCGCGCTGGACGTTGAACAGTACCGCCAGCGGCGCGAGGACTCTCTGCGGGAAATGGCCGACCGGGTTGCGAATCGGGTTATTCAGACCGGCCGCAGCATCACGCTGGAACCCATGACTCCGTCCGACCGGCGCGTGATCCACCTTTTCCTGGATACCAGGGAGGGTATTCGCACAGAAAGCGTGGGTTTTGGAGACAGCCGCAAGGTACAGATTATTCCGGAACGCGACTGAATCGCGGTTCCGGCGCCTCGATGCCGTTGACCGCCAACGACTGGAACAATAGAATGCAGCCATGATCTACAGGTCTGCTGACGCTATGGATAATTCCCCGCATGACCACCCCACGGAGGCGTGCGGAATCGTCGGCATATTCAATCCGGGCACACACAGCGCGACGCTGACGGCGGTGGGCCTGTTCGCTTTGCAGCACCGCGGCCAGGAATCGGCTGGAGTGGCCACGGCAGACGATGGTGTGATTCACCTGCAAACCGGCATGGGTCTGGTTTCGGAAGCGTTCAGCGATGTTGATCTGGACCGGATCACCGGCGATATGGCTATCGGGCATACCCGCTATTCCACCACCGGCGCCAGCGACCCCTGCAACGCGCAGCCTATTGTCGCTACGGGCACCAACGGAAAACTGGCAATCGCGCACAACGGCAACATCATCAACTCGGTGCAACTGCGCAACCAGTTGATTGACCGGAGCGGCTGCCGGTTCGACACGACCACCGACACCGAGGTCATCGCGCACCTGCTTGCCAATGCACCGGGTTCGACATGGCCTGAGCGGCTGTTCCATGCGATGAGGCTGATGGATGGCGCATTTTCGCTGGCTATCCTGACTCCCGATTCGGTGATTGCCGCTCGCGACCCGTTGGGTATCAGGCCCCTTTGTCTGGGTAAGCTGCCGTCTGACCAGGGCGACGGCTGGGTGTTCGCCTCGGAGACCTGCGCGCTTGATCACATGCAGGCCGAGTTCGTGCGCGAGCTGGAGCCCGGCGAAGTGGTGGTCGTAACACGGTCAGGCGTACATCATGAGGTCTATGAGGGCGAAACCAAACGCGAACGGGCGCTCTGCGTGTTCGAGTGGATATATTTCGCCCGTCCCGACAGCGTGATGGACGATCGGCTGATGCACACCGTTCGCGAAGAAATGGGCGCTCAACTGGCACGCGAATACCCGGCGGACGCCGACCTTGTGATCGGGATCCCCGACTCATCCACGTCGGCCGCCGGGGGCTTCTCGAAGGAGTCGGGCATCCCATTCGCCAACGGACTGGTCAGGAACCGGTACGTCGGGCGTACTTTCATCGAGCCGGAGCAGCAGCGGCGGGACCGGGGCGTTCGGCAGAAGTTCAATCCGATGCCATCAGTCCTCCGCGGCAAACGCCTGGTGGTGGTGGATGACAGCATCGTCCGGGGCACCACCACCCCGCACGTGGTGGAACTGCTGCGAAAGGCCGGGGCTACGGAGATACACCTGCGGGTGTGCGCGCCGCCAATCAAGCACCCCTGCTACCTTGGCGTTGATATGGCGACCCGGCAGGAACTGATCGCCGCGAACAAGTCCATTGACGAAATACGCGAACTGACCGGCGCGGACTCCCTGGGGTACCTCAGCGTGAACGGCTTGCTGGGTGTGGCGGGAGGCACGAAAGGCGGATTCTGCGACGCCTGTTTCACGGGAACCTACCCCGTGCCCGTGCAGTTGGACTTCTCCAAGCTGGCCCTGGAACGTGTGGCCTCCTGACGGAAGCCGGGTGAGGTTGAGGTGAACACCCGGGGAATCGGCGCCTACGAAGCCGCCGGCGTTTCGCTGGACGCTATGGACGGCCTGAAGGACCGCATCAAGGCCTTCGCATCCCTGACCCACGGTCCGGAGGTTTTGGACGGCGGCGGGGGTTTCGCGGGACTGTTCGCGCTGGGCAAATACGCGGAACCGGTTATGGTCGCCGGCACCGACGGGGTGGGCACCAAGCTCAAGATCGCGGCGCAGATGGGGCATTTTGAAGGTGTGGGACAGGATCTGGTCACCCTCAACGTGAACGATATTCTCACCAAGGGCGCCCGGCCTCTGTTCTTCCTGGACTACGTTTCATTCACCGAGTACGACGAACACCGCATGGAAATGCTGATGCGAGGCATCGTGTGGGGTTGCCGGGAAGCTGAGTGCGCGTTGATCGGCGGTGAAACCGCGCAACTCCCCGGCGTATATGGCGCTTCCGATTTCGACCTGGCGGGGTTCGTGGTCGGCGCCGTGGAACGCGATCGGTTGATCGACGGCAGCGCGGTGGTCCCGGGAGACAGACTGATCGGGATACCGTCCAGCGGCGTGCATACCAACGGGTTCTCGCTGGTTCGCAGCGCGTTCAACCTGGACGACGATCCCGGCGCGTTGTTCCGACCCTGCGCCGGGCTTGAACGGAACCTGGGGGACGAGTTGATGGTGAGGCATCGCGCCTACTACCCCTTGCTTTCGCCATACCTGGATCGGATCAAGGCATTGAGCCACATAACCGGAGGCGGGTTGCCGGGAAAGATGCCGGCGTCCCTGCCGCGCACTGTTGCGGCGGAATTCCGCATCGGTTCCTGGGAAGTCCTCCCCATCTTCAAGGCCATACAGCACGCCGGCAACGTGGCGGAAACTGAGATGTATCGCGTGTTCAATATGGGACTTGGCATGGTGGCGGTTTGTGATGAAGAGGGGGCAACGGCGATGCTGAACGGCATTGAGGACGCCGTGGAAGTCGGACGCATTATCGAGAGAGAAGGGGACAACGGAACAATCTTCCGCAAAGGCTGAACCGGGCCGAGGAGGCGAGATCATGGGACTGAATTCACTATTCCGACGAAACAACAGGCCCCGCCGCGAAGAGGACTCGACCTACGATGTGATGCGCCCCTGGTGGGCATGGGGGCCGATCGGCCTGATCTGGTATGCCGGCCACCACGACAGCACGTCCAACATTGACGCGGGACACATGAACCACATGGGTGATGCCGGGCACATCAACCACAACATCGACTCAGGTGGATTCGGGGGCTTCGACGGTGGAGCCGGCGGTGGAGGTTTCTGAACCCGCCGCCGAAATCAAAAAGGGAGATTTACGGTAATTGAAAGCCTTACTGAGCGTATTCGACAAAACGGGTATTGAAAAATTTGGCGGCCGTCTGGCAAACGCAGGTTACGAACTCATCAGCACGGGTGGCACGCACCGCAGCCTCGCCGACGCGGGGGTGGCTGTCAGGCAGGTGGCGGACGTAACGGGTTCGCCGGAGATTCTGGAAGGTCGGGTCAAAACCCTGCACCCGGTTATCCACGGCGGGCTGCTGGCGCGGCGGGACTCTGCCGACCACATGGATGAACTGGCACAGCACGGCATCGACACGATCGATGTGGTGGTGGTGAATCTCTACCCGTTCGTCGAAACGATCAGCAGGGCGGGCGTCACCCTGGACGACGCGCTGGAGAATATCGATATTGGCGGGCCGACCATGCTGCGCGCGGCTGCCAAGAACTTCCCTTCCGTTGCCGTTGTCGTCGATCCCGGCGATTACGGTTGGGTGGCCGATGCGCTCTGCGGCGATGGATTGAGTGGGGAACAACGACGCAGCCTGGCGGCCAAGGCCTTCCAGCACGTTGCCGTGTACGACGCCGCGGTCGCCAGCTATCTGGGCCAGGACGCGGATGAATCGGACGAGATGCCGGAGCAGGTCACCATCGGGTTGACCAGGGTATCGTCGCTCCGGTATGGCGAAAACCCCCATCAGAAGGGTGCGCTGTACGTACCCTCCGCCGGCGGCGCTGGCGGACTGGCCCGGGCCCGGCAACTTCATGGCCGCGAGCTGTCGTTCAACAACCTGATGGACGCTGACGCTGCCTGGCGTACTGTCAGCGACTATGGCGACCCTGCGGTGTGCGTGATCAAGCACGCCAACCCGTGTGGGCTGGCGTCCCGGGACGACCTGGCGCAGGCGTACCAATTGGCCTACGAGGGAGATCCTGTCTCCGCTTTCGGTGGCATCGTCGGGTTCAACCGCCGCGTCACTGCGAAGGCGGCCGAAGCGATGGACTCGGTGTTCTACGAAGTGGTGGTGGCGCCGGGCTACGACGGCGATGCGCTGGAAATCCTGCAGCGCAAGCGGAACCTCCGGATTCTCGCCGTGGAACCGTCCGAGGCGTCCTCGGGGGGCAACGACTACGACGTGCGGCCGTTGAGTGGCGGTATGCTCGTGCAAACACCCGACGCTATCGCGGAAGACCCGCAAAGTTGGCAGACGGCTACCCAGCGCGCGCCGACCGCCGCTGAATTGTCTGATCTTGCGTTTGCGTGGACCGCGGTGAAGCACATCAAGTCAAACGCCATTGCGTTTGTAAAAGATCGGCAGTTGGTGGGAATGGGCGCCGGCCAACCCAACCGGGTGGTCAGCGTGCATCTGTCGCAGCGGGCGGCGGGCGACAAGGCGGCGGGATGCGTTCTGGCATCGGATGCCTTCTTCCCGTTCCCCGACAACATTGAGCTGGCTGCCGAGGCGGGCATCACCGCTATCGTGCAGCCCGGTGGTTCCATCAGGGACGACGAGGTGATCGCGGCTGCCGACGCGGCCGGCATCGCCATGGTATTCACCGGCGTTCGCCATTTCCGGCACTGATCACAGGCTTGGACGCCTACCTGGACATCGAGACCACCGGTTTCATCGGCGGGAGTTCCTATCCCACGGTGGTAGGCATCGCCATCGATTTTCCCGGTGATTGGTCGGTCGAGCAGTTGGTGGGCGACGACATCACCGCTGACGCCATACGACACGTCCTGGAAGGCGTAACCACTCTTTACACCTTCAATGGGAGCAGTTTCGACCTGCCCTTCCTGGCGTGGCGGCCCGGTATTGACCTGCGTCAGCGTTTCGATCATGAGGACCTGATGTACACCTGTCGGCGCGCCGGATTGCGCGGCGGCCTGAAACGCATCGAACGCCAGTTGGGCATCGGCCGGGACGGTCTGCCGGAGATCGACGGCGGCGACGCCATCGAATTGTGGTGGAGGTACATCGACGATCGCAACCCCGCGGCGCTGGACCTTTTGCTGGAATACAACCGCGCCGACGTGGCGAACCTGTACACGCTGCGCCGCATTCTCGAACAACAAGAAAACGGGAGGACATAACCCTTGGAACTGGGATTGAAAGGCAAAAATGTCATCGTGACCGGTGGCGGCAACAACATAGGCCGCGCCATAACCCTGGCGTTCGCTGAGGAAGGGTGCAACCTCGCAATCGCTGAGCTGAATCCGGATGCGGGCAGGAAAGTCGCGGACGAAGTGGCGGCAATGAACACCGGCGCCACCGCGACCGTGATCGATGCCGACGTGACCGACCAGGCGAACACCGATGCCATGATCGCTGAGGCGGTCGCACGTCTGGGCTGCGTGGACGTCTTGGTCAACAACGTCGGCTGGACGGTGGATCGGCTGTTTCTCGACAAGGAGCGCGCGGAACACGTCAAAGAGGTGGACGTGAACCTGTGGGGCGCGATCAACTGCATCCACTCGGTGTTGCCGCACATGGTGGAACGCCAACAGGGCGCGGTGGTCAGCATCAGCAGCGACGCCGGACGAATGGGCGAGTACCGCGAGGCGGTTTATTCGGCGTGCAAGGCGGGGGTGATTGCCCTCAGCAAATCGCTGGCACGCGAAACGGGACGTTACGGGTTGCGTTTCAACATGGTGTGTCCCGGCCTGGTGGTTCCGCCGCAGTCGGAGGTCGCCAGTTCGGACAGCATGTGGAGCCAGGGCATGGAGGAACTTTTCACCGACGACGTCCTGGAACGGGTCAAGCGGGCATATCCGCTGCGCCGCATGGGTACCGCGCAGGAGGTGGCCAACGCGGTGGTGTTCCTGGCATCGGACGCGGCAAGCTTCATCACGGGGCAGACGCTTAGCGTGTCGGGCGGGTACACGATGATGTGATTCGCGGGGTAACCGCCTCGTGGAACGAACGAGGGGCGGGTCTCAGACCCGCCCCTGCTGCTTGCCGATGGCTTGCAGGGCTTACTGTTGGTTGGTGCCAACCAGGGCCCAGGCCTTCTCCTCCATGGCAGGGACGACCGCCTGGACGAGGTCGTTGTCGACGTTGGCGGCGACGGTGGGGTAGCCGGCGCGGTCGATCATGTTGGCCAGGTTGCCGGACTTGAACTGGTCAAGAGTCCAGGCCAGGGTGTGCCCGCTGGT
>CAZCZB010000010.1:0-77740 GCA_964502995.1 uncultured Dehalococcoidia bacterium
GTTGTTCGTGCTGTTGGCCAGCACCGACGCGATCAGGTTGGGCGATGGCATGATTCCGTAGGCGTTGTTGTGGTGCTCGTTGACGCAGATGCCGTCAAATCCAACCTCATCGGCGTAGCGCAGTTGGTCGATATACTGCGCGTAATACTCGTTGCCCTTGGCCGGGTCGAAGTTTTCGTTGGGCAGGTCAACCCACGCCGAATGGTGCTGCTCGGCGAAATCGTCGGGCAGGTCCTGGTATGGCATCAGATGGAAGAATGAGATTTTCATGGCTGCGAGACCTCGGCGGCGTTCCTGCCGCAACTCAGGGATGCTCGGATTGTAGCACAGACGAAGCGCTCCGCCGGGACACCCCGGCGGAGCGCTCCACGTTGCGACCGAGTGGGGTTAGCCGTTCAACCAACCCTTTACGGCGTCTATGAAATCGCCGGGATTGTCCTCGAACACCATGTGGCCGGCTCGCTGGATCTGCACCAGCGAACCCTGAGCCAGGGTGTCGATCATCTGCTGCGCGGTCTCCTCGGTGAGCAGGTCGGTTTCCGTTCCGCGCACCACCAGCGTCGGGCACTTGATCTCTTCCAGCGCGGGCCACAGATCGACTGCCGGCGCCGCCGTCCCGTTGATCCGCTGCTCGCGGATGGCCGGGTCAAATTTCCAGCTCACCGTGCCGTCCGATGCCACTTTGGTCTGGCCGGCCAGGCGCCGACGCATCACCGGCTCGGATGCGAAGCGGTTTCCGGTCTGAACGTGTGCTAGCGCGTCCTCGAAGTTGTCGAACTGCGGCGGTATGTTCCGCAGCTCCTCGGTAATCCGGTTGCCGCCGGTCGCCTCGATGCGCGGGCCGATGTCCACGATGCACAGCTTCTCCAGCCGTTCGGGATACTTGCCGCCGAACGCCATGCTGTTCCGTCCGCCCATCGAATGGCCGAACAGGATGAACTTGTCCAGTCCCAGCGCATCCACCAGCCCCTTCAGGTCTTCGACGAACGCGTCGCTGGAATAGTCGCCGCCGGGAGCGTGGTCGGTGTCGCCGCGCCCGCGCTGGTCCATGGAGTACACGTGGTACTCGCCGCACAGCGATTCCGCGACGTCCGCCCACACGTTGGCGTGGCCCCGCAGGCCGTGCAGCATCACCAGCGGCGGGTTGCCTTCGGCGCCCCAGTCGAGGTAGTGAATGTTTATCCCGTTGGCGTTTACGGTTTTACTCTTGGGCTGTACCTGTGTGGTCATGGCGGTGCTCCTTGCCGGGCGTCATATTGTTGGTAATTTGGATGGTTGGTTTTGCGGCGCCGGGTTGATCGTGCCTCTACTTCAGCTGCCAGTTGGGGCGCCGCTTCTCGGCGAAGGCACGCGGGCCTTCCTTGCTGTCCTGCGTGGTCAGGATGTAGTCGTAGGCGACGTAGGTCCTGGCGCTGATCTCGGCAATGGACATATCCAGGCTGTTGTAGGCCAGGTCCTTGATGGTGCGGACCGCCAGCGGCGCGTTCTGCGCGATGCTCTCCGCCATTTTGATCGCTTCCGGCAAAAGTTCATCCGCCGGCACCACCTTGTTCAGAAACCCCATTTCCTTGACTCGCTCGGCCGGCAGCAGGTCGGCGGTCATAACCAGTTCCAGGACGTTGGAAATGCCGATCATCTTGGTCAGTTCCACCGCGAAGGGAGGCATCAGGCTCCACTTCGTTTCGGTGATGCCCAAACGCGCGTTGTCGGCGGCCAGTCGCACGTCGCACATCTGCGCAATGGACCAACCACCGGCGGCGGCGGCGCCGTTCACGGCCGCAACCAGGGGCTTGGCCGGCCGCTCCCACATGTGCGGCTTATTGGGCGACATACTGTTTTCGGCGCGCGCCTGAACGCCTTCGGCGTTGTCCGATGCGCGCTCCTTGAGGTCGCGGCCGGCGCAGAAGTTGCGGCCCGATCCGGTGACCACTGCCACCCAGGCCTCGTCGTCCTCATGGTCGAAATGGTTGATGACTTCCTGCAATTCCCGGCGCAACTGCCGGTTGATGGCGTTGGACGCCTCCGGCCGGTTCAGCGTGATGATGGCAACGTGGTTGTCGGCGGCGGTCTTTTCGTAAAGGATCGTTTCAGGCATTGCGATGCGCTCTCCTTGATTGGTCAATTACCTGTGAATACGTTGGCCCACATCATGCGTAGTGACCAAGGAACTGGCCGCCGATCACGTGCAGATGACCGTGGGGTTGACTTTGCAGTCCATCATATCCGAAATTCGACAGGATGCGAAAACCGTTGGGGCAGTACATGCAGCCCAGCGTGGCCGCAACGTCGCCCAGCCGGGTCATGATGCCGCTGCTCCACATCTCCAGTTGCGACATGTGGCGACGCGGCATCACCAGCAGCATGATCGGGACCCACGTCAGGCGGTTCACGATCGCGATGATGTCATTGTCCAGGTAGCGTATGCGCGCCGGTTCGCGGCCCGCCACTATTTCGCAGAAAACGCATCCCGGAACGGCGGCAGGGTTATCGGGTGTTTGATTGACCATGGCAGTCTTCTGGTGAGAACCTCGTGCGGTGGGTGTTCGCGGCTGTTCGTGCGCGATTTTACCCCATCCCTGGAGACTTCGCCTTTGCTCCACTGCCCTGCGCCGTCAATTCGTCGCCGGCAATCACCCGAATCGGTCAATGGCGCAGGTATGGGAAGTGCCGGCCTGTCGGTATAATGCAGTCACGCAAACCGCCTCACACCGCAGAGTTTCTACTGGCGCCATGAAATTCAAGACCCACAACTTGTTCATTTTGGACCGCTTGTTCAGCATTGGACGACCGGTGATTCTGATGGCGTTATTCCTGTGCCTGTCCCTGGCGTCGGGTTGTTTTGTGGGCAACTGGTTCGGTGGCGGCGGCTTGCAGCCGGTCGCTTACATCTCGTCCGAGGACGGCGAGTCTGAAGTATGGATCGACCGGCACGACGGTGATCCGACCAACGTGTCCCCCCGCAACGCGAATGCCCAATCCCTGAGCTGGGCTCCGGGACAGACGCACCTCGCATGGGTCGAGGGCGGGTCCGTGGGGCTGCTGATGCTCCACAACGTGGAAACCGGCGAAACCGAGCTCCTGGTGTCCGACGTCGATGAGGACCAGCCCCCCGTCTGGGCTCCGGATGCCGACCGTATCGCCTACGTGTCCGACTCCGAGGGCACCCCGGACATCTACATGGTCCAACTGGATACCAAGCAGGAAACCCGGCTCACCTTCAGCGACGAACGCGAGCGCATCGGCGACTGGTCCCCCGATGGGCAGTGGCTGGTGTTCACCGAACGGGGACGCGACGGCCTGCTGCTCCGCAACCCCACCGGCGTCAACCTCATCGAACTGACCGACGGCCCCGACACCAACCCGGTATGGTCTCCCAAGGGCGACCGCATCGCCTTCCTGCGCGACACCGGCGATGGCAACGACGTGTATGTCCTGCGTCCCACCGATTCCGACGACTGGGCCGACGATACCGATGAGGTGGCCGTTTCCGACGACCTGTACGATGAAACCGACCCCGCATGGTCGGCAGATGGTCGCCGGCTCGCCTTCGTCGTGCATTTCGACGACCAGTCGGAAATTTTCACCGTGTTGGTGGACGGTTCGGAGCGCAGTCAACTGACCTATAACACTGCCGACGACCTCATGCCGGAATGGTCAGCGGAGGGAGACAAGATCGCGTTCGTGTCTTACGCTTACGGCAACGCGGAGATCCTCTACATGGAACGCGACGGCTCCGATCAAACTCGCATCACCTCCAGTGAACGCGCCGATTCACACCCTGACTGGTAGCGCCAGGCTCAACCGAGCGCAACGTGGCGGCTGATTCGTATGCCTTCGACTGCCCCCGACATCAACCCTGATGATTGCGGCCCGATGCTGGCGGGGCTCACCGCGCCGCTGGCTGCAGTTTCCACCAGCCACAACGGCGTTGCCAACGCCCAGATTGCGGTGGCCATCACGTCCGCTTCCATCGTATTGCATCGGCCCCGCCTGATCGTTCAGATCTATCACACCAACCACACCCACGATCTCATCGCATCCGGCGGCGTCCTGGCGATCAATTTCCTCGAACAAAATCAGTTGCCGCTCATCTGGGAACTGGGGATGCGCTCCGGCCGCGACGTCGACAAACTCCAGGATGTTCCATACGCCACCGGAGCAACCGGCTCCCCACTCCTGGAGAATTGTTTCGGGCATCTGGACTGCCGCGTGATCAACGCCATGGACGGCGGCGACATGACCGCATTCCTGGTCGACGTCGTGTCCGCCAAAACCAACGGCGGCGAGCGCATGACCTGGCGCGACGCCCGGCCCCGAATCCCACAGCATTGGGCCGACGAATGGGACCGGAAAATAGCCGGGGAAATCGACGCCTCGCTCACCACCATGAACAACATAGACCCGTCGGCGTGGAGCAATCGCATCTGACGCTCCGGCTGACCCACTCAAGCGTGTATTCCGGTCTATAATGACGCCAGCGGCGCAACCCGGAGCGGCGCGCCCGCAATCATCACCGGCAGGTCTCGAAGATGGCTGATCTTTACATGGACGCTGGAATCACCGACGTGGTCACGCGGATCCACGGAACACCTCAGCAGGCCGTGTTGGCGGTTGCCGGCGCCGGCAACTATGCCCTGGCGTGGCTGTTGGGCGTGGGCGGCGCGTCCCGCACGGTGCTGGAAACCCGCGTTCCCTACGGCTACCTGGCCATGACCGACTTCCTGGGAGGATACGCCCCGGAACAAACCGTATCCACCGACACCGCGTGCCGCATGGCTCAATCGGCGTGGCAGCGGGCGGCGGCGCTGCGCGAAACCGATGTGCCTGTGGTCGGCCTGGGCTGCACCGCTACCATCGCCACCGACCGCACCAAGCGGGGCGATCACCGCGCCTACATTGCGACGTGGGACGATTCCGGCGTGACCACCGACTCGCTGTTTCTGGAAAAGGGATTGCGGGAACGCGCCGGCGAAGAGGATGTCGTGAGTCGTTTAGTGGTGACCGCCCTGGCTCGCGCCTGCGGCGTTGACGCCGAGATCGACCTGCGCCTCGCTGTCTCAGAAACCCTCACCACGGAAACCGTCCGCCACGCCGACCCGATCCGGCGCCTGCTGGACGGCGACGCAGGGTGGGTGACGGTGCATCCTGATGGCAGCATGGTTGTTGACGCCAACCCACCGCAGGCCATGCTGCCCGGTTCGTTCAACCCCCTCCACGACGGGCATCGCGCGCTGGCCGCGGCGGCCGGAGAAATTTTAGGCGCGCCGGTCGCCTACGAACTTGCCGTGGTCAACGTGGACAAGCCACCTCTGGCAGTGGATGAAATCAACCGCAGGGTCGCGCAATTCCGAAACGTGGGAACCGTGGTGCTGACCCGGGCGGAAACCTTCCACAAGAAAGCCCAACTGTTCCCCGGTTGCGGTTTCGTGATCGGATGGGACACCGCCACCAGGTTGATCGAACCCCGCTACTACGGAGACTCCGAACCCGCCATGCTCACGGCGTTGGCCGAAATGTGGGGCAAGGGCAGCCGTTTCGCCGTGGCCGGCCGAGCGGACGCCGACGGCGTTTTCCGGACCCTGGCCGACGTGAACCTGCCCGCCGGGTTCCATCCGCTGTTCGCCGACATACCGGAAACCGCTTTCCGCGCCGACCTCTCGTCAACCGAGATCCGCGCTGGCCGGTGATTTGACACTGTCGGTGATTTGACACTAAATGGGGCCGTTGCTACGATGAATCAGTTTGACACGCAAGGCCCACGCAATCCCGATCGCCGATGAATCTGAACGTCCCGCTGTTGCAAATCTTCGATCCCGCCACCTACGCAGGAAACTGGCTGGCGGTGGTAATCGCCATCATCATCGCTCTCGCGGCCATCGGCGCGATGTTCGCAGGGTCGCAACTCCTTTCGGCTCGCCGCCGTTCTGCGGAAAAGTTGACCACCTACGAATGCGGAATCCCGCCCACTCCATTCGCCTGGTCCAACATCAACATCCGCTTTTACATCTTCGCCATTCTGTTCCTGATCTTCGACGTTGAGGCGGTGTTCCTGTTCCCGTGGGCGGTGGTGTTCATCCAGGAAAAGGCGGCCGGCAACCCGATACCGTTTTACGCCATGATCCTGTTCCTGGCCATGCTGTTCTTCGCCGTCATATACGGATGGCGCAAGGGGGTGCTGGATTGGCAGAAATAACCCCACAACCCGGCGACCCTGGGTCCCCCCTGGCACTGCCTCCGCAACCCACCGAGATCATACTCGGTACCGGGAACCGTCCCGGCCCCAGCCTGCTCAATCAGGCTACCGACGGTCGCGTCCCGGGCGTCATAACCGCCACCACCGACCAGTTGTTCGCCATGGCGCGCAAGTCCTCGTTGTGGACCCTGAGTTTCGGCCTGGCCTGCTGCGCCATCGAGATGATCTCCACCTACATGGCCCACCACGACTTTGACCGTTTTGGGGTCGTAACCTGGCCTTCGCCCCGCCAGTCCGACGTGATGATAGTGGCCGGCACGGTGGTGAAAAAGATGGCGGAACCCATCCGCCTGCTCTACGAACAGATGCCGGAACCCAAGTGGGTCATCGCCATGGGCAGTTGCGCCACCAACGGCGGCCCCTACTACCGTTCCTACTCCGTGGTGATGGGTGTTGACCACATCATCCCGGTGGACGTGTACGTGCCGGGTTGTCCGCCGCGCCCGGAGGCCTTGCTTTACGGAATCCTGAAACTCCAGGAAAAGATCATGGCGGACGCAGGAGACAGCGGTGCCTCGACCCAGGCGTAATGCCCCTGCGGAAGACGCCGAGCCGCCTCCCGATCCCGTCGAGTTGCTGCCGGCGGCTCGCCGGGCGACTCTGGACATAGCCGTTGCGACGCTTGGTAGTTGGTCTCCAACGCCGGGCGCTCTCGGAGACTTGCCGCAGATCACCGTGCCATCGGAGAGCATCGCGGCCGTCTGCACCGCCTGTCGGGACGATGCCAGCCTGGACTGCAAAATGCTCCTGTGTCTGGCGTGCGTCGATTATCAGGAACGGTTTGAGCTGGTCTATTTCCTGCATTCCCTCGCTTTGGAACACTCGCTGGTGGTGAAAACCACGGTGTCATACGACGCTCCGTCGCTGGCCACGGTTTCGGACGTATGGCCGGCCGCCGACTGGTACGAGCGCGAGGCCCATGATCTGTTCGGCGTCACATTCGACGGACATCCCGACCTTTCACCGCTGCTGCTCTACCCTGAGTTCGAGGGTTTCCCCGGCCGCAAAGAGTACGATTTCTACGATTACCGGGAGTTCTGACGTGACCCCGGCGCCCGACATGGAACAAGACACTCAGGACGGCACCGTCCATCTGACCGCCCGCGTGGCCAGCGATGGCGGCCGTTTCATCGCCACCGTCGATGGCATCGAATTGGAGGGCAGCGGCAATACGCCGGATGCGGCCCAGGAGTCTCTCGTGCAGGCCATGCGAAATTGGCTGGAACGAATGGATACCACCGGCAAGCTGGGCGAAACTCTGGGTCTCGAAACGCTGGAAGAAGAAACCGAAATCCTCCTGCAATTCGTGGACCCGGAAGACCACGAGCAGGATTCCGACTGAAGAATGGACCGTATCGTGTACCAAATCGAGGAATCCCGCGCCGGGTCCGGTTGGTCGGCCCACTGCCCCGAACTGGAAGTCACCGCTTTCGGCGACAATCGCGAAGACGCCAGGCTGGCCCTCCGCCGGCAGGTGGGCAACTTTCTGGAAGACTGCGAGGAAATGGGCGTGCTGGAAGACACCCTCATCGAGGCCGGTTTCTACGACAACGGCGACGTTTGGATGAGCGCCCTCGTCGAGCCGCCGCAACCCAGTTTCAGGTTCATAGGTTCCCCGTTCCCCGCCGGCGATCAATCGGCCCAGTAGCCTCAACTGCGCGACGAAAACTATGGTCGAAGCAACAACGAACACAGGCGTCCGCGCCGACTCCCAACCGGTCGAGATGCTGCTCAACATGGGTCCGCAGCATCCGTCCACGCACGGCGTTTTCCGCATGGTGCTTTGGGTGGACGGCGAAAAGATCGTCGACGTCGAACCGCACATCGGATACCTGCACCGGGGCTCCGAGAAGTTGTGTGAGGGTGAACAGTACCACCAGGTCGTCACCCTGTTCGACCGCCTGGACTACATCGGCAACTTCAACAACGAACTGGCCTACTGCATGGCGGTGGAAAAGCTGATGGGGCTGGAGGTGCCCGAGCGCGCCGAATACATCCGCGTCATCCTGTGCGAACTCAACCGCATCGCCAGCCACCTGCTTTACGTTGGCACCATGGGTTTGGACGCCGGCGCCATGACGCCGGTGATGTTCTCGTTCCGGGGACGCGAGCGTGTTCAGGCGTTGTTTGAGGCGGTGTCCGGCGCCCGAATGATGCACAACTACTTCCGCATCGGCGGACTCAAGGAGGACGTGCCGGACAACTTCCGCGCAATGGTCGATGAGTTGATGCCACTGCTTCGCGAAGATGTCGAACAGAGTGATCGCATCCTCACTTTCAACGAGATCTTCCTGTCCCGCCTGAAGGACGTCAGCCCGATGGAAGCCGACGAAGCCATCGCCCTGGGTCTAACGGGCCCTCTGCTGCGCGCGTGCGGCTACGAGTACGATGTCCGCAAGGCACAGCCCTACTCGATTTACAACCGGTTCGATTTCGAGGTTCCGGTTGGCCTGGACGGCGACTGCTGGGATCGGCACTGGGTGCGCGTGCAGGAAATGTACCAATCGCTGCGCATCGTGGATCAGGCCATGGCGCAACTGCCCGATGGCCCGGTAACGTCGTCCCTGGGCCGTCGTTTGATCCGGCCGCCCGCCGGCGAGTCCTACGTCCGCGCCGAAAACCCACGCGGGGAGATCGGTGTGTACCTGGTCAGCGACGGGACGGATCGCCCGTATCGCGTCAAGGTCAGGCCTCCGTCGTTCTGCAACCTGTCGGCGCTGCGCCGGTTGTTGCGGGATACCTGGCTGGCCGACAGTGTCGTCGTCCTGGGTTCGCTGGATATCGTCCTCGGCGAGGTGGACCGGTGAGTTTCCTGATAGACCTCGCCTGGAGCGCCCTCGGGTTGGCGGTGATGTTCGCCGTGCTGTCCGTAATCGTTCTCTCGCTCACCTGGCTGGAGCGCAAAACGCTGGGACGATTGCAACTGCGCTACGGCCCCACCCGCACCGGCAAATTCGGACTACTCCAGCCGTTTGCCGACGGCCTCAAGCTGCTGGTCAAAGAGGACATAATCCCCAACGACTCCGAAAAGGCAATTTTCTGGATTGCCCCGGTAATCGTGGTTGTCTCCGCCTTTGTAATCTGGGTAACCATCCCCGGCGGCGACAACGTGGTGATCAAAAACCTGCCCCTGGGTCTCTTCTACATAATCGCCTTCGCCGTCATCGGAATCCTGGGCCTGGTGCTGGCCGGTTGGGGCTCCGCGAACAAGTACGGCATCATGGGAGGATTGCGGTCAGCGGCGCAGTTGATTTCCTACGAGATACCCGTGGTTCTGGTAGCCGCCGCCGTTGCCATCCTTGCCCAGTCACTCGACCTGCGCGAGATCGTTGCCGCGCAGTCGTCGTATCCGTACCTGGTGGTGCTGCCACTGGGCCTGGTGATCTTCTTCGTCGCAGGACTGGCAGAGGTGGGCCGAACCCCCTTCGACATCTACCACGCCGAAAGCGAGGTGGTAGGCGGCCCATTCGTCGAATACAGCGGCGCCCATTGGTCGGTGTTCTTTCTTGCCGAATACATCAACACTTTCGCAATCGCCGCGCTGACCGCATTGCTGTTCCTGGGCGGTTGGGGCGGCCCTGCCCTGCCGGACGTGGTGTGGTTCCTGTTCAAGACCTACGCGGTCATTCTGGTGGTGTTCTGGGTGCGCGGCACTTTCCCGCGGCTCCGCATCGACCAGTTGATGGCCTTCGCCTGGAAGGTCATGGTTCCCCTGTCCTTCTACACGGTGATCATTGCCGCCGCCTACCGCTTCTACGAACTGCCGTGGTGGTCGCTCACCATATTGTCTCTGTTGGGTCTGGCGGTCGCCGGGTGGATTATCTACCGGCGCATGGCCGCGCCGGCTCGACGGGTAGTTCAGATACAGGAACGCCTGGCGGCCCAACGCCGGGCCAGCGCTTCATCGCGCACGTGATGTCCGATACTGGTATGATATTGGTTGCCTGGAAAAGCCACTCACCATGACCACGCAGACCCGCAAAATCACCGTGGACGAGTTCTGGACGATGCCGGATCAAGCCGGCCATCGCTATGAACTGGTGGACGGAGAACTGGTTGACATGGATGGCGCTCCCAGGCACGGTAAGGTTACCGTCAAGATCGGAAGTTTGTTGTCTGACCACGTCATCGGCAATGACCTCCCATTGGACGTGGGTGTCGCTACGGGATTCCAGATGGATCCGTACACGCTACGGTTCTCGGATGTGCATGTCACTGCGTGGGAGCGAATGTCGACCTATGATGAGGACGCCGGTGGATGGCCCCGTTTCGCGCCCGACGTCGCCATCGAAGTCGTTTCACCCAGCAACTCGCCGGCTGCCCTCGCACGAAAAACCCGGGAGTATTTCGCCAACGGCGCCCGGTCGGTGTGGATTGCGGATCCCGGGCCGCGCACCGTCACCATACGTCGCTGCGACGGCACGGAATCGGTGTTCAGTGCAGGCGATACGGTGTCCGGTGAATTGGAGATTGCAGGCTTCTCCTGCGCCGTCACCGACATTTTCGCCGTGCTGGATCGGATGCCCAAGCCCGCCAATGAGGAGCGTGCCTGACCATGCTTGAGAGCCTCAAGGGAATGATGCTCACCCTGGCTTCCACCGTCACCGGATTGAGACGCCCGGTCACTCAGCAATACCCCAAGCAGGCCACCCCGGTGCGTCCCAGGTTCATGGGTTTCCCCGCGCTCACCTGGGACGATGAAATCACCGAGCCTTACTGCACCGGCTGCATGGTGTGCATCCGCAATTGCCCCACCCAGTGCATGTCCGCCAGCATGATGGACAATCCGAAACACGAGGAGGGCGAGAGCAGCCGCCGCAAGATCGTCGATTATTTTGAAATCAATCTCAACCGTTGTATATTGTGCGGCATCTGCGTCGAGTACTGTAACTTCGACGCAATTGTTATGAGCCACGAGCACGAAATGAGTACCTACGCGCGCAACGGCGACCGCGTTGACCTGCCCGTCTTGCTGGAAATCGGCAAGCGCTATCAGGATGCAACGGACTGGATCCCTCCCACGGTGCTGGCCAAGCGGAAAGCGGATGCCGCCAAAGCAGAAGCCGCCGCCGAGGACACTCCGGCCGGCTAGTCCCGACCGGTCAAGACTGCCAGAGGAACGACGTGCCCAGGGAAGACGAACGCTTTCGCAATCTTTCGCCGAAGCATCCGCAGTACTGCACCTGCGTGGAGTGCGTGGAAAAACGGCTGAAAGGCGCAGACGAAGGTCCCGTGCAGCGCATCGGCGGGCTGGTGGGAAAGATCGCCGGCAAGGCCGCCAAGACGGGTAAAGCAGGCAAGGGCAAAAAACGCGGCAAGTCCGGCGGCTCCGGCAAATCTCGCGGTCGTTCCCAGGCTGTGGGTGAAGCCGTTCGCAAGCACAAGGCCAATTGCGAGTGCGCCACCTGTACGCTGCTCAAATCCATTTAATGCGGGAAGCACGCTGCCGTTCCGGTTATCTCGCCCATTCCCCAATGCCGAAACCACAGTCGCAACCACACCTTCTGAGCCGCCGAACGGGCGGCTCGCAATTTGAACTTCCGCCGTTCAACCGAACCCTTTGCGGCGGCTACCGGGGCGTTTAGCGTTGCACCTGGCGTTGTTCATCATCGTAGCGATTTTCACCATCGGTGGTGCGCTGGGCGTGGTCGCGACCCGCAACGTCGTTCATGCCGCGCTGTTCCTGCTGCTGTCGCTGCTGGGAGCGGCCGGCGCATATCTGTTGCTGTTCGCCGAGTTCCTGGCGCTGGTGCAGGTGCTGATTTACGGCGGCGCGGTCACCATCGTCGTGCTGTTCGCCGTCATGCTGACCAGGTCATCGGAATATCCGCGCATAACCGACAACCGGCAATGGCCGCTTGCGTTGCTCACGGCGGCGGTGTTGGCTGCCGTCCTGGGGGCGGCCTTCTGGATCGCGCCGCCCATCGCGGCCCAACCGCAGGCACCGGCGTTCACGGGCCTGGCCGCGTCTCTGTTCACCAAGTGGGCCCTGCCGTTTGAGATCGCATCGCTGGTGCTGCTGGTCGCGCTGATCGGCGCGATCATCATCGCCCGTGCCCAGAACGTGGAAGCCGCCGACGATCCGACGGCCGATCGATAGAGTCCGCCTGCTATGGTTCCTCTCCTCTATTTCCAACTGCTCGGCGCCGCCCTGTTCGGGATTGGCCTGTACGGTGTGCTGGCCCGGCGCAGCGCGGTGCTGATCGTGTTGTCCATCGAATTGATGCTCAACGCGGTGAACATCAATCTGATCGCCGCCGCCTCGTATCTGAACGGCACGGGTCGTTTCGAGGCATTCGACGGCCAGATCATCGCCATATTCGTTATCACCGTCGCCGCCGCGGAAATCGGGTTGGCCTTTGCCATCATCCTCCGCATGTACCGGAACCGCGGCACGGTCAACGTCGACGAAATCAACCTGATGAAGTGGTGAAATGCCGCTCGCTTTCCTGATACCAGTATTTTCCTTCGTCGCCTGTCCGCTGATCATCCTGTTCCAGCGGTGGATACCGGGGCGTGGCGCGCCGTTGGCGATTCTTGCCATCGGCGGCGGTTTTGTAGTTTGGGTAATCACCACCCTGGGATTCCTGGGCGCGTCGCCCGATAATCCGGCCTGCGACGTGAGCGGGATCACGGGCGCGTTGACCTGCCACTTCAGCACCACATGGTTCCAGGCCGGCATCCCCGGCGTGGCAGCCACCGTCGATCAGGCAATTCATCTCGATTGGGGAATCCTGATTGATCCGCTGACCATTGTCCTCATCGGATTGATCACGTTCGTTGCCGTGGGCGTGCAGCTCTACTCCCTCGAATACATGAAGGGCGACCCGCGGTTCGGCTGGTACTACGCCTGGCAGGCCCTGTTCGTCGCCGCGATGCTTACGTTGGCCCTCGCCGACAACTTCCTGCTGCTCTACATCGCCTGGGAACTGGTCGGCCTCTGCTCCTACCTGCTCATCGGGTTCTGGTTCGAGAATCCGGGACCGCGCGAGGCGGCGAAAAAGGCGTTCGTGGTAACCCGCATCGGTGATGTTGGTCTGTTGGTGGGCATCCTGCTGCTTTGGCTCAACGTCGGCAGTTTCAGCATGACCGACGCGTTCGATGCCGTAGCTGCCGGTGAACTGAGCGACGGTGTAATCACCGCCTCAGCCATACTGCTGCTGCTGGGAGCCATGGGCAAGTCCGCCCAATTCCCCTTCCACGTGTGGCTGCCCGATGCCATGGAGGGCCCAACCCCGGTGAGCGCGTTAATCCACGCCGCCACCATGGTTATCGCCGGCGTGTACCTCGTCGCCCGCGCCTATCCCATCTTCGCCGCGTCGCCGGAAGCACTGATGGTGATCGCCATCGTGGGCATCATCACCGCGTTGGGCGCGGCCACCATCGCCCTCGTATCCACAGACCTCAAACGCATCCTTGCGTATTCGACGGTATCGCACCTGGGCCTGATGATGTTGTCCCTGGGCGCGTTGGGCTGGACGGCAGCGGTGTTCCACCTGATGGCCCACGGATTTGCCAAGGCCCTGCTGTTCCTGGGGGCCGGCAGCGTCATGCACGGCGTTGGCGCACACAGCGACGTTGACATCCGGCGGGTCGGCGGCCTGCGACGCGCCATGCCAATCACGGCGACCGTTTTCTGCATCGGAGCGTTGTCCCTGGGCGGCATCCCGATTCTGTCGGGATTCTGGAGCAAGGATGAAATCCTGCTGGCGGTGTCGCACCATCTCCCGGTTATATTCACCGTGCTTGCCTTCCTGACGGCCTTCCTCAGCGCCCTCTACATGGCACGGGCCATGTTCATCGTTTTCTTCGGGCCGGAGGGTGAGGACAGCCACCACGCGCATGAATCGCCGATCCTTATGACTGGAGTCCTGTCCGTCCTGGCGGTGCTGGCCGTCGGGTTCGGTTGGATCGCGTTCAACTGGCCGGGCGCCTTCGGCGGCTTCGGCACCTTCGTCTTCTACGACCACGCCGAGGGATTCCACTTCAACCTGTTGCTGGGCATTTTGAGCATCGTTCTGGCGGTGGGCGCGTTCGTGCTCGCGTGGTTGGTGTACGTTCGCCGCGCCTGGTCCCATGAATCCCTCCGCGCTCGGTTCCTGCCGGTCCTGCGCGTGGTGGAAAACCGCTACTACATCGACGAGATGTACCAGTGGACCATCGACCGCGTGGTGTTGACAGTTTCGGCGGCGCTGGCGTTCTTCGACCGTGCGGTGGTTAACGATGTTGGAATCAACGGACCCGGCGACGTGGTGCGAAAGGCGGGCGTCGCCCTGCGTCTTCACGTAACCGGACACGTTTATTCCTACGCCCTGGTGGTGGCGCTCGGCGTCATTGCGCTTGCCATCTTCTGGTGGCTCCGGTCGGCCTAGCGGAAAGCGAATCTGAATATGTGGGCAAACTTCGACCAGGTATCGCTGCTGCTGCTGGTGCTCGTGCCGCTGTCGGGCGCGGTGTTGGCAATGTTCCTGCCCAAGGATCGCCCGCGCGATGCCTGGCAGTTCGCGATCTTCGTTGCCGCCATCTCGTTCGTCCTGTCGGTGATCATTTTTGCCCGGTACGACTATATGGCCGGCGGCGTCCAGTTCGGCCGCGAATTTGCGTGGATCGGGCATCCGCTGAACATCAGCCTGGACCTGGGACTGAACGGCATCGGCGCGCCCCTGGTCCTGCTCAACGGCATCGTATTGCTGGGCGCCGTCCTGATCAGCCAGACCATCACCCGACGCACACGAGACTTCTTCGTCCTGCTGCTGGCCCTCGGCGCCGGCGTTTACGGCGTTTTCATCGTCCGCGACCTGTTCTTCCTGTTCTTCTTCTATGAGTTGGCCGTGCTGCCCATGTATCTGCTCATAGGCGTGTGGGGCAGCAGCACGGATTTCGGGACGTTCCTGCGCACCAAGGAATACGGCGCAATGAAGTTGATGCTGGTGCTGGTGGCGGGCAGCGTCCTGATCTGGATCGGTATGCTCGGCCTCTACGTGGCGTCATCGCAGGCGGGCAGCCCCACGTTCAACATCGACACGCTGTCGCAACTGCGGGAAGCCGGCGCGTTCTCGCGTTCGCTGGAGTTGTGGGTGTTCCCGATGTTCGCCGTGGGTTTCGGCATCCTGGCTGGCCTGTGGCCCTTCCACACCTGGTCGCCCGACGGCCACGTGGCCGCGCCCACCGGGGTCAGTATGCTGCACGCCGGCGTGCTGATGAAACTCGGCGCGTTCGGCATCATACAGGTGGGCATGATACTCACGCCCACGGGCGCGGAAGTGTGGATGCCCGTGCTGATCGGCCTGGGCACCGTCAATGTCATCTACGGGGCCATCTCGGCTCTCTCCCAGAACGATCTGAAATACGTCATCGGTTATTCCAGCGTCAGTCACATGGGTTACGTGCTCATGGGCATCGCCACGCTGCACCCCGTCGGTCTCGCCGGCGCGGTGTTGCAGATGTTCTCCCACGGCATCATGACGGCCCTGATGTTCGCGATGGTCGGCGCAATCTACGAGCGCGCCCACATCCGCGACTCCATGATTCTCAACGGATTGGTCAAGCGCATGGGGACCACCACGTTCTTCTTCGCGATTGCCGGTCTGGCATCATTGGGGTTGCCCGGCCTCAGCGGATTCATCGCCGAGTTCATGGTATTCACCGGAGCCTTCCGCACCTATCTGCCGCTGGCCGTCCTCGGCGTGATTGGCGCGGCCATCACCGCCGTGTACATTCTGCGGTTGCTGGCCCGGTCCTTCTTTGGCGAAGCCGATCCCCAATGGGACCACCTCACCGACGCCAGCCCGATTGAGAAGGGCGTCGGCGCGGCGTTCGTCCTCATCCTGATCGCCGTCGGCGTCTGGCCGGCCCCATTGCTCAACGTAATCAACACCGGCGTGGCAGGCGCCCTGTCGCTGTATTAGTTACCGGAAACGGAAGTATCGAATCTATGAAACACACATTTTCCTTGATCGTCTCGACGATATTGTTCCTGGCGGTCGCTTGCGGTTCGCCTGAGCCTGCTATTCAAGAAGTGCAAGTTACCAGGATTATTGACCGGACGGTAGAGGTTAAGGTTACCGTACCCGTGACTCGCGTCATTGTGCAAACAGAAGAAAAAGAGGTGCCTGTACCAGTAACTCGCGTGGTTGAACAAACCGTCGAAGTTACCAGAGAGATTACCAAGGAGATTCCCATTACTGTGATCGTCACGCCAACCATGCCACTGGTCACGCCAACTCCCATGCCTACCAATACCCCTCGTCCCACCGCTACCTTGCGACCAACGCCAACGCCAACGGTGTCGCTGAAGGAAACCACCCGCGCTAATTTGTGGGTGTATTTTACAAATGACGCTGAAAGGCTGGCGGTGTACGTCGATCCCGCGTTCGATGTGGATTCCTTCGAGCTCGACTTATTCGTTGACGGAAAAGGGTATTGCAACACAGCCCGGATTTACGGCGACGACGGGGCACTAGAAATGAGTTGCGAGTACGAGTCGCGTCAACATTCTACGGTACAGCGTGTTTCCGCTCAAACACCGATCGGTGATCTCAGGTGCGAACGCAATGATGCGTCCGATTCCTACGAAACAGTTTACGCCTGCGCTTGGCGATAGATACAGGATAAGCAACGAGTGCTCACTGGATACGATCAATTACAGCCATGACCACCACCCTCACCACCAACCTCCACCTGCTGGCGCCGGAGTTCGCTCTGACCGCGTTGGCTTTCCTGGTGTTCACGGTGGACCTGTTCCTGCCTGAGCGCAGCAAAGAATGGCTGGCCGGCCTGTCGGTGATCAGCCTGGTTGCCGTGATGGTGATTGCGCTGGTGATGCGGCCGGCCGGCAGCGTGGAGTTGTACGGCGGCCTGATCGTCGTGGACGATTTTGGCCTGTTCTTCAAGATATTCTTCCTCGGCATCGGCATCGGCATCATCGCCCTCGCCTGGGAGTATGCCCGGGACCGTCTCCAGCACCGGGGGGAGTTCTACGGCCTGCTGCTGTTCTCCATCCTGGGCATGAACCTGATGGCAATGTCCCGCGAGTTGCTGACCGCATACATCTCGCTGGAACTGCTCTCGTTCAGCCTCTACGTGATGGTCGCCTATGGTTTGCGCGACGCGCGATCCAACGAGGCGGGCATCAAGTACATCATCATCGGCGCGCTGTCGTCGGCGTTCATGCTGTACGGACTCAGCAACATCTACACCGCGCTGGGTACAACTTATTTCTCCGCAATCGCCGCCGAGCTTGCGTCGCCCGCCTCCGCAAGTCCGATCCTTTGGGTCGGCGTGGCGTTGCTGGTGGTGGGCCTGGGATTCAAACTGTCGGCCGTGCCGTTCCACATGTGGGCGCCCGACACCTACGAAGGCGCTCCCCTGCCGGTTACCGCCTACCTTGCCATCGGATCCAAGGCCGCCGCGTTCGCGCTGACCCTGCGGTTGTTCGCCGAAGCAATTGTCCCGGCCGTGGGCCTGTGGTCAGAGTGGCAATTGGTGATCGCAGTCCTGGCCGCCATCACCATGGTGCTGGGCAACCTGGTGGCGTTGGCCCAGCGCAACCTGAAACGACTAATGGCATACAGCAGCATTGGGCACGTGGGTTACGCCCTGGCCGGCGTGGCCGTGCTGGGCAGCGATTTCGCGCTGGCGGCGAAGGGCGTGATTTTCTACCTGGTTGTCTACGCGGTCACGAATCTGGTCGTATTCGCCGGCGTAACCGCGTACTACAACCGCACCGGGCAGGACGACATTGCGGATCTGGCCGGACTGGCAGACCGCCAGCCGTTCACGGCGGCGGCCATCGCAATCGGTCTGTTCTCACTGGCCGGCCTTCCGATATTTGCGGGATTCACCGCCAAGTTCTACCTGTTCGCAGCCGTCGCCGACGGCGGATTCATGTGGCTCGCCGGAGTCGCCATCGTCACCAGCCTGATCTCGCTTTACTACTACCTCCAGGTTATGCGGCAGATGTACATCGAGCCGGCGCCCGACTCCGGCCACCACGACGATGCCCACCAAACCGATGCCGAGCACGAGGAAACCCACGGACATGGCGCTCATGAAGATCCCCCCGTTCCGACCATGCCGCGCCCGTCGTGGCTCCTGGCCGGAACCATGGGAATAGGACTGGTGGTGGTAACGTGGCTGGGAGTGTACCCGGCACCTCTGCTTGCCCTCATCGAATCCGCCAGCGCCGCCCTCCTGCCCTTGGGTTAGACGAGCCGCGCCACGAAAAGCCAGGCACTATCCACGGGCCGAACAATTATTCGTCCCTACTCGGCCCTTACCGGAGGCAACCGGATGATTATCGCAGTTATCGGCAACTTTGACCCGCCGCCCAATGTGTATGCGCTGGCGGAACAGGTCGGCAAGGAACTCGCCCGGCGCGGCATCACCGTGGTTTGCGGTGGTCTCACCGGCGTGATGGAGGCGGTGTGCAAGGGCGCTAAATCCGAGGGCGGCGCCACCATCGGAATTCTGCCCAGCGGTTCGCCGCACACGGCCAATGAATACGTGGACATCCCGGTGGCAACCAACATGGGTTTCGCCCGGAATGTGGCCGTGGTCAGCACGGGGCAGGCCGCTATCGCCGTCGGGGGCGCGTTCGGCACGTTGTCCGAAATCGCCTACGCCCTCAGCTACGGCATACCCGTGGTGTCCTTGAACAGTTGGCCCCTCACCCTGCGCGGCGACGGCCAACCGGTGGGCGATAACTACATAATCGCCGATAATCCCGTCGATGCCGTGAACAAGGCCATTGCCGCCGCCGAGGCGCGCACCGAACCCACCGGAACCGTAGCGTTCTCACAACCGATCAGCGGAGAATCCTGATGCCCGAAGCCACCATAGCATCGATAATCGCTCGCGAGGCCCTGGACTCCCGGGGCAACCCAACGGTGGAAGCGGAAGTATCCCTGACCGATGGCAGCGTCGGTCTCGCGCTGGTGCCGTCGGGGGCCAGCACCGGCAGCTACGAAGCCCTGGAACTGCGCGACGGCGATTCCGCGCGGTTCGGCGGCAGCGGCACGCTCACCGCCGTCGCCAACGTGAACGACCAAATCGCCCCGGCGCTGGCCGGGGTTTCTCCGGTGGATCAGGGCGAGGTTGATCGCCGCCTGAATGAACTGGACGGTACGGCGGACAAGAGCGGTCTTGGCGCAAACGCCGTGCTCGCCGTATCCATGGCGACGGCGCGGGCGGCGGCCGCGTCGGCGACCGGCGGGTCTCTCTGGCGTCACCTCTCCGGCGGCGGCGAGGTGAGCCTTCCGGTGCCTCTGCTGAACATTCTCAACGGCGGTCGACACGCCTCCAACTCCGCCGACGTCCAGGAGTTCATGGTCGCGCCCGACGGATTCGACCGTTTCTCCGACGCTCTCCGCGCCGGCGTCGAGATCTACCAGTCGCTGAAATCGATACTGAGGCAGGGCGGGCACAACCTGAACGTCGGCGATGAGGGCGGTTTCGCACCCTCTCTGCCATCAAATCGCGACGCCATCGAGGTGGTGCTGCAGGCCATCGAAACCGCGGGATACCGTCCCGGCGAGCAGGTACACATCGCGTTGGACGTTGCCGCCTCCGAGCTGTGGAACTCTGAAACCTTGCAGTACGACCTGGAACGCGAGGGCGTATCCATGAGCGCCGGCGAACTGGTGGGACTTTATGCCCAGTGGCGTCGCGAGTATCCCATCGTCAGCATCGAGGACGGCCTTTTTGAGGATGACTGGGACGGCTGGACGACATTGACCCATCAACTGGGGGACTCGACCCAACTGGTGGGCGACGACCTGCTGGTCACCAACATCAGCCGGCTGCAGCGTGGAATCAACGAATCCGCCGGCAACTCCATCCTGCTGAAACCCAACCAGATCGGCACGCTTTCCGAGACCAAATCCGCGCTGTCCCTGGCCCGTTCAGCCGGCTGGACTGCGGTGATGAGCCACCGCTCCGGAGAAACCGAGGACACGACCATTGCCGATCTCGCCGTCGCCTGGAACGTGGGTCAGATCAAGACCGGCGCGCCCGCTCGCTCCGAACGCGTCGCCAAGTACAACCGCCTCCTGCGCATCGAAGCGGAGTTGGGCACCGAAGCCCGTTACGCGGGACGCGACGTTTATTCAGCGCTGGCCCGTTAGTCGCCGAACCGTCCCAAATCGACGATTTTCGGTGGTATAATCGCCCCGCCTGTCCTGCCGACGTCAGTTGGCGCAGACAATCGTTTTGACGGCGCTTGTTTTCCGCTCAGTCAAAGGCCACATCAAACTACAATTGACGGAGGCACACCGAGATGGCGACGCGCATCGGTATCAACGGCTTTGGCCGCATCGGGCGGCTGGTGGCTCGCGCGGCCCTTTCACCCACATACCAGGATCGCCTTGACCTGGTGGCGGTCAACGGTACCGGAGACACCGATACTGCCGCCCACCTGTTCAAATACGACAGCACCTACGGTCCTTACCACGGAACCGTCGATACCGACAACGGCAACCTGGTTCTGGACGGCAAGACTGTTCGCAAGTTCCAGCAACCGGACCCCGCCAACATTCCCTGGTCGGAAATGGGCGTGGACATAGTGGTGGAATGCACCGGCGTTTTTACCGACGCTGCGAAAGCCGCCGCCCACATCGACAGCGGCGGGGCCAGCAAGGTCATCATCTCCGCGCCGGCCAGGGGCGCAGACTCCACCATCGTGCTGGGCGTCAACGACAAGGATTACCGGGATGACCACCGCATCATCTCCAACGCGTCCTGCACCACAATCTGCTTCGCGCCAATGGTCAAGGTGCTTCACGATGCCTTCGGGATCGACCGCGGCCTGATGTCTACCATTCACGCCTACACCAACGATCAGAGCATCCTTGACCGCAACCATCGCGACCTGCGCCGCGCCCGCGCCGCCGCACAGAATATCGTTCCCACCAGCACCGGGGCGGCCCGTTCGGTGGGCGTCGTTCTCCCCGAACTGGAGGGCAAGCTGCACGGCATCGCTTATCGCATCCCAACGTCCGTTGGATCCGTGACCGACTTTGTGGCCGACCTCAAGCAGAACGTTACCAAGGACGAGGTGAACGCCGCGTTCAAAGCCGCCGCCGACGGTCCGCTCAAGGGAATCCTCGAATACACCAAGGACCCCATCGTGAGTTCCGACATTCGCGGCAACACTCACAGTTGCATCTTCGACAGCCTCAGCACCATGGTCCTGGACGACAACATGGTCAAGATAATGGGCTGGTACGACAACGAGTGGGGCTACTCCTGCCGCACCGCCGACCTCTGCTGCATGGTTGGTGGCTGAACGGACTCAATCCCTCACATTGAACACTTTCCTGGCACGCATACCCGGCCCCCTACGCCAGTTGTGGGGGGCCAATTTTTTTCTGTTCGCCCTGTTGGTGGCGGCGCTGACGCTGCGGCTCTACGGCGTCAACTGGGATGACGGCCACGGGTTCCATCCCGACGAGCGCTCATTCTACATGCGTGCCGGCGATATGCTGTGCCTGCTCACGGCCAACACCGAGCAGGATGGGCCGCACTGCTCGGCCGCGCACCTGCGTTCTCTGCTGGATGGCGGACACTTTGAGGGGATCGAACCCGGGCTGCCCAGCATATCCACCGCCCTGTCGGCAGAGCGCAGCCCGCTGAATCCCCGCTGGTTCCCGCTGGGCAGCGTCCTCATCTACGTGCTGGTGCTGGCGCGCAGCTTGCTGGAACCCTTCGCCGATTGGGGCGTCATGGAACTCCGGTTCGTTGGCCGAACCCTGTCCGCGCTGGCGGACGTCGGGTCCGTCTGGCTGCTCTACCTCATCGGCCGGCGGATGTACGGCCGTTGGACCGGCATCCTGGCCGCCGCCTTCGGGACGTTTGCGGTAATCCACATCCAGCATGCGCACTTCTACCGCCCCGAGCCGTTCACGGTGTTGGCGTCCCTGGCGGCGCTGTGGGCAATGTTGCGCTTCATCGAAACAGGGCGAGCGCGACACGGCGTGTTGCTGGGCGCGCTGGTTGGCCTGGCAATGGCGCCCAAGATCTCGGTGGCGCCGATCCTTGCTCCGCTGGCGCTGACATTCCTGTGGGTGGCCAAGGACCGGGCCGGTGGCCCCTGGAGCGACCTGCGTCCCGCCGACGTGGCCAGGGTGGCGCCGGTCGTGGTTGGGGCCGGTGTCGCGGCGCTGGCGACATTTTTCATCACCACTCCCTATGCCCTGCTGGATTTTGCCGCCTTTTTCAGCGACATCCGTGAACAGGCGGGCATGGCTGGCGAGGCCGGTCGTTTCCCGTTCACGTGGCAATACGCCGACACGCCGGCGTTCCTATATCAAATGCGTCAAACCGCCGTGTGGGGACTCGGCCTGCCCCTGGGCATTGCGGCGTGGGTTGCCGCGCCGGTTACCGCCTGGTTCGCGTGGCGCGGCGGAATCGCCCAGCGCGCCGATCTGTTGCTGCTGGCGTGGGCTGTGCCCGGGTTCGTATTCCTCGAATTGTTCGAGGTGCGGTTCCTGAGGTACGTGTTCCCCTTGGCGCCGTTCTACCTGCTGATGGCGGCGCGAATGTTCACGGCCCTCGTCGCATGGGCGGATGCGCGACGCAGACCGCCGGATTCCGGCGCCGACCTGCTGCCGGACGACGCTCCGTTCTCCGAGGAATGGCATGCCACGCCACCCACCGTTGGCGATGACCTGGTATTCGATGAACCGCTGTTCGGAGATGATCCCTTCCCGGACGCGCCGTTCTCCGAGGAATGGCACGCCACGCCTCCCACGGCGGGCGTGCCCGTGGCAACGGCCCCTCTGGTTCCTGCGCCTCCGCCGCGGGCAGACGCGGTGGCGACCGGTGGCCGGCGCGGACTGAGGGGACTTGCCGACATATCGGCGCTCCCCGCGGCATTGGCTCTGTTGGCCATCGTTGTGTTGACGACTGCGCTCTACGCCATCGCGTTCGTGGGGGTGTACAGCCGCCCCCACACGGCGGTGGTGGCCGCAGAGTGGATCAACGACAACGTGCCGCCGCGCTCCCTGATCATCAACGGAGGCTCTTTTTGGGACGAGCGCATACCCGATTTGCACCGCTACGACGTCTGGACCTTTCCTGCCTACCATCCCGACCGCGATCCAACCAAGATTCCGAATTTGATAGACAAACTGGTCGAGTCGGACTACATAGTCTTTTACTCCAATCGCGCCTATGGTTCCGTTGCCCGGCTGCCCGATGAGTTTCCGCAGAGTTCAGGATTCTTCCGCCTGCTGTTCGCCGGCGACCTGGGCTACCAACTTGAGCGGGCCTTCGTTTCGTACCCATCCCTGGCCGGTGTCCACCTGCGCGATGACCCCTACGCACGGGCCGGATTGACCGAACCGCCGTTGGCGCCGGACGGACACGATGGGCAGCCCGACGGGTTGGTAATCAACCTTGGGTACGCCGACGAAAACGTTATCGGCTACGACCACCCGCAGGTTCTGGTGTTTCGCAAAGTCGAACGGCTGAAATCTTCCGAGTTGCGGGAGCGCATCTTCGCCGCCGCCAGGGATCAGGAGACGGAACGCGCGTCCCTGATGTTGTCGCCATCCTCGCGCATCGCCCAGCAGTCCGGCGGGACGTGGTCGGAACTTTTCGATGATGACGGTTGGGTGAACCGCGCGCCCTGGCTCGCGTGGTTGCTGGTTGTTGAACTGCTTTGCCTCGTGGCCTTTCCGTTCACCTGGTGGTTGTTCCGACCGCTGCCGGACCGGGGCATTCTTTTCGCACGGGTGGTTGGCCTTCTGTTGGTGGCCTGGGTTGCCTGGTGGTTGGTCAGCGTCGGAGTGTTGCAATTCACGGCCGGCGCGGTCTGGTTGGCAGTCCTGATTGTCGCGGTTCCCTCGGCGGCAGTCCTGTGGCGTCAGTGGCGCGAGATGCTGGAGTGGGTGCGGGACAGATGGCGTCTGTTGGCAACCGCCGAAGCGTTGTTCCTGTTGGCGTTCCTGGCGTTTACGCTGATCCGCGCTGCGAATCCGGACCTGTGGCACCCCTGGCGCGGCGGCGAGAAACCCATGGAGTTGGCGTATTTCACGGCCGTTGCCCGCTCCTCACTCATGCCGCCCTACGATCCCTGGTTCAGTGGGGGCCACCTCAACTATTACTATTGGGGCTACTTCGTCCTTTCCATCCCGCTGCGAATAACCGGCACTCTCCCGACCACAGCGTTCAACGTGGCGGTTCCGCTTGTGTTCGCGCTGACCGCCGCCGGCGCCGGTTCGCTGGTGTACAACATGGTTAGCCTGGGCCGGCGCGGCGGCCCACGGTCTCCCGACGCAACGCCGGCGCTATCCCAATCCGATGATCCTTCGCCCCCACCAAACCGGCTGGCAAAATGGAAGGCCAACCGATACCTCCCCGGGGCGGCGGCCATAACGGCCCTGTTGGCCGCGCTGATGACAACCGTGATGGGGAATCTGGACGGCGTTGTTCAGTTGGGGGAAATGGCGCAGCGCAGGTTGCAGGGCATGGCCGCGCCGCTTTCCAATTTTGATTTCTGGCGCAGCAGTCGGGCCATTCCGGTCGCGGATGAATTCGAGCCCTCGCGGCTTACGCCGTGGCTGACGCCGGACAACCACGTGGAAACTGCCTTCCATATCACCGAATTTCTTTTCTTCACCTTTCTTTTCGCCGACCTGCACGCCCACATGATGACCATGCCCTTCGCCCTGCTGGCGTTGGCGGCAGGGTTCGCGGTTCTCGTTGGTATGCGCCGGGCCGATCTCCGTGATCCCTGGCCCTGGGCCGCTGCATCCCTGCTGGCCGTGGCGGTGGGCAGCCTGTGGGCGATCAACTCGTGGGAGTACCCTGCATACGCGCTGTTGATGGTGGCGTGCATCGCCGGGGCAGCCTGGTTGATGCCCGGTACCCTCCGCACTCGCCTCAGCGTGGGAGCGGGTCTTTGCCTGCTGGCCATCGTGGTTAGTTACGCCGCGTTCCGACCCTTCCACGCCTCCACCGAAACCTTCGGAACCGGCATCGAACCTACCCTGTGGCGGACCCCCATCTACAGCTACCTGCTCATACACGCGCTGCCGTTGTTGGCCGCCGCGGCGCTGCTTTGCGCCACGATGGCGCCCGCGTTGCGTCCGGTATGGTTCAGGATACGGCGCGGTGTTCGCATATCCGCGTTTCACCAGTGGATGTTGGTCGCGGTTGGATTCGGCATCCTCGTCGCCTGCTATTTCGGGGCGGGCGGATTCGTTACGGCGGGTTGCCTGATGGTCCTGCTCACGTTGACCGGATGGGCGATCGCGTTGTCGCTGGCGTCAGCCGACTTTCCGGAACGCCGGTCCGACCTGATGGCGCTGGCGATGCTGGCGGTCGCGTTGGCAATCGGCGTCGGCGTGGAGTTCGTGCGCGTCGAGGGCGACATCGCCCGCATGAATACGCTGTTCAAGTATTACCTGGTCGCCTGGGTGCTGTTCGCGGCATCCGGAGCCTACGGGTTCTGGCGTGGTTGGACGGCTGCCTCGGAATGGAGCGGGCTGCAACGGCAATTGCGATGGATGGCAACGGGTTTGGTTGCGCTGGTGATGGCGGGAACCCTGGTGTACCCGGCGCTGGCAAGTCCGGTCCGCATCGCCGACCGGTTCAACCCGACGTCTTTGACGCTGGACGGCGCGGCGTGGATGGCAGACGCGGAATACCATCCCCCAGACTGGTGCGTGGAAAAACCCCTGGAACCCATAACGTTTGAATCGGACTACGACGCGATCCGATGGCTACAGGAAAACGTCCGGGGTTCGCCGGTGATCCTGGAGGCCCACGGCGCCCAGTACTGCTGGAATACTCGCGTTTCCCAGTACACCGGATTGCCGACGGTTTTGGGGTGGCCCTGGCACCAGCAGCAGCAGCGCAACGACCCGGAAGCCGTGCGCCAGCGCGCCAAAGACATCGCCACCATATACAACACCCCCAGCCAACAGCGGGCCGCAGAATTGCTCGATGATTACGGGGTCGCGTACATCATAGTGGGTGAATTGGAGCGCGGATACTACGGTGAGCGCGGACTCGCCAAGTTCGACATCATGGTCGCCGATGAGGGTTTGGAACTGGCCTACAACAACGAGGGAACCAAAATCTACCGAGTCCCGGATGAGCAGCCCTGAGCCAAAGCAATCCCGGCTCCAACACGACAGATGCCCGCGCCTGGATAGCATCGCGGCGGGCGACGATCCTCACACAATCCGACGCCTGGATAGTCCTACAGTCCGGTTCGGAACCCCGGGTCTACCCCACCAAAATATCCTGTCCATCCCGTTCATCCTGCGTATTCCGGTAAAATACTCTGCCCTTTACCGCCAATTGCAATACCCGACGGGCTCACGCGTACCCATTTTGTTGAACTGTCATTGCGAGTCCGCCGGCGGCGGACGCGGCAATCCCGCCGAAGGGAGGAGCGTCCGCCAGTCAACGAGATTGCCATCCGCCACCGGCGGACCGCAGGCGGACTCGCAATGACAAAGTGGGTACGCGTGAGCCGTCGGCGTCGCCGTTTGAGACGCGTTTGCCCGGACCTGTGCGACCTGTTTTGACCCCGTACAAACCCTTACCCTATAATCGCTCCCGCCCCGCCGCCGTCCACCATACTTTCAGGCGGTGACCCAAGGTATCGCCAAGGAGGTACTACTGTGGCAATCGAATCCGTGCGCGTCGGTCTGATCGGCGCGGGACGCAACACCCGAGACCGGCACATTCCCGGTTTCAACAGCACCCCGGCGGTGGAGATCGGCGCCGTCGCCAACCGTTCGCGTGAGTCCGGCCAGCGCGTCGCCGACGCGTTCAACATCCCCACCGTGTACGACAATTGGGAAGAACTGCTGGAAGACGAGAGCCTGGACGCCGTGTGCATCGGCACCTGGCCCTACATGCACCGCACGTTGACCACCGCGGCGCTGGCATCCGGCAAGCACGTGCTCTGTGAGGCGCGAATGGCCATGAGCGCGGCCGAAGCCCACGAGATGCTGGCCATCTCACAGCAGACGCCCGACCTGGTGGCCCAGATCGTCCCGTCGCCCATGACTTTCGGCATCGACGACCTGCTGATCCGCCTGATATCCGAGGGTTTCCTGGGCGAGTTGGTGTCTGTGGACGTGGAATCGCAGACCGGATTCACCGACCGAGACTCGACCATGCACTGGCGTCAGGACCGCGACCTGAGCGGTTTCAACATCCTGAACATGGGAATCTGGTACGAGGCGATGATCCGTTGGGTCGGCCGCGCCACCCAGGTCATGGCGATGAGCAAGATCACCGTGCCCCACCGCAGGGACGATGACGGGAACTGGCGTTCGATCACCATACCCGATACCGTGGACATCCTGTGCCGGCTGGCCAACGGGGCCAACGCCCACATGCGTTTCAGCGCGTGCGCCGGCCTCTCGCCGGGCAACTCCGTATGGCTCTACGGCACCGAGGGAACCATCCACGTCGATAACCGGATGCGGGTGTTCGGCGGCAAGCGCGGCGACTCCGAGTTGCAGGAGATCGCCAACCCGCCGGAAAGCCGCTATAGCTGGTCGGTCGAGGAGGAGTTCATCGCGTCAATCCGCGACGGCGCGCCCGTGCTCCGCACCCCGTTCAACATCGGCGTCCACTACATGGAGTGGACCGAGGCGGTAACCAACAGCGCCCAGACCGGCGAGGCGGTGTACCTGCCCCTGTAACGCAACCTGCAGTCCACCAATGCGTAGGGGCGAATAATCATTCGCCCCTACGTTTTGACGCGGTTCAACGAATACGCTATCTGTCCACCAGGCACGCTATCACCTGGGGCGCGGCCGTGGCCGCCCGTTCCGATAGTTCGGCGTCGGTTAGCGTTACTATCGGGTGTTCGATGATTGCCAGTCCGTAATCGGGGTCGCCACGCATGCGGGACATGGCGTGGGCCTGGCTGATGAATGGCCGTGTCGTCAACACGGTGGACGGGATTCCCAGCAACTCGGTTTCCATTGCGTCGTGCACACTGCACGCGGTGCAGGACCCTCATTCAGCCGTGGCGTGTATTGCCACGTCGATGCTCTGGGCCGTCCGTTGCAGGTCCTCGATGCGAGCCGGCCATTGCCAGCCGCCCTTGTTGTGTTCCACCGTTCCCGCGATGTCGTACTGCTCGCCGATGATGGCGGCGATGCGACGCAGCAGATCCTCGGAGTGCGGCTTGTTGTTGGCAAACAGACCAATCACCTTGCCGTCCAGCGTCGTCGGACGCTGCGCCACCCGGGGTTGAGCCTGGGGCCCGTCGTCTCGCGGGTCGAGCGTAATGATTGAACCTCCCGCTGTTGTCATAATCCAACCTCCTTCAACGTGCTGTGGGTGCAACCCTCGTGGTTGCCCTGACCGAAATATCGTTGCTTTTCGTGCTGATTGACCGAGCCGGTTTCCGGGCTTGCTAACCGGGTACGTTCACTTGCCTGGTAACCGAACGACTGCTGCCCCACGTGCTGATCAGGCTCACGAATCCGCCGGCCATTCCGCCGCCCGGCAATACCGTGATGCGATCGGCGTCCGCAACCACCGGAACCATCCGGTCGTGGTCCAGTTCCGAGGCCATGCGATGCCAGCGAACCCACTCTCCCACTGGCAACTGCGCCTTGTCGTGCAGAAACTCCGCCACCTGCCGGCGCGACCATCCGGATTCGGAAATGTGCAGCATCGCCTCCGGGCTGATGACGCAGATGACCTCGGGCATTCCGGGGCCGAACGCCAGCATGGTGTGGGCCACCGTAGTCAGGAAATCCGCCGGGTTGCGGTCGCCGTGCAGGGTTACCTGCAACGGCCCCAGCGTGGCGTAGGCCCTGACGATGGTGGCGTCATCGCGGTACCCCATTTCGGACGCCAGCGATCCCCACGGGCTGATTGCCAGGTTCTCCGGGAAGCAGAACGTGATCTTGCCGGGATGACCGAACGTGCTGTTGTCCATCCCAATGGGAACCGACCCGTAGAAATTGCACTTGAACAGGTTGACCGCCCTGCCGATGGCGGCGTTGGCCCGGCTGCCGTTGCCCATCATTTCGACGCCGGCGTTCATGCCGATGGCGTTGGCATAGGGCCCGCTCACCACCGTAAGCACCGTAACGCCATTGGTGGACGTGCTGCTGGCGTGCAGGTTGAACGACCGGTCGGCGATGGCGGACAGGGAAGCCAGGACCACAGGAAAGTGCTCAGGAGTGCATCCGGCCATCACCGCGTTCACCGCCGCCTTGCCGGCGGTGAAGCGTTTCTGCCGGATGATTTCGGTTCCCAGGTCGTGGTCGGCGGAAACGCCGGCGTAGTCGAGCATTGCCTGAACACGATCGGCCGTGGGAGGGACGACGGGCAGGCCGTCGGTCAGGCCGTTGTCCAGGTAATAGTCCTGCGCGGCGTTCCAGTCATCGAACTGCAGTGTCGCGGGGGATTCGGCATTCGGTGTGGTCATGTTTGATCTCTCTGCGGGTTGGGTTTGTCTTGAAGCGACCGGCAACTAGCGGCCGGAGCCACCGCGACGATAATCGGGAGCCTCGATCGGCCATTCGGTCACCACCAGTGGATCTTGCAAGCGTGAGGCTATCCGAGGACGGGTCGCCGCGATCTGTTCAATCTGGTGCGATGTCGTGATGATCGTCGGCAACCGTTCCTCGTAACGATAGCCGACAATCTGGAACAACTTGTCCTCCGCGAACGGAGTGCTCCGTTCAGCGCCCATGTCGTCGAGAACCAGGACATCGGCGGTGCGGATACGGTCCAGCAGGTCTTCATGAGTTATCGGACTGTCGGGCGCGAAGGCGGCCCGGAGGTAGTCCAGCAGGTCTGCAACCGTCGCGAAGAAAACCTCGTCGCCTCGCGCTTTCCGTTCTGTGGCGGCGGCGACCGCAAGATGCGTTTTGCCGACACCGTAAGGTCCGTGCAGGCTCAACCACCCATCCGGATTCTCGGCCCAACGCTGCACGTAGGATTTGGTTGTTTTCAGGCTCCTGCGCTGGTGGTCCGACAGTCCGCCGTTGCCGTCCACGTTGAAGGCGTCAAAGGTCATGCGACGACGCATATTGGGGGGAATCGTGCCAATCATTCTGCCCGGCGCGTAATTGCCCCGGGCCAGTCGGTGCATTCGCCCGAACCCGTCGGGGGAGGCCAAACGGGTACGCAGAAAATCGTCCAGGTGGTTCGGGTCTCCCCGCAGCGTGATCACGGTGGGCAGACGCTGGGCGTGTCGTCCGGCCAGCACCTGAAACAGGCGCTCCTGGCCCCACGGGCTAACCGGACGAACTGGCAGGTCGTCCAATACCAGCAGATCGGCGTCCCTTACCTGCTCAAGGAGATCCACGAATCTCAACTCGGCGTCATCGTCGAATCCGCCACGCAGGTAATCCAGCAGGTCGGCGACGGTTACGAACAACGCAGCGGCGCCGTTGCTGATCCGTTGATTCGCAATCGCAGCGGCCAGGTAGGTTTTACCGCTGCCGCTGGGTCCGACAAATGTGATCCAACCGTGCGGACGTTCGGCGTATTCGCGCGCTGCTCGGTAGGCCGCCGTGAAATTGGGGCCGTGCGACCAATCCGCGTCAGGCCCACCCGGGTTGGCGTTATCGAACGTCCATTGCCGAAGCGCCCCAAGGTTGCTGTACCGCTCCAACGCCGCAATGCGCTGATCCCGGTCGACGTCCGACTCCTGACAGTCGCATGGAATCAATTTACCGAAATCGGGATGCTCCACCGGAACGGCGGCGGTCAGCCAACCCGCGCCGTCGCAGGACGGGCAGCGGTCAACCGCCGTTTCCGTCGGGAGCGTCGTCGGACTCCCACGGTAACCGTCCGTATCGCCGTCGATAGCTGTCCAGGTACCCCGTGCGGCTATCCGCCTCAGGATCGTACCCAGGCTCTCCATGGTCATGTCTTTGGTCTCTATCGCGTTGTGTTGTGTTGGAATCGGCTGCGGGTTTGCCTTCCTGCAACCACCTGCGCAGGATAGCATGAACGTAACCCCAGCTACGCACATTCCGGTCGGCAGCAATGGCGAATGCTTCGGCAATCCAGCCGGGCGGATACTCCTCCTCCGCGGCTTTGAGTTGCTCGGCCGTGCCGTGTCCGTATGTGCCGACATGCTCTTCGTACAGCGCGAATATGTTGGCCCGGGGCCGTTGCGGTGACGTCACCGCCGGAGTCTCCACGGCGTCAGAATCGTGAACCGTGGCCCCGAAAATCACCGATGGGTCTATCGCGGTTGCTCCCGACCGTTGCAGATATTCCCGCGCGCTCTGGTCGCTGACGAAAACCCTGATCTCGCCGCCAACTCGCGCTGCCGTCAGAATCCCCCGACGCATGGCGGCGGCGAGACCGGCGCGGATTCCCGCGTCGTTTCCCAACCGGTTTGAACGACGCAACACCGCGTCGTCCAACAGTTCGTCAACCGAAACCGACGGTGGAGCGTCCCGTCGTGTGGGTTTGGAACTCAACAGGCCCGCCACCCGGAGCGAGACTTTCAACTCGGCTATGTCGTCGATGACGGCCAGCCATTCTCCCAGCGCAACGGCCGGCACCGGTACTCGCCGGGCATCCCGAGCCAGCGATTGTCTGCGCTCGGGGCCAGTCATTTACGCCACCGATTCTTCGTAGCGCATCAACTCGTCAAATCGCATCAATGTGTCGCGGAAGTAGAGATGCAGGCTGCCGGTTGGCCCGTGCCGGTGTTTTGCCACGATCAGTTCCGCGATGTTGCGTGGGTAGGGCCGGCCGGGAGCGTGCTGCTCCCATTCCTCTTCGGTAAAATTGCGGTCCTCGCGGTAAATGAACATCACCACGTCGGCGTCCTGTTCGATGCTGCCGCTGTCGCGCAGGTCGGAAAGCTGCGGACGGTGCCCGGGTCGGTTTTCGACCACGCGGCTCAACTGCGAGCAGGTGAAAACCGGAACTTCCAGGTCGCGGGCCATCGCCTTCAAAGACCGGGATATCTCGCTGATCTCCTGCACGCGGTTCTCGCCGTAACCCCGGCGGCTGCCCTGCCCCTGGATCAGTTGCAGGTAGTCCACCACTAGGAAATCCAGGCCGTGTTCCAGCTTGAGCCGCTGCGACTTGCTGCGCATCTCCATGGCGGTCTGAAACGGCGTGTCGTCAATGTAAATCGGGAGACCCGAAAGCACGCCGACGGCGTTGGCTATCACGCTTTCTTCCTGCTCCGACAGCAATCCCAATCGCAGCCGGTGGGAGTCCACGCCCGATTCGGCCACGAGGATACGCATCGCCACCTGTTCCCGGCTCATCTCCAGGCTGAAGATCCCGGACACCTGCCCTGCCTTGGCGGCGTTCACGCAGATGTTGAGGGCCAGGCTGCTCTTGCCCAGACCCGGGCGCGCGCCCACGATGAGCATGTCCGAGCGCTGCATTCCCCCCAGCAGGCTGTCCAGGTCGCTGTACCCGCTCTGCAACGGTGGCTCGTCAGTCAGCGACACGTCACCGATGTCGCCTTGCAGGTACACGTCCAGCACCGATCCCAGAGGCACGAAACCGCGTTCGGTGTTGGCCGGTTGCACGCTGAACAGCACGTCCACGGCCCGACGCATCGTGTCCTCGGCGTCGTCGGAATCCTCGAATCCGATCTCGGCGATGCGGTTGCCGGCGTCGATGATCCGCCGCTTCGCCGCCGTGTCTGCGACGATGCCGGCGTAATGCTCCACGTTGACCGAGGTGGGCGTCTCGGCGATCAACTGGCCGAGGTACGGCAGTCCGCCAATCTCCTCCAGGCGATTGCGTTGCTGCAACTCGCGGGCGACCGTGATCTGGTCAATCGCCTCGCCGCGCTGGGAAACGGAAACGCAGGCGTCGAAACAGAACTGGTTGCGGGCCCGGTGAAAATCGTCGGTCTTGACCAGGGACAGCACTCGGTGGATGGCGTCCCCGTCGATGAGCAACGCTCCCAGCACCGCTGCCTCTGCGTCGTGGTCGTAGGGCAGCTGTCGTTCAGTGTACTGAGCGACGACCACCGGACGTTACTCTTCGATGGCGGCGACCACGTTGACGGTGGCCCGAATTTCGCTGGACAGGTTGAGCACCACCTCGTACTCCCCCGGTTCCCGGATCGGCTCGACCCCATTGGTTATCCGGCGGTCGATGTCGCGTTCGAGCAGTTCGCCCAGGGCCTCGCCGATGCGTATGCCGCTGATGGCTCCGTAATACCGGCCGTTGGGCGTGACCCTGCCCTCGATGGTGATGGTGACGTTGTCGAGAGCCTCGGCCAGTTCTTCCACCACCTGGGTGTCCCGGGCGCGTTCCGCGTCTCCCTCCGCCTTGACCTTGTCCAGGCGTTTCAGGGTTTCGTCGGTGGCGATCTCGGCCAATCCCTTGGGCAGCAGATAGTTGCGAGCGTAGCCCCGGGAGACCCGTTTGACTTCGCCCGCCCTTGCCTGGTCGGGAACGTCTTTCAAAAACAGCATCATCATCATGAGCAATAGCCTCTTGCGTGGTCCGGTGACATATCGCGGTCGCTCATGACGGCCGGACTCAAATTTTCTTGCAGCCTTGATTCGGGGGTTGGGATGCCTGCGGTTGCATTATAGACCATGCAACCATGCCGGTAACCGTCGCGCGGTCAGCGCTCGGGCCCGGGGATCTGCTTAAACCATGAACACCGGAGCATCATCACGGTTGATTCGCGTTTCGCCGGCAATGCCATCGCGGATGTGTCGCGGCAGGGTGAACATCGCGGCGTGGCTCTCTCCGTCGTAATGGCGGAGCGACTTGGCGACGCGCTCGGATACTCGACGGTCGATTTCATCAGCGGCCAGGCGTGGCAGCGGCGAATCCGAAGCGGCGGTAAATCCCCACAGCGTTATGAACGATGGCACGTGCGCCTGATACGGCAGCGTGTGGTCGAAGATGTGGTCCAGGGTGTTGTATATGGTGGTAAAGCACTCGTGGAGGCTCAGATAACCGGCCGGCCCCGACTGCGTAACGAGAATACCACCCGGTTTCAACCGGGCCCGGGCGATGTTGTAATACTCTTCCGTATAGAGCAGATACGCCGGGCCGCCCTCCAGGGGGTCCACCAGGTCCATTATCATCACGTCGTATTGTCGGCTGTCGGTTTCGAGAAACTTGCGGGCATCGTCGTGGAGCAACGTGGTCCGGGCGTCTTCGAATGCTCCCTGGTGGTGCTGGGGCAGATGCTCGCGGCACAACTCCACCACCTTGCTGTCCAGATCGACCATCACCACGTTTTCGACGGTGCGATGCGCCAGGGCCTCCCGCAACGTGCCGCCCTCGCCGCCGCCGCCGATGAACACCGATTGGGGGTTCGGGTGCATCAGCATGGCGGGATGGACCAGGGTTTCGTGGTAAATGTGCTCGTCCCGTTCGGTCGATTGGGTCTTGCCATCCAGCAGCAGGCTGCGCCCGTAAACCTCGGAATGCACGACCTCCACCCGTTGGTAACCGGTGTGCCCGGAGAACAGCACGTCATCAACCTTGAGCATGATTGCCAGGTCGGGCATGACGGTTTCGATCACCCATTTGCCGGTGATCTCTTCCATTGGATAGCTTGCCAAAATGACTCCTGAGAAATCTTATGCTCGTCGGGCCGGTGTGGCGGATCGGAACGGCATTTTTCGAACCGGTCTCGCGCTAGTTCAGCGAGTTGACCGTCTGCAGTTCGACGACGCGAGCGCCACACAATCCCCGGCGAATCTGTGTGATTTCCGGATTCTGGCAGCCGAGGGCCGCTATGATCGACTCGGCGGCGCGCTCGGGCATGGTCTGGTCGCCGCAAGTAAAAATATCCGCCGCCGCGTACCCAAGTTCCGGCCACGTGTGGATCGAAATGTGGGATTCGGCGATGGACAAAATGCCGGTCACTCCCTGGGGGGTGAACTGGTGGAAGGACTCCCCGATCACCTGGGCTCCAACCTGTTCTGCGGCGTTCAGCAGTTCTTGCCGTATGTAGCCCAGGTTATCGAGCAGTTCGGGGTCGCAATCTCTGAGTTCCAACAGCACGTGCGTACCTAGTACATTCAATCACCCTTTCCTCCGTTTGAAATGGCCATCTCGCCGGCACCATATCCGCAGCCGATCCGGGGAAATTAGCAAGCAACGATTGTACTCAAACTTGCCCGCCGATTCAAGAGAGGGCGCGCGTCGCGCGTAATCACTTCGTGGAGGAGGAACCACTTGCGCGGATAAACGGGGTGAACACGATCGTATAAGGACGATTTGAACCGGCTCGCTTTCAGGCCTGTCATCATTGATGAATGATGCACTTTCTGCCGTTTTGCCCCCATCTGGACGCCTCTGTTCCGCGCTCCGATCCTCAACCTGTACAGTTCAGCTGAACAATCCAATCCTTTCGATCCGGTGCATCCAGGTCGATCCGGTGCATCCAGGCGAATTCCCGGGTTGTGCCAAACCGGATACGCGCCGGGAGTCGGGCGTTTCGATTATTGGCGCATTGGCCGGCGAGCCGTTCATGGCGAGACTGTCGAGCCATGCGCCCCATCCTTCGACAGGCTCAGGATGAGCGGATGGATGGAGGAGGCTGAGGGTGAGCGGATGGATGGAGCAGGCTAGGGATGAGCGGATGGATGGAGGAGGCTGAGGATGAGCGGATGGCATGCGTCCCATCCTTCGACAGGCTCAGGATGAGCGGATTGATGAGGTAGGCTGAGGATGAGCGGACCGACTATCGAAAAGCCGCGGCGCCGATGGGTTGGGCCGGCTCCGATCCGGCGTCGCAGCGCGGCGCGTGAAAACGTCTGGTTTCAGTGCGGCATCCGGTCGTCGGGTGGATTGGGCTGGGGGGACCCGAAATCCATCGCCTCCGCCGGTGGCGTCTGTTAGATTGTATCTTCCGTCATTTTTCAAAAACATTGAAAAATGACGCCCGGCAGACGCCGTCCCTGATGTTCGCAAAGGCCGGCATGATGTATAATACGGCCAACAATCGGACTAACTACAATAGGCTCTATCCGTCACACAATTGGCTCTCAACGACCTGCGGAGAAACTGCAGCGCTACCCGCAGGCACATGGAGAACGTGTTCAAATGAGCGTCATCCCACTGCTCGACGAAAAATTTGACGGCACGCCGGCGACCTTTTCGCCAGTGTCGGTACAACCCAAGGGTGATCGAACCCGTCGCGTGATGATGGTGCAGCCTGCATCCGCTGGCGGCAACTTCGAATACATTGCGATCCCTCGCCAGGGAATGCTGTTTCTCTCCGGGGCGCTGGCTCAGTGGGTTGGCCCCTACGTTTACGAGCGGGACATCTGGTTTGAGGACCGCCTCGGCCGCATAGACCCCGACAAGGATCTGGAAGGCGTCGACGTTTTGATGATCACCTCGCTGATCAACGAAACACCGCGCGGGTATGAAATATCCCGCCAGGCACGCCAGTTGCATCCCGATCTGGTGATCCTGGGAGGCGGCCCGCAGATGAGCCCCCTGCCCGAAGAGGCGTTCCGGTGGGGCGACTTCGACGCCATCGTCAATCGCGAGGGCGAGGACATCATCGGCCAACTGTGCGACATCCTCCTCACCTGGCGCGACGACCGCAAGTACCAGTACCTCAACCGCGTGGCCGGAATATCGTTCATGCAGGACGGGAATCTGGTGCAAACACGGCGCAAGGGTTTGGTGTCTCCCGCCTTCGTGGAACTCCCCGACTTCCGCTCCATTCGCGGGTTGTCGCCCTCCAATCCCATGGCCGGTGGTGTGCTTGAAACCGTCCGCGGATGCACCGAAAACTGTTCGTACTGCCAGGTTATCCAGCAATTCCTCGGGTATCGCCTCATCGACCGCGAAACCGAATTCAAGAGGATTGAACAACTGGAAGAGTTGGCAGCCGACGGCCTGATCCACACCGGGCGCAACGGCAAGTTCAACGTCTTCATCTCGGACGACCTCCATACTCCCCCGCTGCGCGCCGTCAAGTTCCGCAACGAACGCCTGGAACGGTTGCAGGGTTGGAAGGGCCGGACCGACTCGATGAATATGATCTGCCAGGCCCGGGCCGAAATCGGACAGGACGACGAACTGGCCGACGCCCTGCTCGACGCGAACATCAAGATGCTCTACCTGGGGGTGGAATCCAACAACGCCGAGAGCCTGGCCGCCGTCCGAAAGCGGCAGGAACCCGGCCAGATGGAACGCGACCTCGTCCACCTCAACGAAAACGGATTCTCCGTTGTCGCAATGACCATCATCGGTCTGCCCTACGACACGGAAGAGTCCATCATGACCCTGGCGGACTGGGTAACCCAGCACAGCCGCTACCAGACGGCCAACCTGCTCACGCCTCTGCCGGCCACGTCCAACTGGAGCCTGAAGCCCCTGGACAGCGAAGGGCGGCCGCTGGAAGAAGGCGAGATGAGGCCCTACGAGCTGTACACCGGTCGTCAGTTGGTCCACGAGGATGAGCGCTGGACAATGGCCGAGAGCCGCGAGTTGTTCGACAAGTACAACTCCAAGCTCACGTCCATCGACGACCTTTACGGCCGCATTTTCCGCATCCTGGGCAACTACCGCATGCGCCAGGCCCGCAGTGTTCAGGATATCTCTGAAACCACTGAGACCATGCGCGCCTGGTCTCACCAGGTCCATCAGGCCGGCAAGGAGTTCGGAGAGAACATCCATGGCCGCGTGACCGAAATGTCGGAGACCCTCCGCACGGTTAGCCAGCCTCTGTCCAACATGGGCGGGGATTTCATGGACAACCTGCGGACCCGCATCAACGAAACGTCCGAAGCGCTACACAACTACGCCGAAAGAGCCGATACCGGCAGCAAGGAAATGGCCGCGAGCATCACCGCCCGGGTCAATGAAGTAACCGAAATGCTCAACGGCGTGCTTGATGCGCACCAGCGCCGGAATCCCGACAGGGCGCGATAGTATGACCCGGAGTGGCACGACCAATCGCAGGGTGGTGGTCACGGGCTTGGGCATGGTCAGCCCGTTGGGACTAAACATCTCGGACAGTTGGGACGCGATCGCTGCCGGTAATTCCGGCATCGACTACATAACCAGCTTCGACGCCGAGTCCTTTGACACAAGGTTCGCGGCCGAGGTAAAGGGGTTCAACCCGGAAGATTACCTCGACCGCAAAGACGCCCGGCGCATGGACCGGTTCGCGCAGTTCGCGGCCGTCGCCGCCCAGGAAGCCTGCGAGCAAGCCGACCTGAACCCCAGGGAGATGGACCGCTACAGCGTCCACGTGGTGATCGGCAGCGGGATCGGCGGCCTCAGCACCCTCACCGAGCAGCACCAGGTGCTCCTCGACCGCGGCCCGCGTCGCGTCTCCCCGTTCCTGATCCCAATGATGCTGGCCGACATGGGGTCGGCCCAGGTTTCCATGGTCACCGGTGCGATGGGCGCCAACTACTGCATAACGTCATCCTGCAGCAGCGGCGCGGACGCCATCGGCGCCGGGTGGGAACTCATCACCAACGGGCGCGCCGACGTGGTCCTGGCCGGCGGAGCGGAAGCGCCCATCACCCCTCTTGGCGTGGCCGGATTCAACGCCCTGCGCGCGCTATCCCGCCAGAACGACAACCCGCAAAGGGCCAGCCAACCCTTCAACCGCCACCGGGACGGGTTCGTATTGGCAGAGGGCGCCGCCGTCCTTGTGCTTGAAAGCGAGGAACACGCTGTCGCCCGCGGCGCCGCGCCCCTGGCCGAACTGCGTGGCTATGCCGCAACCAGCGACTCTCACCACCTGACCGAACCAAATCCGACCGGACAGAGCGCCGCGGCCGCGGTCACCGCCGCCCTGGAAGTCGCCGAACTGTCCGCCTCCGACGTCGATTATCTGAACGCCCACGGAACATCGACGCCGTTGAATGACTGGCACGAAACCAAGGCGTTGAAGTTGGCGTTGGGTGATGACGCCTACCGGATTCCGGTCAGCAGCACCAAGAGCATGACCGGTCATCTCCTCGGCGCGGGTGGCGCGCTGGAGGCGGCTCTCTGCACCGTTGCGTTGCGGGAAGGGTTGATGCCTCCCACCATAAACCTGGATGAACCGGACGATGAATGCGATCTGGACTACGTTCCCAACGCCGCCCGCAATGCGGACCTGAACGTGGTGCTGAGCAATTCGTTTGGTTTCGGCGGCCACAACTCCGTCATAGTCCTCACCCGCACTGATTTGTGACGCGTCAACTGCCGGCTCCACCTGCAAAGCGGTGGTTGCCGCCCCCGCCGGCCAACGGGCACCGGTTGCCCGCCGATCTGCCCGCGCCTGCCGTGCAGGTTTTGCTATCCCGTGGCATCGGCAACACGCAGCAGTTGCAGCGATTTCTCAATCCGACCGATCTGCCGCATCCTGCCGGCCTGTTGGCCGGTATGCAGGACGCCCTGCCCAGGATGGCTGCCGCCGTGCGCAATGGCGAAACCGTGGCGGTATTCGGTGATTTCGACGTTGACGGTATCACCGGCACCGCCATTCTGGCCGAAACCCTGTCTCGCCTGGGCGCCCGCGTGATCCCCTACCTGCCCCATCCGATCGAGGAGGGGCATGGCATGAGCGCCGTCGCGGTCCAGCGGCTTGTCGCCCGGGGGGCCACGCTGATCGTAACCGTGGACTGTGGAATCAGCGATGCGGTCCAGGTTGCCGAAGCCGGCAGAAACGGCGCCGACGTGGTCATCACAGACCACCACACTCCGCCCGCCGTGAGTCCCGACGCGGTCGCCATCGTCAACCCGCGAATGCCGGGCAACATCTACCCGTTCCCCGAGCTGTGCGGCGCGGGAATCGCCTACAAACTGGCCATCGCCCTAACCGAGTACATGGGCGAGGCGCCCGACCCGTCGTTGTTGGAACTGGCGGCCCTGGGCACCGTCGCCGACCTGGTCCCGTTGCGGGATGAGAACCGTTATCTGGTTCAGCAGGGTCTCGCGTTCATGGCTCATACCGGCCGGCCCGGCCTGCGCGCGCTGCTGCGTCGGGTGAACCTGGAAGGCAAGGCCGTGCGGGCCGAGGACATATCCTTCCGTATCGCTCCCCGCCTCAACGCGTCGGGACGCATGGCGCATCCCCAAACGTCCCTGGACCTGTTGTTGACCGCCGATTCCAGGGAAGCGGAACGTCTGACGTCGCAACTTGAGCAGTACAACACTCAAAGGCGGGACCTGACTTCGCACGCTTCCGAGATCGCGATGAACCAGGTTCTCGGGAACGACCGCATCCCGGCCATCATCGTCACGACCGATGATTCCTACACCCCGGGCATCAATGGGCTGATCGCCGGACGGTTGGCCGAGACGTTCAACCGTCCGGCCATTTCCCTGGCCCGCGCCGACGAAAACCACCTGGTGGCCAGCGGCCGGAGTCCGAGCGGTTTCAATCTCATCGAGGCCATTGCAAGGTGTGATGACCTGTTGGTTCGCTACGGAGGCCACCGCGCCGCGGCGGGCTTTACGGTTCACGTCGATAACCTCGACGCTGTGGCCGACCGTCTGCGGGGCATTGCGCAGTCTGAAATGGGTCTGTTTGAACCGGAACCCACAATTGAGATACACGCCGAGGGAACCTTCGACGAGCTGTTGAGCCCGGAGATGGCAGAGATATGCAGCCAGTTGGAACCGTTCGGCAAGGACAATCCGTCGCCGGTGTTCCTGACCAGGCGCGCCAGGGTACTCAACTGGGGTTACGTGGGCGCACAGGGACAGCACTTGAAACTGCAGGTGACCAGTGGCGCGAGAAGTATCGACGCGCTTAGCTGGAACCACTCCGACCACTGGGGCGGTTACGACGCGGTGGACCTGGTATTCCAACTCGCTGAGGACAGTTACCGCGGCGAGCGTCGCACGTACCTGCGCATAGAGGATATGCGGCCCGCCGGTTGATCCTGTGGGCCCGCGTCGAGGCGGGGACGCGCCCGCCTACTCCGTCCGGTCGGTGGTGGCGCCCGAACCCCTGCGATCCGTCCGGGACGGGCGAACCAGCCGCGCCCGGTAGATCAGCAGCGGCACCGTTACCAGCATGATCGCCAGCGCCACCAGTTGGGCTTCGTTGAACCCGAAAAAGTAGGTGTTCTGCTCCTCGCGCAGGAACGATATGAAGAACCGACCTGCCGAGTAGCCGGCGAAAAACAGTGCGAACAGCATCCCGCGCGGTCGAACCCGGTCGCGCAGCATCCATAGCACACCGGCCCAGACTAGGCAGAAGATCAATTCATAGGCAACCGCCGGGTGCGATGCCGGCCGGCCGTAGCCGAAACTGTCAGGATCGGTGTACACCCAGCCCCAGGGCAGCGTGGTAAAACTGGACCAGTGCTCGCCGTTGATCACGTCGCCGACGCGTCCGATGGCCAACGCGATCAGCAACGCCGGAGCCGCGATGTCGGCCAGGTGCGCCACTGAAGGAAGCTGCGGGAACGGCCGGTTCATGCCGGTCCAGCGCAACCCGCCGTTGTCGCAGAGCCGGTGGATCCGCGGGCTGTTGCGCAAGGATATGTAGGTTGCGCCGCCGACGAATCCGCCCAGGTACGCGCCGAATATGGCTATCCCGCCGTTCCAGAACTGGATGATCCTGATCGGGTTGTACTGGTAAATATCGTCCCAAAAGTCGATGACGTGCAGCACCCGTGCGCCGATGATGCCGCCAATGATGCACCACGACGATACGGACAGGATCGCGTCTCCGTCCAGACCGTCTTTGCGACCCCAGCGCCAGGTCAGATAAACCGCCACGGCCACCGCCACGAAGGTGAGGAAGCCATGCCAGGACAGTATGAACCCGGCCGTTCGTATGATGTCGGGATCAAAAGGTATGCTGATAACGGCAAAAATATCCATGAATTCCGGTTCCCTGTCAGATTGGCCCAAACATTATACGGCCTGCGTTGGATTTATTGTCCGCACCAGGCGGACATTTGCGCCCGTATCCTCCAGCGCCTCTTCCACCGCGTCCCTTTCGCTCCGGTTGGAAGGCGCGCAGAAAAAGGAAGGACCGGCTCCCGAAAGGCACGGCGGGTGGGCCGATACTTCGCTCACCCTTTCCCATACGTCCACCAGACCTGGAAAGATTTCCAGCGCGGCCCTGGTGAACGTGTTTCGGCACTGGGCGGTGCTGAAGCCGCCGGCGCGCAACCTGCCCGATTCGAACGATCGCCGGGTGGCGACCCCGTCGGAAAAATCGGAAGGGTGCAAGGCGCCGTACAGCGTGGGTGTTTTCCTGGAAATGCTGGACTCGGGGACCACCAACAGAATCTCCACATCCGGCCCCTCGACCCCATACTCCAACTGATCCCCGCGTCCGGTTCCCAATGCGGCGCCGCCGGTCAGCAGAAACGGCACGTCGGAACCCAATGTTGACGCGATCTCGGCCAATTCGCCCAGGGGCACGTTCAGACCCCAGAACGTGTTCAATCCACGCAGCGCCGCCGCCGCGTCCGCCGAACCGCCGCCGAGGCCCGCCGCCACCGGTATCCGTTTGGCGATGCTGATATGCGCGTTCGGTTCCACGCCGCCATGTTCCGCAAGGGCGATTGCGGCCAACCAGGCGATGTTGCCCTCGCCCGACAAGTCCGGATCACCGCACTCCACCGACAGGCCTTCCGCACGACTGATCGTAACGGTGTCGGCCAGATCAATGGTTTGCAGGATGGTCGCCACATCGTGGTAACCGTCGTCCCGGCGGCCGATCACCTCCAGCGACAGGTTGATCTTGGCGTATGCCTGTAACGACAGAGTGTCGGGCGTCATCAACCGTTCCTGGATCGTGGGGCATCAGGCGGCCACTTGGCGTCAAGGGTTCCCCATTCCGCGATCGTGAGCGTGGCCGGCCTCCGCCGCTCGTCGATGCCGGCGGTTTCCAGCGACCGGCTGACCACCTCAGCATCAGACCCCGTGCCCTGCATCAACGAGTTCCGCAACTGCTTGCGGGGCGCCGCGAACCCGGCGCGAACCAACGCGAAGAACCGTTCAATATCGGGAACTTCGACCGGGCGCTCCTGGTGAACGTAGAGCTTAACCACCGTGGATGCCACCTTTGGAGCCGGTCGAAATGCGCGCGGCGGAACCTGCGCCACCACAGACGCCTTCGCGTAATACTGGGTTGCCACCGACAACAGCGTCATGCCACCGGCCGTCGCGGTCATCGCATCTGCCACCTCCCGTTGCACCATCACCACCATTGAATCGGGCGCCTGCTCCATTTCCAGGAACCGCCGGATGATGGGCGATGCTGCGTAGTACGGCAGGTTTGCCACCACCTTGTATCCCCGGCCATGCGGGACCAACTGCTGTAATGGGACGTGGCGGGCGTCGGCGTGATGCACCACAAGGTTTTCGGGTTCACCCAGCCTTGCCGGCAATTCTTCCGACAGGCGCTGATCGAGTTCAACCGCAATCACGCGCCCGGCTCGCTCAACCAGCCTGCGGGTGAGAACGCCGGAACCGGGGCCGATCTCCACGATGGTGTCGGATTCCGAGGGATCCGCCGCGGCCACTATCCGGTTGGCAATACGCGGGTCGGTGAGGAAGTGCTGGCCCAGCGATTTGCGCGGGCGGCGGCTGTTGGCAGGATGAGGCATGATGGGAGCAGAAATCCGGGTATGCGGCAGGGGCAGGATTCAATCCTGCCCCTGCATGGTGCGAAACGGCTCAAAGTGGCCGAGCACCTCCCGTTGACTGCGGCCTGGGGGCATATCGTCGGGACTGGCTCGGGCCAGGCGCTCCCACGGCACCCGCGGGACACCGCTTACCGTTGCTGCCGTCAAGCCCTGGCGGGGTTCACGGGCCTGCGCCGCGTGGGACCCGGCCGTCTGCGCCATTCCCTGGGAAATTGGCCCTTGCGCCTTGCCGAAGGGAGGAGTTCCACCCCGCTATGGCGGATTGCGAGTATAGGGCACCGCCAGCTCCCCGTGTAGCACGACCACTGAATCCATGGTATGCGGGCGCCGTCAACGTGTCAATCAACGCGCGGGTTTCGCCACGCATTTCGATTATTGCCGCACCTGTCAGTGTGGCAATAATCGAAAGTTGTCGTGCTGGGATGGCAGGGGTGGCGCGGGTAGCGCTGCGGCGCGGTTGGCCACGCTACGACCGGCGTCCCCGGAAGTGGGGCACAATGTCCTTGGCGATGATCTCCAGGTGCCGCCGTCGGTCTTCCCGGGGCGCGGCTATGCTGAAGACAATATACCTGGCGCCGGCGTCGATGTATTCCTGCAGCCTGTCGATGCACATGCGCGGCGTCCCCAGCAGGCAATACCGCTTGACGATGTTGATGAACTCGCCGCCGTAAAGGTATTGGTTTCCCAGCGATTCCGCCGCGGTTCGAGCGGCCTGCTCTTCGGTCGGCGCGATGGTAATGTAAGGGAAAAACGCCCATTGGAACGCGTCCAGGCTCTTCCCTTCTTCGGCTGCAAATTGACCGATCTTGGCCACGCTGTCCCGGTAGCGCTCGGGGCTGTAGAAATACGGGAGCCAGCCGTCGCCGTAGCGTACCGCCCGCCGCATCGCCGCGTCCCGGCGCCCGGCCACCCAGACCGGGGGATGGGGTTGCTGGACTGGTTTGGGATTTATGGCCGCCTCGTCCAGGGTGTAATGGCGCCCGCGCATGGACACGCCGTCGCCAACCCACAGACGGCGCAGCGCATCCAGACATTCGTCGGTGCGACGCCCACGCTGGCGAATGTCGAGGCCGGCATTTTCATATTCCATCGGAAACTCGCCGCCGACGCCCACCCCGAGGGTGAGTCTCCCGCCGGACGCTATGTCGAGAGTGGCCGTCATTCGGGCAAGCATCAACGGGTGATAGAAAGGCGCCAGCGCCACCGACGACAGGATCCGCATCCGTTCCGTCGCTCCGGCGGCCACGGCCAGCAACGGAAGGGCGGCATGGGTCGGACCCGGCGGCCTTCCTCTCATGAAATGCTCGCCGGCTCCCATGTATTCAAACCCCAACTCCTCCATCAACCGGGCTTGTTCAATCGTGCGGTCTGCCGGCAGGGCCATGCTGGCCCCGAAGTGCAGGCCGTTGTCTGCGGTGGGTGCGGGTGATGCCATGTTCGTCGTGCCTTTTGTTTGCGCTCTGGAGGGATGGGTCAAACCGCCGCACATTCTACGTTATTGGGTCAATGCCGGCCAAAACGGGAGCAAACACATTGCCGTCATTTTGCATAACCATGAAAAGGCCGTGTTCATTGACGATGTTATACTTGAACAACACGTACTGTTGTCGATTTTCCAACGGCAATTCGGGCATTATCATGACCGTTCTGGTTACCGGCGCTACCGGCTTTCTGGGCCGCAGGGTGGTTCAGCATCTTCTTGACGCCAATCGCGATGTGCGCGTGTTGGTGCGTCGTCCCGGCAGCGAGGATACGCTGGACACCCGCCCCACTGATGTCTGCTACGGCGATGTGACCGACCCCCACGCGCTGGCCGAGGCATGCCGGGACATAAGCGAGGTCGTCCACCTGGTCGCGGTGATCAGGGGCGGCCCACGCCGGTTTGATGCCATCAACCGCCAGGGAACCGCAAACGTCGCCGCCGCTGCCAAAGAGGCCGGTTCGGTCCGCAGGTTCGTGCATCTCAGCGCGGTCGGCGCGGCTAACACGCCGCAACTACGCTACCTGCACTCCAAATGGCTCGGCGAGCAGGAGGTCGTCAACAGCGGTCTGCCTTACGTAATCATCCGACCCTCGCTGATATTTGGACCGGGCGACGAGTTCACCAATGCGGTGGCGTCGCTGGTTCGGGCGACACCCGTCGCGCCCGTGCTGGGGTCAGGAAGCAACCGCCTGCAGCCCATCCATGTGGACGACGTTGCACAGTGCGTCGCTTTGACAGTGAGAGGCAATTTCCGCGGCAACCACACAATCGAAATCGGCGGCCCTGATCAGTTGTCCTACAAGGAGATTATCCGCACGGTGGCAAGGACCCTCGGGCGACGGCGCTTGTTGCTGAATGTTCCGCTTTGGAAGATGCGACTCCCCATCGCGATGATGGAGTTGCTCACGCCGAATCCGCCCATCAACAGCGCCATGCTGCAACTGATCACCCTGCGCAACGTCGCGGAACTCAACTCGGTGGAACGCGTGTATGGCTTCCGGCCCCGACCTCTGGCCGGCAACATCGATCACGTAAACTCCATCACCTTGGGCCAGGCGTTGAAGGCCAATCTGGGGTTGGGCTGATTCCGAGATGGATTACCAGGAAGCGATCTCCAACCTGCTGGCGCTGGTGGATCACGAGCGTTCGACGCCAACGCTGCCCCGTCAGAAGCGCATCTACGACCTCCAGAACCTCGAATTGCTGCTTGACAGGTTGGGGAACCCGCACCGTCGGCACGGCATCGTTCACGTCGCCGGCACCAAGGGCAAGGGCAGCACCGCCGCCATGATCGAATCGATCCTGCGGGCGGCGGGACACTCCACCGGGTTCTATTCCTCCCCGCACCTGCATTCGTTTTGCGAGCGAATCCGGTTGAACGGGGCGCCTGTTTCCCGCGATCGATTCGCCCAGTTGACCGGCGTGATCTGGCCCAGCCACCTGGATAACTCGGTCGATCCGGCGGCGGGCCCGACCACCCTGTTCGAATACCTGACCGCCATGGCCTTCCGGTGCTTTGCGGACGAACCAACCGATTTCAGCGTCGTGGAGGTCGGGCTGGGCGGACGACTGGACGCCACCAACGTGGTGAATCCCGCCATCAGTGTGATCACCCCCGTCAGCCTGGACCACACGGCCATCCTGGGCGACACCATCGGCGAGATTGCCGCCGACAAGGCCGGAATCATCAAACCGGACGTTCCCGTGGTGGTTGCGCCGCAATTTCCCGAAGCCATGGCCGCCATCCGGTCGGCGGCATCGGAGCAGTCGGCGGAACTCGTGGCCGTTGATGCGGTTTCATCCTGGCAGGTCGAGGCCGTTTCCGCCGCCGGCCAGCAACTCGCTATCCGGACCGAACTCGGCGCGTATCATGTTCTATTGCCCCTGCTTGGGGATTTTCAGTGCAGCAACGCGGCCGTTGCCGTGTCGGCCGTGGAAACCCTCAACGCCGGCGGATGCAACATATCCCGCGATGCCATCGTCGCCGGCCTTGCGTCCGTTGAGTGGCCGGCCCGCCTGGAAGTGTTGAGCCGGAAGCCCCTGGTGGTTGCCGATGGCGCGCACAACGACCATTCCGTTGCGACGGTTTTGTCCACGTTGCAAAGCAGCATCCCGCACCAACGACTCACCGTTGTTGCCGGGTTTTCCCGGGACAAAAGAGTATCGGCGATGGTCCAACTCCTGGCCCGGAGGGCCGACCGGGTGATCGCGACTCGTTCCCGGCACCCGAGATCCATGCGGCCTGCCGAAATCGTGGCCGAATTCGTGGCCCACGATTTCCCGTCCAACCGGATTTCCCGTGCTGATTGCGTCGCGTCGGCCATCGACCACGCGGTGCAGGACGCTGACGAAACGGAATTGATCCTCGTGGTGGGTTCGTTGTTCGTCGCTGCGGAAGCGCGCGAGTCGATCCTGGATATCGAACCGGAAACTTATCCTGATCTGGTTGCGCCAGACCTGCGCTGACCTACGTGCTAATATCTTGCGCAACGCCCGCGTCCCCGGCTTGCTGAACAAATCACCCATGAACACAAACGAAATCAACGCATCGCGCCGGCGCGTCGTCGTAACCGGCATCGGAGCAATCACTCCCCTGGGTCTCACAGCCGATGAATTCTGGACCAACCTGGTTGCCGGGAAGTCCGGAATCGGCCCGATGACTCTCTGTGATCCCACCGATTACCCGTGCCGGATCGCGGGCCAGGCCGACGATTTCGACCCATCGGCGTACATGGGCAGTCGGGAGGCGCGCCGCATGGCACGGTTCTCCCAGTTGGCGGTGGCCGCTGCGCTGCAGGCCACGGAAAACGCCGGCCTGGATGTCAGCAGCGAAGATCCTTACCGGGTTGGTGTCCTGCTGGGGAACGGCAACGGCGGTTTCCCGACGCTGGAGGACAACTGCCGTATTCTGGCGTCGCGCGGCGGAATGAGGATGACGCCGTTCTTCTTCCCGATGGTGCTGCCCAACATGGCCGCTGCCAACGTCAGCCAGTACGTCGGCGCTCGCGGCTACAACTCCACGGCGACCACCGCCTGCGCCGCATCCAACAACGCAATCGGAGAGGCTGTCCAGGCCATCCGGCACGGTGTGGCCGACGTGATGTTGGCCGGCGGAGCGGAGGCCGGCATCAGTCAACTGGGACTTGCCGGATTTGCGGTGATGCGGGCCCTGAGCACGCGCAACGATGAGCCACAGCGAGCCAGCCGACCCTTCGACGCGGAACGGGACGGTTTCGTCCCCGCCGAAGGCGCCGGAGTGCTGATTTTGGAAGAGCGGGAAAGGGCATTGAACCGCGGGGCCAACATCCTCTGCGAAATCGCCGGTTTCGGCGCGACCGCCGACGCGGGCCACCTGGTACAGCCCCAGGAGTCCGGGGCCAGCGCGGCGCGGGCGATGTCCAACGCCATCGCGGACGCAGGGCTCGTACCGTCGGACATCCACTACATCAACGCCCACGGGACGAGCACCCCCCTCAACGATGCGGTGGAAACGGTAGCGATCAAGCGCCTGTTCGGGGAAGACGCCTACCGTATCCCTGTCAGCAGCACGAAAAGCATGATTGGACACTCGCTGGGCGCATCCGGCGCCCTGGAGGCCGTGGCGTGCGTCAAAACCATAGTTGACCAGGAGATCCATCCGACTGCGAACTACGAGCACCCTGACCCGGAATGTGACCTGGACTATGTGCCCAACCAGGCCAGGCGAGCCGATGTATCCTCGGTGTTGTCAAACGCCTTCGGTTTCGGCGGCCAGAACGCGTGCCTCGTTTTCCACCGGCACTAATCTGCACACCGGCAGACGGGTCTACCGAAAAGCCTCAAAATTTCAGAGGGCCGGAATCCATTGGACTCCGGCCCTCTCGCATCCAGGTTTGCGCAGGCGTGTCTTACACCGCGGCTTCTTCCGTCTGAGCCTGCCGTGCCAACATTTCGTCGAGCATTCGCTGTAAGGCCATCGTGTGGCTGCACACCCGTCGTGTGGCGAAGAATGCGCATTCGCATCGCCAGTCGCCCTCGTCGAAGCGAACCCGGTACGTGTTGTGATTTCCTTCGAAAGACGCCTCGAAGGTGTGAATGTTCACCCGGTCCGGTTCTTCGGCGTATTTGCGTGCTTTGTCAACCTTACCAATGTAGCTCGAACTCATTGGAACCTCCGTGGTCTGTTTGGGACGCGTAGAGCAACGTCCCTGTTCTTGAATGGTAACGGCAAGATGCCCCAATAGCAATACGACACAAAGCGGGGAGGGCTAATTCAAGCGGCGCGAGCCGGAATACCTCCGTCTCCCAGCGACCCGCCGGCGCCCATCAGCAGGCGTGTGCGTTGGCGGCCGACTTGACCACATGGCGGATGGTGTCTCAATTGTTGCCTTTAATATGGGTGTTACATCGACCAATATGAGATCGGGAACCCGCACAATATGACACTTGGTTCAATCGTGTTGGAACTGTGCCGGAGAAACAGTTTCTTGACTTTGATCGTTGGCAACACTACGATAACGATAGGGCAAATAATCCCGGGCGTTGCCCGGACGGACTCAGGAGGTTTTATGATAACCACAATTCTGTCCGTCCTGGCGGCAGCAGGGCTCGCAACAGGCATAGCAGCGGTGGTTTGGCTGCTGCTATCGACGAAAAAAGACGGTAACCGACTACAGCGCAGTCGAGAGGAGGCTGCATCCACCATCACGCAGGCGGAAGAGGAAAAGCGCAACATCCTGCTCCAGGCTCAGGAAGAAGCTATCAAGATTCGAGAAGCCGGAGACAAGGAAATCCAGGAACAACGGCGAGAGCTGAACCGCCTGGAGCGTCGCTATATCCAGCGTGAAGAGCAGCTCGATCGCAAATCGGAATCGCTGCAATCTCACGAATCCGAACTTGCAGAGCGTGAATCCCACGCCAAAACCGCACTTCAGAAAGCGGATGAACTGAAACATCAGCACACCCGCGAACTGGAACGGATCGCATCACTGAGTACCCAGGAAGCACGGGACATCGTGCTCAAACGTGGCGAAGAGGAGGCGACGCACGACCTGGCTCGCCGTTACTACGAGCTGGAGAAGGAACACCAAACCCGGGCGGACGACAACGCCCGCAGGATCCTCACTCTCGCCATAAATCGTCTCGCTACCGACGTTGTGTCGGAAAGCACTACATCTGTTGTTTCCCTGCCCAATGATGAGATGAAAGGTCGTCTCATCGGCCGCGAAGGACGTAACATCAGGGCTCTGGAAGCCCGCACTGGCGTTGACATCATCGTCGATGATACCCCCGGAATCGTTACCCTTTCCTGTTTCGATCCGGTGCGCCGGGAGATCGCTAAACTGGCTCTCACCCAGTTGGTTAAAGATGGCCGCATTCAACCCGCCCGCATCGAGGAGAGCGTCAACCGGGCCATGCGCGATATAGATGAAACCATCTGGCGCGCCGGAGAAGACGCCACCTTCGAAGTAGGCGTCAGCGGCCTCGATCCCGAACTGGTCCGACTGCTGGGCCGGCTCAAATACCGGTACAGCTACGGTGAAAATGTGCTGACCCATTCCATTGAGGTTGGCCTGCTCGCCGGTATGCTGGCCTCTGAAGTCGGCGCCAACGTGCAGATCGCCCGCGCCGGCGGACTGCTCCACGACATCGGAAAGGCTATGACCCACGAAATACCGGGCCCGCACGCTGAAATCGGCTACGATCTCACCACCCGCAACGGCGTGGGTTCGCTGGTCTGCAACTGTGTGCGGGAACATCATGACGACGATCACTCCAGCATCGAGTCGTTCCTCGTCGCCGCCGCCGACGGCATCAGCGCGGCGCGCCCGGGCGCACGCAAGGAATCTATCGAACAGTACACACGGAGGCTTCGGGAACTGGAGGACACCGCCAACAGCTTTGAAGGCGTCCAGCGATCATTCGCCATCCAGGCCGGTCGCGAGGTGCGCGTCATGGTGAGCCCCGAGGACGTGGACGACGTGGCCTGCGCCACTCTCGCCCGCGACATCGCCGGCAAGGTTTCCAAGGAGTTGCAGTTCCCTGGCCAGATCAAGGTGACCGTGATTCGCGAAACCCGCGAGGAAAGCATCGCCCGCTGATGCCCTTTTGGTACGGAACACGGTAACCTGTAGGGGCGAATCACCATTCGCCCCTATGTCGGTGGCACTATGCGCATTCTCATGATCGGAGACATTATCGGGAAACCGGGACGGCGCGCGCTGTCACGCCTCCTCCCGCAACTCCGCAGCGAACTGGAACTGGACCTGGTAACCGCCAACGCGGAAAATACCGCCGGCGGGTTTGGTCTGACGCTCAAAACCGCCCGCAACCTGCTGGATGCCGGCGTGGACGTGATGACCTCCGGCAACCACATCTGGGACAAAAAAGACATCATTCCCCACATGGAAGAGTTGCCGCTGCTGCGTCCCGCCAACTACTACGGCGCTCCCGGCCGTGGCTGGATGATGCACGGCGACATTATGATCCTCAATCTCCAGGGGCGCGTCTTCATGCCGCCCATCGATTGTCCCTTCCGCGAAGCCGACAAGCGACTTGCCGAAGCGGAAACGGAACTGGGTCAGGCGCCCAACGTGGTGTTGGTTGATTTTCACGCCGAGGCCACTTCCGAAAAGCAGGGACTTGGTTGGTATCTCGACGGCCGCGTGAGCGCGGTGGTGGGCACCCATACCCACGTGGGCACTGCCGACACCCGTATCCTGCCCAACGGCACGGCTTACGTCAGCGATTTGGGAATGACCGGCCCGCTGGATTCCGTGATTGGCACCGAGACGGCCCCCGTTCTGGAACGTTTCCGGACGGGATTGCCCCAACGTTTCCAACCGGCTGATGGCGCCTGTATCCTCAACTCCGTTCTCATCGACATTGATTCCGAAACCGGACGGGCTACTGACATCGTGCGCATCGACCGCACTGTTGACTGATTCGCGCACTCGTCCCGCGTACCCATTGGAGCAGCAATGCCAATAACTGTTGATCTACACCTGCATACCACCGCATCCGACGGAAGGTTGACTCCCACCGAGTTGGTGGAGTTGACCGCGTCCAAGGGATTGCGCACCATCTCCGTCAGCGACCACGACACCACCGCCGGCCTCGCCGAGGCAAAGCAGGCGGTGGACAAAGTTCCCGGCATGCGGCTGATACCGGGAATCGAACTGAGTTGCGACGTGCCGGGTGGCGAAGTCCACATGCTGGGTTACTTCATGGACACCACTGACGAAGGGTTCCAGCAGACTCTGTCCGTATTCCGGGAGGGCCGGCTGGCGCGTGGTGAGGGCATGGTGCAAAAGCTTGCCGAATTCGGCCTGCACATCGAATGGGAGCGCGTCCTTGAAATCGCCGGCGACGCCTCCGTAGGCCGTCCCCACGTGGCCCAGGCCCTGGTGGAAGCCGGCTACTTCTCGGAACCTGCGGAGGCATTTCGCGATTATCTGGGACGCAACGGCAAGGCCTACGTGGAGCGCGCCAAGCTGACTCCGCCCGACGCGGTAAAAATGCTCAACGACGTTGGCGGCGTCGCCGTTTTCGCCCACCCGTGGTTCGAGCGCCGCGGCGGCGAGCCTGAACCGGAGCAATCCCTGATCGAAACGGTTGAGGAACTGAAAGCCGCCGGCCTGCACGGAATGGAAGTCCACTACGCGATGTATGATGAGGCGACCGTCGATTGGTTGGCCGACGTGGCGCGCGCCTACGACCTGATCCCGTGCGGCGGCAGTGATTACCACCACAGCGGCAATGCGCGGGAGCCTCGACCTGGCGTCAACGGCCCGCCGATGGAGTCGGTGGAACGACTGGAAGAAGCGGCCCACCGGTTGAAAGCGGCACGGTAACCGCGCCAACCCGACATGATCAACTTTGCGGCGCCAACATTCGCCGGGCTCTGGATGTTCGCATACCTGTTGGGCGCCATCCCCGTTTCCTATCTGTTCGGCCGCATAATCGGCGGCGTCGATCTGCGGAACCGGGGCAGCGGCAACGTGGGAGGCAGCAACCTTGCCAGTCAACTCGGCCGGCGTTGGTTCCCCGTCATTATTGCGATTGACCTCGCGCGCGGGGCGGTAGCGGTGCTGGTAGGGCAATTCGTCCTCGACCTGGGCGACTATGCCTGGCTACTGGTGATCACTCCGCTGTTCACATTGCTCGGCAACGCGTGGTCGCCATTCCTGAGGTTCACCGGAGGTCGCAGCGTGGGTGTATGGGCCGGCGGCCTGCTTGGCATTTCCCCGTCCCTGCTGCTGGCCGGCCTCGTCGCATATCTGGGTACCTGGCTTGCAACCAGGCGTTCCGCCGAGTCTCTCCTGGCGATAATGGTCCTGTTGCCATTCGTATGCCTGGCGTGGTCAGACGCATGGGTGCTGTCGGGGAGTCCACAACAGTTGGCGGCGTACGCCGCAGCGGGGGTTGTGATCATCCTGGTCAAACGCCTCGTATCCAACGGAGGCCCTTTGCCACCCGACCTTCCCCTGGGGTCCGTGATGGTCAATCGCCTCGTTCGCGACCGCGACATCGCGGACCGCAAGCAATGGCTGTCCCGCGTGGGCGACCAAAGAGGCGATTTCTGATGGCAGATCAGCACTCGGAACCCCAGGCGGTTACCTGTCATTGGCATCCGACCGTCGCTACCAGGCTGTCGTGTGGCCAGTGCCAGCGTGCCATCTGCACCGAATGTATGGTGCAGGTCCCTGTCGGCATCAGGTGCCGTGAATGTGGACGCGCCCAGCCGCTGCCCACGTTCGACGTCCGTCCGGCCAACTACGCCCGCGCGGTGGCCGTTGCCGCGGCCATTGCCATCGCGGCGATTGTGCTGAACGTTGTATTGGTCAGACTGTTGGGCGGGCTGACGTTTATATTGATGCCTTTGGCGGTGGGCTACGTTTCCGGGGTTCTGATCAGCAAGGCGGTCAACCTGAAGCGAGGTCGTGGGCTGATGTACATTGCGGGAGCCACCGTCGTCGTTTCAGTATTGGTGTCCATCGCATTACTGGGTGTTCCCCTGTCTTTAGCCTTTCGGCTGCTCGGACTCTGGGGAATCCTGGCCACGGTGGGCGGCGTCCTCATCGCAATCGCGCGGGTCCGCCTGTAGTTCCGAGCCCTGCGGCCCGGTTTCAATCGCTGCTGTTTCCGTATTCGGCCCACAGGCTGGCGACGGTCTGCGAGGTAACGCCGGTTCCGAATCCGCGTCTACGCAGGTAGTCCCACATTTTGCGCCGGAACACCGGATACGGCATGTCTCCCGTGCGCAGCCACCGGTGCGCCTGACGCTCTCCGGCGCGGCAGGCGCCCGCGGATTCGTCCAACCCGGTCAGGGTGTCATCGATAATGCTGTCGGCGATCCATTTGCTGCGTAGTTCTCGCCGCAACGCGGAAGCCCCTCGCGGCTTGCGTTTCTCCCTGCTCTCTCGCCAGCGGCGGGCAAATTCGGCGTCGTCCAGGTATCCATACCGTTTGAGCGACGCCAGCACCTGCTCAACTACGGGTTGGGAAAAATCTTTCCCAACCCGTTGACGCACTTCCCCAATCGATCGTTGTCTGAAACTGACGTAACGCAGGGCAACCTGCAACGCCCGAGTATATTCGTCGGAAGGCTCCATCAGTTCAGGCTAACACTGTCGGCGTTGGCGATGTAGGGAGCGGCGTTGGCTGTTGACCCGGCGTCAAATCCGTTGGTAGCGTCATCCGGCGGCAGGTCGTCCAACTCCGCCTCTCCGCGGATCAGCGCTTCGATGGTGCCGGATATCTCGGGATGCTCGCTCAGGAACGCTTTGGAGTTCTCCCGGCCCTGGCCCAGGCGCGTTTCACCGTATGAATAGAAAGAGCCGGACTTCTTGATGAACCCCTGATTCACTCCGATATCCAGAAGGTCGCCCATCTTGCTGATGCCCTGGTTGAACATGATGTCGAACTCGGCAACCCTGAAGGGAGCGGCCACCTTGTTCTTGACGATGCGAGCGCGCACCCGGTTGCCGATGATCTCGGAACCCTGCTTCAGCGATTCGCTCCGCCGCAGGTCAATGCGCACCGAACTGTAGAACTTCAAAGCGCGTCCGCCCGGCGTGACCTCGGGACTGCCGTAGCTCACGCCGATTTTCTCGCGAATCTGGTTGATGAACACCACCACTGTCCGTGAGCGGTTGATGGCCGCGGTCAACTTGCGGAGCGCCTGAGACATCAGACGCGCCTGCATTCCGACGTGGACGTCGCCCATGTCTCCTTCAATCTCCGCCTGGGGGACCAGAGCAGCGACGCTGTCGATAACTATGGAGTCCACGGCTCCGCTGCTGACCAGTTTCTCGGTGATGTCCAGCGCCTGCTCGGCCGAATCCGGTTGCGAAATCAGCAGGTGATCAAGGTCAAGCCCGCAGTTGGCGGCGTACTGTGGATCCATGGCGTGTTCGGCGTCAATGTACGCTGCCAAACCGCCCTGCCTCTGCGTTTCGGTCATGATGTGGATGGCCAGGGTGGATTTGCCCGCCGATTCGCCGCCGTATATTTCGGTCACGCGACCCCTGGGCAACCCACCGACTCCCAGAGCCAGGTCCAAAGACAGCGAACCGGTGGAAATCGCGTTGGTCACCAGGTGCGCCACCTGATCGTCCCCGCGCATGACGGCGCCCTTGCCGTGGTCCTTTTCAATGCGGCCCAGCGCTATTTCCAGGGCGGCCAGCTTGTCTTTGTCCAGATTCAGGGTTTCGGGATTGATCGCCATTTCAGACCTCATGTACTGTTCTGCTGAATTGGAGTGATGATAGCACGGGTGTTCCGATAAAGCAATGTTTTCCTGTCACAATTTTGAAAACTCGGCGAGAGAAATTATCGGAGCGATTGGTGGAACTCCCGGGCTGAAAGCGATAAAAAACCCTCTCACCAAAGGGAGAGGGTTGGAGTCTGACGGCGTTGCACATTAGTCTCGGCTCAAAATGAGATCGTGAACGGGTCCATCTCGGGGATTTCGGGGAGAGGCGCACGGCCTCTGAACTAAAAGTCTCAAAAACCGCCTTCGAAGCCGATGGTAACAGCGCCGTTCTCCACGATTATCGGGGTGATTCGCTCGCCGCCCGACAACTCCAGCAACGCGGGAATCTGGTCGGGCTGCTTCGATACATCAATCTCCGTGTAGGCAACGCGCTGCCGGCGGTAGTGCATCTTGGCCTGCGCAGAAAACGGGCAGTCGGGATGCGTATAGAGGATGATTTCGGTTTGCTCTGCGGTGGTCAAGATGATCTCCTGAAATGGGGTGTTGCGCGGCAACTCTGGTGTGGCCCAATTGTACGTACACTGATTCCGAAGCGCAACGCCGTCGCGGCGCCAGGCACGCTGCGACCCACCGGTTTCAACCGCGTGAACCGCCACATGGCTTGGGGTCGGGAGAACTGCCATTCCGGATTGGCGGACCGAATCCGGCGGTTTTCAACCGTTGGCTCATACGGGAACCGGCTGTTGTTCCAGCAGTTCGGCGACCACGGATTCCTGAGTGCGTTCTCGCAGGCGGGCCATGCTTTTCAGGATCACGCGATGGGCCAGCGAAGGCACCGCCAGCGTCTTGATGTCGTCGGGCGTCACGAATTCCTGGCCGCGAATCGCCGCCAGCGCCTGGGCGCACCGGTACAGGCCCAGCGTGGCCCTGGGGCTCGCCCCCAATTCAACGTCGGGATGCTCCCTGGTGGCCCGGATCAATTGCACCAGGTAGGAACGAAGCACCGGGCTGAGATAAACGCGCCTTACCATGCCCTGGATACCGAGCACGTCCGCAGCCGATGCCACCGGCTTCAGATCACCCAGCGGGTCCGCGTCCTCAAACCGTTCCAGCATCACCTCTTCGTCGTCCTCCGTCGGATAACCCAGGCTCAGCCGCAACAGGAACCGGTCGATTTGCGCCTCCGGCAAGGGGAACGTGCCTTCCAGCTCAATCGGGTTCTGAGTAGCCATCACCAGGAACGGCGCCGGCAGTGGAACGGTGTCCTGGTCAACCGTCACCTGGCGTTCTGCCATCGCTTCAAGCAGCGCGGATTGCGTGCGCGGCGTGGCGCGGTTGATTTCGTCGGCCAGCACCACCTGCGATATTATCGGACCGGGGCGAAACTCAAACTGCCCGCTCCGCTGATTGTAGTAATTGATGCCCGTGATGTCGGAAGGCATCAGGTCCGGAGTGAATTGGATCCGCCGAAAGTCGCAGTCCAGCGAATGAGCCAGCGAGCGGGCCAGGGTGGTTTTGCCAATGCCAGGCACGTCTTCGACCAGTATGTGCCCTCCGCTGAAAAGCGCCGCCAGGGTGAACTCGATCACCTCGTCTTTGCCCACAATCGCAAGCTGAATGTTGTCGCGTATTGCCTTCGCTGTGTCTGCGACGTGCTGCGTTTCTCTCGAAGTTACCAAATTACGCCCCAACGGATGCAGTCAATTGTCCGGCGAGATGTTGTTCCACATCGCGCAGGTCCTTCAGTGAGTCGACGCTCTTCCAGAACCGGTCAGTTCCCACCGCCGACATCCGACCCTGAGCGGCCAACTGGGGAAACGTTGTCGTCTCGTGATCGCCCACCTCCGGCAGCAACTGCGCGATGGAAGGGTTGAGCACGTACACGCCGCCGTTGATGTTGTGGGGCAGTTGCGCCTTCTCTCGGAACCGGCGCACCGATCCTGATTCGTCGACATCTACGATGCCGTAAGGACTGACCATCGGCGTCGTCAATATGGTCGCGCAATGGGCCGCGTTACGGCAAACGCGCTGCGTGTAGTCGTCCAGAAGCATGCCCGCGTCGGCGTCCGTGATCACGTCGCCGTTGGTGGCGAATACCGGTTCGTTGGAATCCGGGATGAGCGCCAGTCCGCGCTTGAGGGCGCCGCCGCGACCCAGCGGGGTTTCTTCGTGACTGTAGTGGGCGCGGAATCCGTGGCGCGTGCCGTCGCCGAAATACCTCGATACCGTTTCGGCCAGATATCCCACCAGAAATACAACATCGGTTACCCCGGCTGATTTCAGCCATTCGATTTGGTACGACACCAATGGCTGGCCGTGCAGTTCCACCATGGGCTTGGGGACGGTATCGGTATATGGACGCAGGCGTTCGCCTTTGCCACCCGCCAGGATCAAAGCGTACATAGTGGGCCGTATGCTACTCCCAGCCTGCTATCGGGTCAATGATATAGCCTCCGCACCGGGAGAGCGCGGAGGCTGAGGTGTGTCTGTTTTGGCGTCGTCGTTTCGGGTTACTCGTATGCCCGGGGTCTGAACTCAGAGGAGCAGAACCTGATCTGTTCCCAGAAACCGGCGGCATCTCGCTCGACGTTGACCGATTGCAGGAAGTCGCGGCTGGGGTCATCGTAGATGACGCACGGCGCCCATAGCGCGATGTCCGGGAACGCGAACAATAGTCCTATCACCAGGGCCATGCAGCCCATGAATGGTAATACCCCGATGTACACGTCGGTAATCGTGCTTTCTCGTAAAGCCTCCTGTGCTGCCGCCGTTTGCTCCGCCATCTGCTGGTCCACGTCCTGTCTTACCCCGTGCAGGATGTACAGGTTGATCCCCTCCGGCGGGCTGATCAGCGCGGCTTCCACCAGAATCACCATGATGATTCCGAACCAGACCAGGTCAACGCCCACTGCTTCCAGCGAAGGGACAAGGATGGGGATGGTGGTGACCAGCATGGCGAAGCTTTCCATGAAGGTTCCCAGCAACAGATAGAAGAACACCAGGATGATCACGAACTGAAGGGCGTTCAGGTTCAATGCGGTAATCCACTCGGAAATATCCTGCGAAATGCCCAGGCGCGCAAAGGCAAAGCTGAGCGTGAACGCCGCCATGACGATGAGCATGATCATCGAAGACGTGCGAACCGTGGATATAATTGCGTCCAGCAGCATCAGGCGGATGCCCCGCATCGAGGTTCCCCAATCGGGATAGATCCCCTGGACTCGCTTGTACAGTTCGTTGGCGATGGCCACCACCAGGGCGCCGAACACGCCCAGGGCCGCCGCCTCGGTGGGAGTTGCCCAACCCGTGTAGATGGAACCGAGCACCACCACGATGATGATCAACACGGGTGCGATTGCCACCAGGCCAATCGTCGCCTCTTTGATCATCCGGAACCATTCGGACGTTGCTTCGCCGTAGGACAGTACGGCCCGACCCCTGCGGTATGCGGACCGCTCCAACGGGTCGGTCAGACCGGCCTCGGTTGCCCTTTCGCGGGCCATTTCCGCCAACTGCTCTTCCGAGTACTTGCGAACGCCAATCCCGTTGAACCAGGCCCGGTACAGCCGGCGCACTTCGTCGTCCATGGGCGCGGTGCGCGGGAAGATTACCGACGTGATGATCATCATCAATATCATCGTGAACGCCAGCAGGAATCCGGGCAGGAACCCGCCCATGTACAGGCGTCCGATGGATTCTTCAACCAGCACGCCGAAGATGATCAGACCAATGCTGGGCGGAATCAGGATGCCCAGCGTGCCGCCCGCGGCCAGCGACCCGATCACCAGTCGCTCGCTGTATCCGCGCTGGCGGAATGATGGCAGGGAGACGCGGCTGATGGTCGCCGAGGTGGCAACGCTGGAGCCGGAGCAGGCGGCGAACACGGCGCAGGAGGCAATGTTCGTGTGCAGCAGGCCGCCGGGCAGGAAAACCAGCCACCGCGACAGCGCGCCGTACATGCGCTCTCCCATGCCCGAGCGGAGCATCAACTCGCCCATCAGCAGGAACAGCGGCACGGCCACCAGAATGAAGTTCGTGTTGCTTTCCCATGCCTTGTTGCCGAGGATGTTCCACAGTGGCGCATCCGAGAACACCTGCATCATCACCAGAGACAGGACTCCGAGGGCTCCGGCGACGTACAGCCCGATCAGGAAGAAAACCCCCATCATGCTGAATGCGGTGATGATTGCCATGTGTCAGATCCTCCGGGAAGTTGCAGTGGGTACTGGTACGTTTCCGCGGGTTGAGAGGGGATGCAGAGGCGTTGGAATCCTAGACTCCCGACGCTGCTTCCTGGGCGATTTCGCTTTCGGGCGCCAACTCTGCCACGTCGCCGCCGGCGCTCTTGTGCCAGATCTCCAGCAGGCCCCGAACTATCATGCTGAGCATCCACTGGAATGAGGTGAACGTCAGCATGGTGAAGCCGATGGCCACAATCAACTGGAACATCCACAGTTCGGGCAGGAAGTTGCCGATCAAATAGGTGTTGGCCAGCGCCGGTTCGCACTCGCCGGCCGAGTTGGTCCTGATGCAGCGCGATTCCGCCACTTCTTCCCAGGTCTTGATGGCGGTGATGAGCCCGAAGAATCCCACCGAGCCCAGCGCAAGCCAGTCGGCTGCCGACCGCATGTAGGGGTGGATCCGCGAGAAGAGCGGCAGCAGCACGTCAATCCGAACGTGCGACCCGGTGCGCAGCGAGTACGAGAAGGCCCAGGTGCCCGCAAATGCCAGAATGTATCCACCAACCAATTCCTGGTTGCCCAGAATGGGGCCGCCCAGTTTTCGCGCCACCACCTGGTAGGTGATGTAAATGCCCAGCAGCAGCAGCAGCGTGCCGCAAACGTATCCAAATGCCCGGTAAACGACGTCCAAACCGCTGTCTATCTTGTGGACTAACCGGGTCAGCGAGACCGCCGGTGTGGTTGGTGTGGATTGTGTGGTCAACGGACGCCTCCGGTGGGATCAGGCGGAGAGGCGGAAATCGCCCTCACCAGGTGGTTTTCATCGGGTTTGTCGCACTTGCCGGAGTTGAAAATTCGGATTCGGCCGGCAAGTGCGGACTATATTTGTCGTACTAATAATTGTCAACCGAACGTGGCGATGATGCCGAGTGGCTCCTCTATGATCAGTCCGCCAGGGTTTACGGGGTTGCGAACGATGGCGTTGGTTTGGTCAGTTGATGTCCTCAGCCTGGCCGTCGGCGCCGACGCGCACTCCGATGATCGGGGCGGCCTTTTCGTTATAGATCTGCACCGCCTCGCTGTCGGGTCCACCGGTTCGCTCGACCCACTTGGGCAGCACGTTGTTGCGTCCGGCCTGGTACAGAGCTTCCTGAATCTCAGGCGTGAACTCGACGTATTCCATACCGCCCTCGGTATTTTCGTCGATGCCTTCCTGGGCCCAGACCGTCTCTACCCATTCACGGGAAGTTCTCTGGTGCCGCTCGCCCTCTTCCCTGATGATCGCTTGCAGGTCCGGCGGAATCGATTCCCAAACGTCCTTGTTCATGGTGATCCAGGTGACCGCGATGGCGACGATGGGGCCAACCATGTAATCGGTCACCTCGTACCAGCGAACGCCCGAACCGCAGGTTCCGCAGGATACCGCCGCGTCCAGCACGCCGCGTTCCAGGCCGGTGTAAACGTCGGCAAAGGCCATGAACTGGGCTTCGGCCCCCATGCCGTCCAGCAGGTCGCTCAGAACCGTGCTGTGGCTGCGGGTCTTGAGCCCCTCGAAGTCTGCCAGGGTGTTCAGCGGACGAGACGAGAAGTAGTAGTTGCTTTCGTAGTAGTTCTCCATAATCACGATGCCGTTGGACTGCTCCTCAATGATGCGGTGCAGGTCCTCACGGGTGGCGTCAATCACGGCGAAATTGGTTTCGGCGTCCGGGAAAAGCCCCCAGAGGTTCGCCACGTCAATGATCGGCAGGTCGCCGCCGATATATCCCGAATAGATCTCGGCCAGTTCCATGGTCTGGTCCTTGATCAGGCGCAGCGAGTCGGGCCCGGCCAGTCCCAGTTCCGGGAACGAACTGATCTGGAATACCACCCGGCCGTTGGTGCGGTCTTTGACACGCTCAATGAAGCCGTCGATACCGTGTTCTTCTTCCGTGGAGTAAATCAACGTGCAGGGGTTGCCGGTCCGGTTGATGCAAACCAACTGGATTTTGAACTCCGGTTCCGCCATCATCGCGCTTTCGCCCGATGAGTCGGCGGGCCTGGACTCTTCGGAGGCTGCCATCGCCTCGGTGGCCGCAGGAGCCGCCGGCGTTTCGGTAGCCGCCGGGGCTTCGGTGGCCGATTCGCTGGTCGGTTCAGACCCCCCGCCGCACGCCGCCAACGCGGTTATCAGCACACATAACATGGCCGCGAGCAGATACTTCCCCATCCCGTCGCTGGAGACATTGCTACTGTTTAAGTTGAACATATACCCCCCCGCTTGATTTGGGCTTCGTGGTTGCACAGTTCAGAATATGCGCATTTTGACCGACTTTGAACGGGGCCAGAGTCTATGGCAATCATTTTGGGATGTCAAACGAATCAATTGTGATTACCAAACCACCGTAATGTGTACGAAAACCGCAAAACAACGACAGCGATCGTTAAATTGAAATGGGGCGGTTCTGCAACCGCCCCCAAGGATTCCGGAAGTCGTAAACGGGTCGGATTACTCGATCGCGGACGCGGTGCCGTCGGCGTTGATCTGCACCTTCACGATGGGAGCCACAACCTCGTTGTAAAGGATGGCCGCATCTGAATTTGCTCCGCCCACGCGGTCAACCCAACCGGGAACAACGTTCTGGATGGCGGATTGGCGCTGGGCTGCCTGAATTTCTTCGGTGAACTCGATCAACTCCATACCCTCTGCCTGGTTTTCGGCAATCGCCCGGGGCGCGTAGATGTTGAATAGCAGAGCGCGGTTCAGGTATGCGTGGCGCGCGCCTTCCTCCAGCACGATGTTCTGCAGGTCTTTGGGCATCTGGTCCCACCGGTTCTTGTTGATGGTGAACCAACTGTGTCCCACCGAGACGATGGGCCCCACCAGGTAGTCTGCCACTTCGTACCACCTCAGGCCGTAGCCGCAGGAACCACACGAGATGGCGCCGTCAATTACGCCGCGCTCCAGGGCGGTGTACACGTCGGCAAACGCGATGAACTGAGGGTCAGCCCCCATTCCGGACATCAGGTCGCTCAGCACGGAACTGTGGCTGCGAGCCTTCAATCCATCCAGGTCGGCCAGGCTCCTGATCTCCCTCTGGGAGAAGATGTAGTTACTCGCCGTCATCATGTAGGCGATCTGGACCCCGTTGTTCTCCTCGGTGACCTCCTGCATCCTGGGCTGGATGGCGTCAATCACCTGCAACTGCGCTGCCTGCGTGGGATACAGACCCCACAGGTTGCTCATGTCCATGACCGGGAAGTCCCCGCCCACGTAACCGGAGTAAATCTGCGCCGAGTCCAGCGTGCCGTCTTCAACAAGCCGCATGGTGTCGGGCCCTGCGATTCCAAGTTCCGGGAACGATGAGATCTCGAAAACAACCTGCCCATTGGTCCGTCGGTTTACCCGTTCCGCAAACCCAATGTCCTCGGTTTCGGCATAGTTGCCGATGGCCAGACCGCAGTCCACCAGCGTCCGGTTGATGCACGCCATCTGGAACTCGAACTTCTCGCCCTCCGAAACCAGCGGGGTCAGGTTGAAGTTGATCCCGTCTTCAACACCGCACGACCAGCCGCTAGGCGTGCCGCCGCCGTGAACATCCGGTACTGAAGCGGCCGTTTCACCGTCGCACGGGGTGGTAGCCAGAGCTTCCTGATCGCCGCTGGCGGTGGTGGAGATGTCGATGTCAAGAACCTCACCGAAGGGGCGCCAGTTGGACGGCAACACGCTGTCCTCATGCACCATGGCGTCGGATCCGGGCGCCATCATTGAAGCTGAGGTCTCGCTCGCCGTGCCGTCGGCGTTAATCACCACGCCGACGATGGGTCCCACTTTCTCGTTGAAAATGTTGACGCCCTCGGATGCGGGGCCGCCGGCCCGTTCCACCCAGTTGGGGATGATGGTGTTGAGGGCAGTGACGCGCATTTGCGCTTTCACGTCCGCCGGGAAGTCGTGGTATTCCATTCCTTCCTCGACGTTGAGGTTGATGCCGTCGGGGTCCCACTGTTCCTTCAGCAGGCGGCGGTTTTCGGCCTCGTATTCTTGCCCAACTTCCTTGAGGATCTGGCGGTTTTCGGCGGAAATCTGGCGCCACTTGTCGCCGTTCACGGTGACGTAGGTTACGCCGATGGAGCCGACAATCGGACCGTAGAGATACTCGGTCACCTCATACCAGCGCTGTCCGTAACCGGGAGTGCCTCCGGTGATGCCCGCATCCAGCACGCCGCGTTCCAGCGCGGTGTACACGTCAGCGAACGCCACGAACTGGCCTTCCGCTCCCAGGCCGGCGAGCAGGTCGCCGAGAATGGTGCTGTGCTGCCGGATGTTCTTGTCCTCGTAGGAACCGAGATCGTTCAGCGGTTCCCGGCTGAACACGTACTGGTTGGGGTAATACGCGCGGAAGATCGGCTCGCCTCCGGTTGAATCCCGAAGGATGCGGATCATGTCTTCCTCAATGGCGTCTGTGAGTTCCAGGTGAGCGTCGTTGCTCGGAGACAGGCCCCACAGGTTCCCGACGTCGATGATCGGCAGGTCGCCACCCACGTATCCGGAATAGATCTCCGCAAACTCGAGGGTTTGATCGTTGACCAGGCGGATGGTGTCGGGTCCGGCCAGACCCAACTCGGGGTACGATGAGATCTCGATGGTGATCTGACCGTTGGTGCGTTCTTCCACTCTGGGGATATAAAAGGAATCAATGAGTTCACAAGGACGCAGCGTCCGGTTGATGCAGACCACCTGCAACGTGATCACGTCTTCCTGCACTTCCGGAGCAGGCACCGGAGTCTGCGTCGGCGGAATCGGCGTCGGAGTATTGGCCGCCGTGGCGGACCCGCCGGTTGATCCTGATCCGGTGGTTGGGGCCGTAGAACCGGTTTGCTCGGTTTCCGAAGTAGCCGCCGGTTCGGAGCCACCGCCTCCGCAGGCGGCAATGCCCACCACAAGCAAGGCCACCGCGGCGATTGCGATTGCAAAACGCCAAGACAAGCCGGTGAACCCGACCGATCGTATTCTGCCTGAATGCAACATACAGTCCCCCCATGGTATTGCGAAGTGCCGAAGACGCAGCACGGGACTGCGATTGACAGCCCGAAAAACGCCACCTTCCGGCTGGCGCATTACGCTAACAGTCTGCCGTAACAGTGTCAACGATTTGACATCGGCGCGGAGTTAATCCGGAGGTTTCAGATTATTGGCGCGCCGGTTTATCAGCGAACAGGTTGATGGCGCGTCGGTCGGTAAGCCGCCCATGGTGTGCCTGCCGCAGGCGGACGTTCCGCACGTGAGGATGAGATGGGCGGACAGGTGGCGCCGCAACTGAAACGCGCTGGGGGGCAAGCCAGTTCTCTGGGTTCAATGATTTGCCCGGTCCCAACGCCCGCCCGGTTCCAACGCCGGAAGGCGCACTGGGCAAACGGGCGCGGCCGCCTGAGTCCAAAATGCGCTCTGTGCTATAATTTGCCATGCCTGATCGGGCGTTTGCCGCCATGGTGTGTCGCGATGGCGATTTTTTCTGAGATTGGAAACAGTACGGGGAGGAAGGCTGCCTTGACTACGTTGAATGACCGCTTGAAAGCTGGACGAGAGATGCGGGAGATAATGGCGGCCGGGGACAATACCCATCTCGCTCTGCCAGGGGTTGACCAGTTGGCTCCGGACCTCAAGCGCATCATCGATGAAGCGCTGTTCGGAACCATTTGGACGCGGCCCGGCCTGGACCTGCAGCAGCGTTGCATCGCCACCATTTCCGCTCTGATGACGCAGGGCGAACTCAACCTGTTGCGCAGGCACATCGTCAGGGGTCTCAATGTTGGTTTGACGCCTCACCAGATCGTGGAGATATTCCTCCAGTCCACGTTTTATATCGGCGTTCCGGCCGTCGAGTCCGGGCTGCGGCTGACCAAGGACATTTTCGAAGAACTCGGCATCGAGTATGAACCCTCCCTTGAATACGACCCCAACCTACACGTCGACGAATTATTCGCTCTGGGTCAGGAAATGCACCGGCGGCACCTCGGCTCCATCCAGGATTCCGGCATGGGCGAAGACAGCCCGGAGGCCCAACTGGAGCGCATCATCGACGAGTACAACTGGGGCGCAATTTACAGCCGGACACAGTTGGACGACAAGGAAAGGGCCATTGTTTCCCTGGCCGCCCTCACCAGCATGGGCGTTTATGACGCCCAGATGCGCCGGCGCATCCGGGGCGCAATCGGCGTTGGGCTGACCACCGATGAGGTGATGGAAATTTTCATTCACCTGTCGATGTACGGCGGCTACGTGAACGCCAGAACCGCCATGCGCATCGCCCGTTCCGTATTCAACGAGCTGGGCATCGGCTGATTGCCCTTGGCGCCGTTTGGATTCGCCCTTGCGAACAGGACGCCGCAACCGTTAGAGTGAGTCCCGACAGGGGCACGCTCGAAAATATCTCTGGAGGTCGCTGACACGATTATGAAACTGCGACTGGACGACGGTTGTGAGTTGTTCTACACGATCGACGATTTCACGGATCCGTGGACCCAACCCGAAACGGTGGTCATGCAGCACGGCATGGCCAAGAACCACAAGATGTGGTTTGGTTGGGTTCCGATAATTGCCCGACACTACCGTGTCATCCGCCTGGATATGCGGGGCATGGGCCAGTCGTCGGTGCCGGAGCCCGGCTACCCGTGGTCGGTAGACAACTTCGCAAATGACCTTGCCGAGTTCACCGGGAAGTTGGGCTTGGAACGGTTCCACCTGATTGGCGAAACGGTGGGCGGCAGCATCGCCATGCGCTACGCCACCATGCACCAGGAGCGACTGCTTTCGCTCACCGCGTGTACATCTCCCACCAGTTTCAACGACGCGCATCACGCCCAATCGGCGGTGCAGATCGAAGAAGAAGGCATCGGCGCATGGGTCGAAAGCAGTATCGGGCGCCGGCTTGACCCGCAGATCGTGGACCCCGCGTACACTCGCTGGTATGCGGACCAGATGAAGGCAACGACGCCGCACGTCGTGGCCGGGTTCCAGGCCCAGGCCTCCGGGGATCTACGCCCCCTTTTGAAGGAGGTTCAAACTCCCACCCTGATCATCGCTGCCGCGTCCCTGAGGGAGGAAGTTCTGGGGGATTTCCGCGGAGCGGCTGACGTGTTTCCCAACGGCAAGGCGGTCGTTTTCCCTGGGGTTACCGGATTCGTGCAGCACATTTTGCCCGTGCCTTGTGCGAGGGTCTGGTTGGATTTCGCCCGCTCCCTGTCTTAGGAGCGCTCCCTGATGGCGGACCGCGCCAGCGCCGACTCCGGCGATATCGCGGGTGGAGAGTCCTCCAACAAGAAGCGAAGGCTGCACCTGCGCCCCCGAGCGCGTAAACTCCTCGGGTCCAGCGTTGAGGGTTTCGTCCACCGTCTGGCCACCCGCGGCGAGCTTCAGCTGATGCCGCGCAGCGTGAGCCGCAAGTATCACCTGCCGCTGTTCATCGCCCTCTACAACGCCCAGTTCTTCCGGCTGCGGAAAAGCTACCTCTGGCAATCGGCGCTGGCGGGCCTGGTGATGCTGGGCGTGCTGCTCCTCGTCGATTCGGTGGCCGATGCGGTCCTGGCGGCCGGTCTCGGTTCCAGCGCCGTGATTGTTTTCGTACACCCCAATTCCAGCAGCGCGGCAATCCGACACCTGGTTGGGGGGCACCTGCTTGCGCTTGCCGTGGGTGCGGTGGCATCGTTCATAGTCTTTCACTCCGGATGGACTCCGATTCCCGAAACCAATCACCACCTGGTGGCGGACGTTGCGGCGGCCGTCACCCTGGGGTTCGTCATTCTCGTGATGTCTGCCACCGACACCGAGCATCCGCCGGCGGCGGCCACCAGCCTGGGTTTCGCGCTACAAAGCCTGGAGCTGACGCTGGTGCTGCTGTTCGTAGCCGCGGTATTAGTCATGGCGGCCGGCAAGGTCACCTTCCGGCGGGCGCTCCGGGATCTCGACTGACCGGCGCGCCGCCCGTCGCGACTCGGGCGATCACCTCAAATGGGGAATCGCCCTAAAGTTCGGGCCAGGGCCTTTTCAAAGTTGCGCGATCTTCTTGCATCCGCTCGTCCTGAGCCTGTCGAAGGACATGCTCGTGGTTCGACAGGCTCACCATGAGCGCGCTCGAAGACATTGAAAGGGCCCTGAGTTTGGGCCGTTGCGTGTCGACGGATCCTGCGTGCCCCAATATAATCGCCGGCCACAACCTGACTGTCACCGAGGACTATAACCATGCCTGATTCCCTGTCACGCCAACTGGCCCGCTGGGTCGTCAATCTGGATGCCCGCGACCTTCTGCCGGCCGTCGTGGACAAAATGCAGACCTCGTTGCTGCACGCCACCGTCGTCGCAATCATCGGAGCTGACACCCACCACGGCAAGGCCGCCGTGGACCTGGTGCTGGCCGAAGAATCGTCGGAAAACGGCGCTACCGTATTGGTAGACGGGGGGCGGGCCACCCGTTGCGGCGCGGCGTTTGCCAACAGCAAACTGATGCACGCCACCAACCAGGCGGACTCATACCGCATGCTCACCCACCCGGGGCCATGCGTAATCCCGGCTGCCCTGGCCACAGCCCAAATGGAAAACGCGACGGGAGCGCAATTGATCACCGCCATGGCCGCCGGCTATGAGGTCGAATCGCGCATCGCGGGCGATTTCATCGCGTCCACGCAGGCGCGGGGGTTCAGGTCCAGCCCGATTTACGGCACCCTCGGCGCTGCGGTCGCCACCGGAAAACTCCTCGGGTTGACCGAAGACCAGATGGTTACCGCCATCGCGCTGGCGTGTACCTTTACTGCCGGCACCAACGAGGGGCCTCGCTCCGGCGGGCGTGAGATGATGTTCCACGAGCCGCAATCCACACGCAGCGGGATCATGGCGGCGCTGCTGGCCCGGGAAGACGTCCGGGGCTCGGAAGATTCCCTGGAAGGCCCGGCCGGTTTTTACAACGCCTTTACCGGAAACAACCAGGGCGAACTGTCCTACGTGTTCACCGGCCCGAATCGGGTGACCTTCGACGCGGTGACCGAAGGTCTCGGCAGCCGCTGGGAACTGCTGCACACCGTGCTCAAGATGTACCCCACCGCCGGCTACAACTGTCCGATCATCGACCTCATGACGGACATCCGCAGGTCGCATCCCTTCGACGTTGCCGAAGTCGAAAGCATCACCATTGACATGAACTGGCTGGAAACGCTGTACCCTTCGCCGGCATTCCCCAACCCGTCCCGCGGCCAGGCAATCGTGGGCAGCACTCATTATTTCGCCGCCTATGTCGCGGTGAACGGTTCGTATCCGCCGCTGCGCACCCGCATAGACCCGGGCGACGACGCCGATGCTGCCAACGCTGAAAACCACGACGCTGTGCTGAGCCTGATGCACAAAGTGGAAACCGTAGGACACCAGGACCGCCGGGCTTTCGCTCCCAGCATCACGATTGAGATGAAAGGAGGCACCACCTATCGAGGCGAGTATCAGGGTACCGAACTGGAATGGGGTCTGGACAACGAGATCGCAAGGTTGCGTCCGTTGTTCGCCCAGATACAGTGGCCGGATGAGAAACTTGAGGGTGTGGTTTCGGCGTCACGCCGAATCTGGAACGCCCCGGACGTGAGCGAATTGATAGAATCCGCGACGCCGTAACCCCGGCCGAAGCCGCCGGGGAGAAACGCGTTGCATGACTTGATCAGGAGTTGGATTATGCTGCCAGGATTGGAAGGGAAGGCCGCGCTGGTTACCGGCGGGAGCAAAGGAATCGGCAAAGCGATTGCGTACGCGCTGGCCAGGGATGGATGCGCCGTCGCCATCTGCGCGCGCGGCGAAGCGGATCTGAACGCCGCCGCTGCCGAAATCAGCGACGCCACCGGGTCCACCGTGGTCGCAATTCGCGCCGATATGACGGTTCCGGAAGATATCCAGAACCTGGTGCGGGAAACGGTCGCCAATCTGGGCAAGCTGGACATTCTGGTAAACAACGCCGTCAACAGTACCAGCGACCGGGCCAGCACCATACCGGACGATGTAATACTCAATCACATCACCACAAAAGTAATGGGTTATATCCGTTGCGCCCGAGAGAGCGTGCCCCACATGGCGGCGGCCGGCGGAGGCCGCATCATCAATATCGGAGGCATGGCCGCGCGCAACTCCAGCCCCACCAACCCGGGCTCCGGCGTCACCAACTCGGCGATGTCCAACTATTCCAAGGCGCTGGCGGACGACGTGGCGCGCGACGGCATCCTGGTGAACTGCATCCACCCCGGCAGCACTCGCACCGAGCGCTATATGGGGTTGGTCGAGGAGCGCGCGGCCCGAAGCAACGTCACCGCGGCAGACGAATTGGCTCAATCAGTCGCGGAGATCCCCATCGGCCGCATGATCGAACCCGAGGACATCGCCAACCTGGCGGCTTTCCTGTGTTCCGACCTTGCCTCGGCCATTACCGGCCAGACCATTGCCGTGGACGGAGGCGGCGGAAGGGGCGTTCACTTCTAGGAACTCTGCCCCTCTGGGAACCCTGCCCCGTCCGAAACGGCGGCGCACGGAATCAGTTCAGGCCGATTTCCTGCAGCGCGTTGGCGAAGTCCGAGTCCAGTACGTAGGCATCATCGGTCTTGTCGTAAGTCAAAGGCCGCGGGAGATTGACGTCTCCCCGGCGCTTCTTCAGCCGGTTCAGGCTGTGCCCCTGGCTCGACAGGGATCCCGAAAGCTCTCTTTGGGACAGTTGCAAGGTGTGCATCAGTTGAGCGCGTTTCTGCGTGTGGTTGGGAGACCGCGAAACCCGCAGCATGGCCTGGCGAGCCGTGTCCGAAAGATTGCGCCAGAAGGTGTGGACGTAGCTGGAATTCCAGATCGCCGCAGATTCAACCGCCGCAGGCGAATCTGGGACGCCCCCCGAAGCGGGGGCGTTGGTTGGAATGTCCTCCGTCACTTCGCCGTTCACCGAGATGTTGGCTCTAACACCATCGCTGCTGGCGTCGTCTGCGATCGGAATGCGTCCTGCCATTCCGCGCAGCGCCAAAATCACTTCATTAATTTCGCCTTCAATAGTAACTGTTACTTTGGCCAAGATCCCGCTCCTGCGGCCCAGTTGTTATTTTTTTTGGATTTGTTCAGGCATCTGTTTTCCGATCCTGAACCCGTTATACCATAACACATCTTCGTCATTTGAGTTGTATCTCCGCCAAAAGTGCGGGTTCTAGCACAGCGGGTGGAGCGTATTGCTCGAAACGATGCGAAACGGTGCCGTCCGCCGCTATTACAAAGGTCCAGGGTTCCGTTACCAGGCCCCACTGTTCGACCGCCGGAACCAACTCGCGCACCGGGTTGGAGGGGTCAATCAAGTGCGGGTCTTTATACACTTCTACGTGGATAATGTTGGCCTGGTCTCCGTATTTCGCCGCGAGCGCTGACAGATCCGTAATCTGCGGGCCGCAGGTTGCCGAAACGCAGAATGCGGGCGTCGCAAAACTGACCAGTGTCGGTTTGCCCGAACGCACAGCCTCGGCCAGAGATATCTGATACAGGGCAGGATCCGGCTCCGGGCTGCTGCTGATGGCGCTCAGGTCGCTCACGTCGTCGGCACGGGGTGTTTCCGTAAGCGGCGCCGGCGCCCCGACCGCCGGCGCCTTGTGCTTCGAAGCCACGGACACGGTGGACCCGATGGTCAGCGTCTCACCCTCCGAATAGTCGAAAGTGGCGTGCAGTTCCCAGATACCCGGAGTTTCGCCCGTCGCAGTGCCGGCCTGGTCGAAGGATACTTCGGCGATGTACGTGCCTCGTCGTCCGTCCGGGGGCCACGGCAGGAATTCCGCCTCCGACGTGTCCCGCACCTGACCCGTCGGCGCGCCGGGCTCGTAATACACCGCCCTCAACTGCACCGCGTCCGGACGCACCGGCATGTACTCCCGGTCAACCAGGCCAAAGGAAACCCGGTTCTGCCCAACGGCCAGATCGCTGTTGGCCACAACCAGGCTTACCGGCGGGCCGCCGGCGGGCTGCGACAGCGGGTCGTCGGCCGGCGGCGTGGTGGCGCACGATGCCGTGAACATCGCGCCGGCCAGCGCCAGCGTCATTATCAGGGGGGTCAAAGGACGCAAACGCATTGTAAGGATTCCTCGTTGTTGGCGGGAGTGACGGCGGGCGATCGCCTTCGCGGCGTGGCCGGCTGTGGCATGACCGGCAACGGGCAGCGGTTTCGTTTATAATCTCTCATCATCTTACACGTTCGCTCTCAAGGGCTTAGTGAGGCTACCATGCGGTTCGGTTCTTTCGTCTTCCCCGTCAGCCATCATCCACAGAAGGACTCTACGGTTATCGACAGCACTTTGGATGAGATGGTGCTGGCGGAAGAAATCGGAATGCACTCGGTCTGGCTCACTGAGCATCACTTCGACGGCGCGGCGGCCCACGCCGACCCTCTGGTGTTCGGAGCGGCCCTGGCGGCCCGGACCAACCGGATCAAGATCGGGTTCGCAGTGGTTGAACTGGCTTTCCACCATCCCGTCCGCCTGGCGATCCAGACCTCCCTGCTCGACAATCTCAGCCACGGTCGCCTGATCGTTGGGTTGGGCCGCGGCTCCGCCTACAACCACTACGAGTACCTTGGGTTCGGCATAACGATGGAGGACGGCATCGCCCGTCTGGACGAAGCCGAGGAATTGCTGGTCGAGGCGTGGACCGGTGAACCGCTGCACCACAGCGGCGAATACTGGGACGTCAAATTTCCCCAACTGCGGCCCCGGCCGTACCAGCAGCCGCACCCGCCGCTGATCCGCGCCTGCATCAGCGAGGCGTCAACCGTCGCCATGGCGAAGATCGCCCGTCCGGTGATGATCGGGATTCAAACGCTGGACACTTTGAAGAACCGCCTGGAACGGTACCAGGCGACAATGCTGGACGCCGGGTATTCCGAGGCCGAAACGGAATCAACGCTGGATCAATGCTGGGCGTCGCGGGACCTGTTCATCGCCGACTCCCGCGACGAAGCCCGCGAGATCGCGGAGGCCGGTTTCGAACGCGAGCGCACTCACTTCCGCGCCGCGCGAGAGATGTACAACCCCGGCGGGTTCCCGCCTCCGGACCCCAACCGTCCGATTCCCGCCGGCGAGGTGTTCGAGCAGTCGTTCATCATCGGAACGGCGGCTGAGGTTGCGGATCAGATTGCGGAGATGCGCGACATCGGCGTGCGCAACCTCATGCTCAAGCTCAACGTCGGCGAAATGGACACCCACAAGGTCCAGAAGTCGATGCGGGTGTTGGGCGAACAGGTCATGCCCAAGTTCGCCGACGATTAGTCCCGGCGTGGTTCAACCCTGCAGTTGGTGAGGACCGGTTACAGGCTCCTCACCATCGTGTCCAGGCTTTCCAGCGCCTTGCTGATGTTCTCCTGGCTGTTGGCGTAGGAGAGCCTCACGTATCCCTCGCCGAACTCGCCGAACGCGGCGCCCGATAGCAGGGCCACGCCCGCTTCCTGCATGGCGCGTTCCTCGAACTCCGCGCTGCTCAGACCCGTTTCCTTGATGCTTGGGAACGCGTAAAACGCGCCCTCAGGCTCCGGGCAGTTGATGCCGGGGATGGACTGCAAGCCGTCGGCAATCAGCCGTCGTCGCCGCGCAAACTCCGCCGCCATCTCCTGCACTGCGTCCTGCGGGCCGTCCAGCGCCGCGACGCCGGCGATCTGGCTGAACGACGCGGCGCAGGAAACGCTGTTGGTGGCCAGACGCGAAATGTGCGGCACCAGTTCTTCGGGCATGATCCCATAGCCCAAACGCCATCCGGTCATGGCGTAGCTCTTGGAGAATCCGTCCAGGATGATCGTGCGGTCGGCCATGCCGGGCAGCGCGGCGATGCTGTGGTGTTCCCCTGAGTACAGGATGTCCTTGTATATTTCGTCGGACATCACGTACATGTCGGGATGGCTGCGCACCACGTCCGCGATGGTTTCCAGTTCTTCCCTGGTCAGCGCGGAGCCGCACGGATTCTCCGGGGAGTTGATGATCAACAGGCGCGTGCGTTCGTTGACCATTTCCGGCAGTTTGGAAAGGTCGGGGTGATACGCCTCCTCTTCCAGCAACTGCATGGGGACGGCTTTCGCGCCGCTGAACTCGATCATCGACTCGTAGATGGGGAACCCGGGGTTGGGATAAATCACCTCCGACCCGGCTTCGGCCAGCGCCAGCAGCACGTAGAACATGATCGGCTTGGCCCCGGGCGTCACGACCACCTGCTCCCAGTCGGTGTCGATTCCGCGCACTTCCCGGCTGTTGCGGGCGACGGCCTGCCGCAGTTCCGGCAACCCGGGGGTCGGGCCGTAGTGGGTGTAACCGTCCTGCAGCGCCTTCATGCCCGCCTGAACAATGTGGTCAGGCGTCTCAAAATCCGGCTCTCCGATTTCCAGGTGGATGATCTCCCTGCCCTGGGCTTCCAGAGCGCGGGCTTTGGCCAGCACCTCGAACGCGGATTCGGTTCCAAGGCGGCTCATGCGGGTGGCGATAGTCATGGTGCGAATTCCCTCTGAACGATCTCGTCGATTGGAGGCATAACCTCACGGGCATAACCTCAATGGAAGGGTATCACTTTTCCTCCTCGCGTGGGCAGATGGGAACCCGCGCGCGAGTGTTATGATTGATTGCCACGCCATCAACCTGGAGACTTTATTCCATGCCCGTAGTCCACAACCTGCTGCCAGACCAACTGCTGACCACCACTCGCGCCGTCCGCAAACGCCTCGACTTTGACCGGCCCGTGCCCGACGATGTCATCCAGGAATGTCTGGCGGTGGCGCAACAGGCGCCCACGGCCAGCAACCGTCAGAACTGGCACTTCATGGTGGTGACCGATCCGGACAAGCGAATGGCCCTGGCCGAACTCTATCGCCAGGGATGGCGGCAATATACCCAGTCGCCCACGGCCGCAACCAACCTGCAGTACGAGGACCCGGTGCGCGCCGCCGTACAGGAACGCGTCGGCGATTCCGCGCAATACCTGGCGGATAACCTGCACCGCGCCCCGGTGATGGTGATCCCGTGCATCGCAGGCCGGACCGACAACGTGGGATCATTGGTCCAGAGCGCCCAGTGGGGAACCATCATGCCGGCCGCCTGGAGCCTGATGCTGGCCGCCCGCGCCCGGGGCATCGGGTCCGTGTTCACCTGCATTCACCTGATGCACGAGGAGGAAGCAGCCGAAGCGCTGGGAATCCCCTATCGCCGCGTGATGCAGGCCGGACTGATTCCCATGGCCTACACCATCGGCGACAATTTCCGTCCCGCCCACCGCGAATCGCTGGACGATATGGTCCACTGGAATTCCTGGTAACAAACCACGTCCCGCCAGCGGTGTTGCTCCGGCCGATCGCGTCAACGCACTCGAACGCAGGAACCCGCCGGCACACCCACAGGAGCAGACTGAGTCAATGACAACCCCCCGTAAGAAAATCGTTCTCGCGTATTCCGGCGGCCTGGACACGTCGGTGGCGGTGCCCTGGTTGCAGGAAAACTACAACGCCGACGTGATCACCTGCACCATAGACCTGGGCATGGTGGACCTTGAGACCATCCGGCAGCGAGCCTACGCCGTCGGAGCCTCCGAGGCCGTCACGGTGGACGGACGCGAAACGCTGGTCTCAGAGTTTCTTTGGCCCGCCCTCCGCGCCGGTGCCATCTACGAAGGACAGTACCCCCTTGCGACCGCCCTCGGCCGCCCTCTCATCGCCCGTTACCTGGCGGATGTCGCCCGCGAACATGACGCCGACGCCGTGGCCCACGGATGCACCGGCAAGGGCAACGACCAGGTTCGCATCGAGGTGGGCGTGTCTGCGCTGGCTCCCGGCGTCGAGCTTATCGCGCCCATCCGCGAATGGGGCATGAACCGCGAGGACGAGGTGCTCTACGCGCGCGAGCGCAACCTGCCCATCGCTCCGTCCAACAACAAGTACAGCACCGACGAGAACCTGTGGGGTCGCAGCGCCGAGGCCGGCGAACTGGAAGATCCCTGGGTCGAGCCGCCGGAGGATGCCTACGAATGGACCGTGAGTCCGGGATCCGCGCCCGACGAACCCGCCTACGTCGAGATCCGTTTCGACGAGGGAGTGCCCACCGCCGTTGACGGCGAGTCAATGGCCGGCGTCGCGCTCATCGCCCACCTCAACGAACTGGCCGGACGGCACGGCATCGGTCGCATCGACCATGTGGAAAATCGGCTGGTGGGCATCAAGAGCCGGGAAATTTACGAATCACCAGCCGGCGTCGTGCTGCACGCGGCCCATCGGGCGCTGGAAACCATGACCCTGTCCCGCGAACAGGGCCGTCTCAAGGAACGCATCGCCCAGGAGTACGCTGAACTGGTCTATAACGGCCTGTGGTACACCGCGCACCGGCGCGATCTGGACGCCTACGTTGACAGCACGCAACGCCACGTGTCGGGCGAAATTCGCGTCCGGATGCACAAGGGGTCGTGCGTTGTGGTGGGACGCACCGCCGACCGGCCGCTGTACAACTACGGCCTCGCCACCTACGACCGCGCCGACGAGTTCGACCACACCGCCGCCAAGGGGTTCATCGACATTTACGGTCTGCCGGTACGCACCCAGCAGCGCCAGCAGGAAGGATGAAACACTTCGAAAGTTCCCGATTCGAAGGTTCCTGATAAGAGAACGGGCGCAGGATAACTCCTGCGCCCGCATTGTTGCCAGGATGGACGCCGGATTTAGATGTTTCGCAACGCCGCGTCCAGGCGACCCACGCCTTCGCTGATTTCGTCCTCTGTGATGTTCAACGCGGGCATGATGCGCACCGCGTTGGGGCGCACGCCGTTGAGCAGCACGCCGGAGGCCTCGGCGGCGTCCATCACCTGGGGCATGATGTCGCTGTCGAACTGCACGGCGGCCAGCAGACCCTTGCACCGGATCTCATCCACGAACACGTACTTGGCCTTCAGGCCGTTGAGCTGGTCGTTCAGCACGACTTCCATGCGCTTGACGTGGCCCAGGATGTCGTTGTCCAGCAGGTAGCGGGTGCCCGCGGCGGCGGCGGCGGTGGTCAGCGCGTTGCCGCCGAAGGTGCTGCCGTGATCGCCGTAGGTGAGGGCCATCGCGTTCTCCTTGGAAAGGAACGCGCCGATGGGCACGCCGTATCCCAGGCCCTTGGCCAGGATCATCACGTCCGGTTCCACGTCGTATTCCTGGTGGCCGAACAGGCTGCCCAGGCGTCCCATGCCCGTCTGCACCTCGTCCAGGATCAACAGGATGTCATTCTGGTCGCACCAGGCGCGGAGACGCTGGAAGTAGTCGGCGTCGGGGATGTTGACGCCGCCCTCGCCCTGCACCGGTTCCACCATCACGGCCACCGTGTTTTCGGTGGTGGCGTTCATCACGGCTTCCACGTCGTTGAAATCGACGTAGGTGAAACCCTCGGGGATGGGCTCGAACAGTTCGTGGTAGTGCGGCTGTCCGGTGGCGGCCACGGCGTTCATCGTCCGGCCGTGGAACGAGTTGAACGCGGTGATGACTTCGTAGGCGCCGTTCTTGTGCAGCTTCCCGTAGCGGCGGGCCAGCTTCAGAGCTACGACGCGCGGACAATCCTCTCCAGCTCCACGGCCGCGGAGAAGGC
>CAZCZB010000011.1:0-58444 GCA_964502995.1 uncultured Dehalococcoidia bacterium
CACGTCCGCCTCAGGCGGACTCGCAATGACAACCTCCTGGATTCTGAACACTTACATGACACTTACATGCGCCCCTGTCATTTGCCCGATTTTGAGCGTCGTGTTATATTCACCCGCACACGCAAGTATCTGAAAACCGAACGGAGTGATACATGGCATACGTAACGCCTCGTGAAGGCGAACCACCCGAGAGCCTGGTGAACAGGTTCCGCGCCTCGGTGCAGCACGCCGGCATCCTGCGCGAATTGAAGGACCGACGCTTTTTCCGGTCCAAGGCCCAGAAGGAGCGGCTGGCCGCCCAGCGAGCGGCCCGGCGACGGCGACGGCAGCGTCGCTAGGATCCGACGGCCCCGCCGCATGCTTGGCGGCCGCGGATCCCTGCCACGTTCCAACAGCAAACCCACTGGCGGATATCCCACGTTCGGCCGAGTTGCCCCACTGAGCGCAGCCGGCCGTTGCAACGCGCGGCCGCCCCTGATATTGAGCAACCCACAAAAGGAGGGCAGGTTTGCCTCGATACGATTATCGGTGTACCGAGTGCGCCGCCGAGTTTGAGTTGGTCCAGAAGTTCAGCGAAGCCGGTCAGGGCGAATGCCCGCTGTGCGGCGGCGCGGGCCAGAGAGTCTTCCATGCAGTGCCCGTGATCTACAAGGGCAGCGGATTCTACACCACCGACTACGGGCGCCCCAAGCGTCCCGTCGAAAGCGCCGAATCCAGGGAATCCTCGACCGAGTCGTCGTCCTCGTCATCCAACGGCAGCAGCGACAGTTCGTCATCCGGCGATGGCTCATCGTCCGACAGCGACTCGTCAAGCGCCCCGGCCCCGGCCGCAGCGGGTGGCGATTCGACCTAGCCCAACCGGTTGAACAGCGTGAACCATCGAAACCGCGCCCCTGGTGCGGTTTCTTCTTGACCCCAGGTGAGATGACCCGGAGAGATCAGCCGGATGAGGGCTTTGATTCAGCGAGTGTCGGAGGCGTCGGTCCGCATCGACGACGCCGAGGCGGGCAGCATCGGCGCGGGTCTGGTGGTGCTGCTCGGCGTTGCCGACGGCGACGCCGAGGCGGACGCGCGCTACCTGGTGGACAAAATCGTCAACATGCGCATCTTCGCCGACGATCAGGGACGATTCAACCTGTCGGCGTTGGACGTGGGCGGCGGGTTGCTGGTGGTGTCCCAGTTCACCCTGCACGCCGACACCCGGCGCGGCCGGCGTCCCGATTTTACCCGCGCCGCCGCACCCGACCATGCCAGGGAACTTTACGAACGGGCGGTGTCAATGTTCCGGGAATCCGGCCTGACCGTTGCCACCGGCGAATTCCAGGCCTACATGCAGGTGCGCCTGAACAACGACGGCCCGGTGACCATCATGGTGGACAGCGCCGACCGCGGCCGCCCCAGAAACTCGTAGAGGCGGGCCTCAGACCCGCCCCCTGCGTTTTACAGACCCCGTAGGGGCGAATAATCATTCGCCCCCAACGTTCGCGCCAACCGCCAACACCCCCAGCCAAGTAGGGGCGGGTCTCAGACCCGCCCTGAATTTTACAGACCCCGTAGGGGCGAATAATCATTCGCCCCCACCCTTGCCAACCAAACTGTCGGGATCAAACCGTACCACGCCCGCAACGCCGTCCCGGCTGGCGCCGTCCTACCGGTGCCACCCCATGCCCTTGTACATCCCGCGCAGGAATGCGATCTGGCCGCCGTGGGATACGCAGTCCCACGTCATCTGGCCCAGCGCGGCCGCCACCGTGCGCGGCTCCGAAACGGGCGGGATGATCCTGGCTTGCTGCATCTGAGCATCGGTCAGGCTGGGCAGATACTCCCGCAACGCGCCGCGCACCTGCTCAAAATACTCCATCTGGCGGGCGCGCGACGGAGGCTGCCAGTCGCACACCATCTGGTGCGTCCACCCCAGGCCGCGATTCTCGCCGTCGGACGGCATGGTGAAGTGCTGCTCCCAACCGTTGGCGTCCCAAATCTGCGGCAGGTCCCGCAGCCGGGTGTGGACGAACGAATCGATAACCCGCGAAAGGTGCCACAGAATCCAGGACACCGAGTTGCAGTCGTCGGCGGGAATGCGGTGAAACTCGTCGTCCGTAAGGTCCTGCAGAGCCAGGTCAATGGTGGTGAAGTTGTTTTCCAGGGCAGATATGAGACCGTCGGCGGCGGGCATGGCGATGCTCCTATGGCAAGGTGTGGACAAATCGCAAAACAACCGCCCGCTCCTCAGGGAGCATGGGTCCCCTCACGGCATTGCGAACGGACCCGCAGGGTGTTTTGCGATTTGGAACGCTGGAATCCCGATTCCGCGGGAACGACGTTATCTGTCGGCGGCCTCTAGGTGATTTCGGGCTGCACGCCGGCGGGAAGGTCAACCTCGAACGCTGACAATATCTGACCCACCAGCATGTAGTGGCCGATCAGGCCGGTGATTTCCACGGTCTTCTGGGTGCCGAAATGGTCCGACACCGCGTTGAACGTCTCGTCGCTGATCTTGTGGTTCTGCACCAACTCCTGCACGTACTTCACCAGCGACGCCTCGATTCCGCTCATCCCCTCGGGGGCCTTGCCCGTGGCGATGGCGTTCACCACATCCTCGGACACCCCGGCCTGGCGAGCCAGCCGAGCGTGGGCGGAGAACTCGTACTGCTGGCGAATCTCGCGGGCGGTGGCGCAGATGATGATCTCCCGCTGGGCCTCGGTGATGTCCAGCTCAAACCGCACGTAGGTTCCGGTGTGGGCAACGCGGGCCGCCAGGTCGGGGCTGTGCAGCAGCACTCCGTAAGGGCCGCGCACGCTGCCGCGGCTGCTGGCTATCGAGTCGAAAAACTCCTGGTGTTCGGTGGCGAGCTGATCGCGGGTAACGTCGTTGAGACGGGCCATGAGGTTGGGCTCCTTGATCGTGGTTCAAATAATCGTGGTTCAAATTTGGGTGAGGGAAATATACCGCCCGCCGTTGCCGTATTCAAGCAGCAAAGGTTTACCATCGGCGCATATACGGTAATCCCCCGGCGACGCAATCGCGATTGTAGGGGCGGGTTTCAAACCCGCCCCTACCGTGCCGAACATGGAATCCGGTACGCAATTATTCGTGGTTGCAGGGGCAAGGCACGCCTCGCCCCTACGGGTATTGCGCCCGATTGGCAGGGATACGGACGCGCCGTTACTCCGGAAACTCCAGGTCCAGCGATATGTCCAGCGCATCGACGGAATGGGTCAGGCCGCCGATGCTGATCAGGTCAACGCCGGTTTCGGCCACGGCCCGCACCGTCTCCATGTTGATGCCGCCCGACGCCTCGATGGACGCGCGGCCCGCGATGATTCCCACGGCCTCGCGCATCATCTCCACCGGCATGTTGTCCAGCATGATGATGTGCGCCCCGGCGTCCACCGCCTCCCGCACCTGTTCCAACGACTCCACCTCGACCTCGACGCGGATGGTGTGGGATGCGCGGGCGATCGCCTGCCGCACCACGTCTGCCAGCGGCTCTTCCAGCGACGCCCGCGCCTCCAGGTGGTTGTCCTTGATCAGGATGCCGTCGGCCAGGTTCAGGCGGTGGTTGTGGCCGCCGCCCATCCGGACGCTGTACTTGTCCAGGAAGCGGTGGCCGGGCGCGGTTTTGCGCGTGTCCACGATGCGGGCGCGGGTCCCCGATATTTCGCGCACGTACTGGTTGGTCGCCGTAGCGATGCCGCTCATGCGCTGCATGAAGTTGAGCGCCGTGCGCTCCGCGCGCAGGATGCTGGCCGCCGACCCCCGCACGCTGGCGATGTCGTCGCCGGGCGCCAGGTCGCTGCCGTCCTCAAGCAGCAGGTTGACCTCAAGGTCCCCGTCGATTCGGTGAAACACCTCCCGGGCGACCTGGCCGCCGGCCAGGACCCCAACCGCCTTGGCGCGGAGCATCCCGTCGCCGACGATATGATTCGGGATGAGGGTTTGCGTGGTGGGGTCGTTGAACGCCTGGTCTTCGGTGAGCGAGGCATTGATCAGGTTCAGGACTTCCGGTGGTAGTTGCTGCAACATTCGGGCCCTCGATTTCGGCAGATTGAGCAGATTGCAAGTTATTCAGAGTTTGCCACGCCCGGGGCGTCCCGGCAATCATCCCCCGCTTGCGTTATACTCCCCGGCTGGACGCTCACCGGACATAACCCACGCCGGCGCGCTTTGCCTCCGGCCTGTCTCGATCAAAATCCCCCGAAAGACGCACACGACGCAAAAGACGTTCCCTCGTCCGCGAATAATAGAATGCCCCCACGCAGAATCAATACCATGCGTGTTGCCGGCGGCGACGCGCGCGGCATCAGATTGAAAGGCCCCTCAATTGCCGGGGTGCGCCCAACAACCGAGCGCGTCCGAGCCGCCATATTTAACATATTGACCGAAGCGCAGGTGGTGGATCGCCAGGTGTTGGACCTATTTGCCGGAACCGGGAGCCTTGGTATCGAGGCCCTCAGCCGCGGCGCAGCGGGAGGAGATTTCGTTGAACGAAACCGCAAGCAGAGCATTGACTTGCAGGAAAACCTCACCCGCGCCGGATACGCAGACGTGTCCCGAGTCCATTGCGCCGATGCGCTGCGTTGGCTGGCCCAGCGCGCCGCGGACTCCGACTCCGCGCCGGTGTACGACCTCGCCCTGATGGACCCGCCCTACCGGATGGGAAACCCGACGCCGATGCTGGAGGCGCTGTGGCAATCCGGCGCCCTGAAGCCGGACGCCACCGTGGTGATCGGCCACAGCAGCCGGGAATCCCTGAACGCGCAGGTGGGAGAGTTGCAGCAATACGACAATCGAAGTTATGGCGACAACGCGATAGCGTTCTACCGTCGTCCGCCATCCGAGGCGGCGCCCGAATGACACTCGATTCCGGCGCCTCGCCGGAAGGCGGATTTTGGAGAAACGCTGAATGGTAACCGCTTTGTATCCGGGCACCTTTGACCCGGTAACCATGGGACATCTGAACGTGGCCACGCGAGCGGCGCGGCTGTTTGACCGGCTCATCGTGGCCGTTTACGACACGCCGTCGAAGAGCCTGCTCTTCAACACCGAAGAACGGGTCGGACTCATCGAAGGCGCCGTCGCCGGAATCAACAACATAGAAGTCCGCCCCTTCAACGGCCTGGTGGTCAGCACCGCCCGCGACGCCGGCGCCGCCGCGATCATCCGCGGACTGCGCAGCGGGCCGGACTTCGAGTACGAATCCCAAATGTTTTTCATGAACCGCAGGCTCGAACCCGACGTTGACATGGTCTCGTTCATGAGCGACCAGGAACACACTTTCATCAGTTCAAGCCTTCTCAAAGAAGTCGCGCAGTTGGGCGGGGATATATCGGAAATGGTGCCCCCCAACGTCGGCGTGGCTTTGGCCGAAAAATTCCAGTTGCCGAATCGGTAGCCCCACGCGGCAATCCCACCGACGGCGCAAGGGGGACATCATAGATATCAACAACATCATGGACCGCATAGAACTGCTGGTTGAGTCCAGCAAGTCCGTTCCGTTGAGCAACAACGTCATGGTGGACAGGACCAAGCTGAACGAACTCATCGCCCAGCTGCGCATGGCCGTCCCGCAGGAGATCAACCGGGCGGAGGAGATGCTCTCCCGCAAGGACGACATACTTTCGTCAGCGGTTTCAGAGGCCCAGCAGACTCGCCAGCAGATCGAGCAGGATTTCCGCAACCGCCTGAATGACCACGAGTTGGGACGCCGCGCCGAAGAAATGCTGCGCGACGCCGAGGCCCGGTCCCGGCGCATCATCGAACAGGCGGAGAAGGAAGCCGAGAACCGCCTGCACCAGGCCGACGCCTACGCGCTGCGAACCCTGCGCGACCTGGAACGCGAACTGGCGGCCGCGACCGGTTCCATCCGCAAGGGCATCGACGTGCTGGCCGGTTCCGCGCTGGCGGCGACCGGCTCCTCTGTGCCGATCCCGTCTCCCGAGGACTTTGCCCCCGAGGACATCGATATCGAGGAACGCATCCGGATGCGGTGACCCCTCACGCGTACCCACTTTGATAATCTGTCATTGCGAGTCCGCCACAGGCGGATGGCAATCCCATCCGCCTTGCGCGGGCAGTTGGTCGTAGCCGTTAGCGCCTCAACGAGATTGCCACGTCCGCCTGTGGCGGACTCGCAATGACAAACCGGGTACGCATGAGGCGGTGACCCGCGCTGCGACACCCCTTGACAGCCAGGACAGTCGCTTTCGATTATTGTCGCACCTGCAGGTTGCCCGCTCATGGTGCGGAACGTCCGCCTTTGGCGGGAGCCTGCCGAAGGCCCGCCTGTGGTGGGTCGAACCATGAGCCCCATCCTTCGACAATCTCAGGATGAGCGGACAGGTGGAGCGATAACCGAAAGGCCGTGCGGCGCGTTCCCCGTTGGGCGTGTGCTTGACACCGTTGTTCGGCTACGGTATAGAATCTAAGTACGAGGCCGGCCCTGAGCCGGTCCCCTCGTCAGTCAATACCGGAAGCAGTCATTGGAGCGATGCAGCAGATGCGCGAACTTGTAATCGACAGCATCCGGATCAGCCAGATGAACTACCAGCGAGTGGTGGTTCTCAAAGAGCTGGAAACCAACCTGTTCCTGCTCATCTGGATCGGGCCCACCGAAGCCGAGGCCATCGCCGTGAAGATGCAGGGCATGAGCGTTCCCAGGCCATTGACTCACGATCTGCTGGTTGATCTGGTCAAGTCGGTGGGCGGCACAGTTGAGCACATCCTGGTGAGCGACCTGCAGAACGAGACCTTCTACGCCAGGATCGTGATCAGGATCGGCGACGAACTGCACGAAATAGACTCTCGGCCCAGCGACGCCATGGCCGTCGCCGTCCGCGCCGAGGTGCCCATCTACGTTTCCGACCAGGTGATGGCGAAGGCGGCGATCTCTATGGACGAGGAGACCGGCCAGCCGGTTACCTCCTCCCCCGGGTCGGCGGGCGAACCCGCGCCGGCAGAGGTTACCGAGGAAGAGTTGCAGGGCTTGTCGGCCTTCACTGATCTCATCAATGAACTGGACATGGAAGACTTTGAGCGCAAATAGGTTGCGCGTCGCCACGACGATTCCGGCCAACTGTTCGGAACCGAGCCCCGACCCACAAGCGGCGGGGCTTTTTCGTAACCTGCGTTACGCTTTCTGCAAAAATACCGATTGACACGTCAGAAAACCGATGCTACCATGCCTGCCGTTTGGAATCAGATATGCCGCCCTGGGTAATCATTGCCCTGCGGCTAACCGGTTTGGGATGGTACGTAGCTGCGTGCATAGTGCTGGGAATACTCGGAGGAGTTTGGCTGGGCAAACTGACCGGCCAGGTGGCAGTGCTGGTATTGGCAGGAACAATCCTGGGCAGCATCGCCGCATTCTACGGTGTGTATCGCATGGTGCTTCCCGCAATCTACGGCCCAGGCCAGAACCGCACATCGTCCCAAGTCCCGCCGGCGCGACGGGATACTGACCACGGAGGCAACGAAAAGTCGTGACGGTCAAACGTGTACTGTTGCTGATTGGCGTCATATCGGCGGTGTTGCTGATAGTCGGTTTCGTGGTAGGCGCCGTCGGCTCGCGGATGTTTGGGCTGGGCGATTCGTTCCTGTCCCAACCGGGCATTCACCTTCCTCCGGATCCTGTTTTCCCCGCGTCGGTTCGTGACAGCGCAGTGGGCTACCGCGTAGCCGATAAGAAGGCCGATGACCACGGCGAGGCGAAAGCCGACGACCATCACGGCGAAGAGGAGCATCACGGCCTCGGCCTGATGCAGTTCGCCGTAACCAACACCATGCTGTCGGCGTGGCTGACCAGCATCGTGATGCTGGTGTTTTTCATAGGCGGCGCGCGCAACCCCAAGGTGATACCGAGCCGACTGCAGGCCCTGGTGGAAATGCTGTTCGAGCTGGTGCTCAACTTCGCGTCCAGCATCCTGGGGCCGGAGATGGGCCGGCGGGCTTTCCCCGTGGTGGCCACCATATTTTTCTTCGTCCTGTTCAACGCGTGGATCGCGATTTTCCTGATTCCCATCTACCAGGCCGTTGGATTCGGCGCGCAGGTGGGAGGCGAGTTCAAGCTGGCAACGCACCTGGTGCGGCCGGCCGGCACCGATCTGAATATGCCGCTCGCCCTGGCGCTGATATCCTTTGTGTTCGTAGAGTACTGGGGCTTCCGGGCACACGGCTTCGGTTACCTCAAGAAGTTCTTCGCCTTTGGAGACATCCTGCGCGGACGGCCTTCCGGTCTGATCAACGTTTTCGTTGGCCTGCTGGAACTCGTCTCCGAGTTCGTGCGCATCGTTTCGTTCACCTTCCGTCTGTTCGGAAACATGACCGCCGGCGAGATCCTGGTGATAATGATCACCTTCCTGGTGCCCTTCGTGGCAACCCAGTTCGTGTTCGGGCTGGAATTGCTGGTGGGCCTGATCCAATCCGTCATCTTCGCCGGTCTCACTCTCGTGTTCCTGTCGGTCGCCGTTAGCCACGAGGAACACTGATCGGAATCAACGGCAACCATCTCTAGGGTGCAACATCCCCGGCGCCATAACGGCGCAGGGGGTAGCCAAAAAACAAGGCCACCTTTGAATCGGAGGATTTTCAACAATGGCACTTGACCTCTCAATGTTCACGACCCTGCTGTCGGTAGCGGCCCAGAGCGGCCTGGGTGACCTTGGCGCCAAGTATCTGGCGGCAGGTCTGGCCATCGCCGTCGGCGTGATCGGACCCGGTGTCGGTATCGGTATTTTGGGTGCGGGTGCGATGGGCGCCATCGGCCGCAATCCCGAAGCCGCCGGTTCCATCACCACCAACATGATCCTGGCAATCGCGTTCGCCGAGGCGCTCGGTATTTACTCGCTGATCGTCGCGGTAATCCTGCTCTTCGTGGTGTAACAACATGGTAGAACTGGGCTTGAATGTGCCCTCGTTGATCAGCTACCTGGTCAACTACATCATCCTGCTGGTTCTGCTGGGAGCATTGGCCTACCGGCCGCTCCTGAATGCGCTGGACAACCGGGTCGACAGCATCAGGGAAAGCCTGGCCGCTGCCGACCGGGCGCGGGAAGAGGCCGCTTCGTCACGCTCTGCCATCGAGGAAGAGTTGAACGAAGCCCGCCGCGAGGGACAGCGTCTGCTGGACCAGGCGCGGGAGGCCGCCGAGCGCTACCGGGAAGAGGAGATGGCCCGAGCCCGTCAGTCCGCCGAGGAGTTTTCCCAGCGGGCCCAGGCTGACATCGCACGCGAGCGCGATGCCGCCATCAACGAAGTGCGGTCCGCATTCGGCGATCTGGCCATCACCGCCGCCGAGCGCATCATCAGGCGCTCGGTTGACCGGCAGGCCCATCAGGAACTTATCGACCAGGTGCTTACGGAAGGGGAGCAGGCCCTGCGCCGCAACTGATCCGTTGGCACCGCTCCGCCCTGGAACCGTCGCCGTTTGACGGCGGTCCCAGGGGCGGCTCAACACATGGAGGCTGCAAGCCGTGGCAAATCGCTTGTCGGGGCAGCGCTACGCCCAGGCCATCTTCGAGTTGGCCCTGGAAAATGAACAGTTAGAGCAGTGGGACCAGGACCTGCGCCTGGCCGCTGACGTGCTGGGCGATGACGAATTCGCCCTGTTACTGGGGCACGCGGATGTGCCGCAGGACAGGAAGATCACCGCCGTCGAATCCGTGCTGTCCGAGGCACACCCGCTGGTGCGCAACCTGGTTTCCCTGTTGGTGAGCCGCGGCGGCGTCGACGCCATGCGCGACGTCCAGGAAGGTTACTCTCAACTGCTGGACGACCATCTGGGTCGGCAGCGGGCGGAGGTGACGACTGCGGTCGAACTGGAACCGGCGGAACTCGAGCGCATTTCGGAATTCGTCAGGCAGTTGGTGGGCCGCGAGGTCGTGCTGACTACCAGTGTCGATGAAAGCATCCTCGGCGGGCTCATCGTTCAAATCGGCGACCAGTTGCTGGACGGCAGCGCGGCCACCGGGCTTGAACAGTTGCGCCAGGCGGTAAGGGCGCAGGCAGCCTGATGGTTCGGGTTGCGCAACACTCCTCATTTTCCCGCACCGTCGGGAAACGTAACTAAACGAACAAGGAGACTGGCCGATGGCAGTCAGGGGACAAGAGATAGTATCTCTCATCAAGCGACAGATTGAGGAGTTCGGCGGCGATCTGACCCTCGTGGACGTCGGCACCGTCGTGCAGGTCGGCGACGGTATCGCCAGCATCCAGGGTTTGCAGAGCGTGCGTTCCAACGAGCTTCTGGACTTCGGGAATGACGTGCTCGGACTGGCCCTGAACCTGGAATCGGACATCGTCGGCGCCGCCATCCTCGGCGACCCCAACGCCGTGAAGGAAGGCGACCGGGTCCGCGCCACCGGCCAGATCATTGAGGTGCCGGTGGGCGACGCGCTGGTCGGCCGCGTGGTTGACCCGCTCGGTCGGCCGCTGGACGGCAAGGGTCCCGTCGTCACCGACCGCACCATGCCGGTGGAGCGAACGGCTCCCAACGTGGTGGTGCGCAAGTCCGTTGACACCCCGGTGCAGACCGGCATCAAGGCCATCGACGCCATGATCCCCATCGGCCGCGGCCAGCGCGAACTGATCATCGGCGACCGCTCCACGGGCAAGACCGCCATCGCCATCGACACCATCATCAACCAGAAAGACACCGACCTGATCTGCATCTACGTCGCCATCGGACAGAAGCAGGGCAAGGTCGCGCAGGTTGTGGGAATCCTCGAAGAATACGGCGCCATGGACCACACCATCGTGGTCAATGCCGGTTCCGCCGATTCCGCGCCCCTGCAATTCATCGCCCCCTACGCGGGTTGCGCCATGGGCGAAGCGTTCATGGAAGAGGGCAAAGACGTCCTGATCGTGTACGACGACCTGACCAAGCACGCCTGGGCCTACCGCCAGATGTCACTGCTGCTGCGCCGCCCCGCCGGCCGTGAAGCTTACCCCGGCGACGTGTTCTACCTGCACAGCCGTCTGCTGGAGCGCGCGGCCCGACTGGATGATGATCACGGCGGCGGGTCCCTCACCGCGTTGCCCATCATTGAAACCCAGGCCGGCGACGTGTCCGCCTACATTCCCACCAACGTGATCTCGATCACCGACGGCCAGATTTACCTGGAGCCCGAGCTGTTCAACGTCGGCATACGCCCGGCGGTCAACGTCGGTCTGTCGGTGTCCCGCGTGGGTGGCGCCGCCCAGACTCGCGCCGTGCGGCAGGTTGCCGGTCGTCTGCGGCTGGACCTGGCGCAGTACCGCGAGCTTGCCACATTCGCCCAGTTCGGTACCGCCGACCTCGATGCTGCCACTCGTGCCCAGCTTGCCCGCGGCCAGTTGGCCACCGAAGCGCTGAAGCAGGGGCAGTACCAGCCTTTGAACCTCGGCGATGAGGTTATAGTCCTCTACGCCGTGAACTCGGGGCTGATGGAAGACGTGCCACTGGAGCGCGTGGGCGCTTTCGAGGAGCAGATGCTCCGCCACGTGAATGCCACGCACCCCGAATTCAGCCGTGCCATCAACGAGTCCGGCAACCTGCCGGACGAACTGAGTGATCAGTTGAGCGCAGCCATCAACGAGTTCAAGCCGACCTTCCAATAGGAACGGCCTGACAGGGTTAGGATATGCCCAGCGTAAGAGACATACGAAGACGCATTCGCAGCGTCGAAAATACCGGCAAAGTGACCAACGCCATGTCGCTGATTGCGGCGTCCAAGATGCGGCGCGCGCAGTTGGCGGTTACCGACGGCCGTCCCTACGCTGAAAAAATCCACGAAGTGATCGCCCTGCTGGCGGCTCAACCCGCCGGCGACGATGACGGCGCGCATCCGCTGTTGCAGGTACGCCCCGTTAACAACATCGGCATGGTTGTGATTACACCGGACCGCGGGTTGGCGGGCGGCATGCACTCCACCATCAACCGCCGGGTGGCGCAGTTCATACTGGCCAGTGATCCCAACGTGCGCAGCATCGTGGTGGGTCGCAAGGGTCGCGATTTCATGGTGCGCTACACCGACACGGTGCAGGCGGTATTCACCGACCTGAGCGACCGCGTATCCCTGGCCGATACCACCGCGATTTCCCGGTTGGTAATTGACGGGTACACCACAGGCGAGTTTGACGAAGTCCACCTGGCCTACATGCGGTTCGTTTCCACGGTGCAACAGGAACCGGTGATTGAGCGTATCCTGCCCGTTGAACCGGCGGAACTGGAATCGGCGCAGCGGGTCGGCTACATTTACGAGCCGAATCCCGCCGTGGTGCTGAGCGCGCTGCTGCCGCAGTTCGTGGAAATGCAGGTGTATCATGCCATCCTCGAAAGCATAGCCAGCGAGCAGTCGGCCCGAATGGTCGCCATGCGCAACGCCACCGACAACGCCAACCAACTGGCATCCGACCTGACTCTGGTAATGAACAAGCTGCGCCAGGACAGCATCACCAACGAGTTGCTGGATCTGGTGGGCGGACAAATCGCACTGGAGGGATAGGTTTCGAGCGTGGGTCGCTCACTGAATGCTTTCCTTTGGAAACATCCCGCCGGAAATTCCCGCCGACCTTTATCGATCGTTTCTGGTCGCGTACAGCGCCACTGCGCTGGGTCGGATGGCCGTTGAAGCCTATCGGCACGTGGTTGTTTTGGGAACCCACTGGTATGATGTCCCTGTGGCCGCATTCACTACGCTGGAACACGGGTTTGTTGCCCACGCGCTGTCGTCGTTGGCCGCTGCGGAGGTGTCTAACATGGTTTTCGGCGCGTTGATGAAGATCCGAGCTCGCAACGAAGGCAGGGCCCAGGGCAAAGCTGAAGGAATAGCAGAGGGTAAAGCCGAAGGCAGGGCTGAGGGTAAAGCCCAAGGAAAAGCCGAAGCCAACAGACAATGGCTGGACTGGCTGCAACGCAAAACCGACGCGGAATCCCGGGGAGAAGACTTCACTGATCCCCCACCTGCTGACCTTTCTACCCCAAACACATGATTGCTGAAACACGAAAACTCAATCTGGCCGATTGATTATCCGGAGGATGGACCAAATATGCCCGGAAAGATTGCGCAAGTAATTGGCACGGTGGTGGACGTAGAGTTCCCTGCCGATCAGCTTCCCAACCTGTTCGACGCGCTGGAAGTGGACAACTCCGGCGAACGTCTGGTGCTTGAGGTGCAGCAGCACATCGGCAACCACTGGGCGCGGTGTCTCGCCCTGGGTTCGACCGACGGTCTGGCTCGCGGCACCGAAGTTGCGGACACCGGAAACAAGGTTGCCGTACCCGTCGGCGACGAGACGCTAGGCCGCCTGTTCGACGTCACCGGCACGCCGCTGGACAACCTCGGCCCGGTTGAGGCTGCCCAGTCCTGGCCCATCCACCGCGACCCTCCGGCCTTCGACGACCAGAACCCCACTGTTGAAATCCTGGAAACGGGTATCAAGGTGTTCGACCTCATCACCCCCTTCCCCAAAGGCGGCAAGGTGGGCGCATACGGCGGCGCCGGTGTCGGGAAGACGGTCATCATTCAGGAACTGATCCGTAACATCGGCGCGGTTCACAGCGGCGTATCGGTGTTCGCCGGCGTCGGCGAGCGCTCCCGCGAGGGCAACGACCTCTGGCACGAAATGGAAGACTCCGGCGTGCTGGGCAGCACCGTGCTGGTTTTCGGCCAGATGAACGAGACTCCCGGCGTGCGCGCGCGCATCGGCCTCACCGGTCTCACCATGGCCGAGTATTTCCGCGAAGAGCGCAACCAGGACGTGCTGCTGTTCATCGACAACATCTACCGCTACATCCTGGCCGGAATGGAAGTGTCCGCGCTGCTGGGCCGCATGCCCTCCGCAGTGGGGTACCAGCCGACCCTCAGCACCGAGATGGGCGCGTTGCAGGAGCGCATCACGTCCACCAAGAGCGGCAGCATCACATCATTCCAGGCCATCTACGTGCCCGCCGACGACTACACCGACCCCGGCATCGTCACCACCTTCGGCCACCTGGACGCCGTGGTTTCGCTGGAACGTTCACTTGCCTCGCAGGGCCTGTATCCCGCCGTGGACCCGCTGGCCTCCTTCGCCCGTATCCTCGAACCTCGTGTCGTGGGCGACGAGCACTATCGTGTGGCGCGTGGCGTTCAGCAGGTGCTGCAACGCTACCGCGACCTGCAGGACATCATTGCCATTCTGGGTATCGAAGAACTGTCCGACGAAGACCGCCAGATCGTATTCCGCGCCCGCAGGATTCAACGTTTCCTCACCCAGCCCTTCTTCGTGGCGGAGACGTTCACCAACCAGCCGGGCAAGTATGTATCCCTGCGCGACACTGTTCGCGGCTTCGCCGAAATCCTGGATGGCCAGCACGACGATCTGCCGGAGCAGGCTTTCTACATGGTGGGAACCATCGAGGAAGCCGTCGAAAAGGCCGAGCAAATGCAGGCCGTAGGCTAGGGCCTTTCGCTGATTCAACCGCCAGGAGTTTTCGACGATGCCAATGGAACTGCAAATCATCACCGCTGAGCGCGAAGTGTTCTCCGGCGATGTGGATGCCCTGGTCGCTCCCGGTATCGAGGGGCAGTTGGGCATCCTGCCTCGACACGCGCCGCTCATCACCATCCTGCAACCGGGTGAGTTGATGCTTCGAACCGGCGGCGATGAGTCATTCCTGGCGCTGTCCGGCGGATACATGGAAGTGCTGGGCAACCGGGTGATCATCCTCGCCGACGCGGCTGAGGACGTTGACGAGATTGACGAAGCCCGCGCCCAGCAGGCCATGGAACAGGCGCAGCAACGCATCGCCAACCGACAGTCCGATGCCGAGTTGGGGCAGGCGGTAGCCTCGCTGCGACGGGCGCAGGTCCGTGTGACTGTGGCGCGGCGGCGGCGCAACTCGCCTCACCGGTCGTTGGCAAGGCAACCGGGCGGGCTGGGCGGCTAGCCGGACCCTGCCGGCCCCGACCCGTTCTGTCGCTGCTCGTCGAAGGCTAGATAGTACGTCATCGCCTGCAGGGCCAGCACCGGGTCGATACTGCGCACACGCACGCCCGGCGGCACCTGAGCGTTGATCGGCGTGTAGTTGAGGATCGCCCGCACTCCGCACTCCACCAGTTGATCCACCACCTCCTGAGTGTGGGCGCTGGGCACGGCCACGATAGCGATGGTGATGTGTCGCGATGCAACCGTCTGGGCCAGGTCGGTCATGGGTTGCACGGCGATGCCGCCGACTTCCTGACCCACGTTGCGTGGACTGTCGTCGAAAGCGGCCACCAGGTGGAACCCGTCCGGGTTGAAACCCGGGTAGTTCAGGATCGCATTGCCCAGACGGCCCACGCCAACAACCGCCACGTTCCATGCCGAGTCCAGGCCCAGAATCTGTTTCAGTTCCTGCAGCAGGTGGCGAACCCGATATCCCCGCCCTTGCTTGCCGAAACGCCCGAAATAGGAAAGATCCTTGCGGATTTGAGCAGGCGTCACCTGCAACTGTTCTCCCAATTGTTGGGAGTTGGTCACCTCTACGCCGTCATCCAGCAGGTAGGTCAGGGTGCGGACGTACTGAGGCAACCGGTCAATGACTACTTCGGGGACTTCCGCGTGGGCCAGAGCATCTCCCCATAACGGATTGGTGTCACTGGATGTGGTTGGCATGAGTTTTATGGAGCTTACCGACTGCGAAGCCGGATTATTTATGCAACAATCGTTTTCGTTGGTCTCGTTTATTCAACTGACGAAATATAATCTATCCCGCCGATTTACCGTCGTCAATAGCAGACGCGGTGATCGGCGGGGGACCGACGATGTCCGGAGTCGCTCGGCAAGGAGAATTGCACACCCATGTATGTTGGGATCGGCCGCATCTCGTTGAGGGCGCGTGAGAGCCATAGCCTCAAGGCCCGCCGACAGGTGTCGCGCAGCCTCACCCAGCGCATACGGGGCCGTTTCAACGTGTCGGTCGCCCACGACGCCTCGGCGGACGGCGACGCGTGGCAGAGCGTGACTTTGCTGGTGTCCTGCGTCAGCAACGGACCCGAGCAGGCCAGGGATATGCTTGATGAAGTACTCGATTACATCGAACACAGCCGGCCCGACCTTGAACTGCTGGATTATGGCTCCGAAGTAATGGGCGGGGTTTAATTGACAACGGGAGCCGGTTCAGGCTCCCGTTGCGTTAAGTGGTTGAGGATCGGCCGTATCGAATCAGGTTCGGTCTGCGATAACTCGCATCAGATCCTGCAGGTCGGGAAACAGGTGGGCGTCGGGAGTGTGCTTGTGCTCGCCGACCGGTTCTCCATCAATCAGGATGTCGAACTTGCCGTGTTCGCCGGGTGTGAGTTTGAACGTGGAAGTGTTGTCGCCTGTGCGGGTCAACGCTTCGCTGGCCATCCAGGCCGCGCGTCCGGCGTGTCCTCAATCCCGGCAATAGACGATTTCAGTCTCCATCCGCTTGATATCGGGTCGCTGCGTCATGGTAGCCCTGCGGTCGGCCATCAGGCCGGCAGCTGTGATGGCCCCGATGGGACGGCAATCAAAAACCCATTGCTAAGGCATTAAAACGGCGCTTGCGGCTGCTGAAAGGATCCGCAGCCTGCCACCGAATTCATGGCGCTCTGGCGAACCATTCGCAAAGAGCGTGCCAAAAATTGCCCTTGTCGCCAAGGTCCATGTGGTCTGCATCCGGTATCTCGGCGTACTCCTTGGGCTCAACTGCGGCATGGAACAATTTGCGCCCCTGCGATACGGGAACGATGGTGTCCGCAGCGCCGTGGAGGATCAACAGTGGGCAGCCGATGCGCGCCACACGCGCCGACGAGTCGAACTTGTTCCCAACCAGGAGCCCGCCCAATGTAATGACGGGGTGGAAGATGCGCCCCATGTCGCGCAGCGACGCGAACGGCGCGACCAGTGCCATGCCACGCGGAGGCGACGACTCCGCGGCCAGCCGCACCGCAACCGCCGCTCCCAATGAAATGCCGAGATAGAGCGTCCGGTCCAGGCCCACGCCATAGTGTTGCTGCAGGTGCGCCAACGCGGCGCGCGCGTCCACGGCAGTGTTGGCAACGGACGCCCTGCCTTCACTCAGCCCAAAACCCCGGTAGTCGAAGCCGAATATGTTGGCGCCGGTATGGTTCCGCACTGCGTTGAACTCGCCCACGCGACGGCTGAGGTTGCCGCCTGCGCCGCCGAACCAGAGCCAGGTCAGTTCCGCGTCGCGCTCACCCGGCATATACCAGCAATGCAGCCATTGGCCGTTGGCGGTTTTGGCCCAACTCTCATCGTACTCCATGCCGAGGTCGGTCGGGACAGCCTCGCACACGGGACGGGGCTGAAAAAGAAGCCGCCGCTCGACAACTTCAAACAGCATGAGATCTGATAACAGGAACCGTTGCGGGCCGCTATTCTTCCCCGCTGAAGGGTTGGGGTTTGCTGAATGGTTCGCCGTGTTCCTCGGCTTCCATGCGGCGACGGTTCCAGTCGCGCCAGATTGAGTTGGCCTCGGCACGACCCTCGGCGCGTCTCCGTTCCTTGAGAGGGGTCACCCACTTCTCTCGCAGCCAGTCGGCGATCACCATAGTTCCTCCCGTAATCTCAGCCGCGGTCAGCGCCAGCCCCAGGGCCGCGGCGTGGGCGATGGCGAACCCCAGCATCACGGATTCCGCGGTCGCGGCGGCGCTCACGTCTCCGGCGCTCGCACCGGCGCCGAAGACCCCGATGCCATCAGCGACGTGAGGCCATGATACCACCCCGTAGCCTGCCAGGCTGAGCAGGATGAATGCGATCAGGTAAGCAGGCCGGCGCGCCGGCGTAACGCTGAACAGCGATTCGCGTTCCGCAGGATGCTCGCCGTTCATGGCCGGCTATGCGACTCCCCCGGCCAGGGGTTCGGGTCATGCGGTCAGTCGTCGGCCAGGCTGTCGGCCAGTATTTCCAGAACGTCGCGGGCGTCCTTCGTATCGGCCTCGCCCTTGGACTGGATGCCCTCGTTCATCATCTGCAGGCAGAACGGACAGGAGACCCCGACGGTGTCGGCCTGGGTTTCCAAAAAGTGGTCGGTGCGGACGTGGTTGATGCGCTCGCCCTGGCTCTCCTCAATCCACATGTGGCCGCCACCGGCGCCGCAGCAGAAGCCGCGCTCGCGACAACGGGGTTCCATTTCCACCAGCGTCAGGCCAGGAATGGCCCGGGCCACGTTGCGCGGCTCGTCGTACACGCCGTTGTGCCGGCCCAGGAAGCAGGAGTCGTGGTAAGCCACCGAAACGTTCATCATCTTGACCGGCTTCACGCGCCCCTCGCGGATGAGGCCGTCCACGAATTGGCTGTAGTGCATGACATCGTAGTCGCCACCGAACTGGGGGTACTCGTTCTTGATGGTGTTGAAGCAGTGGGGGCAGATGGTGACGACAGTCTTGATGTTGTAGCTGTTCATCACCTCGACGTTTTGCTGCGCCAGCATCTGGTACAGGTACTCGTTGCCCATGCGTCGCGCCGGGTCGCCGGTGCAGGATTCCTCCTCGCCCAGAATGGCGAAATCAACGCCGGCCGATTTCAGGACTTTCACCATCGATCGGGCGATGCCCTGGCTGCGCTGCTCCAGCGCGGCGGTGCAGCCCACCCAGAACAGCACCTCGGCGTCCGGCTTTTCGGCGATGGTGGGCACGTCCAGTCCCTCCGCCCAATCGGTGCGGGCGAACGTGGTGCCCCGCCAGGGATGGCCGCGCTGTTCCATGCTGAGCAGCGCGTTCATGCCGGTTTCGGGTATGCGCGATTCCTCCAGCACCAGGCTGCGGCGCATGTCCATGATGGTGGGCACGTGTTCCACCACCACCGGGCATTCCTCCATGCACGCGCCGCAGGACACGCAGTCCCAGATGGCTTGTTCCGGTATGGCGCCGTCGATGATCGGCATGGGTTCTACGTGCTGGGCGTCGCGCGGACCCTGGTGCCCGATGGCGATCATGTGCTCCTTGAGGTTCTCCACGATGTGCATGGGAGACAGCACCTTGCCGGTGGTGTTGGCCGGGCAGGCGTCGGTGCAGCGTCCGCACACGGCGCAGGCGTAGCCGTCCAGCAGTTGCCGCCACGTGAAATCCTGGACGCGGGATGCGCCGAACCGTGTGTCCTCGTCCATGCTGTCCAGGTCGATGATCGGGATCTGCAGCCCGCCCCTGGGCTCCAGATTGCGGAAGAAAGCGTTGACCGGCGCGGCCACCATGTGGATGTGCTTCGAGAAGGGAATGTACAGCGAGAACCCCAGGATGATCAGCAGATGCACCCACCAGAATACCGCCTGCAACGCGCCGGCGACCTCCACCGACATACCCATGGCGCTGAACCATCCGCCGATGGCGCCTCCGATGAATACGACGGCCTCCGGTCCGTGGCCGTCGGCGGCGACGTAGAAGGCATGAACCAGCAGCGTCGCGACCATCAATCCGGCGGTGAGGCCGACGATGATCACCGATTCGCCCTTGCGAGTCAGATCGAAGCTGAGGCGATGGGGCTGCGCGATCCAGCGGCGAACGAGCGCCCAGATCAGCGCGGCCAGCACCACCACGGCCAGGATGTCGAGGTAGATGCTGTACACCGCAACGCCGGTTTTGGTGATGATGGTCTCGCCCAGAGGGTGCCAGATGGATCCGCCGAAGATGAAGATCAGGTAGGACAGGCTGAAGGACAGGAAACCCCAGAATATGGCGGCGTGGCCGATGCCGGCCAGGTCGATGCGACGGGAGCGCGGGTCGGTTCGGCCCACGCGCTGCAGCACCTTGCGCTGTCCCAGCACGATTGCCGCCGCGCCGGTCAGTCGGGTCAGGGGCCGGTCGAACCGGGCGACCGACGTGCCCTGGAGCACCAACCGGAACACGCGGTGGTAGATCGCGTAACCCGCCACGGCCAAAACAACCGCAGTCAGAACATACACGCCCACCCAAACCGGGAGGACGCCGAACAGAGCATCAGGGGGAACCATAACCAGCCCTTTTCCAGGCGCCGAACAGTCGGCACGCGCAGTGAGAAATTCGGCGGTTAGTTTATCACGTTGGCATATACCATCCTCCAAAGGGCGCCGTTTCAACCAAATTCATCCGGCGCTGATTTGCGGGCAAGTGAAACCTGTCTTTATAATCCGTCGGACAGTCAGGACACACGAAATGAACAGGCAGTAGGATGAGGCGCATGTGGAAGGCGAAGTTTCGTAGCAAATCTGTGTGGGTGATGGCGCTGCTGCTGGCGGCAGTTATATCGGTAAGCGCGGGTTGGGTATTTGATACAGGAGAGGCCGCTGCTTTTCAGCCGGATGGCATCAGTATCCTGCAGGATCCCCACCACGAACCTCCCTGTCCCTATGGACACGATGACGCGTGCGAAAACGGACCCCGGCTGGTCTCGCCCCACGCCTATCTGGCATCCGACCCACACCGGCCGCATATTCACACCGCTGACGGGCATGATCACTCGGAACACGTGGCGGACATCGCCCGCCTCAACCAACGGGTGATGGCCAGAATCGCGGATTCGGGAAACGACGCCGTTGCCGGCGACGGCGAACCCGGCGGGTCGGACGACGGAGTCCGCCATGCAATCACCTCAGACATTATTGGCCTGCCCTGGGTGCGGGACGGGCAGACACCGGCCGAGGCGCTTACCGTCGCTTGGTTGGGTGAGTTACAGGAATACAATCCGGCGTTGGTCACTTTCCTGGTGCGCATGCCGTTCCTGCAGGACCACACGCCCGGCGACCTCCAGGCTATTCAGACCCTCACGATAATTTCGGCTGGCGGGTCATCCTTTGATCCCGACCCACAATACGCGACAGCCCTGGCTACCCACGCCGGGTTCGCTGACGGTGGTGGTGTCGATAACAATGAGGCCAAAATCATCGCGGTGACCAGTATCCCTTATCTCAGCGGCGGCGATGCATTGATTAATTTGCTGGCCCATTTCGGGACTGTCGAGGAACACAGTTCAGGGGGACTCTACGGCAACCAGTTGACGTTCGCTGTAGTGAGGGTGGCTGCCGTCAAACAAAACAGCGAACTGATGCGAACCGCGGTTTCCGCTACCCGACACGCTGAAACTGTGATGGGTCAATCCCTGCCCACCGACTTTGTAGGCATATTGACAGCGAACTCGTCCAGTTTCGCCGGCGCAAACAACGGCATCCACATCCAGGTGGACGACGGGTTCGACGGGACCTACCCCGACCGGCGGCGGCAGAACACGATTGCCCACGAAATCGGACATTACTGGTGGGGCGCCGGCCGGAACAACTTCCACGAAGACTGGATATCTGAAGGCGCCGCGTCCTACATTGGCGCTTACTCGGTAAAGGCCCAGTTTGGCGATAATCGTCTTCAGGAGGATTACTACCCGTGCGCTTATTACCGCACCATAGAGCACCTGCGGGCCGACAATCCGCAGTACATCTCCTCCTTCGGCAGTCTGTGCAACTATTCGCTGGGCGAGAAGTTATTCATCAACCTTGATCGCAATATGGGACACGTTGCCTTTGCCAATGGCTTCCGCAATTTGCACCAACGGCTGTCCACCTACGAGACTGATGAGATCGACCAGGGATTGAGCCTGATGCGCTCCTTCTGCTCGCAATGTCTGGCATCCACCTCCGTTTTCAGCGGCGCCGGGCACACCTTGGCCCGGCATTACGGCGAGAAGGTGCTTACGGATGCCAGCGCGCCCATCGGCGCCATTCCGCGCCTCGGCAGTTCGCCAGGTGTGTCGATGCGCGACCAATACAGTTCCAACCGTCAATATGGCGTAGCCGAGATATCAGCCAGCAGCCCCGATCAACGCCGATGGCTCCGGTTGGATTTCAGTTCCGCGCCGTTCCCACCGGAAACCGTCCGTGTCTACGTGCGGCAATACTATGAGGAGCGTCATCCGTATTACTCACAGTGGCAAGAGCGGACCGTGTATAGCAGCGATTCTGGCGCCGCATGGTTCAACGTTTACCTGGGCAATCCGCCCCGGCGGGCCATCGGCCACCATTGGGTGTACGTGTACAACGAGGCCGGCCAGAAGGTTGCTGAGGCGGAGTACCAGGTGGTTCCCTGAACGCGGGTTCACCGTTTGGGTGGAGACCCCATGCCATTGCCGTTACATCGCGCATTGTTCGCTTGACGCGTGGTTCAGGTACGTTGTAGTATGACGGTGACCGCGACGATGCAGGCCGGCCGTGTTCCGGAGTGCGTATCGTTGATCGCGGTCGGGAGCGTGTAACGAAATCCCTCGTCGATGTCCGACGCGCACGCGGTTATCAACTCTCCATCAACGCAAGCGGTTCCAGCCACGCCTGCTGCCCTGAGCATCCGGACAGCCTGCTGAACCGGGGGTCGGGTACAGAAACCCAGCACCTATGCCCACAAAGTATATTTTCGTAACCGGCGGCGTGGTTAGCTCCATTGGCAAGGGCATCTGCGTCGCGTCCATCGGTCGCGTACTGAAAAGCCAGGGGCTCTCCGTAACGGTCGTCAAACTGGACCCTTACCTAAACGTCGATCCCGGCACCATGTCTCCCTACCAGCACGGCGAGGTGTTCGTAACCAAGGACGGCGGCGAAACCGACCTTGACCTGGGGCACTACGAAAGATTCATCGACATCGAACTGACCCGAGACAGCAACGTCACCGCCGGTCAGGCCTACCTGGAACTCATCACCAGGGAACGCCGGGGCGATTTCCTGGGCGGCACGATCCAGACGGTGCCGCACCTGACCAACGAGATCAAGGACCGTTTGATCGGCCTGGCCGAACGATCCAATGCCGACGTGATGGTGGTGGAGGTCGGCGGGACCGTGGGAGATATCGAAGGGTTGCCCTTCCTTGAGGCGATCCGGCAGATGCGCAACACCGTCGGGCGCAGCAACGTGTTCTATATGCACCTGACCCTGCTGCCCTACATCTCGGCATCCGAGGAGTTGAAAACCAAGCCCACGCAGCACAGCGTAAAGGAACTGCGCAGCATCGGCATCCAGCCCGATGCCCTGGTGTGCCGCAGCGACACCGAGGTAACCCGCAGCATCCAGGAGAAGTTGTCGCTGTTCTGCGACGTGGAGTCCGAAGCGGTTTTCCCAATGCCCACGGTCAGCAACGTGTACGAAGTGCCCCTGATCATGGAGGCTTACGGATTGGGACGTTTCGTGTCCCAGGCGTTGGGACTCGGCGGTCGCCGGGAACTCGCCGAGTGGCACGGCCTCGTTGAACAGATGAATTCCGCGGAGCGGACAATCCCGATCGCCATTGTGGGCAAGTACGTGGAATATCCCGACTCCTATATGTCCGTCCGTGAAGCGCTCCGTCATGCCGCCGCGTCCTGCGGCCTGCGCGCCGACGTGCGATGGGTGCATTCGGAGGCGGTGGAACGCGACGGCCCCGACGCGCACCTGAGCGACGTGTGCGGCATCGTGGTGCCGGGCGGTTTCGGACCCCGGGGCGTCGAGGGCATGGTCGATACCAGCCGTTACGCCAGGGACAAGGAAGTGCCCTACCTGGGCCTGTGCCTCGGTATGCAGGTGATGGTGATCGACTGGGCGCGCGACGTTGCTGGCCTGCGCTGGGCCAATTCGTCCGAGTTGGACCCCGACTGCGAGCATCCCGTCATAGACATCATGCACGGGCAAAAAGGAATCACCGACCTGGGCGGCACCATGCGGCTGGGACAGTATCCCTGCCTGCCGCAGAGCAACACGCAAATGGCGGCGGCATACAAGTCGGTTCCCAGCGCCGCGAAGATCATGGAACGACACCGCCACCGTTACGAAGTCAACAATCAATACCGGGAATCCCTGGAAGCATCCGGGATGGTGATGAGCGGCCTGTCTCCGGACGGAGAACTCGTGGAGGCCGCCGAGGTGCCCGACCATCCTTTCATGGTGGGCGTGCAGTTCCATCCCGAGTTCCAGTCCCGACCCAACCGGCCGCATCCGTTGTTCTGCGCCCTCATGGGCCAGGCGCGCGACACGGTCCGGGAGGGCAGGCAACTGCCGTTCAACCGGCCGGGTTGGTGGTCGTTTTCGGCCTAGCCACATGGTGAACGGCCAATCATTAATCCGAAAATCCGAACGCCACCCGAAATACCGCCACACTCGTTGATCCGATAATCGATTGTACTCAGATGACCGCGGCGCCCATACCCATCTTGTCGGGCACGCGCCATATCAACCATTGCAGTCCCGTTTTCAGGGCAATCAGCCTGGGAGGATAAACAGTGAAACTGTTTCTGGACACAGCCAACATTGATGAGATACGCAGCGCCGCCGAACTTGGCGTGATCTCAGGCATAACCACCAACCCGTCGCTGGCCGCCAAAGAGGGCATCGGCGGAGCCGCCGGCTACCGCGCCGCCGTGCAGGAAATCGCCGACATTATCGACGGCCCGATATCGGTTGAAGTGGTCAGCACCGACGCCGATGGAATGATACGCGAGGGTCGCGACATTGCCGAATGGATTCCCAATCCCTGGGTAAAAATCCCCAGCACCGAGGAGGGTTTCAAGGCCATCAGCGTTTTGGCCAGGGACGGCATACAGATCAACCAGACCCTGGTGTTCACTGTGAACCAGGCATTGCTGGGAGCCAACGCGGGCAGCACCGTAGTCAGCCCGTTCGTGGGACGCCTGGACGACATTGGACAGGACGGCATGGAACTGGTGCGCGACATCGTTTCCGTGTACCGCCAGCAGAACGTCGAAACGATGGTGATGGCGGCCAGTATCCGCGGGGCGCGCCACTGCACCACCGCTGCCGCTGCCGGCGCCGACATATCAACCGTGCCCTATAACGTGCTCACACAGATGATAAAACACCCACTCACCGACGCCGGTCTGTCGCGATTCCTGCAGGACTGGCAGCAAGCATCCGGAGGCTGACGATATGGTTCGCGCCCGCACAGGGACTACAACGGCGCCACGCCGCCGCCGTCGTCCAACAACCACCGAAGACGACCCCAGCCTGGCGCTGGACCTCGCGCGTCCTGAAGAATCTGCCGACGAATCGGATGGACGTTCCGACGGCGCCAAAAATGGGCCGTCCCTGGACATCGCTGATCTCGCCACGATGTCCCAACCGCAATTGTTGGAGATCGCCGCCGACGTTGGGCTGCGGGATGATGGTGCCCTGGCGGATATGACCCGCGATGCTCTGTTCAACCGGGTGCGCCAGGCTGCGTCCGGCCGCAGCCAGTTGGTCGCCTCCGGCGTGCTGGAAGTGATGGATGCTGGCCACGGGTTGCTGCGTTCCATGCAGTATCCGCCCGTGGCAGGCGACGTGTTCGTTGGCCAGTCGCAGATCCGCCGGTCCCACCTGAAGACGGGCGACACCGTGTCCGGCACCGTGCGTCCGCCCAAAGACGGCGAACGCCATTACGGTCTCACCCGCGTTACCAGCATCAACATGCTGGAACCCGAAAAGCAGAACTCGGCCAACCGGCGCATCTACGAGTCGCTGACGCCGATTTTCCCCAACGATCACATCGTTCTGGAAAATCCGCAGGGCGGCCTGCCTTGCCGGATGATCGACCTGTTCGCTCCCATCGGTTTGGGGCAACGCGGCCTCATTGTGTCGCCTCCCAAGGCCGGCAAGACCACCGTGCTGCGCCAGATCGCGGCGGCCATTACCGAAAACCGCCCGGAGGTGATCCTCATGGTGGTGCTGATCGGTGAGCGCCCCGAGGAAGTTACCGAGATGCGGCGGGCGGTCAAGGGCGACGTTTTCGCCTCCACCTTCGACGAATCGGTGGAGGAACAGTGCCGCGTTGCCGAGTTGGCGGTGGAACGGGCCAAGCGCATGACTGAAACCGGCTGCGACGTGGTGATCCTGCTGGACAGCATCACTCGCCTTACGCGGGCGTACAACCTTGCGTTGCCCACCTCAGGACGCACGCTGTCCGGCGGAATCGACCCGGCGGCGCTGTATCCGGCCAAGCGGTTCATCGGCGCGGCCCGCAACCTTGAGGAGGGCGGTTCGCTGACGATCATCGCCACGTGCCTCCTGGACACGGGCAGCCGCATGGACGAAGTGATCTACGAAGAGTTCAAGGGTACCGGCAACATGGAGTTGCACCTGGACCGCAGGCTGGCCGATCAGAGGTACTTCCCCGCCATCGACGTGGTGCGCAGCGGCACCAGGCGCGAGGAGTTGCTCTACGACTCCGAAACAGTGCCCCAGATCTGGCTGCTGCGCCGCATGGTAACCCTGGCCTCCGGCGGGGACCAGGCGAACATGGGCGACGCCACCAAACGGGTGTTGGAGCGCCTGGCCAGAACTCGCACCAACTCCGAGTTTCTTACCAACCTCACCAAGGACTCGTAGCCGTCCCGTCGCCCGGTCTCTGCATTGGGGCGGCCAATCGGCCGCCCCAATGCTTAACAGGTTGTGCGCGCTGGCGGCGACAGAGGCAGACGGTTGCATTTATAATGTGGCCGGATAACAAAAGCGGCCCCGGGAAATAACTGAGTTATGGCAGCACGCTCCGGAAACATCCTGATCGTTGATGACGAAGCGACTTCAGCCATCGTGCGGGCGGTCCGCCGCCGCCTGGAAGACGAAGGCTGGACCACCCGCGTCGTGGGCAAGGAAGAACACGGCTCCGCAGAGGACATGCTCTGGGCGGCCTTGGAAGCCATCGAAGACCGACTGCCCGACGGCGTGATTCTTGACGTCCGGCTGGGCGATTACCGCGATGACCAGTTCAAGGGTCTGGACATCCTGAAACGCATCGTGGCAGAACGCCCCAGGCTTCCGGTGTTGATGTTCACCCAGTACAGCCAGGGCGTCGAACGCGAAACCGTAGCGCGCAGCGCGCTGCAGGTGGAAGCGCCGGTCGAGTTCATCGACAAGTTGGCGTCGCCGGAAGAAGTGGCCCTGCGAATGCGCCGGCTGGTAGCCGCCGACCCTGGCTCCATTGCCATCGGCAATCGCATCATTCTGGATGCCGAGGCCGAATCGGTGCTGGTGATCGGAGAAGACGGCCAACAGACTGCGGTGGGCGACATTCGGGGCCGTCGGTTCGACATTCTGCGCGAATTGGCCCAGGCGTGGTATCGGAGCCCGGGCAACGTGGTCCCGTTCGACCGGCTGGAACGCTACCTGGAAGGCGACGATACGCGAGCCTCCCTGCGGGTGCGCATCCGCGAACTGAAGGTTTCGATGGGCAAGGCCCTGGGGCAGCCGCTGGGCGCCAACGATTTCATAGTGAGCGTCCGCGACCGCGGTTACCGGATGCTCCCGCCGCGAGATTAGGGGCGAAGTCATGGCGGCCCTGACACCGAGGCGCATCAGCGGACACCCTGTTTTGGCATACCTGGGCGTTGCCCTTGCCATCGCCGGGCTCGCGGCGATGGTGGTGTCGCTGTTCATGCCGTTGGCGGGCTTTTTCCGCGAGCCGTGGGTGGTGGAACCCCTGGCCTACATGGGCATCGCCGGCGTGGTGGTGGGTTTGGCCGTGGCGGTCGGTGCCTACATGGCGTCGGGAGACCGGCATGGCAACGGAAATGGACGGAACGGCGTGGACGACTGGAGCCGGCTGACCGAGCAGCAATTCGAGACTTTCCAGCATGACCTTGGCCGGCCCATGCGCCGTATCCTTGGCAAATGCCGGGAGGTGCGCGGCGTGCTGGCGGCCACGGGCGATGACGTCGCCATCGTCGTTCACGAATTGCTGGACGAGATCGAGGAGCAGGCGCCGTCTTTCCGCCTGATGATGTCCAACATCCAGATGATGATCAACCTTGAAACTCCCGACGCTCCGGCGGAAATATATCCCGTAGAACCGACGGCCGTTATCAGTCGTATAGTTGAACGATATACCGGCCAGGCCACCGAGCAGGGCAAGGACATCGCATGGTGGTCGGAGCCCGAGGAATTCGGTCTGGTCTATTCCGACGCCGCCGCCCTGGAGCACATCGTCGCCAATCTTGTTGACAACGCCCTTCGCTACGGAGGCGATTACATCGAAATATCAACCATACGCAACGGGGACACGTTCCAGGTGAGCGTTACCGACGACGGCGCCGGCATCCCCGAACATTATCGCGCTCACCTGTTCACCAGAGGTTGGACCCCCGAGATGGGACGCAGCGAAGACAAGACCTCCTCCGGGCTTGGTCTCTACATAAGCCGCACTCTTGCCCACCGGTACGGAGGGACATTGACTGTGTCGTCCGTGGTCGCTCCTCAACCCGAACACCATACGGTTTTCACATTGACTCTGCCGGTGGGGTCTCCGGACACCAACGTGGGGTGACCGCGCGGCGCCGTTGACCGGCCCTCGCCCACACCACGCCCTTCCATCTCCCTGTGCAACAACGGATTCTGGCAACGTTCCTGGTCTTTCTGCTGATTGCGGCATTTATGGCGGTGTGGGTTATCACGCTGCCCGGCACTCCCGATTTTGCTCCTGCCGCGAGCGCGCGTCCCACTGCAACGCCGATGCCGGTTCAACCGACGCAGGCGCCACCGACCCCGACGCCCACAACCGTCCCAACGGCGCCGGCCCCTACGATCACCCCTGCGCCCACCCCAACACCCGCGCCGACTCCCACGCCGCCGCCGACTCCCACGCCGCCGCCGACCCCTACGCCCGCGACCCCCACGCCGGCTCCGCCGGCCCATTTTCTGGTGGTCCACTCGCCGGAGAATCTCAAGGTGGTACGAGGCGACCCCGAGATCGACGTGACGGGAACCACGTTGCCCAGATCAATCCTCGAAGTGACCTATCAGGACATGGACGGTCCCAAGATCAGCATCACATTGCGGGCCGACCACCGGGGCAACTTCGCGGCTGCGATTCCATTGTCCGACGGGTTCAACTTGGTGGAGGTCATCAGCCACAACAGCGCGTCTGCGGAGCCCAGGCGCCAACTGCTGCAGTTGATCTACGACAGCAGACCGCTGGCCCTGTTTGTCGAGATCACCGAACCGGCATTCGGCGCCACCGTGAACGCGGCGGTGCTGACGGTCTCGGGCAATACGCTGCCCGGCGCGCGCGTCGTTTTGAACGAGATCATTCCCGCGGCGGTGGACGAAACCGGCGCCTGGTCGGCAAGCATCCTGCTCCGGCCGGGCGCCAACCAGGTATCGGTGGTTGCCACGCACGAAAGAAGTCTTGAATCCACGTTCATCAACGTGGACTACGTGCCCGAGCCTTGATTGATTACCCCGGTTGCGGCGGCTATAATGGGCCACCAGCATTCCTGATACCCAATAGGAGGCGCTTTACATGGTTGCTGAGATCCTGACTGGCACTTTTACAGTGAAATCCGGGCACGCCCAGATGCTCAAGGGCGGCGTCATCATGGACGTTGTGACCCCCGACCAGGCCCGCATTGCCCAGGAGGCCGGCGCCGTGGCCGTCATGGCCCTGGAGCGCGTTCCCGCTGACATTCGCGCCGACGGTGGCGTGGCTCGCATGAGCGATCCGTCCATGATCGCCGATATCATCGACGCCGTATCAATCCCCGTCATGGCGAAGTGCCGCATCGGACACTTTGTCGAGGCGCAGGTCTTGCAGGCCCTCGGGGTGGACTACGTTGACGAGTCGGAAGTCCTGACCCCCGCCGACGAAATGCACCACGTATGGAAGCACGATTTCACCGTGCCCTTCGTGTGCGGCTGCCGCGACCTGGGTGAGGCCTTGCGCCGCATCTCCGAAGGCGCGGCGATGATCCGCACCAAGGGCGAGGCCGGAACCGGCGACGTCGTAGAGGCCGTCCGCCACATGCGCGCGGTCCAGGACGCCATCCGCAAGCTCAAGACCATGCCCGACGACGAGTTGGTCGTGGAGGCCAGGGACCTTCGCGTCAGCCTCGACCTGCTGCAGCAGACCCGCCAGGAAGGACGCCTGCCCGTCGTCAACTTCGCCGCCGGCGGCGTTGCGACTCCCGCCGACGCCGCGTTGATGATGCAGTTGGGAGCCGACGGCGTATTCGTGGGTTCCGGCATCTTCAAGTCCGGCGACCCGGCGGCCCGGGGCCATGCCATCGTGCAGGCGGTTACGCACTACAACGATCCGCAGATCCTGGCCGACGTGTCCCGCGACCTGGGCGAGCCCATGGTCGGGCGCAGCGTCCGCGAACTGTCGGATGCCGAACTCCTGGCCACTCGCAGCATCTAGTCTCATCGCGTCGTCGGAGCGTTTGCATCGACGACGCACACTAAACGAGAACGCACACGCACCTGGGGCATACCTGCCGGTCACTTAGTTGAACATCGGCGTTTTGGCAGTACAGGGAGATTTCGCGGAGCACTGTCACGTGCTGCGCAGTATCGGGGCTGACGCTACCGAAGTCCGGCTCCCTGATCACCTCAAAGGTCTGGACGGCCTGATAATTCCAGGCGGCGAGAGTACTACCCTCAGCCGCCTCATGTCCCTCTATAACCTTAGGGAACCCGTGGCGGAGATGGCTGCGTCAGGCAAAGCCGTTTGGGGCACCTGCGCCGGAATGATCATGCTGGCATCTGAAATCACCGAGGAGGATCCGATACCCCTGGGAGTGATGGACGTTGGAGTGCAGCGCAACGCCTTCGGCCGGCAGGTGGATTCCTTCGAGCAGGACCTGGAAATCACCGGCCTCGGATCCGATCCCTACCACGCGATCTTCATCCGCGCTCCGGTTATCATCAGGGTCGGCAAGCAGGTTGATATACTCGCAGAGTTGCAGGACGGCCGGCCCGTTGCCGTTCAGCAGGGCAACCTCCTGGCCACCGCTTTTCATCCCGAACTGACCCCCGATGCGCGTATTCACCGCTATTTCGTCGCCATGGCCGGCGGCGCCGAATTCGACGCCAACGCGCCTTTGATCGAAGCGCCCCGTGTACGATGATACCCGGACGTTTCGTGTACCAATACAGTTACCCAACGCGGCGATACGCCGACCACCCGCGACAAGGAGGGCGTAGTTGGTAACCGTCGAACAACTGGCCCATGATGAATTGCAGCAACTCCTGAAGGTGTTGCCGCCGCGCGTCCTTTCGGGATTGCGACAGCAGGATAATCTGGATGACCTGCTGGAGATCGTGCTGGACCTTGGCAGATCGCCGGAGGCGCGCTTTTCTGAAGGCGACGTGATTCTGGATGAGGAACCGGTGGGGCGCGAGGATCTTGAACACGTGGTGTCGGGCATCGGCAGTTTCGGCGGCGACAACCGCGCCGGCATGGAACGCACCCTGCACCGCATATCCGCCATACGCAACCGCCAGGGGGACGTGGTCGGTATCACGTGCCGCGTTGGTCGCGCCGTTTTCGGCACCATAAAAATCATTGAGGACCTGGCCTACGACGGCAACAACATCCTGCTGCTGGGACGCCCCGGCGTGGGCAAAACCACCATGCTGCGGGAGGTTGCCCGCGTGCTGGCGGATGAGGCCCGCAAGCGCGTCATCATCGTGGACACGTCCAACGAAATCGCCGGCGACGGAGACATACCCCATCCTGCCATCGGCCACGCCCGCCGCATGCAGGTTCCCACTCCCACCGAGCAGCACGGCATCATGATCGAAGCGGTGGAAAACCACATGCCCCAGGTCATCATCATTGACGAGATGGGCACGACCCTGGAAGCCTCCGCCGCGCGCACCATCGCCGAGCGCGGCGTGCAGTTGGTCGCCACCGCCCACGGCAACACCCTGGACAACCTCATCATGAACCCCACGTTGTCCGACCTGGTGGGCGGCGTGCAGACGGTGACGCTGGGAGACCAGGAAGCCCGCTTCCGTGGCACGCAGAAGACGGTTCTGGAACGCAAGGCTCCGCCCACCTTCGACGTGGTGGTTGAGATTCAGGACTGGAACGAGGTTTCCGTACACGAGGACGTTGCCCAGGTGGTGGACCAGTGGCTGCGCGGGTATCCCGTCGAGCCCGAGGTTCGCCGGCTCAACGAGGATGGGAGCATATCCCGCACCGCCGCGCAACGGCAGAACGAAGCGGCCCCGACGCCCTGGGCGGCGAACGAAATTCGGAACCGTCGAGGCAGGGGCCGCAACGGTCGACAGCCCGACGCCTACGACCAGTACCCGCCGGAGAGTTTCCGCGACGAACCCGACGCCGGCGGAGTGTCCGGCCCCAGGCTCGATGCGCGCATATTCCTGTTCGGCGTGAGTCGCGACAAGGTGGAGGCTGCCCTGGCCGAGCGGGGCACGACCGCCGAGATCGTCAGCGAACTGCGCCGGGCCAACGTGCTGCTCACGACCAAGAACCACTACCGCCGGGGCAGCCAGTTGGTGCGGGTGGCCGAGGACAACAGCGTGCCGGTGTACGTGCTGAGGAAAAACACGGTGCCGCAGGTGGGAGAGTTCCTCACCTCCATCGCGCGAGATCAGGGCATCGATTTGCCGCGGGTGTCCGGACGCCACCGGGATGAGGAGAACTCCGAACAGGAAGCGGCGGCGCGCCTTGAGGTGGAAGAAGCCGCCAAGCGCGTGCTGTCGGGCGAGTTCAGCGTCCAACTGGAACCTCAGCGGCCATACATCCGCAGGATCCAGCACATGCTGGCCGAACAGTTCAACCTGGCGTCCACCAGCCGGGGCCGCGATCCGCAGCGCGGCGTGCTCATCTACCGGCCGTAGAGTCGCCGGATAACGGCCGACAATATCCAGGGGCCGATTTGCGCCCGGTATGTCTTCACGTCAAACGATTGCCAGGCATCGACGTAGGGGCGAGGCATGCCTCGCCCCTACGTGTGCGCCCCATCGATTTACCAAAACGGAGCAGCGGCGATGCCCGGCATATTCATAGCGTTCGAGGGCGGCGACGGGGCCGGCAAATCGACGCAGGCGCAGCGGTTGTACGACCGTTTCGCATCTATTGGTCGCGATGCCGTGCTGCTGCGCGAACCCGGTTCCACGGAGTTGGGCGATTACCTGCGGGCTTACCTGGTGGACGGCCGTCCCTTGACGCCCCCGGCCGAATTGTTGCTCTTTGAGGCATCCAGGGTCGAACTGATGAATACCGTGATTGCGCCCAAACTGGACGCCGGCGCGGTGGTGATCGTGGATCGATTCGCAGCCTCAACCGTGGCCTACCAGGGACACGGCCGCGATCTCGACCTTGGCCGCATCAAGTGGCTCAACGATTTCGCCACGGGTGGGCGTTACCCGGACCTGACGGTGCTGCTGGACATTGATCCAATCGACGCGCAGTATCGAGTGCGGCAAAGGTACGCTGAGCGGGGGCAGAACCCCGAGGCAATCGCCAATCGTTTCGAGGACGAGGCGCTCCGGTTCCACCGGCGGGTTCGCAAGGGTTTCATCGAGCAGGCCCGACTGAATCCCGAACGCTGGCTGCAAATCGACGCCAGCCTTTCCGCCGACGATGTCGCCTCCGCCGTTTGGGATGCGGTGGCGCGGGTTGATGCGTGACGATGGGCGGACCCGGTCGTTTGCCAAAATCTCCCGCCGGGTGTTACCGTACCGGCGATGCCCACGCTGACCAACTGCTTGCGGGCAATTGCCGCCATCGGACTTGGCGCACTGTTTGTTGCGCTGGCGTGTATGCCGGGTGATATGTCCACCAATCCTGCAGATCCCATGCCTATCAATCGCATCGCCTACATAGACGCTGACGGGCAGCTAACCACCGTGAATCCCGATGGCAGCGCGCGCAACACCCTGACCACCGGGGCCGTCGCAGACGCGGGGGGACGCATGGGCGGCATCGTGGCCCAACCTGCCACCGAAACCCGTCTGTACGGCTGGCCCGTTTGGTCTCCCGACGGCGACCGGATCGCAGTCTCCCTCATCAGCGGCATGTCGCCCTCCGATGCTGAGATGAGCGTGCAGTCGCTGGAGGCATCCAACGGCGTGGGCGGGCCCGTGTTCGTCAATCCTGCCCCGCTGACCATCGCGGACGGCACGCCCCATTACGTGCAGTGGTTCCCCGACAGCCGGCGCCTGGGAATCACCGCCGCCACCCCGGAAGGGCTAACCCTTTTTGTCGTTGATGCCAACCCTGCCGACGGAGATGGACAGCCGGCGGCGGCTTTGCCCGTGGCCCGGGGAGCGCCGCTGTATTTCGACTGGTCTCCCGACAGCCGCGCGCTGGCGGTACACAGCGGCGAGGAGTTGTCGGTGCTGCGCCTGGAAGAAGGCGCGACGCAGATGACCATACAGTCCATAAGCCGCTCGCGCTCGTTCCGCACTCCGGCCTGGTCGCCCGACGGTGTCCAACTGGCGTGGTCGGCGCCCGGCGGCGACGGCGAGGCGATGTGGGTCGGCCGCCCCGACGAGACCGATTACCCGCCGATGCGGCTGGCCGAAGTGGACGGCTCATGCGCCTTTCTGTGGTCGTCGGACGGTACAACCATCGCGGTCGCCGACCAACAGGGCAGCGGTTCTCCGGCCTATCGTCGTTTGCGGTTGTTGGCGGCCGACGGCAGCGGCGAGCGGACCATACACGAGGACGACTGGGTGCTGGGGTTTTTCTGGGAACCGCAGGGCGACCGCCTGGCCTGGGTCGCTCTCAACAGCGAAGAGCGCACCATGGAATGGCGCATCGAGGACGGCAGCGTGGCCCCACCCGACGCCGCCGAGCCCTCGGAGCGGCCGGTTGCCGGCCTGCGCTTCTCTCCCAGCGGCGAAACATTTTTGATGCTGGCATTTTTTGACCAATACGCCCGCAGCCACTCCCCGTGGGCTCCCGACGGTTCGGGGCTGGTGGTGGCGGGAACCCAACAATACCTTTCCCAGCGACGCAACGGCAGCAGCGCGGCCGGCCCGCACGTGTACGTGGCGGAACTGGGCGATAACGGACAATTGCGCGACCTCGCCGGCGGCGGCATCGCCGTCTGGTCTCCGAGGTAATTGATCATGAACCTGATACAACGACATCCCCGATGGCTGATTGCGCTGGTTGCCGTCGCAGTGGTGGCCCTGGCAGCGGCCTGTGGCGGCGAGCCTGCTCCCGCGCCCGCCGATGCGCCCACGCCATCGCCCACGCCGGTTCCCGACCCGGCGGCCCTGTTGGAAGAAACGGCGGCCAATCTGCTCGCCCTGGAGTCCGCCAGGTTCGTGCTCAGCCACGAAACGGGCAGCATCTTTGTACCGGCCTTCAGCGCCAAGGTGACCGAGGCCAGCGGTGTTTGGGACGCGGCCAGCGGCGCCGATCTTGCCGTCGACTCCTACATGGTGCCGGACGTTGCCACCGATCCCCAGTCTGGGATTTACTTCCAACTGATGCTGGTGGTGACGCCGGACTCGTACTATGGCACGGACCCGATCTCGGGCGGTTGGATGAAGCAGCCCCGGGCCGAGGCGCCCATTCCGGTGGATACGCTCAACCTGATAATCGCCGATCTGGTCGCCACGATCGAAAACCCGGCCCTGGCCGGCGAGGGAACCTTGGACGGGATCCCCGTGTACCGCGTCACGGGCGATGCGCCGGGCGCCGTGATGGAGTGGCTTCTGCTCAGCGCCGGCCCCGACCAGTCCGTGGGAATCGAACTGTGGACCGACAAGGAGAACAGGTTCCTGCGGAAGCTGAGAATCATCGGACCCATCGGGGAATATGACCAACCCGACACCGTCCGCGAACTGCTGCTCACCGACATCAACGAACCGGTGGATATTGAGCCGCCGACCGAGTACGTCGATCTTTCCGGCGGCTAATCCGCCGCACATCGCCGCGAGGGCAGCGTGACCATTTCCTCCCGCCGTCAGTGGACGCTGGTGGCTTTCGTCGCCTGTGGCGCGTTCATCACGGCCCTCGACCAGACGGTCGTGGTCACCGCGCTGCCGGCGGTGATGGCGGACCTGAAGGTGCCGGTGCTGCGCCTGGAGGCGGTGATCTGGGTCGTGACGGCGTATCTGCTGGGCTACACCATCGCCATGCCGCTGTTGGGCCGACTGGCCGACGTACACGGATACGCGCGCATCTACTGGGTGTCGCTGGCCGTGTTCAGCGTGGGCACGACGCTGGTGGCGCTGGCCGGTCAATCCGAATGGCTCAACGGTCGCGTGGAGCAGTTGGACCAGATCGTCGTCGCGCGGGTGGTGCAGGCCATTGGCGGAGGCGGCGCGGTGCCCATCAGTCTCGCCATCGCGGCGGCGCTGGTATCCCCACAGCAGCGCGGGCTGGCGCTGGGCATCGTGGCCGGCGCGGCAGAGGCGGGCAGTATGCTCGGCCCGGCCTACGGCGGCGCGGTCATCGAGATTTGGGGGTGGCGGGCCATATTCTGGCTCAACGTGCCGCAGGCCGCCGCCATTGCCGTCGCGCTGCTGTGGCTGCCCCGGCAACCGTTGGCGGCGGCCCGCATGGACTATCGTGGCGGGGCAATCCTCACGGTGGCGCTGGTGCTGCTGTCCCTGGCTTTCGCCCACGAGGGCCTGTTCCGCCTGTCGGCGTGGACGCCATACGCGCTGTTGGTCGGGTTCGCGGTGTCCATCGTCGTGCTGGTGTGGAGTCAACGAAGGACCACTCAGCCGCTGCTGTCCGCCGTGCTGTTTCGGGCCTGGGCATTCGTATCGGCCAACGCGTGCCAACTGCTGGTGGGAGTCGCGCTGATCATCGCCATGGCGACCACGGTGATCATGGCCAACACCGTGATGAACCAGCCCGAGCGTCCGGTGGACGCGACCACCGCCGCCCTGTGGCTGCTGCGGATGACCGCCACCATTCCGGTTTTCGCCGTGCTGGGCGGATGGTTGATCCGGTGGGTGGACGCCCGGTGGATCGCGGTGGTCGGATTGGCGTTGATCGCCGCCGGAATGTACCGCCTGAGCAGTTGGCCGGTGGAAATCGCAGAACCTCGCCTGACGCTGGATATGGTGGTGGCCGGAGTGGGGTTCGGCCTGGTCATCGCTCCGCTGATGCACCGCGCCATTGCCGCCGCGCCCTTCGAGTACCGGGCGGTATCGGCGTCAATGGTCGTGGTGTCCAGGATGCTGGGGATGACGCTGGGCATGGCGGCGCTGTCGGCGTGGGGAGTGAACGAGTTTCTGGCCATCCTGACCGACACGCCATCACCGCTGCTGATGCCCGACCTGGAAGCGGCCGAGCGGGTCAAGGCGTTTGCGGAATATCGCAAATCCCTGGAGTCGGCGAGCCTGGGGCTGTTCCACAGTTTCTACCGCGCCGCCGCGATAATCTCCGTGATCGCCATAGTCCCCGCCCTGCTGATGCGGGCCAGTCCACGGGAGAGGGCAGAGGCGATCACGGCGGGGGATGCCACGCGGATGCAATGAAGCGGGAATGGAATGTATGTTGGGCTGTCGCAGGTTTCCGATTGGCAAATCGTATTGCACGAAATAGGGAAGCCGGTGTACGGACCTTGCGGCACAAGGGGAGCGACCAATCATTCGCCCCCACAACGGAACGACATCGAAATGGCAGGGTACAACGGAACGATATCCCCTTCGGGAGTGACGAACGATGGAAATGAAACGGCTGGGGGCGTCGGGTTTGATGGCGCCGGAGATTGGGTTGGGCACATGGCGGTACAGCGGCGGGCCGGAACCGCTGCGGCGGGGCGTTGAACTGGGCGCGAATCTCATCGATACCGCCGAGATGTACCGCACCGAGGATGCCGTGGGTGAGGCCATCGTTGGCATCCGCGACCGGATCATTGTTGCGACCAAGGTGCTGGGCGGCAATCTGCGGTACGACGACGTGCTGCGCGCCGCCGACCGGAGCCTGCGGTTGCTGGGCGTGGACAGGATCGATCTCTACCAGATCCATTGGCCCAATCCCAGGGTGCCCATCGCGGAAACCATGCGCGCAATGGAGAAGCTGGTTGATGACGGCCTGGTGGACCACATCGGCGTGAGCAACTTTGCGGTGGAGGACATGCGGGAGGCCCAGGCTGAGATGCGGCACAACCCAATCGTGTCCAACCAGATTCTCTACAACCTGCGCCGCCGCCGCGCCGAGCGGGACGTGATTCCATACTGCCTGGAACACGACATCGCTGTCATCGCCTATTCGCCGCTGCACGAAGGGGCGTTGGTGGGCGGCGCCAGCGGCCGGGTTCGCCGGGCGTTGCGCCTGAACCGCGATCAGCAGATTCTGGCGGACATCGCCGGGGAGACGGGCAAAACCGCCGCGCAGGTGGCGCTGAACTGGGTGGCCGATCAGCCCAACATGATCGCCATTCCCAAGTCCAACAGCGTGGCGCGCACCGAGGAGAACTGCAACGCGTCGGGCTGGCGCCTCACGGCGGAGCAGCGGGAGCGGCTGGACCGGGCGTTTCCGGTCTAGCCCGATGCCATCACAGGCTGTAGCTGGCGATGGCACGCCATTGCAGGTCGGTGGCCCAACGGCCGCCGGACCAGTCGTCGCCAGCCGCGTTGGACTCGAACCGGGTGAGGGCCAGGCGCCAGGCGCGGGTGATCTGCGAGACTTTCAACTCGTCGGTGACGGAACGGGCGAAATCCAGGGCGCCGTCGAATACGGAATCGGGGAGGTCGGCGTGGGACATCAGCGGTATCTGCGGCGGAAAATCGGGCCCGAAAACGCGCCGCTCTCCCCCGACGAGGGGGTTGCGCTCCAGCAGGTCGACGACCATCGACTGCAACCGATACAGGGACTCGTTGACAACCTCGGGCGAAAAGTCCAGCCAGATGTTGCCGTCGGACTCGGTGGGGCGGGTGGTGGTTATGCCCCGGTTGAAGAGCGGAAACCGCGGCGACACGCGACGGTATCGCTCGGCCAGGGTTTCCAGGTCACGGGCAAGTTGCGCCTCGGCATCATTGGATCCGCCGGAGTCCAGGGATCCGCCGGAGTCCAGCGGGAAATAGTCCGACATGGGCATGTGCAGCATGTGCATCTCGGCAGCCCAGCAGGCGTACTGCCCGCAGATCAACTGCCGCGCGCGATAGGCCCGGGCGGTGAAATCCGGGTCGGTGAGCAGGCTGACGGCGTAACGGATGGACATCGGGTTGCTCCTATTGAGGGCGTGGCAGATTCGGGCATTTCGTCCCAGGTACGCCCGTCAAGTTCCCTGCCGTTGCGCTTTTTGAAAACGCCGCCCCACTGTTTGAAGTGAAAGGCGACGCCGCCGTCGATGCACTGGTCGCGAATTTCGCGGACCCATTCCGGTTGCATGACACGCGCGCCGGGGCCGGACTCTCCACCCACGATTACCCAATCTATACCAGCCAGGTCAAGAGTCGGCAATGGCCCCAGCAGTGGCTCCAACGAAAGAAACTTGATCGCCGCGCCGGTTTCCCGAAGCAGGTCGATGCGGTGGGCATATTCGTTTCGTTCCACGCTGACGCCCATCCACACTTGAGATGGCCACGCCAGCCTTTCGCTCAACTCTGCGACGCGTTCCGCTCGTTTGGTCAACACTTGGTAACGATGCCAGTCGGCGCGTTCCATCACGTCGAACACATCATGGATGAACGGTTCCGGTACGTCCACGTGAAACAGGTCGCTCATGGAGTTGACGAAAATTGAGCGAGGCTTGCGCCACCGTAGGGGAATCTCCAGGGTGTCGGGATGAAGTGTCACTTCAAAGCCGTTCCGGTATTTCGCCATGCCCGTTGCCTTCAACCGTTTCGACAGGCGCTCGGCGTAGCAATGCTTGCACCCCGGGCTGACCTTGTTGCAGCCCGTCACCGGGTTCCAGGTGGCGTCGGTCCACTCAATTTTGCTGCCCTGGGCCATGATTCACCACCGGTGGTTCTATAACAGTTCCATCCTGATTTGCCCGCTTTCCATCCGTTTGGCCGCCTTGTCCCAAAAATCTGCGCCGCGTTCATGTTTGCTGGCGAAGATTAGGCAATATAGAGTTAATCCGCGAGAATTACTGACAAATACATGATCGCGAATACAGGGGTATCCAATTTTGCGCAATTCTTCGGAATAAGCGTCCAAAAGAACCCGTGCTGGCAATTCGCTTGGGTTCTCATGTCGCATGGCGGCTCTGAACCGGTCTTTATATCCTGAACCATTCATGAACCGATCTAATTGAGGTAGCTCTTTTTCCCAGTTGCGTTTGATATAGCCGATTGGGAAATTGACTACGAGATCGAGTCGACGGCCAGCGGAAAGGTTTGCGAGAGTTTCGAACCCAAAATCCCAACCCCAAGGGTCAAACACGGCCAGCCCGAGCGATTTCCTAGCGTGCGGCAAATCCGCAATGATTTGATCCACCACTTTATCCGCATCGCCAGGGTAACAAGTAACACTGGTTGTACGTGGTAACCCTAACTTGGTAATGCGTTGGTCTAGTGCCGCCAAAAAACACGGATTTTTGTCGGCCAGCAAATATTGAGTGAATTTGGCACCCGATTTCGCCGCCAAAATCGCCGATCCATCAACTTCGGCGACAGATTCTTTTATACGGCAAATTCCTGGTCCGGTGAATAAATCTACGTAGTATCGTTCACGCCATTGATGGCGCATCCCGTTGGTGAAAATGGTCGATATTCGTTGCAGTACAAACTCCTTTTCTTTCGCATGTTCAGCCACTTCCAACGCAGGCAATCCGTCTGATGCGGTAATTTTATTTTGGCCTCTGGATGAACTTACCACGTTGTATCGCCTCCGGAAATGTATTCAGGCGATTATAGCACATCTGAACTAACTTTCTCCCGGCGCGATACAGCCATAGTGGTTTGCAGTGTTGGATGATGCGTTATACTGCCTACGCTCTTAAGCGCCCGCCAGAACCGTCCATGCCCACACGCATTCTCATTACCGATTTTGTTTGGCCTTCCACCGCTCCTGAGCGGGAGGTTCTGGCGGCCGGGTTGGGCGACGATGTTGAGGTTGTGGAGGCGCCGGATGGGTCGGAGGACACGCTGGCGTCGCTGGCGGTTGACTGCGACGGCATCATGACCTGCTTCGCGCAGGTCACGCCGTCGGTGGTGCGAGCCGCCGAACGGTGCCGCGTCGTCAGTCGCTACGGCGTGGGCGTCGACAACATCGCCGTGGACGTTGCCACCGAGTTGGGCATTCCAGTTACCTACGTGCCCGACTACTGCGTGGATGAGGTGAGCGACCACGTGATGGCTCTGCTGCTGACCTGGAACCGGCAGATCGGATTCTACGACGGCGTCGCCAGGGCCGGCCAATGGGAGGGAACGCCGTCGCCCCATCCGCTGACCCGGCTGCGCAGACAGACCATCGGCATCCTGGGGTTCGGACGCATCGGACGCGCCGTTGCCGACAAGGCCCGCGCCTTTGGGCTCGCCGTGCTGGCGTATGACCCCTACCTGTCGGCGGATTCGGACCTGCCCGACGGCGTGCAGCAGGCCACGCTGGAAGCGTTGCTGGCGTCGTCCGATTACGTGACGGTGCATACGCCGCTGAACGACCAAACGAGGGGATTTGTGGGAGCGCGGGAGTTTGAGCAGATGAAACCGTCGGCGTACCTGATCAACTGCGCCCGTGGCCCCATCGTGGACGAACCGGCGCTCTACGCCGCGCTGCGGGACGGCGGCATCGCCGGCGCCGGGCTGGACGTGATGGAATCATCATCGCCGCCGGCGGATCATCCGATGTTCGCGCTGGACAACGTCATCGTCACGCCCCACGTCGCATTTCTCTCGCAGCAGTCGGTGCTGGAGTTGGAGGTGCGCACGGCCCGGGCCACGGTGGACGTGCTGCAGGGTCGGATGCCGGAGTTCCTGGTGAATCCGGCGGTGCTGCCGCACTCGCGGGTTCATTTTCATGGATGAACGGGATTTGGTTTGACAGGGGGACGGAATGACTGAGGCAGGTTTTACGATAAGTTACCTCGGCACCGGTTCGGGAGGTTCCACGATGCGGGACCACACCGCGATAGTGCTGGAATGCCCGCAGGGTGAGCGCATTCTGCTGGATGCCGCGTCGGGCAACAGCGTGCTGCGCAACGGCGAACGGCTGGGTATATCGCCCACTGATTTCGATCACTGCCTGCTGAGCCACAGCCATCCCGACCACTGCGAGGGTCTGCCCCACATCGAGATGCAGCGCAGCCGGCGCAACCCCGCCGAACAGCCGATGCAGGTGTACGGGTCCGAGCGTGCGATGGCCGACCTGGCGACGCTGATGGCCTACCCGCAACGGGGCCTCACCGTCGATGCGCTCGCCGTTCACCGGCGGGACGGCCGGCGGGTGTTTGACCTGCGGCCCACCGATCCGGGCCAATGGGTGCAGCTTACCCCCAACGTGCGCGCCCGTTGCGCGCCCGTTGACCACATCGGCGGCGCGATGGCGTGGCGCGTGGAATCGGGCGACGAGGCCGTTGTGTTCTCCGGCGATACCCGTTGGTGCCCGTCGCTGGCCGAACTGGCCGAGGGCGCGACCCTGCTGATCCACGAGGCGCTGTGCGTGGAGGCTGAGCGGAGCCGCGCGGAGGAGACGGCGCACTCCACCGCCGCCGAGGCCGCCCGGATCGCGCAGATGGCGGGCGTCCGGTCGTTGACGCTGACGCACATCGATAACGCGTACCACCTGGACACCGAGCCGCTGGCGGCCGAGGCCCGGACGGTGTACGACGGGCCGGTGTCGGTGGCCTACGACCGTTGGCAGCAGAGCGTCTGACCGAAACTGATTCAAGACGCGATTCTTCGTCTCGTTAGCGCGAGAACATCGGTGGCCCCGGAGTGGTAAAATCGCCGCCGGTAATCCCTTGGTCTCCGTCAGTCAATACCGATATATGCACGCCCAACCGATACAGCCGATACACCCGTTGGTACGGGTCGTCAACTTCGTTCAGGAGTTTTCCTTGCCCCTGATACTGGGGGTAATCGCCGGCCTGGTGGCGGCCAATGTGAACCATCACTGGTACGAGGTGGTGGTGGATTTCCACCCTCTTGGGCACGGCGTTTACATTTTCGGTCATGCGTTGACGCTGCACTTCATCATCAACGGGATGTTCATGTGCCTTTTCTTTGGCATCGCGGCCAAGGAAATCACGGAATCGACGCTGCCCGGGGGCGTGCTGAACCCGCTGCGCCGGGCCATCAACCCGCTGGTGGGCACTCTGGGCGGCGTGTTCGGACCGGTGGGTCTGTATTTCGCGCTGGCGTGGATATTCTACGGCGGCAGCGAAGCGTTCGGCGCGGTGGCCAAGGGATGGGCGATTCCCACTGCCACCGACATCGCGCTGGCGTGGCTGGTGGCGCGGGTTGTGTTCGGGCCGTTGCATCCGGCGGTGAACTTCCTGCTGCTGCTGGCGGTGGTTGACGATGCCATCGGGCTGGTGATCATCGCGGTGTTCTATCCGGACCCGCACCATCCGGTGGAACCGATCTGGCTGCTGGCGACGGTAGGCGGAATGGCCGCGGTGTTCGTGCTGCGCAAGCTTCGCGTTCGCTGGTGGCCGGTGTACATCCTGACCGGCGGGTCGCTTTCGTGGGTCGGGCTGGCCGGCGCAGGAGTGGAACCGGCATTGGCTTTGGCGCCCATTGTGCCCTTTATGCCGAGCACAAGCCACAACGCGGAAACGGTAGAGGATGCGCACACCCATGACGACATGATGTCGGCGCATCCGCACGCCACAACCACCGCACACGAGGGACACAGCGTGCTGGAACAGTTCGAGCATCAGTTGAAACTCTTTGTGGACTTCGGGTTGTTCTTCTTCGCGTTCGCCAACGCTGGCGTGGCGTTTTCCAGCATTGGACTGGTCACCATGATGGTGCTGGTATCGCTGATCGTGGGCAAGGGCATCGGCGTCGCGCTGTTCTCGTGGCTGGCCGCCAAGGTCGGGTTCCCGTTGCCCGACGGCATGGGGGTTCGGCACCTGGTGGTGACCGGGGTTATCGCCGGCCTGGGCTTGACGGTGGCGTTGTTTGTGGCGGGCAAGGCCTTCCCTGGCGATTCGCCGTTCCAGGAGCCGGGCAAGATGGGCGCGGTGCTCAGCATCGTGGCGGCGTTGGTGGCCTACGTGCTGGGCAAGGTGCTGCACGTGCGGCAGGAAGGACTCACGTTCCGTCTGCAGTTCCCGTGGAGTCGTGGCTGAATTCGTCATTGGCGGGCGAAGCGCGAGAAAATGACCGGTTGAAAGAGAGGACTGATCGATGGCTATGATCGGAGTGTTGACCCATCACTGGGCGAAACAGGACAAGATTGAGGAAGCGAAAACGCTGCTGGACGGCAACGGAGAGGCGCAGAGCCGCGCTCCCGGTTTCGGCGCGCGCCACACCTTCATATCCCTGTCGGATCCAACCAAGATATCAACGTTGGTGACGTGGGACAGCAACGAGATTTACGATGCCTGGCGCGCCAGCCCCGAGCGGGCGGTGGCGATGGCCGGCGCGGAAGAACTGTGGTCGCGCCCGCCGGAGTCCGAGCGGTTTGAGATGCAGGACTGACCTGCGGGCGTGGCGACGACAAGTAGGGGCGGGTCTCAGACCCGCCCCTACGACATTAGGGTACCGCCTTGATGTGCCTGTGCCGTGATTTGGCGGGTCCACCTTTCTTGGATCGACAGGCTCACCATGAGCGGAGTGTGGCGGCGGATGTTCGCGGGGACGCCCCTACGATATGAGGGAGGTCGCGTCGAGGCGGTCGGCGATCAGGTCGGCCATGCGCTGGGCCTTGTCGCTGTGGTAGGGGATGGCATCGTCGATCAGGCCGCCGATGGCGTCGGCGGTGGCGACGGTTCCCTCGTCGACCAGGAGGACGGGGACTCGGCGCTTGGCGGCTTCGACGCGGATGTACTCGGTGGGACGCGCACCGCCGGTCAGCACCAGGCATCGGGTGTCCTGCATGAGGCTGGCCATCTGGATGTCGGGGCGTTCCGCGCGGGTGATCACCGCCTGGTGGGAATAGCGTCCGAAATAACCCATGCCCGAGTCCATGATGTTGCCGCCGATCAGGAAGCGATCCACCCAGGCGTCGGCGTCTCCGGGTTCCAGTTCCCAGCGGCCGCCGAGTCGTTGGGCCAACTGTTCCATGGTTACGGCCAGCATGGGGCGGTCTTCGGGTAGCGCAGCCACGTTCGCTGCGCCGGTCGCGGCAACCTCGGTCAGGATTTGGCCCGTGCGCGCCACGCGATAGGGCGGGGTCTGGTTGACCAGCACACCGGCCAGCGATTCTCCCAGGGACGCGACCGCGCTGGAGACGGAGACTGCCGTGAGGTTCGGGTCGTAGCCGAACACCGCCACCACTTTGGCCGACAAGCGTTCCACGAGTCCCCGGGTCATTTCCGAGGCGATGCCCGAACCGGTGGCCGGGTTGGCGACCTCGACTATGGTGTGATCGCTGGCGCCGGAGAGTGTACGGACTGCGCTGGCGGCAGCGTCAAGGGCCGTCGCATCATCGCCGTCGACTACCGGGATTTCACCGCGGAAGATCTGCGCGAAGTAGATTGCGTCAGGGTCGGTTCGGCCGGCGGGAGAGAGCGGCTTGCATACGGCCACACTGGCTCCGGTGCGACCGATAAGGGCGGCCAGGCCGGCGGCAACCGAAGTCTTGCCAGCGCCAGGGCCGTGGGATGCAATGAGGATGGTGGACATAGCGACGTTGGAGCGGACTATTCCGAATTGACGGGCACGCGGAACACCGGTTGGCCGCCCTCGTCGTGGCCGTGGTTCGCCAGAGCGATCAGCAATTGCTGGTTGCCGCGACGCATTTCTTCGAGGATGAGGATATCGATGTGTTTGCTCCGCATTTACCGTCTCCGACTCCCTCTTTCCAAACCTAGACCATAAGCAATGAAGGCGACCACGGCCAACAGGCTCACGCAACTGAGTATGAGCACGAATGCTTGCAGCGCATCCAAGTCGAGAATAATCATCGTATCGCCTACGGCCCGAAACGCAGAGCTTGTCAGTAGTCGTCCACGCGGTTTTCGATGAACATGGGGTCGAATCCCGGCGGGAAGTTGGTGGTGTCGTCCCACTTGCCCATGGTCATGTCGCAGCGGTGCAGGCTGGCCCGATCGAAGTTGGCGCCGCGCAGGTCGGTCATGATCCACATGGAGTCGCGGATCTTGGCCGCCGTGAAGTTCGCGCCCTGCATCACCGCCCGGCTGACGTCCGCTCCGTTGAGGTTCGCGCCCTGCCAGTCGGAGTTGGTGAGGTTGGCGGAGCGCAGATCGACCTCGATGGCGGTGGTCTGGCTGCAGTCGGCGGCGGTGAGATCGGTGTTGAGGAACGAGGCCCGGTTGAGGCGCGACCACTGCAGCACGGATTCCTGCATGTTGGACTGTTTCAGGTCGGCCCAGAACAGGTTTACGTTGCGCAGGATGGTGGTGGCCATGTCCGCCGATGCCAGGGTTGCCCCGTAGAGGTCCGAGCCGGTGAAATCGGCGGAGCGGAGGTCGCAGCGCGACAGGATGGCCCGGGTGAGTCTGCAATCGGTCAGGTTCGCGCCGCGCAGGTCGGAACCGCGCAGGTCGATGCCCGTGAGGTCGAGGCCGCTGAGGTCGGCGACCCGCAGGTCCAGTTGTTCGTCGGGGTTGTCGGCGCGCCACGCCTTCACGGCGTCGGAGCCGGCGCGCACGATTTCGACGTGTGCTGATTTAGCCATCGGTCAGCGGGCCGCCATCATCTCGTCTTCGACGTCGAAGACGCGTTCGGCGATGGTCATCTTGAGTTCGTTTACCTTGCTGTACCCGGGGTACTCGTCGCCCTCTTCATCGAAGCGGTCGAAGATCTTCTCACCGTCCAGGTAGATTTCCAGACGTCCCTTGTCGGCGGGCGTCAGCTTGATGGCAATGTCGCCGGCGTTTTGCGAACGCCAGAACTCGGTCGCCAGCCACGTGGCGAGTCCGTGGTACCCTCAAGGCACGCAATAGACGATATCGACTTCAACTTTGCCGAACTCTGACCTGGTCATCGTCATGCAGGTTTCTCCTCGTTATTTGGTCGTTTTGCAGGAAAATCGCTTTGGCGACAGTGGACGGCCCGTATCTCACAAATTTTCCAGCATACGGATAAAGTTGGCAATTTCGCCTTTACCGTGGCGAATTTCGTCCACTCCGGGGGGCCAGCCGTAGAATCGTGAATGAAATGAACTGGCCGCGAGGTAGTAGGTGTACAGCACCGGAGGGGCGCCCTCATCGTCAATCAGGCGCATCACGGTATCCGCCAGGGCGTTGTGGGATCCATGAAACCAGCCTCTGCGCTCTGCGGCGGCCTTAATGGCATGGGCGGCTGCGCCCCATATCTTGTTGCAGGCTTCCTCCAACTCGCCCCGTTCGACCTCGTCGTCCACGAGATCGAGGAAATGCCAGCTGCGTTCGGCGTGGTAATCAATAACTGTGGTCATCAGTCGCCCTCGGGCGTCACAAGACGGTCAGCGAATTACGGCGCTGGCCTGGCCCACGGCGGTCTTGTCGCCGTCCTGGTTCTCGCAGTACACGTCCACGACAACGAGCGTGGTTCCGTCGTCCTGGGGCTGCCGGCTGTTGACCTGCCCGTGGACGCTGACGCTGTCGCCGTGCTTGACGGGGCGGAGGAACTTGAGGTTCACGTTGCCGCTGCTGTGGAAGGCGTCGGCGCCGATGAACTTGCGCATGGCCTCGGTGCAGAACGCGATGCTCATGCGGCCGGAGGCGATGGCATAGGTGGTTCCCAACCGCTTGGAGGCCAACTCCGGGTCGTTGTGGATGTTGGAGCGGTTCAGGATTCCGCAGGCCTCAAACTGGTTGATGACGTCCTGCGTGATGTGCTTGGTGATGACGGGCAGCGTTTCGCTGTCTAGCCTTGGGGATGCCATTTCTTGCCCAACTCCTCGGGTTTCTTGATCTGGTAGGTGCGCATCTTTTCGATGAGGCGGCCGTCCTCGTCGGTGGCGGTGGCCTCGATGACAAGATAGGGCTTTTCGCGGCGGACGAACTTGTCGTGAATCCGGCCGGTGACTCGTATCTTCTTGCCGGGAACCGGCGGGCTGTAAAGGTCGATCTCGTTGCCCGCGTTGATGCTGCCGGTCTGATCGTCGTAGGCCATGGCCAGAGAGGTCGCGTCGTGCTTGACGGCGATGGTGGGGAACACCGCGTCGGGATCGTCCACGGCCTTGCGGTACATGTCGATCATGTCCTGGGTCAGCAGGTACTCGTAGGAGCCCAACTCTTCGCCAATCACGATGTCGTCATAGACGAAAAGGGGGAGGTTCTGTTCGGCCATTGTAGGGCACTCCGTAGCGACAAAATGGGCATGTGTGCGACGATTACCATACCGCAGCGACGCCGGGCAGTCAATTGCGGGGCGGTTGGCGTAACTGTTCAGAGTTGAGGGGAAGTGTCATTGCGAGTCCGCCGGTGGCGGACGCGGCAATCTCGTTGGCGATGAGGGTACCATATGGGACAGACGTTCCAGCTACGGCGTCGAGATTGCCACGTCCGCCTCCGGCGGACTCGCAATGACAACCTCCTGCATTCTGAACTGTTACCGGTTGGCACGGATGGACGGGATGGCGGGGATTCGCGCTCCCTGGCCGGTTGGATGGAGTATTATCTTGGCGGAGGTTGCCGATGACCGCTTTTGACAATGGATTGAACGCGCCCCTGGGCCGGGTGATTATGGTGCAGGGCACCGCGTCGCACGTGGGCAAGAGCGTGCTGGTATCCGCGCTGTGCCGGATTCTCCGGCAGGACGGGCTGCGCGTGGCGCCCTTCAAGGCGCAGAACATGTCCAACAACTCCTACGTTACGCCGGACGGCGCGGAGATCGGGCGGGCGCAGGCGGTGCAGGCCGAGGCCGCCGGCGTGGAGGCCCGCGTCGAGATGAATCCGGTGCTGCTGAAACCCGAGGCCGACAGCCACGCGCAGGTGGTGCTGATGGGCCGACCGTGGATGTCGGCGCGCGCCCGCGATTACTTCGAGATGAAGGCGACGCTATGGGAGTCCGTGGCGCAGTCGCTGGACATCCTGCGGCGGGAACATGACGTGGTGGTGATCGAAGGCGCGGGCAGCCCCGCCGAGATCAACTTGAAAGCGACCGAGATCGTGAATATGCGAGTGGCGCTGCACGCCGACGCTCCGGTGCTGCTGTGCGGCGACATCGACCGGGGCGGCGTGTTCGCGTCGCTGGTGGGCACGCTGCAACTGCTGGACGACGCCGAGCGCAACGCGGTCAAGGGTCTGCTGATCAACAAGTTCCGCGGCGACGTGGGCCTGCTCACCGACGGACTGACCTGGCTGGAGGACTACACCGGCAAGCCCGTGGTCGGCGTGGTGCATCACTACCGGGACATCCACATACCGGAGGAGGACTCGGTGGCGCTGGATATCACGCCGCCGGCATCAACGGCCGCGGCGGTGCTGGACGTGGCGGTGGTGCAGGTTCCGCACATCTCCAACTTCGACGACTTCGACCCGCTGGCGCGGGAGCCCGGCGTGAACCTGCGCTACGTGCAGCACGGCGACCGCTTGGGCGATCCCGACCTGGTGATCCTGCCCGGCAGCAAGACGACGATACCCGATCTGCTGTGGATGGAACGGCAGGGTATCTCGGGCGCGCTGGCGTCGGCGTACCAGCGCGGTTCGTCAATCGTGGGCATCTGCGGCGGCTATCAGATGCTTGGGGAGACTCTGTACGACCCGGACGGCATCGAGTCGTCCGTCGGGCAGGCCGACGGGCTGGGGTTGCTGCCGATTTCCACCACGTTTGCCGGCAGCAAGGAGACGCACCGGGTTCAGGCGACGGTGCGCGCCGAAGCCGGGGCCGTTGACGGACTGCTCTCCGGAGCGGCCGGCGAGCCGGTGGTCGGCTACGAGATTCACATGGGACGCACGGTGGGGGAGGGATACATCCCGACCTTCGACGTGACCGACCGGGCCGATGCGCCGGTGACGGCAACCACCGCGCTGGACGGAGCGATGGACCCGTCGGGTCGCGTGATGGGCACCTACATCCACGGGTTGTTCCACAACGCCGGCGTGCGCCGGGCGATGCTCGGCGAACTGGCGCGCCGCAAGGGCGTGTCGCTGCCGGAGGGCGTGGACGTGGCCCGCGATCGCGAGTATGACCGGCTGGCCGACTGGGTGCGCGGCAGTTTGCGGATGGACCTGGTATACGACATGATCGGGGTGTCGCCGGAGCCATGAGCGGGATTCACCTGGCGCTGGGCGGCATACGGTCCGGCAAGAGCGCCCACGCCGAGTCGCTGACGGCGGAAATCGCGGGCGGGCGGCCCGTGTACTACGTTGCCACCGGCACCGTTTCGGACGACGAGATGGCCGAGCGTATCCGGCGGCACCGGGAGCGTCGCCCGTCGGATTGGGCGACGGTGGAGGCTCCGCTGAATCCGGTGGGCGGGCTGCGCGACGCGGGAATTGAGGCTGACGATTCGCCGGTTATTCTGCTGGACTCGCTGGACGGGTGGGTGTCGAACCTGCTGATCGAGCACGAGGGCACGGCGGCCGCGGAGTTGGAGGCGCGGACGGTGGGAGCAGTACGCCGACTCGCGTCGTTCGTGCGCGAGATTGATGCCGACGTGGTGATCGTGAGCAGCGAGGTGGGACAATCCCTGGTGGCCACGTCGTCGCTGGGCCGGCAGTTTCAGGATCTGCTGGGCACGGTGAACCAGGCGGTCGCGGCGGAGGCGGACACGGTGACGCTGGTGGTGGCGGGGATACCGGTGCGGATCAAGCCGTAGAGTTGGGTTGGGATTTTCTTTCATGGATGAACGGGATGAACTGGATGTAGAGGATTTATTTTGGAGTTGGTGTGGTGCGGTATGGTGAGAGTTTTTTGGGATCATGCTTTTGGGATTCGGGAGTTTTGGGATTGCGCCCCACGGTGCGATCAGGGCAGCCACAAGAGTTGCCCCTACCGGGCCGCGGTGGGGTTTGGAACGTGAATGGTTGGGGCAGGCGGGATTGCCCGCGGCTGTGCTAATCTGGCGGCATGGCTGACGAGTTGATTGGAACGGCGACGGCGTTGGCGCCCGGCACCTGCGGGGAACTGGTGCAGGGGATGACCGGCGGCGATTCGTTCCTGGTTACCTGTCCCATCAACCAGTTTTCGAGGGTTACGGTGGCCTTGCGCGGCGGCGGGGTTGGCGTTGCTCAGGCGAGCGTGACCGGTGTTGCGCACTTGCCCAAAACTGAGCGGGCGCTGCTGGCTGCCTTGGGCGAACTCGCGGGACAGTTGCATGTTGACGGGCTGACCGCCGAGGTGTCGGTGAGCAATCCGATACCGGCCGGCAAGGGCATGGGGAGCAGCAGCGCAGACGTGTCGGCGGCCCTGGGCGCCCTGGGCATGGCCGCCGGTCGGCCGTTCCCGCCGGAGACCATAGCGCGCATCGCGTTGTCGGTGGAACCCACGGACGGCGTGATGTTCCCCGGCATCGCGCTGTTCGACCACCGCTGCGGACGAATCGCCGAATCGTTGGGGCCGCCGCCGCCGATGGAGGTGATCGTGATCGACACCGGCGGCGTCGTGGACACCCTGGAGTTCAACCGCACCGACCGCACCGCCGCATGGCGGGAGATAGCCGAGCGAACCGACGAGGCGCTGGAGTTGGTGCGGCAGGGCGTCGTCCGCTGCGACCCTGCGCTGGTTGGACGCGGGGCGACCATCAGCGCGCTGGCCGGCCATCCGCCGGAGATCGATGAGTGGGTGCAAAGGGCGGCGGCGTTCGCCCGCGAGGAGGGCTGCGCTGGCATCAATGCGGCCCACAGCGGCACGGTGGTAGGCATCCTGCAGGACGCGCGGGAACGGCGCAGCAAGCCGGTGTACCGTCGGGCGATGGAGGCATTTGCCGACGCGGAAAGCGTGCAGCACTTCAGGGTGATCGGCGGGGGCGTGCGCGTGTGATGGCTCGCCGTGTTTGCGAACGGCGACGTGTGGATGTGGTTGTCCTCCGCGATTGCGAACGGCGATCTTTGTGCCCTTCCAGCAGGTAATGGCCTCCCGGAGTTTTGCAATGCGTACCAGGTGGAACACCACAAAATGGACACCGGCGCGCCCGGTGGCCTTCGAACTTTCCGCTTTCACTCTTTGCCGTGTCTCGGACGTTCGCCCGCGATGGAATTGACGAGGCGTGATTCCCAGCCTGTTCCCGGTCGCAAAAAATGAATTGGCCGGCGTAGCCTGCATACGGTCCGAAATAATCTTGCGCCCACTCTACTATCATCGAGTCGGAAGGCGGCTTATCGTAGCCAAACCAGCGTTCGTTCACTATCTTCCTGATATGCGTGTCCACGGGGAACGCTTCCAACTTGCCTAGCGACATAAGAGCAATACAATCGGCAATTTTGTCACCGATTCCGTCGTACTGCTTCAACCGTGTCTTAGCATTCTGGTAATGCATCAGGTTGAAATTCGCGAAATTAGTCCTACTATCAGCGACCCGTTTTGCGATTAAGGCGACGCGCGGAGCTCTGAACCCCAACTTCAACTCGCGCAGACGCCGTTCAGTCGCTTCTGCCAACTGTTCAGGCGACGGGAATGTGGGGCGTATTTCCCCGGCCAACAACACGGGTTCTCCAAACTCTTCGGAGATTGCTTCAACGCATCTGCTGATTCCCTTTATGCTATTGTTCGCAGAGCAGATGTATGAAACGATACATTCCCAATGAGCCTGTCGTAGCACCCGCATCCCATGGTACTGGTGTACCAAATCCGACATTACTGGATCCCGACTGCTGATGTCGGAATAGATTTTCGTGACATCGTCATCTTCGCGGAAGTAACGCCGCAGTATTTTGTCGTCAATGCTGGTTGCTGGTCGTTCTCCGTTGCGCCCGCCGATACGATAAAAAACAGCACCATCAACTCCGTCCGGTTGACCGATGTGTACCAGGTTTTCGCCGAGGACGCCGGAGAACCAGCCGTCGCCCAATGGTTGCCAGCGAAATGCCTGGCCCATGGTTAGGCTGAGTTCCAGGTTGAAAGGCTGCTTAATTTCCAGTTGCCGCGTCATTTTGCGCTCCGGGATGACGGCTCGATTGCCAACGCAGGTAGAATAGCACGGCTATACCGACGCACAGGAGCAACACAGCGCCGAGTATCGATGTGAGCGCTACGCGCATGGTGGCGTCGAACCAGAAGCCGGCTGGGAACAGTATCAGCAGGTAGTCGGTGCGGGGGTTGAGTATCCACAGGTCGTTGGCGAAACTGAGTTGGTGGAAGAGCAGGAACAACTGCTCGAAGGACGCCAGCGACGCCAGACCCACGCCGACCACGCCCACCAGCGTGACACCGCCGCCCCAGACGGCAAGGCGAGCGGCCGTGCCGATGTACTCGCGTCGCTGCGCGATGAATCCGGCGGCCAGCGTGGCCATGATCCACACGCCGGAACCGAGGGCGACCCAGTAGGTGCCGCGCACCAGACGCTTGACGTCGTACATGTGGGCGACTTCGCGCTGGTTGAATATGTCCTGCTCGATGCCGTAGATGGGGGCGCGGACCGCCAGCGGCTCGGCGCCGGTGTTGAAGTAGCGGCGGAGTTCGGCTCCGATGGCGATCAGGTCGGCGTCGGTGATGCCGGAGCGGGTCGCGGTGTCGTACCGCTGGAAACCGTTGCGATACAGGCCGGCGTCGTTCACGGCCCAGGCCACCGAGCCGGCGACGAGGAACAGCAGGCAGGCGGGCACGGCCAGGATGACTGCGATCCTGTGCTTGATGGCGGCGTATTTTGCGATGGTGGCGCGGTTGATCATGTTCACGGGACAATGGCGTCTTGCACCGGGGATGGAGACGGGGTTTGAATTGGCGGCAGCGAGGGGTGAAATTCACCGGGATTAACAGGATGAACGGGATGGACAGGATATTTTGATTCGAGGGATTTGGAGATGACCGGTTTTCTGGAACTCCCAGGCGCCCATGCGGCGGGCGTAAATCGCCGCATGGGCGCCATCGGGCCGCCGGCGTTGGTATTTGACGGCGCGATCACCCCGGCGGGTTGCTGGGAATCCTGAGTGGGTGGCTCTCTATGGTATATTGCCTGCGCCATGAGTACCAACCACGTTTCACCCATTCCCGACGAGCGAATCGGCGAGTTCCAGTCCCTCATCGACATTGTGGCGCGGCTGCGCGCGCCGGGCGGCTGCCCGTGGGACGCCGAGCAGACCCACGAGTCGCTGAAGCGCAATTTGCTTGAGGAGTGCTACGAAACGCTGGAGGCCATCGATTCCGGCTCACCGTCGGAACTCGCCGATGAGCTGGGCGACATACTGGTGCAGGTGGCCTTTCACGCCGACATCGCCCGCGCCGCTGGCGAGTTCGATATCGCGGACGTGCTCACGGCCATCAACCGCAAGCTGATCCGGAGGCATCCGCACGTTTTCGCTGATGGCAGCGCCTCCGACGCGCGACAGGTTGAACGCAACTGGGAGCAGTTGAAGGCCGAGGAACGACGGCAGGCCGGCAAACCGGAACCGTCGCCGATGGACAGCGTGCCGGCGGCGTTGCCCGCGCTGTCGGCGGCCCAGCTGATCCAGGACCGGGCGGCGCGGTTTGGTTTCGACTGGGATGATGTTGGCGGCGTGCTGGACAAACTTGCGGAGGAAATCGCGGAGTTTCGCAACGCCGGCACCGATGCGGAACGGCTGGACGAGTTCGGCGACGTGCTGTTCGCGCTGGTGAACGTGGCTCGGTGGTCCGACATCCAGGCCGAGGATGCGCTGCGACAGGCGAACCTCAAATTCCGCAACCGTTACAGGGCGATGGAACGGCTGGCGTCGGAACGCGGGGACGATTTCGGCAAGTTGCCGCTGGACGAGAAGGAAGCGCTGTGGCAGGAAGCGAAGCGCATTGACGGGTAGGGCCAGGTTTCAGACCCGCCCCTGCGGTTGACGGCGTTGCGGCGTTGCCTTACAGGTCGTTGGCAATGACGTTTCCGAGCATGCCGGGTTCGAGGAAGTAGATTCCGCCGGCCATCAGGCTGGCGTAGTTTTCCAGGGCGGAAAGGTAGGTGTTGCCAGCGCGGCCGGGTAGTCCGAAACGGGCCATGAACGAACGCTTGGGGCGGAACTGTTTGATCCTCCGGCGGGCTCCGCTGAGACGCATGGCCTCGTTGATGGCGTCGTCGATGCCGCCCTGCCGGTCGATGAGTCCCAACTCCTGGGCCTGGCGGGCGGTGTACACCTCGCCGGTGGCAAGTTCGCGCACCTGCTCGTCGGTCATCTTTCGGCTGTCGGAAACGACGGACACGAACAGGTCGTACATCTGGCCGATGAGGTTCTGGAACTTGTCGGCCTCCTCGTCGGTGGGCATCCGCCAGAAGCCGGACATGTCCTTGAGGCGCCCGCCCTTGAACACCGAGAACTCCACGCCCAATTTGCCGAAGAGTTGCTGGAAGATCGGGCGCAGGTAGATAACGCCGATGGATCCCACCAATGCAGCGCGAGAGGCCATGACGGTGCCGGCTCCACAGGCGATGTAATACCCGCCGGACGCTCCGAGGCCCCGGATGTAGGCGACCACGGGCTTGCGGCGGGCAACGCGGCGGACGTTTTCGTACAGGATGTCGCTGGCCGTGGCCGAACCGCCGGGGGAGTCGATGTCCAGCACCAGGGCGCCGATCTTGCGGTTGTTCTCGACGCTCTCCAGCAGCCTGGAGTATTCGGGTTCCTTGATGGCGGCGCCGATAACGCCGTGCATCTCAATGACGGCAATGCCGGGCTTACGCTTGAAAAAGAGCATGGTGTGGGTAAATCCGTCAGGTGGTGTTAAGATTATACACGGCTGTATCGCGCCAACGTCGGGCGAGCGCGCTTGCACCACCCACTCTGGCGACGAGCCTTACGGGAAATCATCATGGCTTTGACCAAAGCAAGGTTCGAGAACTTCACCGCCTTCAAGGATTTGGAGGTGGAGTTCTCGCCCGGCATCAACGCGCTCATCGGGGAGAACGGCACGGGGAAAACGCACCTTATGAAGGCTTGCTATGTTTTTTGTGACTTGGGCCAAACGGATCGGAGTTTTGCTCGCAAGTCAGTCGAGGTGTTTCTTCCTTCGGGACGTACGAGCGGACGATTAATCCAGCGCGGCTACGAGCAATATGGCGGAGCTGTCGAAGTGCATATAGGCGAATGGTATGCACGCTGCGATTTCGACGGATTAAGCTCGAGGTCGATTACCTCAATGGCCGGCCCACCAACGCCTTCGGTAAACGGCGCGTTCATCCCAGCGAAGGATTTGTTAGCCAACGCCCCTGGTTTCCTCTCTTTGTGCGCGGCTCGAGAAGTCCATTTCGAACAGGTGTATCCAGATATCCTCCTCAAGGCATATCTACCGGCTCTCCGTAATCCTGTTGATGAAATTTACCAACGAATGCTCGATAACTTGGAGAAGGTCATCGGCGGTAAGGTCACGGTGAAAGGCGAGGAGTTCTTCCTGACAAACGAGCTGGGCGACCTGGAGTTCACACTACTCGCTGAGGGTTGGCGCAAGCTTGGGCTGCTGTGGCTGCTGATTCGCAATGGCACCTTGCAGAAAGGCTCGGTTCTATTCTGGGACGAGCCTGAAACCAACCTGAACCCCAAGATGTTCAAGATCGTGATGAACGTCCTGCTGGAGTTGCAGCGGGCCGGCGTGCAGGTGTTCTTCGCCACCCACGACTACGTGATGCTCAAGGAACTTGACCTGCAGATGACCGAAGAGGACCAGGTGGCGTTCCATTCTCTCTATCGGGACGAGACCGGCGAAATCGCCTGCAAAACCACCGACCGCTACCTCAATATCCATCCCAACGCGATTGATGAGGCGTTCGACGACATATACGACCGTCAAATCAGGCGTAGCTTGGGAGGTCTCATAGAATGACGGTTTTTACAGAGGGTCATCTGCAAATCGCCATCGATGACGCAATAAACGTCCGCAAGTTTGACGATAACAACCACGGGTTGAGCCACTGCATGAAGGCGGTAGATTTCATCATCGAATTGCCCGATCGCTATTTATTCATTGAATTCAAGGATCCGGATGCTCCACATATCCCGGTGCGAGACCGCACCGAATTTGTAGAAAGCCTATCGGAAGGCCGACGTGATGAGGATTTCAAGTACAAGTACCGCGATTCTTTTCTATACGAATGGGCTTCGGGGCGAGCGGACAAACCCATCTATTATCTGGTTCTAATTGCCCAGAGCGATTTGAGTCTGGGCGACATGACGCGCCGATCAACAGCTTTGGAGCATATCCTGCCGCAACGGGTCCCAAACTCGGTTGCCTGGACTCGGCCAATTGTCGATGGCTGTGGAGTGTTCAACATCGATTCGTGGAACAGGTATTTCCCCGACTACCCAATAACTCGACTCTCCTAACTCCGGTTGCCGCCGGATTATCGCTGCGTTATTCTGACTCCATTCAGCCCACCGAAGGAGAACTGCCATGCAATTTGGCCTTTTTATGATGCCGCTGCACCCGCCGCACCGTTCCTATGCCGACTCTTATGACCGTGATATGGACCTGCTGCAAGCCGCCGACACGTTGGGGTTTCACGAAGCCTGGATCGGTGAGCATCTGACCGAGCGCTGGGAGAATGCGCCGTATCCTGACCTTATGATCGCCAAGGCGTCGGCGCTGACGGAGAACATCCGGCTGGCAACGGGCGTTACGCTGCTGCCCATCCACAATCCCATCGAGCTGGCGCACCGCATCGCCATGCTGGACCACATGACGCGCGGGCGGCTTTACTGGGGCATCGGGCACCGTGCGATTCCCACCGACCTGCAGCTGTTCGGCATGGATCCCGGCCAGGGCGACGACGTCCGCCGCCGGGCCGCCGAGGTGCTGGACGTGGTGCTGAGCCTGTGGGCGTCGGAGGGCCGGTTCGAGTATCACGGCGAGTTCTTTGACATCGTTGCGCCGGAGCTTGACCCGGTGCTGGAGCGCGGGCTGCACATGAAACCGCTGCAACAGCCCCATCCTCCCATCGGCGTGGCGGCCACGTCCATCGGGAGCAGCAGCATCCGCGTGGCCGGTCGCGAGGGCTACATCCCCATGAGCAGCAGCAACCTGGCGCCGCACTACCTGGCCGACCATTGGACGACGGTGGAGGACGCGGCGGCGGAGGCCGGACGCGAAGCCAGTCGGTCCGAATGGCGCATCGGCCGGGACGTGTTCGTGGCTGAAACCAGCGAGGAGGCGCGGGAACGTGCCCACGCCGTGCTGGGACGGAACTACCTGCAACACCAGTTGCCCAACCGCTTGGGCTCGGGTCTGATCCAGGCGACCAAGATCGACCCGAACATGACCGACGACGAGCTGACCGTTGACTACATGATGGACAACATCTGGATCGTCGGCGATCCCGACGAGTGCGCCCAGCGCATCCGGGCGCTGTACGACGAGGTGGGCGGTTTCGGGCACCTGTTGTGCATCACGCAGGACCCGGACGATCACCAGTGGGAGATGGATTGCCTGCGCCTGATCGCCGAGGAGGTGGCGCCGCGGGTGAGCGACTTGACGGGAGACCCCGCGTAGTCAGGGGCGCGTTGATTCGATGCGAGCAGGGGCGGGTCTCAGACCCGCCCCTGCGTGTTTGGCGCGTGGGCTTGTTGGTTACTTGAACGCCGGGAAGACGTGCTTGCCGAACATTTCTATGGACTCCATGACCTTGTCGTGGGCGACGGTTTCGGTGGCCATGAGAAACTGGAGTTGGTCAACGCCGGTGGCCTCGTGGAGTTTGGCGGCCCTGATGCAGC
>CAZCZB010000011.1:58454-65779 GCA_964502995.1 uncultured Dehalococcoidia bacterium
GCCGGCGACTATCACGCCGCGGTCGGCCAGCGTGTCGGCGTCAAACTCCTCCCAGATCTTCTGGGCCAGGGCAGTGCCGCCGGACAGGTCAACTGATCCGTCCCCCTCACCGGCGCCGTTGCTTTCTCCGGAGTCCTGGGACACATCGATGTACCGGGAGAAATTCTGCTGCAGATGGTCGGGGATGCCGCCCCACTGGTCCAGCAGGCGGGAGTACACGTCCTTCTGGTCCTGGACGTAGGGACGGCCCGGGCCGAAGAAGGTCTTGAGCGAATCGGTGCAAAGCTGGCGGGTCTCCGAGTTGTCGGGCCCGCAGAGGCCGAACACGGAACTGAGCCACTGGTTGTTGACGAACCGGCCGACGGGCTTGGCCTTCTTGATGTTCTCACGGTAGGCGGCGATGTGGGGTTCCAGCACCGACGGCGCGCTGACGCCGAGGGCCATTACGCCGATGCCGCGCTCGGCGGCGATCTCATAGGTTGCGGGCTGCAGCGCGGCCACCCAGATTGGCGGGTGCGGCTGCTGGTAGGGCTTGGGCAGCACCTGGCGCGGCGGCACGTTCCAGAACCGGCCCTCCCACTCGAAGTAGTCTGAGTCCCAGATCTGGGGGATCATCCTCAGCGACTCTTCCCACATTTCGCGGGTGTCGCGGGGGTCAATGCCCATGCCCGTCTGCTCGTAGGCGGCGCTGCGTCCGGTGCCCATATCGACGCGGCCGTTGGTGAGGTGGTCAACCATGGCGACCCGTTCGGCCACGCGCACGGGATGGTGGTAGGGCAGGATGACAACACCGAAGCCCAGGCGGATGTTCTTGGTGAGCCGGCTCAACGCGCCGAAGATGACCTCGGGACACGGGGACATGCTGAAGGTGGTCAGGAAGTGGTGCTCGACGAACCAGACATAATCGAAACCCATCTCGTCGGCCAGGCAGACCTGCTCGATGGTTTCCTCGATGACGGCGTGGTCGTCAAGTTCGGGACGCTGCATTTCGTAGGCGAGGCCGAATTTCATGGTGAGTTTCTCCCTGCGGCTGATCGGATTGGCGCGATTGTACCGCCGCGTGTCAGTCGGGGCAATGACAGGCAGGGGCAGTGATAGAATCGATGGCAGAATCACTCGCATCGAGATTTAACGCAAAGGCGCGAAGACGCAAACGAACGTCCTGCTCTTTTGCTCCACTGCAACGGAGATTGCCATGCTCGTCTATCGCTTCCTGGTTCCTGTCATCTTGCTCGCGCTGGTGGCGATGTTGATTGCCTGCGGCGGCGAAGAGCCGGCCGCGCCGCCACCGCCGCCACCGTTCCCAACTGAAGCCGCCGCCCCTGCTGCCGCAAGCGATGCGCCGACCGTGGCTCCGACTGCCATTGCGGCGGCTGAGGCTACCGCAGCGCCTGCCCCCACCGCAGCGATGGCGGCCGAGGCTACGGAGGCGCCCGCCCCCACTGAGGCGCCCAGCGAACCTTCCACCGCCGCGCCGGCCGTGCCGGCTGGGTTGGTGGTGTTCACCCTGGGCGACGGAACCGTGGCCCGCTACAAGGTCGAGGAAGTGCTGGCGAACACGGGGTTCAAGGTGGCCACGGGCGAGACGATGGACGTTGCCGGCATGATCGCGATGGACGCAACCGGCGCGGTGGTCGCCGAGGAGAGTCGCATCGCGGTGCAGGCCGCCACGCTGCAAACGGACAGCAGCCGGCGGGACGGATACGTGCGGAGCCAGACGCTGGAAACCGATACCTACCCCGAGGTGGTGTTCCAACCGACCGCGTTCGACGGTTTGCCAGATGCTCCCGTACCCGGCCCGATCGAGTTCACCATAACCGGCGATCTGACGGTGAAGGATCAGACGCGTGAGGTTACGTGGGACGGAATGGCAGAGATTGGAGCCGACGGAACGGTGTCCGGTGTCGCCAGCGTGCAGTTCACGTTCGACGACTTCGGCATGGAAAAGCCCAGCGTGGTGATCGTCCTCAGCGTGGAGGACGAGATTCTGCTGGAACTGGACTTTGTAGGGACAATTATGGCGCGGTGACCGAGAGACGATTGGTTGCCCTGCACGCCCTTCGATTTCGGGTAGTTTGATTCGGTAATGGTGCGGCCGGCGCGGTAGGGGCGAATGGTTATTCGCTCCTACGTTGTGGATGCTAGTAGTAGGGGCGGGTTTCAAACCCGCCCCTACTAGGGAGAGATCGCGCAAGTTGCGAGGTTGGTGGGACCAGTTGGTTCGCGCGGCTTGGTTTTGGTGGACGCTGTGGACGCTGGGGTAGGGGCGAATGATTATTCGCCCCTACGTTGTGGATGCTAGTTGGGGGTGGGTTTCAAACCCGCCCCTGCAAGGGAGAGGTTGGGTGGATTCCAGCGTTGCCTGGTTTAATCGGCTCTGATCAGGACTATTTCGCGTTGGACGGGTGAGGAGGCGTAGGGGCCGTCCTCGCTCATGTAGGCGTCGATTTCCGAGCGGACGCCGAATTCGGGCAGGTAGATGCCCGGCTCGATGGAGAATCCAACGCCGGGGATGATCCTCCGGGTGTCGTGGGTCTCGAAGTTGTCCAGGTTGACGCCCTCGCCGTGGACGGTGTGGTAGATGCTGTGGCCCAGACGGTGGGTGAAATAGTCGCCGTAGCCGTGATCGCCGATGTAGCGACGGGCGACATCGTCGGCCTGCCAGCCCTGCACCGGGTCGCCGGCGGCGTGACTGTCCTGCAGGAACGACAACGCGGCGTCGCGCGCGCCCAGCACGATGTCGAAAACCTCCCGGTTGTGAGCCGGCGGATCATCGCCCACGTAGGCGGTCCAGGTGATGTCGGCGTACACGCTGCCGGGGGTGTCCTCCCGAGCCCACAGGTCTATGAGTACCCAGTCGCCAGGGGCGATGACGCTGCTGCCCTCGGCGGCGGGTTCGTAGTGCGGGTCGGAGCAATGGGCGTTGGTGGACACGATGGGGCCGTCGGCGGTGGTCATTCCCTCCTCGCGGAATCGCTGGCGGATGAACTCGGCAATCTCGAACTCGGTGACCCCGTCGGACAGGCGTTGGCCGATGCGGGCGAAGGCCTCGTTGACGATGCGTCCCAGGGCATCGGCGGATCGCCTGTGTCCGGCCAACTGCTCGGCGGACCAACGCTGGGTGGCGTACTGCATCAGGTCGGCGGACGACACCACGTCGGCGCCCATGCTGCGGACCAGTTCCACCGTGCCGGCGTCCACGCGGGAGACGCGGGGCAGGCCGTTGCGCGGCGAGTATTCCATGGCAACGGCGGACGCGCCGGTCAGCGTGTCCTGCAGCGCGGATTCTAGGGTCGTGCGACTGCTGTACACGACGGTTTCCACGCCGCTGTCGGCGAATTTGCCGGCGTCCACGTGGTGCGTCAGCAGCCTGGGCGAACCGTCGGCGGGCACAAACACGAACACCGGTCGGGTGACGTGACCCGAGGCGGGGGCGACCTGCGCCAGCACAGGGTTGCATCCGAGGTAATCGTAGATGAGCCAGCCGGGAATTGATTCGGCCCTGAGGAATTCCTGCGCGTCGCGGATCATCTGGAGGTTGGTCATGTTCAGGCCTCGTCCGACGGTTGGATCATTGGAGCGTCTGTTACCGCACGCGGTGGGTTAATTTTCGACTTTCTCGGGAATGGAGGGCAGAGAGCGGGGCGTCAGGCGTAGTAATGGTGGTGCATTCCGCCGTCGAGGAAGATGTTGGCCCCGGTCATGTAGGAGGCGCGGGTCGATGCGATCATGGTTACGATGTCTCCGATTTCCCGGGGCGCCGCCATTCGGTGCATGGGAGAGTCGGCCTGCAATTTCTGTCGCTGCGATTCCAGGTGTTCGTGTTCGGCAAGACCATTCTCATCGTGTTCCTCAGGGTTGTCGTGGCCTTGCCGCATCAACTCAGCATCGGGCAGGTTGACCCCGGCGTAGATGATGTTGTTGACGGTGATGTTGTCGGCGGCCAATTCCGATGAGAGGCCCTTGAAATAGGCCAGCAATGGCGCGAGACTGAGCGACGACAGCGTGTTGCCCGTGGAGGTTTCGATGGCCGACAGGGGAACCAGGTTGATGATGCGGCCCCGGCCCAGACGCTTCATGTGGGGCAGCACTTCGCGGGTCAACCGGACGGAGGACAGGAAATTCCGTTCGAGCGCGGGCTGGATGTTTTCCTCGTCCAGTTTAACTGCGGAGGTGGATGGCAGGTCCTGCACGGTGGTGACCAGGACACCGATGTCGTTCTGGCGGTGCAGGGTTTCCCGTACCAGGCGGTGTATGTCGCGGGTGCGGTTGAGGTCTGCGATCACGGCGCGGAACCTTTCCTGGGAGATGTTCAGCCGGGCCAGTTCAAGTTCCACATGACGCATGTGGTAGTTGTCGGGGGCGGTCAACGAGAGGAGCGCCCCCTCGTTGGCCAGCGATGCGGCTGCCGCGGTGGCGATGGCGAGGTGCGAATCGACCACCAGCGCGACGGTGTCCTGCAATCCCAGATCCATCTGTGATTCCTCCGTGCCTCACGGTCGCCGGCGTCAGATCACACCGGACGAGGCCATCTGCTCCACGTCGGCGTCGGAGTAACCCAATCCGGTCAGAATCTGGTGGTTGTGTTCGCCGAGGAGCGGCGGCGGTTGGTCGAGCCCGCCGGGAGTCTCGGAAAACTTGATGGGCAGGCCGGTCTGCTTGATGGCGCCCAGGGTTGGATGTGTCATTTCCAGCAGCATTTCACGGTGCAGGACCTGCTCGTCGTTGAACACATCGGCCAGGTCGTTGATGGGGCCGGCGGGCACGCTCACGGCCTGCAGGTCGGCCACCCAGTCGTCCGCGTCCTTCTTGAGGAAGTATTCCTGCAACATGGGCACCAGCGTGGAGCGGTTGTTGACGCGCACGCCGTTGTTGGCGTAGTCGGGATGCTCGTGAAGGTCCATGCGGTCGATGCCCTCGCAGAACCGGTCCCACAGGCGGTCGGAACCGACGGCGACGTTGAAGTACTTGCCGTCCTTGCCCATGAAGGCCTGGTAGGGGACGAGGGTGGGATGCGCCGCGCCCAGCCGCTTGGGAGCCTCGCCGGTGGCGAAGTAATAGCCGGCCTGGTAGGTCATCCACGCCACCTGGGAGTCGAGCATGGATAGGTCGATGTACTGGCCCGCGCCGTTGCCCACGGTGTTGCGGTGGTGCAGCGCAGCCATGACGGCGAATGCCGCCCACATGCCGGCGCCGATGTCGGAAACGGCAATGCCGACCTTCTGCGGGTCGCCGCCGAGGTCGCCGGTGATGCTCATGAGGCCGCTGATGCCCTGCATGATCTGGTCGTAGGCGGGCCGGTTGCGGTAGGGGCCGGTGGCGCCGAAGCCGGAGATTGAGCAGTAGATGATGGCCGGATTGACCTTTTTCACGTCGTCGTAGGAGAGGTTGAAGTTGGGCATCACGTCGGGCGTGAAGTTCTCGACGATGATGTCGGCGTCGGCGGCGAGCTTGAGGAAGACCTGCTGGGCTTTCTCGTCGCGCAGGTTCAACGTCAGGCTGCGCTTGTTGCGGTTGACGTTGAGGAAGTAGGCGGATTCTTCGCCGATGAAGGGAGGGCCCCACTTGCGGGTGTCGTCGCCAACGCCGGGGCGCTCGATTTTGATGACATCTGCCCCGTAGTCGCCCAGCATGAGGGCGCAGAACGGCCCTGCCAGCGCGCGGGTGAGATCCAGCACCTTGATGCCTTCCAATGGTTTCGCCATGCCGTGTTACCTCCGCCTATAGGGCCGCGCTTTGCGCGCGCGTTCCCGCAGCGCACGATATTATATCGCAAGTTTACGTAAGCCCACACCAAAAGTCGCCCCGGACCAGCGGCCTATCGGTTATCGGCCGGGAGTGTCGCGGTCCGCTCATGGCGAGCCTGTCGAACCATGAGCCCCATCCTTCCGACAAGCTCAGGGTGAGCGGATGGGTGGAGCGAAAATCGAAGGCCCGGTCGCCCCGGCCCGGCGTTCACACTCCAGGGAACCGATCGCCGCCGGGGACCCGCTGTGATGGCAGAAGTTAGTCATCATGTCGAACAGTTGACAGAACTTTAACCCGATTACATAATCTGCGCGCCGCAAAGTGGAATTGTACTTGTGAATTGTTTGTCCCGAATTTATTGAGATGCGGCTGGAAAAAATGAAGCTCGGCAAACTGTGGGCAGTTTCGTTGTTGTTGATTATTCTGCTGGCGGGCGGCGGTTGGTCCACCGCGGCCGCCCAGGGCAACCCGGCTCCGCCCACGGGCGTGACCGCCCGGGACGGAGCAACCGCCGGCGAGGTCGTCGTGTCCTGGAACGCGGTCGATGGCGCAGCATTTTACCGGGTCGGCTGGGTGGCTTACGAGGATTATCTGCGGGTGGTGGATGCCCTGGGCGAGGACGAATGGCGGGAGGCCTTTGCCTTCACGGACGTTCGCAACCGGGGACAGACTTCGCATACGGTAACGCGGCTGACTCCGGGCGCCTACTACGCTTTCATCGTGGGCAGCAACGGCTCGCGGAACGCCGAACCGAGTTGGTCGCTTGAATGGGCGACGTTAACCCTCGACGGGAACCTGCCGGCCTGCCCAACTGTTCCTACGGAAACGCCGGTTGACGACGCCGGCGTGCGCGCGGACCGCGCCGCGCTGGTCGAACTCTACCACGCCACCGGCGGGAGCAAATGGAAGGACAACACCAACTGGCTCACCGGCGAGCCGCTCAATGAATGGCGCGGCGTTACCACCAACGCCGCCGGCAGGGTCGTGGAGCTGGAACTTGCGAACAACCGGCTCGATGGGCCGATTCCGTCGGCGCTGGGCAGCCTTGCCAATCTCACCACTTTGGTAATCCGACACAACTCGTTGAACGGGGCGATTCCCCGTGAGTTGGGGAATCTTGCCCAACTGGATATCCTGGACCTTTGGAACAACGATCTGACCGGAACAATACCTCCGGAACTGGGCAATCTGGGCAACCTGATCACACTGGATTTGGACGAAAACGGGTTGACCGGGTCGATCCCGGTCGAGCTGGGCAATCTATCCAGCCTGGAAAAGTTGTACATACAGCAAAATGAGTTGACCGGTTCGATACCGCCCGAACTGGGCAACCTTTCCAACCTGGAAATACTGTCCCTGCCCTGGAACGAACTGACCGGTTCGATACCGGCCGAACTGGGCAACCTTTCCAACGTGGAAATACTGTCCCTGTCCGCAAACGAATTGACCGGTGCGATACCGGCCGAACTGGGCAACCTGTCCAACGTGGAAATACTGGCCCTGTCCGCAAACGAACTGACCGGTGCGATACCGGCCGAACTGGGCAACCTGTCCAACGTGGAAATACTGGCCCTGTC
>CAZCZB010000012.1:0-63103 GCA_964502995.1 uncultured Dehalococcoidia bacterium
GGCTATGCCAACCCCAACCGCAGCCACTTCCGCAGCATGGACATCTGGCACACCTGCGAGCCCGACAAGCAGGGCACCGAAGGCTGGCTGGGCCGCACCATCCGCGAGATCGACCCCAACAAGGAAAACGTGCTGACCGGCGTCAACTTCGGCCGTGGGCTCCCCCGCGCGCTGGCCGCCCCCGGCGTGCCGGTGGCCTCGGTTGGCAATCTCGCCACCTACGGCGTCCTCACCGGAATCGAGGCCGACGAGCAGCGCACCGAGGCTTTGGACATCTTCTCCAAGATGTACTCGCCCACCATCGGCCGCAACTCCGTCGTCGACTATCTGTCCCAGACCGGAATGGACGCATTGAAGGGCGCTGACATCCTCAGCACCGCCCCCGAAATGTACAGTTCTTCCGTTGAGTACGGCGGCGATGTCGTGGCGCAGTACATGAAGAACATCGCCCAGGTGCATCTGGCCGGATTCGGCACCCGGATCCTCTACACCACCGCGCCTTACAACAGCTTCGACACTCACGCCGGCGAGTTGGCGGCCCACGCCTCCCTGTGGACCAACACCTCCAACGCCATTGGCGATTTCATGGACGACCTGCGCGAGCACGACGCAGCCGACAACGTCACGCTGCTGGTATTCACCGAGTTCGGCCGCCGGGTCCATGACAACGGCTCCGGCACCGACCACGGCAGCGGTGGCGTCGCGTTCGTCATCGGCGAAAACGTCAAGGGCGGCCTTTACGGCGAGTACCCCTCGCTGGAAGAGGGCAAGCTCCTTGAGGGCGACCTCCACTTCAACAACGACTTCCGCAGCATCTACACTGATCTGTTGGAAAACTGGATGGGTCTGGACTCCCAGCCGCTGGTCAACGGCCAGTTCGAGAAGTTCAACTTCATCTAAACGACGCGTCGGGCGGGATTATTCCCGCCCCTGGCTCGGCTTCTCATCCACACCATCCGTTCCAACGGAGGCAACTGTATGACCACTACCATCAATCGCCCGGGTATGCCCTCAATCGGCATCTCCCTGCAGTACAGCCACACCATCGGCAGAGCCGAGTTCTCGGGGCCCGGATTCCGCAACCCCACGGCCATGGCTCGCGCCGAAGACGACGTCATGTACGTCGCCAACCGCTCGTACGACTACCGACCCGACGGCAAGCGCATCACCATGTGTACGGTGAACGAAGAGTTCATCAGTGAGTTCGCCAAGGGCGTGTTCGAACAGGGCGACGGCGAGTCCGTATCCACCGACGGCGCCATCATCTGGCCCACTGCCATCACCGTCGGACCCAACGGCAACGTCTATCTCGCAGACGAATACCTCGACCGCATCAGCATCTACTCTCCCGAAGGTGAATACATCACGAAGTGGGAGCGTCCCGGGGACGGCGACGGCCAGTGGAACAAGCCCAGTGGCATGGTCTTTGGCAGCAACGACGTCCTGTACCTGGTGGACAGCAACAACCACCGCGTCCAGATGCTCAGCGCCGACGGCGAATACATCGGACAGTGGGGCGAGTTGGGTTCGGGACCAGGGCAGTTCAACATGCCCTTCGGCGTTGAGACCGACTCGGCCGGTAACGTTTACGTAGCCGATTGGCGCAACGACCGCATCCAGAAGTTCACCTCCGACGGCCAGTTCCTCATGGAATTCGGCGAGTCCGGCGATGGCCCCGGCCAGTTCAACCGGCCCACCGACGTCGCGGTGGACAACGACGGCGCAATCTACGTCGCCGACTGGAACAACGACCGCCTCCAGGTGTTCCATCCCGACGGATCGTTCGCCGGCATGACCCACGGTGAGGCAACAATCTCCCAGTGGGGCACCGGCAAACTCGAGGCCAACCCCGAAATGTGGGAGGAGCGCAAGATCGCTCAGGGCCTGGACCGTGAGAAATACTTCTGGGGACCCATCGCAGTGGAATGCGACGACGAGGGCCGAATCTTCGTGGTGGAGACCGCCCGCTCCCGCATCCAGGTGTTCCAGAAGCAGACGCCCATTTTCTACGGAGTCAATGAGCGCGTCTCCGGTGGCGGCGGCCGCCTGTAAAATCCTCGCGGATTCTGCAACCCCAGGGGGCGGGCCACAATCCCGCCCCCACTCGTTTAACGAAGTCCATTCCTTTACAGCAGTCCATTCGTTTCGGAGAATTGCGCCTCCCTCAATCCTGAATATCCGGCGGTTCCTGATTCAACCCGCTGGCGCCACCCCGCAATCTCACCCAATCGCCGGGATGTTATACTGACTGGATAGATTTCCATAAAATACGGACAGTTCGTTTTGACTACGCAAGAACACTTGGCAGCACAATTGAAACCCTTGGGAATCCGTTTGACTCCCCAGCGCTTGGCCATCGCCGAGGTGGTGGTCAACTCTGCCGACCATCCCACCGTGCGAGAAATTTTCGAGCGGGTGCGCGATTTCTTCCCATACGTCACCCTGGCCACGGTGTACTCGACACTGAGTCTGCTGGAACAGGCGGGAATCGTCAGAGAACTGCCCTTCCAGAAGCTCTCACGTTACGATGCCAACCTGTCCCCCCATGCCAATCTCGTCTGCCTCGGCTGCGGCTCCGTGGTGGACGCAGATGTCGGACATGAAAGGGTTGCCGAACTTGAACACGCGGTCAGCCAGAATACCGATTTTCGCATCTCCTCGCAACGTGTAGATTTTTACGGTTATTGCGAGGGCTGCGCCCGCAATAACTGATCCCTCGATCGCCCGGCGCCGCGCCCTCCGGTGGCGTACCTTTCCCGACTCAGACTCGTCAACTACCGCAACTTCCGCGAGGCAGAGATCGATCTGCCCAGCGGGATGTCGGTGTTTTGCGGCGCCAACGCCCAGGGCAAAACCTCCATCCTTGAGGCGGTTCATACCCTCATGATGGGCCGGTCGTTTCGCGCCGACCGTGAACGTGAGGTGGTCAACTTCCAGGCAGCGCGCGATGCCGAGGCCGCCTACATCACCGGAGTCGCCACGGCCGGCGACAATCCCCTGACCATAGTGGTAGCGTACCAGCCCAGTTCTCCCGCGCCCGGCGCCGACCAAGCGCCGCGCCCAAACGACCTGCCGTCCGTCTCCAAGCAGATCAGGGTGAACCGCCAACCGTCCACGGCCTCAGGGTTGGTGGGACGCATCGGCGCGACGCTCTTCGTTGTCGATGACCTTGATATCGTCCTCGGTTCGCCGTCCAACCGTCGCCGCTACCTTGATGTTCTGATCTCCCAGGCGGACCGTTCGTACTTGAACGCCCTGCAGCGATATCAATCCGCGCTCCGAAACCGAAACGGACTCCTGCGGCGCAAACGCGACGGCCACGCCGTCGAAGACGAAATGGAGTATTGGGACGACCAATTGATTCAGTCCGGAGCGGCCATCACTTTGCAACGCGCCAACGCCCTTGTGGCGCTTTCGTCGTTGGCGCGGGCCCATCATTTTGACCTAGCGGATCCGCAAAAAGAACTGGCGATGCAATATCGACCCAGCGTACTGGTTGACGGTTCGCCGGACTCAGTGCATGACAAGTTCCGTGAACTCATGCAACACCAGGCTCGGCGCGAACTGGCCACCGCCGTGACCGCCGTTGGCCCGCACCGGGACGACTTCGCGTTATTCATCGACGGCATGGATGCCAATTCCTTCGCCTCGCGCGGTGAGGCCCGCACTATCGCTCTCGCCCTCCGGTTGGCTGAAGCCGACTTTTTGGCGCAGGTCAGGTCTGAGGATCCCATCATCCTTCTGGACGACGTACTTTCAGAAATGGACGCGCAGCGCCGCCACAAGGTCCTCCAAAAAGCATCCGCCTATAAACAAACCATCGTCACCACCACCGACGCCGATTTGATCCGCACAACGATTGGCGACGCCGCCGTCTATTTTCGCGTGGCCGATGGCAATATCTACCGGGAATCCGGGCGGCCGTAGGGTTCTCGGTGTATCCCATTCGCGGCAGCCGTTGGTATAGAATCGAACGATGCACTCTCCAGTTGACGCCGCACGCATACTCGCCGATGCGAAATACGCCATCGCGTTGACCGGCGCCGGCCTTTCTGTGGAAAGCGGGATTCCTTCATTCCGAGGGCCGGATGGGCTTTGGACGAAATACGGCCAACCGTCCAACCTTTCGTACAGGGTTTTTGTCCAGGATCCCCAGGCGTGGTGGGAACACCGTCTGAACGACGAATCCAACCCGGGCAACCCGACGTATGACCTGAAAGATGCAGTTGACCGCGCCAACCCCAACCCCGGCCACCTGGCGTTGGCGCAATTGGAATCCATGGGAATACTCCGTTGCACAATCACCCAGAACGTCGACGGGCTGCACACTCTTGCCGGCGCTCAGAACGTCCTGGAGATTCATGGCAACCGCAGTTTCCTTCGGTGCCTCGGTTGCGGAAAACGACGACCCCGCGCCGGTTATGTCATCGCCGATCTCCCGCCCGTGTGCAACGATTGCGGTGGCATCATCAAGTTGGACACCGTCATGTTCGGCGAACCGATACCACGAGCGATACTTGACGCCTGCTCCGATCAGGTGCGGCGTTGTGATGCGATGTTGCTTGTGGGTACGTCGGGAGCCGTGAATCCGGCGGCTCAATTCCCGTTGCTCGCCCGTGAACGGGGCGCCCGGATCATCGAAGTGAACCCTGAGCCCACTCAGCTTACGTCCGCCGCCCACGTGGTGCTGAGCGGATCCGCTGGTGAGTTGCTGCCTTCGGTGGTCGATACAATCCGCCAGGAATACGGGCGCTCCGACTGAGAGCCATGCGCGATATATTCCAAAACTGGTGGCACGCGGTCGTCGTGTGGGCCGAGGGCACGACCATAACCTGGAACGACCTGATGATCGCGCTTGCAATCATCGGCGGTTCGGCGTTGATCGCTTTCCTGTTCAGCAGGATGCTGTCGCGCCTGATGTTGAGATTGGCGCGTTTCTCGGCGGGCGATCTCGACGATATGATTCTGTCGGCCGCCCGCGGACCGGTCACGGCGATCATCATCCTTGCCGGCGCCTACATCGCCGCCACCGTTCCGTTGACCCTGTCCGACGCGGTTCAGGGTGTCGTCAACCGGGTGACGGCTGTGATGGCAATCGCCATCGGTGCGTTTCTCATCATCAACATCAGTGGCGCCGTCCTGAATTGGCTTGAGGAATACCTTCAAAACACCGATCCCGATAATGCGGGCAACTGGGCCCTGCCGCTGGCGCGTCGCGGTGTGATGATCGTCGTGGTCGCCATGGGCGCCATGGTTTCACTGGACATCCTGGGCATCAATATCAGCCCGCTGATTGCCGGTCTGGGCATTGGAGGCCTCGCCGTCGCGCTCGCGCTGCAACCCACTCTCACCAACCTGTTCGCCGGCACCTACGTGATCACCGAGGGAGTGGTCAATGCCGGCGACTATATCGAGATGGAAAACGGCATTACGGGATACGTGGTTGACGTCAACTGGCGCAGCACGCGCCTCCGCACCTGGACCAACAACCTTGTCGTGATCCCGAATTCGCGATTCTCCGAAACCATCATCACCAACTACAGCAAGCCGGACGAGCATGTCAACGTGTACCTGACCTGCGGCGTCGCCTACGAGAGTGATCTGCAAAGAGTGGAAGACGTCAGCATGGATGTTATGAATCTGGTGGAGCAGCAGCACCCTGGCGTGGTCCGCGACTATGGGGTGTACTTCGGTTATGACACCTTCGGGGAAAGCAACATCGACTTCTGGCTGTTCATGCAGGCCCAGGACCGGTTGGCGAGTTTTGAGGTTCGCAGCGAACTCATCAAACAGTTGCACTCCAGGCTGATCGACGAGGGTATCACCATCAATTACCCGGTACGCACCCTTCACTTCCCCAACGGCTGGTCGCCGCAGGACGGTCCACAGCCCCTTCCAACCGGCGGGCGCAGGCGAGCATCACCTCAGACGCGACCCAGTGGACCCCTTCCGGCCGACGCGCCGGGAGGCGCGGGCGACGGCGGCCCGGACGTATAGTCAATCCTGGGTTTTCACCGATAACGTCCTGGCCGTGGCGCCCTGCGGGCATTTCAATAAATTCGGGGACGCCCAATAGCGTCCCCGAATCATGTCCGGCCTGGACCAGGCAGGCTAGCGCGACAATCCGTAGGCAGTAGCCTGGAGGGCTGGGTCTCCGGTCGCGTTCAATCGCTGGGTTATGCTGCCAATCAGCGCGCCCACGGCGGTTTCACCCCAGAACCAGTTGTGTATCTCGGGTTCGCTGTCGTTGGGCCGCTGCGCCATGCGCGCTTCGTAGCAAAAGGCCTTGAGATCATCCGCGCAATACCGCGCAAACTGGGGAATCGACACATCATCCGGTCGTTCTTCCATGTCCGCATCGTCGCTGGCGGCATAGGCATCCAGGAACCGGATAATGCCGCGGAATCGCCTTTGGGGAATGCCGGTGATGCCTACCGCCGTGCGGCCGCGCTGTTCCTGCCACCGCTCGTAATACCCTCGGAGCGCGGTGATCTCACCGGCAGCGTCCAGCGGTTTGGACTCACCATTGCCGGCTTCGGCAACCTCGGAGGCCTGCGGCAACCCGATCGGCCCGGCCTCCTCCGGATAGTCCGCCAACACCGGGCCGTGAGACGCGCCCAAAGTATCCAACGCGGCGGCGACAACCTGATGCTGGAACTCCGGATCATCAGGTTTCCCAAGCGCGTACCCGAAGTAGAACGGAACCCACAGAGCCCGCGGCGGTCGCACGCGTTCCGCATGTTCCCGCACCAGCGCGATGGCGACCGTGGTCAGGCCGGCCGATTCAAAAACCCTGGCAAGCACGCTCACGGCGTGGGTACACAGTGGTCAAGTGGGGGTCAGGAATACCAGGTCAACGCTTTCGTCCTTCATACGTTGCGCCACCTCCGGCCCAGTCTGTTCGGCGACCACGGTGCAGTCCCGCAACGCTCCCATGAACGAATAGTTGTTGGGCCCCACGCTGCCGATCACGCCCTGCTCGACCAGTTCGTTCATCCGATCTGCCGGATAGGTTATGTTCAGATCCCGGTAGATGGCGGTCCGGTCAAAGCCGATGCTGAAGTGGCTCTGCACAATATCCGCCGGGTCTGAATCGCTGGGCAATACGCGATACGTCGATTCTCCGCCCGGATGGTCCCGATTGAACGGCTTGTCATCTCTGAGATGCAGGCCGGCGGTGGTAACAATGGCGACCCTGCTCTCCGAAAGAGGCTTGTCCAACGGCTTCCACGGCACATCGTCCGATTCCATGCAGGGGAAGAATTCCAGCATACGGCGCTGGACTTCCGACAGTATTTCCAGGCGGGGCATTGCAATCTCCTGTGGTTGGCAGGGTGAACAGAGTCGGACAAAACAAAAGGGGGCGGAGTCTCCTGCGCCCCCAACGACTCGCGAAAGGTCAGTCAAACATGATCGCGCCGCGCCCGATCTCACCTCTATCGAGATCGGCGTACGCTTCGTTGATCTGGTCCAGCGTGTAGTGGCGCACCACCAAATCGTCCAGGTTCAGCTTTCCGGAGCGGTACAGGTCGGCCATCACCGGCATGTCGGTGCGAGAGCGCGCCGACCCATAATATGAACCTCGCAGAGTCTTTTCGTTCCGCACCAGGTCCACAGCGTTGATGGCGGCTTCCTGACCCCAGGGAGCGATACCCACCACGGTTACGACGCCGCGCTTGGCGGCCATGTCGTAGGCCGCTTTGGTGGTGTCCCCACCGCCAAACACTTCAAAGGTGTAGTCGGCGCCACGTCCTCCGGTCAGGTCTTTCACCTGCTGAACCGGGTCCAGGTCGGCGGCGTTTACGGTGTGAGTCGCTCCGAACCGCATGGCGAATTCAAGCTGGGCTTCGCGGATATCCACGGCGATGATCTGGCCGGCGTTGGCCAGAGCCGCGCCCATAATTACGTTGAGCCCGACGCCGCCGCAGCCGATCACCGCCACGGTGCTGCCCGCCTTGATCTCGGCGCTGTAGAGCGCGGCCCCCACGCCGGTGGTCACCGAGCAGCCAATCATGGCCGCCTTGTCCATCGGCAACTGATCCGCAACTGGCACCACGCCTGTCTCGGGAATCACCGCGTACTCAGCGAAACACGCCACCTTGCCCATGTGGTGAATGTCCTTGCCGCCAGCGTGGAGCCGAGTGGTGCCGTCCAGCAGGTTCGCGCCGGTGGCGGCGTGCAGATCGCACAGGTTGCTGTGCCCTTCCAGGCAGGAACGGCAGCGTCCGCACGCCGGGACGAATGACAGGATGACCTGGTCACCCTCGCTGGCGAGGGTAACGCCGGGTCCGGTCTTTACCACCGTACCCGCGCCCTCGTGGCCCAACACCACCGGAATCGCGATGGGGGCGTCCCCGTGCATGAAATGGCGGTCGCTGCGACAGACGCCGGCCGCCCCAACCTTCACCAGCACCTCGCCGGCTTTGGGCTCGTCCAGGTCAACCTCGCAGATGTCGAGAGGTTGGCCCACTTCCCACAATACAGCAGCTTTAACCTTCAAAATGTGTCCCTCCTGAACCGGACTCGGGGAGTTTCTGATTGAATCCCCGCAGAGCGTTGCGCAGTTCGTCCATTGTAATTTACCCAAACCGTTCCCGCCACACCCGTCATTAGATCGCTTCGCCAACCGGTTCGACGCTGGCGCCAGTGGCGAAGTACAATCAACCGCACAAGGACTGCCAATCATTCGCCTCGCAGGATATGGCCGAGCCTGCGTGCCGGCCAGGTTGATGCGATAGTCCGAAGACTCCACAGCCGCGCGGCAACTGTACACTCGGAAAAATTAACGATATACTTGAACCAAGCATCGGTAGCCGTGTATGCCGGCGCCGTTGCGGGCTCAGTCGAGCGGAAGTGGCTCAGTGGTAGAGCGTCTCCTTGCCAAGGAGAAGGTCGCGGGTTCGAATCCCGTCTTCCGCTCCATTTTTATTTCTGTCGCCGGCGGGACTTCGTATGCGAGGCGGTTTCGGTAGTATCCGCTCGCACGGCTTGCAGCACCACGCGCTTTGGCGCACAATCCCGTCATGATCCTCGGGATTTTCGATTCGCCCTGGCAACTGCTGGGTTTGGCCGGTTGGTGCTTTCTATTGGGTTGGGGGTTCCGCATCGGCCTGCTGCGCATGGCCCTGTCCCTGGGCGCCATGGGGCTCCTGACCGGTGTGGCCTGGCTGTTTCGGGATGCCGAGACACCAGCGTTGCTGTACGCTCCGTTGGCGTTTCTCGGAGTCATCTGCGTGATCAGCATAGGCTATTATGGGCGTCACCTGGAAACCCGAGTGGGTTACGATTCAAAAACGGTTCGCATCAACCACGCCGGCGGACTGCTGCTGGGGCTCCTGATAGGCGCGTTGGTTTGGATTATTTGGCTTTGAGTTTTTGCCGACGGCCGATCAACTCAAACAAGGAACTGCCCAAAGATTGCGATTGTCAGTATAATGTGAGTGGACGCAACGATTTCCGTACAACGATTTGGCAAAACACGGCAGTGAGCGCTCTACCTGCGTTGAGGTTGGCAGATGGCAAGCCGGGGACGAACCAACCGGAAGAAAACCACAGCCAGGGGCAAGGCAGCGGCCCGTCAGGCCCGAAATGGCGGCCGCCAGAACTCGCGCGCCAATAACGGATCTCAAAGCCAGGCAGAACAGGCTACCGAGGGCAGCCGAACAAACGGACGGGCTCCTTTACCCGGCAGACTGACCGCTCCGGTTCTGGTCCTGAACCTGAACTACGTTCCGGTGAACGTGTGTACGGTACGCCGGGCAATCGTTCTGGTCGCCAAGGGCAAGGCTGAGTTGCTTGAAGAGCGCACTGAAACCACCCGGGTCCGAACCATCAACGCCTATCTGAGCGCCCCTTCCATCATTCGCCTGGTGTATCTGGTGAAACGGCCATTCGCTCCGCGCCGCCTTTCCAAAAAGGAAGTGTTCCTGCGAGACCACTACACCTGCCAATACTGCGGTAAGAAATCCCAGCAACTGACCCTCGACCACGTCGTCCCCCGGCGCCAGCACGGACCGCACACCTGGGACAACGTGGTGGCCGCCTGCGGCCGGTGCAACCTCGACAAGGCCGGCCGGACTCCCGAAGAGGCCAACATGAAACTGCGGCGCCCCCCCACGGCGCCCCAGCCCAACCCGTATCGGATACTGGAAAACCGCACCATTCTGGACGAATGGCGCCAGTACATTCCATGGCAAACCACCGGCCGGTCCAGGGATGAGGAACCGGCACTGGCGGTGGCTGACTGACTGCCCATGATCGTCGTCGATTTCCACGGCAAAACCTGGCCGCAGTCCCTGGCCGAGTTCATCGACGCGTACAACCGCGCGGCATCCCTGCCCGGCTCCAGCGGAACCCTGGAGATCGTTCACGGTTACGGATCCACCGGCGCGGGTGGCGTGTTGAGGACTCGCATACGTTCCTTCCTGTCCAAGTATCCGCAAAACCTCCACTTTCAACCGGGGGAGGATGTCGACGGCAACGCCGGGCACACGCTGGTCACCCCCATAAAACGGCTGCCGGACACCGGCGGATTGCTGGCGGAACAAGTCTGGGAATACTGCGCTAACCCCCGGTCTATCAGCAAGATATCCGGCAAGTTCCGGCGCCACGGCGACCCCACAGTGCAGCAGGCCATCCGAATCCTGGAAAGGCAGGGCCGCTTGCGCACGGTCAACAACGGACGGGTCAAGGAATACGCGGCTATCTAGCGCCGGTTCCCGTCCGTATCACCGGTTGTTCAAGCGCCATGCACTCCAACGCGAGCCGCGGGTTGGCGTTGGCATCCAGGGCGGATATCGTAGCCTGTATCCGACGCAAAAAAAGCACGATCTCGGCGGCAGTGAACGACTCCGCCAGACTTTCCAGTTCCTCTCGCCGGTCGATGTTCTGGACGTGATTGATCACACCCTCTTTGGCCATCAACAGATCCCGCCACCAGGATTGCCAGAGAAACAGCGTGTCCCGAACGGCCTGGCGATTTCGTGAGAAACTCCCGGCCAGCGAATCGGCGTATGAAAACCGTTGGTCCATTGGAGCAGCCAAAGAGTCGATAACGTGGCCCAATTCATCGTTCCTGGATTCCAGCACCGTCGGATCGGCGATCGCGTTGATCGCCCAACCTGGGCATCCTCTTGCCAGCCGCGCCAGCCGCGCAGCCTCTTCCGATTCCCTGTCGTGCGTGGAAACAAGGTACGTGGCGAGTGCATCCCCCGACATCGGTCTGAAATGCAACACGCGGCATCGAGACCGTATGGTCGGCAGTATCGCGTCCTCGGCTGTTGTCAGCAATAACAACAACACCCGATCGGGCGGTTCCTCAAGAGTCTTCAACAGAGCGTTGGCAGACTCTCCCTGTCCCGCGGCCAGGGCTTCGGCGCCGTCGACAATCACCACTTTCCAACCACCTTCAACCGGCGTGATCGAGAGAAAGTTCTCCATCTCACGCACCTGCCTGATGCTGATCCTGGTTGGAACCTGCGGGTCGCCACCCACGGCGACGAGGCTAATGTCCGCGAACACATCCCGATGGATGCGGTCGCAAGCGATACACGTGCCACAAGGCCCTGACTCTCGATCAAGGTTATGACAATTTACCGCCGACGCCAGATCGTATGCCAGCGTTGATTTCCCGACGTGCGGTGGCCCGACCAGCAGGTAAGCATGTCCAATTCTTCCAGCCGACAGGCTCGATGCAAGCTGACGAAGCAGATGGTCCTGCCCGACCGTGGACCACATCTTAGAACCCTGGCCGCGATCGACGGATTCTAAAGGTCGCAGAGCATCATGTCGGCGTAGGACTCGCGTCGCCGGATCAACCGGCTTTCACCGTTCCCGACCAGCACGATGGGAGGCCTCGGGTTAAGGTTGTAGTTGCTGGCCATGGACGGACAATATGCTCCCGCCGCCGGTATCGCGATCACGTCGCCTGCCGCCGGAGTGGGCAGCAGAATATCCGACGCCAGCACGTCCCCGGACTCGCAGTATTTGCCCGCTATGGTCACCGTCGTGTCCGGTTCCTCCCCCGGCCGATTCGCGGACAGCACCTCGTAGGACGCCTGATAAAGCGCGGGACGAATGTTGTCTCCCATGCCGCCGTCCACGCTCACATACGTCCTGATCCCGGGGATCTCCTTGATCGCTCCAATACGATACAGGGCAACGCCCGCCGGTCCGATGATGGAACGGCCCGGCTCCACCACAAGGCTGGGGTGTTCCATACCCACTTCGGCGCAAGTGTCCTTCAACGTACCCACAATGGCTTCCGCGTAGTCGCTGGCGGCCGGAGGTGCGTCCTCACGAGTGTAGGCAATCGCAAACCCGCCGCCGGGGCTGAATTCCTGCAAATTGAGACCCTGTTCCCGCAATCCGGCGGCAAATCTCACCACCAGATCAGTCGCCGCCTGGTAGGGCTCCAGCTCGAAAATTGGCGAACCCAGGTGAAAATGAAGCCCCAGGAGGTTCAAGTGTTCGGCAGATATGGCTTGCAATATCGCCCGTTCCGCGTCGCCAGTCTGGATCGAAAACCCGAACTTGGAATCAATGATGCCGGTGGTCGTATAAGCGTGGGTGTGTGGATCAATTCCCGGGGATACGCGAACCAGGATGTCCTGCGTTCTGCCGGCATCCTGGCAAATCTGCTCCAGGAGGTCCAGTTCGTGGAAACTGTCCACCACGATTCTGCCGATTCCGGCGACAACCGCCTCTTCCAACTCGGCTGGCGTCTTATTGTTCCCGTGGAAGTACACCTTGCCCAGCGGAACATCGCCGGCTTGCGCCACGGCCAACTCCCCGCCGGAAACCACATCCAGTCCCAACCCCTCCTCGGCGAATATACGGGCCAATGCGGGGTTGATGTACGCCTTGGACGCATACACCGCCTGCGAGTCAGGATACCGGTCCGCGAACGCGCCGGCGAATTGCTGGCAGCGAGACCGCAGCGTGGCCTCGTCCAGCACGTAAAGCGGAGTGCCGTATTGCTCCACCAGGTCGATGGCGTCGCAGCCTCCGATGCTCAGATGGCCGGCCGAATTGGTGTCCGTAGTGTCGGGAAAAACGTGGGTGAGGTGCCGTGGCAACATGAACCGTCTCCATTCCTAGCAGTGCGCTGATGGTTGGTTAATGTAGCACACGCCAACTGATCGGGCGCCGGTTTGTTGCGTTCACTTAACCGATTTCAGGCCTGCCTGCCTGTCCGAACATGGCCATTCATCAACTACCTTTAGCCGGCGGACGCCACCCGTAATTCATTAAGAATCACGCTCCGGACATTAGTCGGCCTCGCACCCGACGAATCGTCGAGTGCGGGGCCGGACGGTGTTCAATCAGGCCGCCGTTGGTTCAGCGGCGACCGGGGCCAGCGCAATTTCTGTCAGTTGGAATCGTTCGGACCCGTCCTGGATGAACCTGCAATCGATGCCGTTGATCCCCGTCTGGTCAATGCCATAATCGCAACCACCATCGACCCAATGGACAACAGGATCGCGACGACGGCGGCGATCAGGGCGTACGTGCCGAACCCGTCCGATTCGCCGGAACGGCCGCGCGGCCCTTCCTCACCCTGGGGTCCGGCTTCACCGGCGGGGCCGGGTTCACCCGCGGGCCCAGGAGGGCCAGGTGGGCCGGCGACACCCGCCTGGCCGGGTAGTCCCTGCGGCCCCTGGGGTCCTGCCGGACCGCGTTCTCCCTGCGGCCCGGGCACAGTCGGGGCAGACTGTGCCGGCTGTGCCGGGGCAGCCGCTGGCGCCGGGGCTGATGTCGGTTGCGGCGCAGGTTGCACGCCGCTGGAAGCGTTCAGATTCAAGCCGGCGACGCGGGCTCCAGAAGCCCACTCAAATCGCTCCTGTGCCTGGTAGTCCCCGACCAGGAAGTAAACGTCGTTGCCAGATGGAGGTTTGGGGACCTGCAACGGTCCGAAGCGGCCGACTTCGTTGGTGACGCCGGTATCCAGCACCGTGCTCCCCTGCAGAGCCACTACCGCAGTGCCCTGGGGCGCAGGTGCGCCGTCCAGGAACGCATAGCCCGCCACGATCGCGGGCGGCAGATTCGGAGCCTGAGCTGAGATGCTGGCGTGGGGCAACGCGATAAAGAGCAGCACCGCGAGCAACGTCGCAACTATCAAAGCACTTTTCACAACTTGGTCTCCTTTACATTAGCGCAATAATCGTGCGCTCACTTGCACATCATATCCGTGCATTCGGCATCCAATACGTTCCGAGGTATGCGGTTAGACTCATGGAACCGGTTGCATCACGCGCACCAATTCACCGCCTCAACCCCAATTTCAGACAGTCGGGTTCTGTTATCGAATCTGCCATACTCCCAATCGGGATCCCAATCGGGTATCGGAGCGCCGCGGGCGGCGCCGCTGATCATAGCATCCAGGTACTCATAAACGCATGCGCACTCGGCCTCGTCCAGCGAGTCGCTGTCGAAATAGCATTCGTCCATCCAATCGGAGCGGGACATTGCGGAGGCAACCGGGACGACGGGCTCACTCAGTTGGCTCGTTTCACCGAGGTCCTCAATCGCCTCTCCCACCACGAACCTGCCGTCCGCCTCGGTATCGTCGATTTCTATATCTTCCCCTTCCAGGAAATCAGCCACTTCGTCATAGTCCCTGGCGGCATTTTCAGCGGCGCGTTCGTTGCGGAACAGCAAAACCACCTTTGATGTGGCCTCTTCGGCATCCTCGTCCACATCGACCGCAACGATGCCCCATCCTTCGCACCTGTCAACTCGGCAAGAGCTGCCCGTCGACGCGATCACCGCAAACCCGTCCCCGAGTTTATCCAGGAGGAGTTTCATTTCGTTGTCTTCTTCCGCACGCGCCAGGGATCCACTTTCGTTGTAAAGGATTTTCAGGACCCCCTCCACCGCATCCGGGGAAAACCATGACAACAAAATATAACCGTCCAGCAAAGCGATCGCGCCCCCATCCTGACCTATCCAAATATCGTACCCCCGGTAAACGTCATCCTCGAAATCGTTATCTTCCAACTCTTCCGTTGCCAACTCGACGTCATAGCTCCCCTTCATAACCACGAACCCGTTGCCATCAAGATCGACAAAGAGCATTTCATCGAGGTCTTCAATATCCATGCCGAGGTCATCGAGAAACTCCGGACTGTCGTCCAGTTCAAATTCCTCTGCTGCCAAGTCGCTGTCCAGGGTTCGTTGGACATCAAATCGTATTATCGAAGTTGCATCGTCCGGCACCAGATCCAACATCGAACCGGGCTGGGGATTGCCACCGCCCAAAACCCCTGAAACCAGCAAAATAACGACGACTATCACTATCAATAAAACCACGCCGCCGCCTCCCCCACCAATGACCAGCCATGTTGTGGGTATGCCAAACAACCCGGCGGGAGATTGTGTCTCCTCAACGGGTGGTTGTTGCGGTTGTTCCGGCGCTCCGTTGGTCGTCATGAGCAAAGTCCTCCTCAAATCGATGTGATGCCTACTCGGAGAGGGAAATGTCACTAACGCCTGTGGGACTCCGCGGTGTCGAGAATACGGGGGACTCTCCTGGTCAATGCGCGCACTGGGCGCAGGAGAAGCTTACATGCCCTGCTCCCCGCCGTGTCTCTGCCGCGCCAGACGACGGGTTGCAAAGCTGGTTGGTTCGATACCAGCAGTCGATGACACTTGCCCACCTTCGCAGCCGGCCACGTTTTCCCTGAGACTCGGCCATGCTATATCCTGCGACCGAGGGCAGTCAAGAATATGTCGCTGCCGGATGCATACAGAACGGCAGCCGCCGCGCCGCCGGGTCGCGTGCGCCGGAACATCCAATCAGGCGGGCATCTGGCAGGAGAAGCAATACCTGTCCAGGACGCCATCACCACAGATCAGTGTAGGCCTCGCCCACGACAAATCGCCCATCCGCCTCCGTGTCGTCGAGTTCAAGGTACGCCTCGTGTTCCAGAAACTCCGCGGCTTCATCGTAATCGTGGGCCGCATCCTCCGCCAGGTCTTCATTCCGGAACAACAACGCTACCTCCACCTTTCCTTCCTCGTTCACATCATCGTATTCGGTTAGAACGAACCCGTACCCTTCACATCCCCTCAATCCGCATTCGCCGGCGGTGGACGCAAACGTGACGTGCCCGTTTGGGAGCTTGCCCAGCAGCATTTTCATGGCGTTGTCCTGGCTCGCCAACTCCAGGGTACCGGTCTCGTTGTACAAGTCCTTGAGCGCTGCTTCCACCGATCTCACCGAATCGGACATGATGATGTAGCCTTTGAGCAACGCCGCGGTTTTTCCTCCCGGCAGATCTTCCCATATCTCATACCCCCGATAGGCTTGCTCCTCACCATCCTGGTCGTCCAGTTCGTCCCTGATGGCTTCCAGGTCAAAGCCGCCCTTGAAGATTGTCAACTTCTCGTAGCCTGGGAATCCGCCATCAACGACCATGACCATCTCGGACACGTCCGATGGATCGATATCCAGTATTTCCACCTCCACCAACTGGTCCAGTTCCATTGCGTCCGACAGGTAGTCATCGTCCATTATCTTGTTGACGTTGAGAATCCGCAGTCCCTCCACATTGTCGGGCACCAAATCCATCACCGAAGCCGGTTGGGGGTTGCCACCGCCTATCACTCCTGCCGCCATCAACACCATCACCGCGACGACGGCCACTACGATCGCACCGAGTCCGGCGGCGCCCGAAACGAGCCAAACGCGCGGAACACCCTTCAATTGTCCAAGGCCAACTCCCCAGTATTTGCCCCCCTCCGCTCTGGCCACCGCCGCGTATTTGATCGCGGTTGCCGTCGCAATTCCAAGCCATTCTGTCGCGGTGGCGGTTGCAGTGCGCATCGCGTCCTGGGCGGCTGCGCCATCGGATCTGCCGGCGATACCGCCGGCAGCCACCGGCGCGGTCGTGTCCAGATAGATTCCGGTGGCGCCATGCTCGCCGGCGTCAAAATCGACCGGCATTCCGGCTTCCGGAAACTCCGAAGATTGCCAGTCGCCTCCGGTGAACGGGTAACAGCTGCCATCTCCGGCGGCTATCACCCCGCTGTTGGTTTGGAAAGAAAAATCAAGGACTCGGCCTTTCATAGTAACCACCCATCAAATAAGTACTGTCACGACTCCCAATTGGCATGTTGAATCCCAAAACCGGAACGCCAACGGTCGATCTGACCGTTGGCGTTCCGGTCCGGTAGATGCCAGGGTCGCGTTTACAAGAAAATCCTCCGGTTCAGGACGTACTGCTCGTGAAACTGTTCATCGGATTTCATCAGGTAAATGATCCCTTCGGTGATCGGGAGCAACCAAAACAGGAACCACACGAGCACCGGAACAACCAATGAGCCGATGCCGAAGGTAACCAGGCCGGCGACACACCCAAGTCCGCAGGCAATGAAAAACACGATCACCCAAGCGACGATGTGCAAGACGCCGACACCGGTGTAGCCGAGATAAAACTTGTGAACGCCAATGCCACCCAGGGAAATTGCCAGTATGCCGGCAGTGGTTTTGCTCTTGGCTCCGGCGGCGGCCGGTCCTGCGCCGGGCACAGCGCCTCCGGTCATACGCGCTTCACTGTAGATTTCAACCGCAGCGCCACCGTCAGTGCCAAAGTCCACGCGCGTACCCGCCTGAGGAATGTCGAATTCCTGCCAATCTGCGCCGGTGCCTGCCAATCTGCGCCGGTGCCTGCCAATCTGCGCCGGTGAAGGTGTAGCGGCCCCGTCTTCACCGGATATCAATGTTGTTTCAACGGGTGAACCGGCGTCCAGGTCGGCGCCGGTTCTGATGGTCCGACCCGGGAAATACAAGCGCCGGTGGAAATCGTTATCGGGTTCTCGCGAGTCCTGCTCAGAAATACCGACGAAATTGGATGTATGGGTTGACTGCGCGCACGACTTAATGCGTATTTGTGCAGTGGCCAGGCATTCGGTGTCGTTTATGCTGGCGTTATCGACCGTTACCGTAAACGCTGCGTATCGCGATAGGTGATAGTGAATACAGGATGGATTTGACAATACCGTGCATAGACTATCGTCTATACTGCAAATCGGTGATGATTAGTATCGCTAATGTTTATACATTGTGAGTACTTACACGACTGCCCTTGGACAACAAATCAGGCGCCTTGGGACCAATTTGGGAGATACTCAGGAGGAAATTGCCAACCGCGCCGACATGCATGTGACGTACTTGTCAGGCATTGGACGCGGCTTGCGCAATCCGTCGTTGACCAGCATTAGAGCGCTGGCTGAAGCTTTGGAAGCGCCCATCGAAACCCTGTTCGATTTCGACGCGTAGGCATACCAAAATAGGGAAAACGCCCGGTGATCGAATTCTCGGTTCGTTGAGGATCGCCCCAATTGACCGCCTCCCGGCTGCCGTCTATACTGCCGGCGGGGACGCGCCGCTTGAGTATGTCCTCGTTTGAAAACCCAACGAACCTCATCCGAATCGCCGTGCCAGGGGCGCGGCTTTCCCGTACCGAGGAGGTCCTGTTTTGCCCAACAAAGTACCCATTACGGTAACCGTGAACGGCCGCTCTCATTCCGCAGAGGTTGAACCGCGCACTTTGCTGGTACATTTCCTTCGCGAGTCCCTGAACCTCACCGGAACCAAGATCGGTTGCGACACCAGCCAGTGCGGCGCATGCGTGGTCCGGATGAACGGCACAACCATCAAGTCCTGCACCGCCTTCGCCGTGCAGGCCGATGGCGCGGACATCACCACCATCGAAGGCATCGCCGAGGACGGCAACCTGTCCGCCGTTCAGGAAGCCTTCTGGAATAATCACGGCCTCCAATGCGGTTACTGCACCTCGGGCATGATTATGTCCGTGACTGAGATCATCGAGCGCAATCCCAACCCGACCGCCGAGGAAGTGCGGGCCGGCCTGGAAGGGAACATGTGCCGTTGCACCGGATATAACAACATCGTCAAGGCCGCCCTGGCCGCCGCTGCTGCCCAGCGAGGAGGCTAACGACTGCTATGACCACTCGCATTTTCGGCTCCGGCATTCGCCGGCGCGAAGACCCCAGGCTGATCACAGGCCAGGCGTCCTACACCGATGACATCAAACTCACCGGCATGGTTCACGCGGCCATCCTGCGCAGCCCTCACGCACATGCGCGCATCACCGGCATCAACACCGACGCAGCCAAAACCGCATCCGGCGTCTTGGCCGTGTACACCGGATCAGACATTGAGGGCGTGCTCAATCCCATCCCGTGCGCCTGGGCAATACCAGATTCCGACCTGAAAGCAGTTGCATACCCTGCCATCGCGTCCGACGTAGTTCGTTACGTTGGAGACGCCGTGGCCGTCGTGGTGGCCGAAAACCGCTATCAGGCCGAGGACGCGCTGGAACTCATACAGGTGGATTACGAGCCACTGCCGTCCGTCATCAACCCCGAGGACGCCCTGGGCGATGGAGTTCCCCAGCTTCACGAGGACGCGCCCAACAACCAGGCGTTCCATTGGGTCGCTGCCGGTGGCGACACCGACGCGGCCTTCGCCGACGCCGCCGTCACGGTCAGCGAGACCATCCGGCAGCAGAAGCTGATCCCAAACCCGATGGAAACCCGCTCGGCCATCGCCTCCTGGTCGCCGGCCATGGGCGAACTGACCCTGTGGAACACTACGCAGAACCCCCACATCGCCCGGTTCGTCACCTGCCTGGTGACCGGCGTTGCGGAACACAAAATCCGCGTCATTGCGCCTGAAGTTGGCGGTGGATTCGGCGCGAAAATCGCCGTCTATCCGTGGGAAATGATCGCCGCCTTCTGCTCCATGCAGTTGGGAGTGCCGGTCAAATGGACGGAAACCCGTACCGAGAACTACGTCGCCACCACTCACGGCCGCGACCACGTGGAGTACGTGGAGATGGCAGCGGACAGCAGCGGCAAAGTCACCGCCGTCCGCAGCGTGGTGTACGCCGGCATGGGCGCCTACCTGTCCACGGCGGCTCCCGGCATTCCGACGATCCTTCACGGATTGATGTACTCCGGACCTTACGACATCGCAAACATCAAGGCCGACGTGTACGGCGTATTTACCAATTCCACGCCGGTCGAGGCATATCGCGGAGCCGGCCGTCCCGAAGCCACCTTCCTCCTGGAGCGGCTCATGGACAAGGTTGGCGACGCCGTTGGCATCGACAGCGTGGAAGTGCGACGGCGCAACCTCATCGAGCCCTTCGACAGCAACCGGGACGTCGCCATCGGAATTACCTACGACAGCGGCAACTACACCGCCGCCCTCGACCAGCTCCTGGGCCACATCGGATACGACCAGTTCCGCCATGACCAAGAACACGAGCGCGAACACGGTACCTTCCGCGGCTTCGGCGTCGCCTGCTATTGTGAAATCTGCGGGCTTGGGCCATCCCAGGTGGCCGGCGCCGTTGGATTCGGCGGCGGCCTTTGGGAATCGGCCACCGTGCGGATCTTCGCGACCGGCAAGGTCAACGTGTTCATTGGCACGTCACCCCACGGCCAGGGCGAGGAAACCACGTTCGCCCAGATTGTAGCCGACGAAATCGGCGTGGACGTTGACGACGTGGAAATCATCCACGGCGACACCGACACCACTCCCATGGGTTGGGGAACCTACGGCAGCCGCACCACCGTCGTCGGTGGCGCAGCGGTCGCCCTGACCATGCGCAAACTCCGCGACAAGGCCCGCGTCATCGCGGCCCACCTGCTGGAAGCCGACGAGGCCGACATTGAGTACGCCGACGGACAGTTCTTCGTTCGCGGCGCGCCCGACCGCGCTCAGAGCATCCAGGACATCGCGCTGCAGGCGAACGTAGCCTGGAACCTGCCCGAAGGCATCGAGCCAGGCATGGAAGCCAGCACCTACTACGACCCGCCCAACTTCAGCTACCCCTTCGGCGCTCACGCCGCCATCGTCAGCATTGATCCGGACAACGGCCACATCACCCTCGACCGCTACGTGGCGGTTGACGACTGCGGCCCCCAGATCAACCCAATGGTGGTAGAGGGCCAGGTTCACGGGGGCGTCGTGCAGGGCGCGGGACAGGCGCTGTGGGAAGGCGCGTATTACGACGACAATGGGCAACTGCTCACCGGTTCGATGATGGACTACGCAATCCCGCGAGCCCACCTGGTGCCCGACATTGAAGTCCATTCAACGGTTACCCCGTCGCCCCACAACCCGTTGGGCGTCAAGGGTATCGGCGAAACCGGAACCATCGCGTCCACCGCAGCCATCTACAGCGCGGTGATGGACGCCCTCAAGCCGATGGGAATCGAAAAGCTCGATATGCCGCTTACTCCCGAACGGGTCTGGCGCGCCATCCAGGAAAGCGGCTACACCGGCAACGGACACGGCCACAGCCACGGTCATGACCACGACCATGGCCACAACCATTAGCCGGACCCAGCGACGGAGGATTGATTGCAATGTATCCAGCAGAGTTTGAATACCAAAAAGCATCCTCGATCGCCGATGCGGTCCGGTTGCTGTCCGAAAATCCCGAGGCCAAGCTGATAGCCGGCGGCCACAGCCTGATTCCCCTGATGCGTTTCCGCCTCGCCCGACCCGAAGTCCTCATCGACATCGGTGGCATTGACGGCCTGCGCGGCATCACCGTAGCCGGCGATCATATCAACATCGGCGCTCTCTCCACCCATGCGGAGATTGCCAATTCCGCCGACGTTCGGCGGGCCAACGGCCTGCTCGCGGAGGCAGCCGGCGGCATCGGCGACCCGGCGGTGCGCAATCGCGGCACCATCGGAGGCAACCTGGCCCACGCCGACCCCGCGTCTGACTGGGCCACCGTGCTCACCGCGCTGGGCGCAACGGTTTCGTTGCAGGGTCCATCGGGCAGCCGCACAGTTGCCGCCGGCGATTTCGTTGAAGACGCCTTCGCCACGGCGTTGGCCGACAACGAGATCATAACCACGGTCAGCGTGCCGGTACTCGCCGCCAACCAGCGGGCCGAGTACGCCAAGATGGCCCACCCCGCCAGTTTCTACGCTGTGGTTGGCGGCGCGGTTGTGGTCACCATGGACGGCGACCGCTGCACCGCCGCCTCGGTAGCGGTCGGCGGGCTGACTCCCCGCCCGATCAAAGCCTCGTCGGTAGAGCAAGCGTTGTCCGGTACCACGTTGACCATGCACAGCATTGCCGATGCGACGGCACGCCTCAGCGACGACCTGGCCGCCGCCGGAGTGGACATCATCGGCGATGTGTATGCGTCCGCAGACTTCCGTTCGCAGGTCGCACCGGTAGAAGTGAAGCACGCCCTGCTCCACGCCATAGACCTGGCGCACCACTGACCCAAACCACTGCCCGTTACCTCGGTAACGGTTTGAACTCGGCACTGCAGGTAGGGGCGAATGATCATTCGCCCCTACCTTTTTGGATTCGGGCACGACGCCCAATCGCACGAAACTAACCTGGGTGATTGCGGGACCGAAAACTGTTTCCAGTCCCTACAATTTCCACACCAGGCCGCTCAATGCCCCGCTGTGCGCCCATCGGCGCCGCGCGGGTGTATCATTGTCGGGCCCAACTATTCACCAAGCGAGGCCAACTTTTGAAAATCCTTCTCACCAATGATGACGGCATCCATGCATCTGGGCTGTGGGCCGCCGCTCGCAGCCTTTCCGCTGTGGGAGAGGTGGCGGTAGTTGCACCTGACCGCGAACAGTCGGGCGTCGGCGCGTCAATGACCCTGCACTCCCCTGTGTTTACCCACCAGGTGCCCGCCGAACAGTACCTCCTGCAGTACGCGCCGAGCGACGACACCCCGCCTCGCAGCGCCGACGCGGTGTTTGAACCGGCGGCGGATGGAACGCTCGGGCTCGCCAATCCAATCAACGCGTGGGCCGTCCAGGGAACACCCGCCGATTCCTGCATCCTTGCACTGGAGCAGTTGGTCAACCCCAAACCTGATCTGGTGGTTAGTGGAATCAACCGCGGCGCAAACCTTGGGTGGGACGTGATCGTGTCGGGAACGGTGGGCGCGGCCTTCCAGGGATTCTTCCGCGGTTACCCCACGATCGCCATATCGGTGGGATCGGTGCAATCGCCCCGGTACGGGTTCGCTGCCGAGGCACTGGCAAGGTTGGTGAGCAGCATGGCTGGCGCGCCCCAAGTGTCGCCGCCCTATTTCCTCAACGTCAACGTCCCCAATGAGCCGGCGGACAAGATAGCCGGCGTGAAGATCACCCGCCTGGGCGGACGCGCTTACGGCGAGTCCGTCCGCACCGAAGACTCTTTCGGCCATCGTCGGTATTGGATCTCACGTAACCGGCCGGTACTGGCCGGAGGCGACGGCACCGACATCAACGCGCACAAGGAAAACCACATCACCATCACGCCGATGGGCCTGGCCTTCTCCACCACCGACGAACGCATCCGCCTGGTGCAGGGGTTGGTGGACGAAGCCGGAATCCTACCGTCGCCGACGCCGGTTGCGAGCGTTCCTCCGGTGTGAACGACGCCGCGGCCCCTCTGGTTGGTCCTGCCTGGCGCCAGCCGGCCCGCCCCGGGCGTCCATCGGGTCACCGGATTCACGGTCCTCATACGCCGCGAACCCACCGGCATCGCGAATCCGGCGTATCCTGGGGCGATCCCGCAACAACCAAAGCGATTGCGTGACGACAGTCAGCACTATGCCAGGGGCGACCAGCGCCAACAGTGTCGGGTCAACCGGCCCTTCCCCGTTCTGCAAGTGGAGTTGGGTTCTCAGGAACACCCAGCCCCCTCCAACGATGATCCAGGCCCACGACAATGCGCCTGATACCACGCCGTTGTGCCAGGGCGACCGGATGAACAGCACCGCGCTGCACGGCCACCATACGAACGTGGGAACCAGGAACCATCCCTGATAGTACCAAGGTTTCAGCGCATCGGGCGGCACCGGCGGCGGACCGGGTACAGGATCATATTGCCGGACAGGTGTTCGGCCCGTTTCACTGTCAGACGGCTGATCGGTTTCTGTTTCGTCCCTGATCGGATCAGCCATCGCCGCGGAAACAAGCGTTAGTTGCGGGCCAACAGCACGTGGAATTCGAGCTCGCCGATGTGCCGGCCCTGGTTTATGGAGGCCGCCGCATATTCCAGACACATCCGCGCAAACCCGGGATATTCGTAGATGTTGCTGCCTAGAGTTACCCGAGGCACCACCGCCTCCAGGTCCACTTCCAGAAAGTTCGGGTCGTCATCGTTCACCGCGACCTCAACGTCCCGGTTGGTGACTCTTTCGAGCTTATTGTGCAGTCGCGATACAAACTTATTGTTTTCCATTTCGCAATCTCCAATCGTTCTGATTTATGGTGAACCCCGTCGAAATCCGACGCAGGCATTGGTTTATAAGCCAATTTTGGCTTTTCTAAAAAATTTCAATCCCAGTATACCAGACGCGCAACCATTCGTCACACGTTCCGGCGCGTTTTCCGCCAAATGCCATCATCGATTCATCATTTAACCAGCTCAGGATTTCAACCCGATCCACGGTCTCTCCCTGTGTACCGCACGGCGAGAGGCCAATCCTGAAAGGGCAAGACCGGCGATACGGCAATGCCCATAGCCGCCACTACAACACCGTGTGCTATGATGGCGGCAAGATTCCTCCAGGGGGCAGCGCGACTGCCCGTTTTCTTTTCGCGGAATGGCGCAAATTCCCACCGGTTTCCTACCCCAATGGGTCCGCACCTACGCCGCCGTGGTACTCGCGGTGGCGCTTGCCGTCAACCTGATAACCAGTTTTTCCCTGTACGTTCAGGCTCTGACCATCCCGGGGATGAAGGCCAGCTTCGCTCTTTCGTACACCACTGTTTTCATTCTGGTGGTGGTGCTTTCCACGTCAAGGGTTGTGAGCGGTCTGCTGTCCGGCGCGGCCGCCTCTCGCTACGGCGGCCGGTGGATGGTAACGGTCAGCATCTTCGCCCAGGCGATCTCGATGGCGCTGTTGGGCTGGTCCCCCAACTACTGGGTCGCGCTGTTGGCCATGATTCTGGTTGGGGTATCTTCGGGCGCCGCCCTGACGCCCATGATGGGGATGCTGGCCCCCTGGTTCCGCATTAACGACCGGGGAGTTGCCGCCGGCATCGCCGCCACCGGCGGCAGCCTCGCCATCATATTCGCCGGCGCGATCGTACCGCCGCTCACCGACGCTTTCGGCGGCGACGCATGGCGCTATACCTGGTACGTGTTAGCTTGCGCCACCGTGGCGATTGGACTGTTCTGCGTCGGCTTCATCAGGGCCGCGCCACCGGCATCATCCGGCGCGCCAACTGCGACTCCGGCCTCAGCGAATTCGGCTGAGGCCGCCCCGGTCCGGCGTTCGCCGGCAAGTTGGCCGGTCCAGGTGTACACCAACCCCTACGTCTGGCTCATCACCGGCATGGCGTTCTGCTCGGGGTTTGTTCACGGCATCCTGACGGCCAGTTTTGGCGCCTACCTGGAGATCGAGCACGGAATCGACGTTGCCATTGTGGGCGGGCTGTTCATGATGATCGGCGTCCTCAGCATAGGCAGCGGCGTGGGATCCGGCGCGTTGTCCGACCGTGTCGGGCGGGGCATCGCGTTCGGCGCAACGTTCCTGATCGAGGTCGCCTGCTACGCGCTTTTCTGGCTCATGCCCGATCTGGTATTCCTGGTGATCGCGTCGGTGCTGGCGGGTTTCGCGTTGCGATCAACGTACACCATCTGCGCTGCCGCCGCCGGCGACTACGTGCCGGTGTTCATGGCGCCGGCCGCTTTCGGCCTGATGGGCATGGGAGCAGGCATCGGCAGCACTATTTCACCCATAATCGCGGGGCCCATCGCCGATGCCACCGGAACCCTGAAATGGTCGTTTGCCATGGCATCCGGAATCGCAGTTATCGGGGCCTGCCTTGGCTTCACCCTTCACTTCAAGGGACGCAGGGACCGGGCAAACCACTCAGTTTCAGCGTGAAATCATCAAGGAGTTCGACAGTAAAATGACCGAAACGACGGACCGAGAATTCAACCGCGCCATGGTGGTGTTCGCGCACGCCGACGATGCCGAATGGGGCTGCTCGGGCACTGTGGCACGCTGGTGCGCCGAGGGCTGCGAGGTCGTGTACATCCTCTGCACCGATGGCAGCAAAGGCACCGATGACCCCGAACTCGCCGGGCCGGAATTGGCCGGGATTCGGCGCCAGGAGCAATTGGAGGCCGGTCGCATTCTGGGGTTGGCGGATGTTGTCTTTCTGGACTATCCCGACGCCTACTTGGAAGCCAACCTCGATCTCCGCAAGGCGATCACCCGCCAAATCCGCAAGTTCCGTCCCGACGTGCTCATTTCCATGAACCCCATGCGGAACCTGGTCAACGACACCTACGTGGACCACCCTGATCACATCGCGGCCGGAGAGGCGACATTTGCCGCTGTGTTCCCGTCGGCCCGAGACCGGCTCACATTCCCGGAGTTGATCACCGACGAGGGCCTGGAGCCCCACAAAGTTCGCGAGCTATGGATCATGGGTTTCGGCGAACCAGACCGGTTCGTGGATGTCAGCGCCCATATTGACACGGCCGTTTCGGCCCTCAAGGCTCACCGGAGCCAGGTGGATTCGCAATCCGCCGACAGGCATCTTAAAGAATGGCGCAGGCGCGACGGCGAACGGCTGGGAGTCGAATATGCGGAAACTTTCAAACGTTTCCGCCTGGCCTGACACGGCAGGGCTTTACCTCGCGCTCGCGGCATACTAGCCCGTCGGTCGCAAAAGTGGTATCGTTCACTGAAACACAACATCCGCCGGATCTACCGGCGTTCGCCGCCCAAACACAATCAAGGAGGAATCGAATGCCTCAGATCAAGCACATTGCCATCGCCACCAATAATGCCGAAAAAACCGCCAACTTCTACAAGGAAGTGTTCGGTTTGCGCCAGGTCGCAGAGTTGAAAAGCGACAACGCCAACGGGTACATGCTGAGCGACGGCAGCGTCAACATGGCCATTCTGGACTTCCAGAACGACGCGGTGGCCGGTGAGCGCGGCAAGGACTGGGAAGGCATCCACCACATCGGCTTCGAAGTGGAGAGCCTGGAAGAGACCGAAGCGCGCCTCTCCGCCGCCAACTCCAAGCCCATGGACGAGGTCAACCACGCTCTGCACGCCGGCGCGACCGGACCTCGCACGCAGAACGTTGAAACCAAGTACGAAGGCCCCAACGGCGAGATGATCGACGTCTCAGAGACCGGTTGGGTCGGCACCCGCGGCCTCGACTAAAACGAGAGTCCTGACGGACGCTTACACTGCCCCACGGATAATCAGGGCGGTGCCTGTCGCATCGCCCGAGGAGCAGCGGTGAACAATTCCCCCCGACAGCTGACCTGTTACATCAAGAAGACTCGCTCGAACCCCGATATGTGGGAAGCCTTTTGTGTCGAGTTGGACATTCCGGCGGTGGGTGACACCTATGAGGAAGTCGCTGCGATGATGTATCAGGCCGTAGATAACTACATCGACTATATTTACGAACAGCAACCGGACGACGAACAAAGGTTGCTTTATCGGCCGATGTCCGGCGCAGACGTGTGGAAGCTCAAGTTCGAGGAACGCGTGCTGCAGCGGCTTCCGTTCTCGAAGCGCCAGATCCGGAAAATTTTCCTCAGCGCCGAAAAGGGTATCCCCATCCAGCTGGATCCACACTACACGGAGCTTTGCCTCACGTGCAAAAAGTACCGGTCAGTGGGGCAGTTCGAGGTTTTCCACGAACCTAACTCGGCCTACGTTTGGTACGATAAGACCTGCAATAGTTGTAAGGACGCCGGATTGGGGTAGTAAGGCTATAACCTGACGACTCCGGGGTTGCACTATCACCGATCCCGGGAGAACATCTCATGCAAGCCAGGCCACGCAAACTGACCTGTTATATCAAGAAAACTCAGGTTGCTCCCGAAACTTGGGAAGCTTTCTGCGTGGATCTGGACATACCCGCCATCGGCGATACGTACGAGGAGGTGGTGTCCATGATGTACCAGGCCGTGGACAACTACCTGAATTACGTGTATGAGCAGAACCCCGATGACGAACAATTGCTGCTGTACCGTCCGATGCCCAACGGCGACGCTTTCAAACTGATGTTGCAGGAACGGGTGTTGCAGCACTTGCCCTTTTCTCGGCTCCAGATCCGAAAGGTACACATCACTGCGGGGAAAGGAGTGCCCCCGCAACTGGATCCCGCTTACACGCAGTTGTGCTTCAGTTGCAGGAAATATCGCGACGTGGGACTGTTCGATCTATACGAGTCGTCAAATACGTCGTATGCCTGGTACGACACCGCCTGCCACATCTGCAAGCAGTCTGGAAAAGCCTGACTCTTTCGATCGTGGGAATACGACGTCAACAATACGGGCGGGTATCACTACCCGCCCGTGGCATTTGCCCCATGTGAGGTGATTCAGGCCGGACGGAATACAAGCCCGGGCTCGTCTGGGTCAATCTCGCCCAAATCGAGCACCAGGTCCATACCGGTGCGGATATTCTGAGGATTGCTTGCGTCAACTCCGGCAATACGAGCCGATATGCGCGGGCCTTCCTCCAGCGTGACGATACCGGTGCAATACGGATTGTTCCGCCCGTAACCTTTCGCTTCCAGCGATGCGGGGGCGACGGAAATACAGGTAAACGTGCTCAGGGTGGCGCGCCCACTAAGTTCATGCCACTCCATGTCGCTGCTGTGGCTCACCGGGTCAATGGGTCGCGCCTCGGCGTACAGATTGCCGTTTTCACGGCAGCGCACTCCCATGAATTTCCCCTCCTTGAGAAACTCATAAAACGACGTGGCATTGAACGGCCTGGTTGCTGAGTCCGTGCTCATGATGCCACCTCTTATGCGCGCTGCAGCACGTTGACCACGCACGTGCCGCCGGTGCCGCCAACGTTGTGAGTCAGACCAAACTCGAGGTTGGGGTTGTCCAACTGTCGGTCGCCGGCCTCGCCACGCAGTTGCTTGTACACCTCGATTACCTGGGCTACGCCACTGGCCCCCACCGGATGGCCTTTGGCCTTCAAGCCGCCGCTGGTGTTGATTGGGCGATCGCCGGTGCGCGCCGTTCGTCCTTCGTCCACCGCATGCGGACCCTCGCCAGGCGCGAAGAATCCCAGGTCTTCACTGGCAACTATCTCGGCGATGGTGAAGCAGTCGTGTACTTCCGCCAGACCGATTTGGTCGGGCCCAACGCCGGCCATTTCATAAGCCTGCGCCGAGGCGATCCTCGCCGCCGACAACGAGGTCAGTTCGTCGGCGTCGTGCAACGGGCGACCGGTGGCTTGCCCGATGCCAGCGATGCGAACTGGTTTGTCAGTGAACTGCTCAGCGATGTCGCTGGCAACCAACAACACGCACGATGCGCCATCGGTGATGGGCGCACAGTCATAGAGCCGCAGCGGCCAGGCGATCCATGGGTTGGCCCGAGCGTCGTTCAGAAAGTCCAGCTCGTCAGCCCAATCCGGCACCGATTCGCCACGTTGTTCGGCCCGCGCCTTCCTGCGGTCCATCATATCCCTGATGGTCACCTGGAACTGGGCCTTGGGGTTGAGCTTGCCGTTCTCGTGGTTTTTCACGCCAACCTTGAGCAGGTGATTCAGGTTGGTCTCGTAACGATCCATGTGCGCCTTGGCGATGGCGCCGAAAATGCCGGGGAAAGTCAGACCCGCCGGCACTTCGTACAATCCGTCGGCGGCGGAGGCGAGTACGTCAGTTACGCCTTCGGTCGGCAAAGACGTCATTTTCTCCACGCCGCCAACCAGGACCACGTCGTACATACCGCTGGCAATGGCCATCACGCCTTCCCGAAGCGCGGAACCGCTGCTGGCGCAGGCATTCTCAACCCTCGTAATCGGCGTGGGTGTCATGCCCAACCAGTCCGCCATGATGGGCGCCGTGTGTCCCTGGTGCTCGAACAAGTCGGCGGAATAGTTGCCAAGATACCCGGCTTCGATATCGGTGGCCGAAATTCCGGTGTCAGTATTTTCCTGCAGGTCCTGAAAGGCCTCCACGAACAAGTCGCGGCTCGACTTATCCGGATACGCGCCAAACTGTGAAAGTCCGGCGCCAACGATGGAAACCTGCCGGGCCAGCCGGCGCGGTCGCATGGTAGTCATAGTGTCCCGTCTCCTAACGTGCAATAGCGATGATTCATCCTACACCAAAGCCGCCAACCGTCGCCACCGGCGGGCGGTTTCAGGCGGCGCCATTGGATTATTGCCGCACCGGCCCCGCAATCCGCTCGTGGTGAAGCCGACCCGGAACCGCCTGTGGATAATCGAACCATAAACCCTGTCGTTTGATCCTCCCGGGGCGGGCCTGCAACAACTTACCGCCGCAGGCAGGCGTTCCACGGGATGAGATGCGCGGACAGGTGGAGATATCGCCGAAGTTACAGCGGCGGGGCCAGGTCAACGCCCAACACTTCCTCGCACCACGCCGCTGCGGACAACAGCCGTGATTCGGCGAAAGGCGACGATACCATCTGTATGCTCAACGGCAATCCCGACTCCGCCAATCCAGTCGGAATTGCAATGGCGGGCAGCCCGCACGAAGTCCACGGCCCCTGGAACGACGGATCGCCCGTGTTGGTCCGGTCGGCCTGCGACGGCGCGGGCGTGGCCGGAGTCAGCAGTACGTCGCATCTCGCCGAAAGTTGCTGCATGTCATCGATGAACTTGCGACGCCGCTCCAACGCCCGGGCGTAGACGATGCCATCGGTTTGCAGGCCGTCGGCCAGCATTGCGCGCAGCTTGGGTTGGTAATCTTCCGCCTGGTCGCGATACATTGGCTCGTGGAACGCCGCGGCCTCGACACCCATGATCAGCAGTTGGTCCTGGAAGGCGGTTTCGATGCTGTCCGGCATGGGCAGTTCCTCGATCTCCGCGCCCGCCTGGGCCAGTTGCTCGGCCACGCCGTCCAGGTGGCGGCGGGTTTCGGCGTCCGCTTTCTCATAGAAATACCGCCGCAACAGCCCGATGCGCGGCGCCGGCGGATCCGCGATGGCCGAGAGGTAGTCGCCCACCGGTTCGCGCGACGATACGGGATCCAGCGCATCCGGGCCCGCCATGACCTGCAGCAGCAACGCCGCATCCTCCACCGTCCGCACCAGCCAGCCCACGGTATCCAGGTTCCAACTGACGGGAACCACGCCGTACCGGCTCACCCGCCCGAACGTCGGCTTGAGTCCAACCACGCCGTTGTACGCAGCGGGGCGCAGCACCGACCCCACCGTTTGCGACCCCAGGGCCGCCGGACACATGCGCGACGCCACGGCCACGGCCGAGCCGCTGCTGCTCCCGCCAGGAGTGTGCGCCGCGTTCCACGGGTTGAACGTGGGCGACGGGTCGAGGCACGCGAATTCCGTGGTAACGGCCTTGCCCAGCATGATTGCGCCGGCTCGTTTCAAAAGCGTCAATGAGGCAGCGTCATAGTCCGGCACAAAATCTTTGTAAACCTCGCTGCCCGCGCGCGTGGGAATACCGGCAGTGTAGTAGATGTCCTTCATGCCGATGGGCACTCCGTGCAGCGGGCCCAACGGTTGCCCGCGCGATACCCTGGTATCCGCGCTCTTCGCGTCGGCCAGAACGGCGTCGCGGTCAACATAGACCCACGCATTGAGTTGCTCGTCCAGCGCTTCGATCCGGTTAAGGCAGGCCTCCGCGAGATCAACGGAGGTTAATTCGCGCCTGGCGATGGCGTTGGCAGCCTGGGCCGCAGTGAGTTCGTTGGGACTTGGCATGTCGATCACCCCGTCTAAAAAATTGGGGCGAATGTAGATTCGCCCCGGTAGGTTCCATAGGTACGGATTATACGCCCGGCGGCCTGCGTTCTCCGAAGTCAGTGGCCTGTTCGTAGGCGTAGGCCAGCCGGAACAACGTCGTTTCGTCGAACGCGCGCCCGGCGATCTGCAACCCGATGGGCAGCCCCGACGCGGTGAAGCCGCAGTTGACCGACAGAGCCGGCAGATTCGCAAGGTTGAACGGCGCGGTGAACCCACGCCGGCCCTTGAATCCCGCGATCACATCAGCCTTGGTGCCCAGTCCTGCCGATTCGGGAATCAACGTCGCCGGAACTGAGGAAGCCGGCATGATGAGCGCGTCCACGTTTTCCAGAGCCTCCAGGATTTGACGCCGCAGGGCATCGCGCAGCCTCATCGCCTTCTGATACGCGGTGGCCGGGATCACGCTGCCCATGAGCAACCGTACCTGGTTGTTATGGTCCAGGTCGCGCAATTGGTCGGTGGAGATGATGTCCCAGTTCAGCATCGCCGCGTCGCTGCTGATGATCGCATAGGAAATCTCCGACGAGTTCACGATCAGCGGTATGGATACGTCCTGAACCTGTGCGCCCAGGCCACGCAGCGTTTCGGTAGCCGCCAAAACAGCGTCGCGCACTTCCGGATCGTTGGCGTCCGTATGTACACGCTCGGAAACGATTCCAAGTTTCAGACCGCTTACGTTGCCATCCAGGGCAGCGGCGTAGTCGGGCACCGGTACGTCCCACGTTTGTGGGTCGTTGGGGTCGTGCCCTGCGATGGCCGCCAGCGTATTGGCGCAATCGGTCACCGTTCGTGATACGGGGCCCACGGTATCCATCGACCAACTGGCGCCGAACACCCCGTGGCGGCTCACTCGCCCAAAGGTGGGGCGGATCCCCACCAGGCCGCAGAACGCCGCCGGCCCGCGGATGCTGCCGCCGGTATCCTCGCCCAGCGACGTGGCGCAAAGGAAGGCTGCGGTGGCTGCGCCGGAACCACTGCTCGAGGTGCCCGGGTTGCGCCTGGTGTCCCAGGGGTTGCGCGGACGCCCGTATGGATGCCGAAACGCGTCGCCGCTGGCGTATTCACTCATGTTCAGCTTGCCGAGCAGCACCGTGCCGGCAGCTTTCAGACGAACCATCACGGTCGAATCGGCGCTGGGCACGTTTTCGGCCATGATCGTTGACCCATTGGTGGTGACGATGCCTTCGGTATCGAACTGGTCCTTCACCGCCACCGGAACGCCGTGCAACGGCCCGCGGATGTTGCCGGCAGCGATTTCAGCATCCGCTCGCCGCGCATCCTCCCGCGCCCGGTCGGCTGTGACCGTGATGTACGAGGCATAGTTGCCGTCAAGTCTCCCGATTCGTTCCAGGTAGGCCTCGGTCGCGTCAACGGACGAGATCTGGCCGCCGGCGATCCGTTCTCCCAGCTCAGTTGCAGAAAGGTAGCAGAGATTGGAGTCAGTCATACCTAATCCTCCTGCTTCCGCGCCGTAGCCGACACGATGATCGGCAGTGGCTCGATGCCGGCAACATCCGGCTCATCGATGGCTGCCAGCGCTTCAAGCAAACCATTCAACGACTCGCGGACTTCCGTAACCAGATCGCCGGGTATTTCAATGCTGGAAGCTTTCGCCAGCGCCAGCACTTCTCCGTCGGTAAGATCAGCCATAAGGCACCTCCCGTCACCAAAGACAGACCGGCCAGCGATTCCAGCCGGTTGCGGCATTTTGGCCGCGCAACATGACCTTGTCAACGGCGTGCCGTCAGCAGCAAGACCCTTCAATTTAAGCCGCACTGACCGGTAAACGGCTCATGGTGAGTTTGCCGGAGGCCCGCCTGTGGAGGGTCGAACCATGCGTCCCATCCTTCGGCAGGCTCAGGACGAGGCGATGTGTGGAGGGCCAATCGACAGGTCTTTCGTCAGCAGCACCAGGCCGTTGCGCAAACCCCAGCCCCAAGTTCAGAGCGTTTCCATGATGGAGCGCACAAGCGAGCGATTTCACGGGCCCGACAACCATGAGCATCGATGTCTCCGGCATCTTGTTCCGTGCGTATTGGCGGCCTTCAGTCGGGAACCCGAATGAACATGGCCGCGCTGTTTGGAGCGCTATACGCACGCATAACCTAACTCCTAACTGTGCAAGATCGCGGATTCCTTCTGCCAAGTGCGTGCTAGAATCGGTTTTTGCGGGAGGTAGTGGAAAATGGCTACCGAAACCGACGTAACTCCCGACCCGGCGCTCACTGCACCCGAGCAAGGCCCTGGGTCCGGCACTTTCGCCGGCAACTTCCGAGCGGTCAGCTTGATGCTGACTGCTGCTGCTATATGGTCGCTGGTTCCACTAGTGATCGACGTCAGCGGCGGAACGCACACCCCGTTCATGTTCAACAGCGGGTGGAGATTTGGAGGTGTCGTAGGTAGCATCATTTACCTGATGCTGATTTATCGGGCCACGATGTTCGATCTCGCATCCGGCCAGAATAGGCAAGCAGCGCTGATTATTGGGGAAGCCTTCAGCTTCCGCGATATCAGTTGGCGTGAGCGCAGGTTCCACTTATTCGGGTTCCTGTTTGGCATAGTGGGCAAGTTCGAATATGCCATGTTCGGTCTCGCCACCCAGTTTGCTGCCGTGTCCGTAGTCGCAGTCTCCTACGAGATCTGGCCCCTCATCATGGTCACCTGTATGGCGCTCCTGTTTGGTGGCGGCGACCGGTACCAGAAAACCGGTGTCTGGATATTTTCCATGTTCGCCCTCTGCTTCGTAGGGTTCTACCTGATCAATATCCCGGACACCGCTGGTGATTTCCAGTATTGGAGCGTGGTTTTGTCCATTGGCGCGGCATTTTTGGGCGGAACGCACAATGCGGTGCTGTTCAAGTGGGCCAGCGACCTTTCCGGACGGTTGCAGCAGGCTGGCGCAACAAACCTTTCTGCCGAGGACTCGGACATCTTCGCCAGCATCGGGGGGCACACGCTGGCCCAGTTGATTTGTGCCGGAATGAGTTTCGGGATCGCATACGCCATCGCTGAACCCATCAACTGGTCCACCTTTGGTTGGGCAATGTTGGGCGGCGCCATTTCAACGGGGATAGCGGACATTTCGTTCAGGAAAGCGAATCTCATCAGCAACAACCTGGGCGTCAACGCGATTAGCTACACCACTCCGATTTTCGCGCTGGTCTGGCTCGCCATATTCTCGACGATTTCGATCACACGGGCCGATTATTTCACCATCGGAGTGGTCATCATCATCATGACCAATCTACTGGTCAACTTCGAAGCCGAAATCCGTTTCGGTTTTCGCAGTCTGATCCTGGCTCTCGGGGTTTTCGGTCTCGTCGTTTATCTCCGAGACGACATTCTGAACCTGTTGAACGTAGCCGACTGGAGGTGGGGAACACCGGAATATTTCGCGTCGGTCGGAATGTCCGGCACCGTTTTCACGCTATTGCTGGCTTTTCGCACCGGCCGCATCGTGTCAAGGACGGACGCTGAGGAAAACCGCATCTTCGCTGTTTTCAGGAGACTGGAACTGCTGGCGGAACGAGGCGTGATCGATAGCAGCGTGTTGGAGTGCATCCTTCGCATCGACAAGCCACAGAATTACGCCGACCTGCAGGAGGCATACTCCGAAGCGCGCACATACATGACCGGGGTTACTCCGCTCAACGACGCTGACCGGCAGATGCTCAGCGAGGCCGAAGCCGATCTGGACGCTCTGGTCCGCTCCCGGCAATCCGCAATCGTGTTGGGAGAACTCTTCGCCCTGATCATCTTCGCCGGAATCACCGTGTTCCTCGCCATCTTCGCGCATCCAATGAGCAACGACGGTTGGGCCAGATTCTTGATTGACCTTTTCGCGATGATGGTTTCCCCCGTTATCATTTTCCTCCTGGTCAATGTTTGGGACCTGCACCGGGAACGCGACGCCGGATGGCTGCACCTGGACGCTGAATCGAACGACTACGTGGTGAGGTTTCCAGACCATGAAAGCCGCCTGGCCGACCAATGGGTGTCGGTGGGGATCGGTGTTGCAATCGTCGGAACTTTCGCAGCCCTCATCGCCAACAAATGGTTGGGTTGGTTCGGGTAACCGCAACGCCCATAACAACCGGGTTTGCTGGCTCAACCGTGCCGGGGCAACGAGCCGACGATGGCACAATTGAAATGGCTCGAAAGTTTGTGATAAAATGCGCAAGGCAATTGCCTAAATTACTCTCATAAGAGGAGAAATCATGGAAGGAAAGGTTCAGCTCGAGATTACCTATTGCGTGCCTTGACAGCACCACGCTACCGCCACGTGGATGGCGAACGAGTTTTTCCGGGCCTACGGCGCTGACGCCGCTATCACGATCTCCCCGCGCGGACAGGGCATCATGGAAGTGTTCCTGGACGGCGAGAAGATTTTCGACAAGAAGGCCGAAGGTAACATCTACCCCGACCTGAGCCGCGTCCGCAAGATGAAGGAAGTCATCGGCGCCAAGATCGCCAACGTCGATCTCGCCGTTGCCGCCGACAATTAGTCCGGCTACAAACCAACAAGTACGGCCGCTGCCCGCTCTGCGAGCAGCGGCCTATTTCGTGACTCCGGCAGATGCGGCTCTTGTCGTTCAAACGGAATCCACCACCACGAAATACAGGAACCTCGAAAATTGACAGCGATCAGCATGGTATGGTAGTGTGCCTTGGGGCAGTCTGTTCGTATATTGCCCGATCAATGCCATGACCCAGATTGACGATGTAAAAAGCCGGCTCGATATCGTCGAACTTATCGCCAGCTATGTGAACCTCCAACGGTCGGGCAGCTCACTGAAGGCCAATTGTCCTTTCCATCAGGAACGCACACCTTCCTTTTTCGTTTTCCCTGACCGCCAATCGTGGAGATGCTTCGGCTCCTGTGCCGAAGGCGGTGATGCCTTCGCCTTCATCATGAAGGCTGAACGAGTTGATTTCCGAGAAGCCTTGCAGCGCCTGGCTTCCCGGGTCGGCATTACCATTCAGAACCAGCAGGGATCGGACGGGGTATCACGCCAGTTGTTCGAGATCAACGACGCCGCCCGGCTGTTCTTCCAACGGGAACTCGGTACCGAGCAGGGAGCTTTTGTAAGGGATTACCTCCACGGCCGTGGCATTACCGACCGTTCCAACCAGGTGTTCGAGTTGGGCTACAGTCCGCCCAGAGGCAACCGCCTCCTTGAGCATCTCACCGGATCCGGTTACCCGTTGGATCTCATAGTTCAAGCCGGTCTGGCCCGAGAATCAGACGATGGCCGGCCATACGACCTGTTCCGCAACCGCCTGATGATACCGATACGGGATTGGCAGGCCAGAGTTGCCGGATTCGGCAGCCGGGCCCTCGACGAAAACGCCAACGCCAAATATCTCAACACGCCCAGGACTCCGGTGTTCGACAAGTCCCGCATCCTGTTCGCCATGAACATCGCCAAAGAACCGGTGCGCCAGAACGGCGCGGTAATCGTCGAGGGTTACATGGACGCCATCATGGCGCACCAGAACGGCTTCGACAACGTTGTCGCCTCCATGGGTACCGCGCTTACCGATGATCAGGTGGGGCTGGTGCGCCGTCTCACGAACCGGGTAACCATGGCGTTGGACGGCGATCCGGCCGGCCGCAACGCCACGTTGCGCAGCCTTGAATCATCCTGGGGCGTATTTCAGCAGCGCAATGCCCGCCAATCCTCTCAGTCCGTATTGCAGCAGCCTGAAGCGTTGGAGCTTCGCGTCGCGGAACTGCCGACGGGTCAGGACCCGGACGATTACATTCGCCAAAGCCCGGAAGAGTGGCCTGCGTTCGTGGCCGGCGCGCAGGAATTGTTCGATTACCTGCTCACTTCGCTTTCAGAGCGGGCCGACATAGAAAACGTGGATGGCCGCACGTGGGTGGCACAGGTGATGCTGCGGTTTGTCGCGCAGATACCCGACCCGATCCGGCGGGATCTCTACCTTGACCGGCTCTCCGCCAGACTGTCGGTGAACGGAGAGACGCTGCGCGCGGCGATGCCGGCGGCGGCCAATCAAGTTGCCGCGGAACGGACCGGCCGAAGAGCGCCCAACACCGCAGACGACTCGGTCCCAGGGCCTGCCCGGGATCACGATGCGACCGAAGAGTACCTATTGGCGCTGTACCTGCAGCATGGAGAAAAATTGACCAACGATTCGGTGTCGGAGATCTCCGAGGACTGGTTCACCCGTTCCGAGAACCGGGAGATATATCGAAGCGTAACATCTACTGTCCCAGGGGAAGATCCACAGGTTTTGCCGGAGCTTCAGGCTCACCTGGCCACGTTGCAATCTTGCGACCTGAGTCTCACATCGCCTGCCAAGATCGAAACTGCCTGGAAACGCACTGTCTGGCGTGTTGAGAAAGGCAATCTGCGAAAAGAAATCCAGGAATTGTACGAGGCGATAGAAGGCGCTGAGGAACTGAACGATCTTGAATCCCCGGTCGCCCTTCGCTTGTTGGACCATGCGACCCGGATCCGTGAAATCGACACGCTACTGACGCCCTCTGCCCCCGCGAAACTCTAGGGAGGTTCTATGACCATAATCAGCAACCGACGCAACATCATCGTTGACGACGACGAGCAGGACTACGACAGCGCCGGCAACGTGGTTATCACCGCCGCCATCGCTTCCTCCGACGAGGAAGAAGACGTCACCGAAAACGAGGAAGAAGAGGACACCGTTGTAACGGTCGCCACGGAAGACCAGGATTCCGCAGAGGATGAATGGCAAGTCCGCAGGGCCGCGGCCGTGCGCACGGTGCTGCCCGAACTCGACGGCCCATCGGCTCGCGACATCGAACGCGAGGAACGAGACTGGGCCGAGGTGGATACGTCCGAAAACTCGGACGCGCTGGACGACCCCGTGCGGATGTACCTGCGCGAAATCGGACGAGTTGACCTGCTCACGTCTGCCGACGAGCGCCGGTTGGCTCGCGAACTGGAAGGCCTGAACCACCTGAACAAGCTGGAGCAGGAACTCGCCGAGCAACTCACCAGTGAAGACCCTATTGTCGAGCTCATGGTCGGCGATGAGGCGATGGGTCTGGAATCATCCGCGTGGGAGGCAGCGATGCTGCTTCTGGCGCGTATCGCCAACGCCGCTCCGCTGGTGCGTTCCCTGGCACGCTACCTGGAACTGGACGAATCCATGTCGCTGGCCGAGGTGAAAACGTCTCCTGAACTGCGGAAGGCCATCGACGCTGAGGTCGCGCCGGCCATGGTTGAACGGGTCGCCAGCGACCTGGACATCACCGAGGAGATTGCATACCAGCGTATCGTCCAGTTGTCTCTCGACACCTGGGTGCTGCCACCCGGAACGGTGGAAGTTGTGACGGGATACGTTCCGATCTGGGCGGAACTGCACCCAGACGGAGTGGGCGGAAACTACAACCCCGAGCAGGGCCTGGATGTTCCGCCTTTGTTCGCCCAGGATGACCAGTGTTCATTGCTGCTGCTGGCTCAACTGCTCCGTGAACCCGGCCTGAGCGACCTGGTTGAGCGTGAAAACTTCGACGCCGCCATGTACTTTGAGCAGACCAAGAAAAACGGCGAGCGCGCGCAGACTCACCTTACCGAAGCCAACCTGAGGCTGGTGGTCAGCGTTGCCAAGAAGTACATCGGACGAGGGATGGCGCTGCTGGATATGATCCAGGAAGGCAACATCGGTCTCATCCGGGCCGTGGAAAAGTTCGACTACCGCAAGGGGTACAAGTTCAGCACCTATGCTACCTGGTGGATTCGCCAGGCCATCACCCGCGCGATTGCCGACCAGGCCCGCACCATTCGCATCCCCGTACACATGGTCGAGACCATCAACAAGCTGATGCGCCACCATCGTCGCCTGCTGCAGGAAAAGGGTCGCGAGCCCACCACCGAAGAACTGGCGGAAGCCATGGAGATGACACCGGAAAAGGTTGAGGAGATCCAGAAGATCTCCCAGGAACCGGTTTCGTTGGAAACTCCCATCGGTGAAGAGGAAGACTCGTTCCTGGGCGACTTCATCGAGGACCGCACCACCTTGCCCCCGGCCGATGCCGCGTCCGCACAACTGCTTCGTGAACAGGTCCAGGAAGTCCTGAATTCGCTCACGGATCGGGAGAGCCGGGTGCTGAAACTGCGCTTCGGGCTGGAGGACGGACGAACCCGCACGCTGGAAGAGGTAGGCCGTGAATTCGGCGTCACGCGTGAGCGCATCCGCCAGATTGAGGCGAAGGCCATCCGCAAGTTGCGTCATCCCTCCCGATCCAAGAAGCTGCGCGACTACCTCGAATAATCGGGTAAAACAACGCCGAAACTTTCCGGGGCGAACCGTTGGTTCGTCCCTTTTTTATAAAATCGTCAAACTTGCGTGCGCACAACCATGCACGCCCAGGCGATTGGTGTCTATACTTCCGGTTCAAATGCCCACCAGAGTTGGGCAAGGGAGGTAATTTTGGTGGAAGCAATGGAGTGGCCAATCTGTCAAAGTTGCAACATAGGCGCTCTGGTGCCTCTGTCCGATTACGGCGCGCAAGGTGCCCCAGTCCACTACAAAGCGTGGACCTGCACCAATCCCCCTTGCGGTTACAACATTAAAATTCGCAACGGGGACATATTCGTCAACGAACCGATCCGTTCCGGAAGGCACTGAGCCGAACAGTTGACGTATTGCCGGCAAACCCGGGAAAAACCGGCAATGCGACAACAACCAGATTGCGATTATTGGCGTACCCGGGATCATAACCCGCAGTCAGGATAAGAAGATGGAAATCGGACTGGATTATATGCAGATGCGCGCCAGCGCGCAGTACTACGGGCTGCGTTGGGCAGGAATAGGTCTGCTGATTGGCGGCGTCCTGCTGGTGTTGGTGGGGTTGGCCTACTACGGCAACATTTACTGGCTGCGGGCCAACGTTGGCGATTACGCCGCTCAGAGACCCGGCCTCGAAAGGCTCGACGCAGATTCCGTTGCGCAGCCTTCCAACGGGTCGCTCGTATCACCGCTGGTCCTGCCGGCGGAATCGTACACCGCAACCGCGCAGCGTCTTGGTTTCACGCCGTTGTCGCAGGCCGACGCCAAACCGCTGGGCACGCTGACCCCTGCCGAACGGTTGATAGTTCCCGAATTGGGAATCAACGTCAAACCCGCCGAAACCGGGCTTTCGGGACAGGCGTTGGTGATGCAGGCGTCCGTCGAGGACATCGAGCGGTACGCGTCAATTCAGGCGAATCCCGGAGAACGCGGCGCGATGTGGTTCTTCGGCGAAGTCGGCTCCGGGGCCCGTTCATTTGGCGGATTGAGGAATGCTCCCGAGATTTTGGCAGCGGGAGAAGACGTCATGATCTTCGTGGACAGCGGGCCTCAGGTTTATCTCTATGCCGCCACACACACCGATGTGATGCCCATCGAAGAGCTCCGATTGAGCAGTATTGACCGGGCGACCATACACCTAGTGGTGCCTGTGCCCTCCGGCCTGTTCGACCACTTCCTCGTGATGACCGGGGAACTGGTCGGGGTAAAATAGCCAGGGCTGCTCCGGCCTACCCTTCGGTCGTCCCCACGCGCTGCCGGTCGCAGTCTTCCACTGCCGTCCGAATCAGCCGCAACTGCTGGATGCGCCGTCCCCTGACCTGCGTGACTTCGATGGACACTTGCCCGTCGGAGATCAGGTCACCGGCAGTGGGCATACGGCCCAGTTGGGTGTACACGTAGCCGCCTATCGTGTGGATCTCCTGGTCGCCGATCTGAATACCCAGCACCTGGTTGACGTCGTTGAGCGGGGTGGATGCTCCGACCAGCCATGAACCATCGGACTCAACGGGCGGAAACTCGGGTTCGGGCACCCCAAATTCATCCTCTATCTCACCCACGATAACCTCGAGGACGTCCTCCAATGTGACCAACCCTTCCACACCGCCGTATTCGTCCACGACGATCAACATCTGCAGTGATTTGGAGCGCATCAGATGAAGCAGATCGTCAACAGCCATGTTTTCGGCCACAAATTCCGGTTGACGCATCAGGTCTTCAAGCGCGGCGCCGTTGTTCCCGCGCGCCAACGCCGACAGCACGTCGCTCATGTGAACGATGCCGACCACGTTATCGAGGGTGTCGCCGTAAACAGGCATTCGGGTGTGTCTGGTCGATATGAAAGTTTCGACCAATTCTTCCAGGCTGAGCGAACCCGCCACAGCATCCATATCAAGGCGTGGGATCATGATGTCCTGCGCATCGCGGTCATCCATCCTGCTGATCGACCGAACCATCACGATATCGTTTTGATCCAGGTTTAGGATGTCGGCGGGGGTGAGATCGAACTGGTCGCCAGCCGCCTGGTTATCGAATTGGCTTCCGTGGCCGTTGCCGCCGTGTTCGCCGGCGCCGTTACCGTTTGCCACGGGAACGCCGGCGTTCGGCATCCATCTCCTGGGGTATGCGACGAAACGGGATGCCCGCGGGAATGCGGAACTCCACCACACGGCAATGGCGTACACCAGGCTCAACGTGGCCGCAATGGTTACCGCTGAAACCAGCAGGAGATACAAGGTGGGCCAACCGGACAACGCCATGCCAAGCGCAATGGCCGATACGCCGGCCACCGCTGCTGAGAGAATCCTCAGAATCCCGATTGCGGGGGATGGGGTGTAACCGAGCAGTTCGACGAGCCCGGGCCTTCGTCTGCGGGTCGCCACGACAACGTTGGCCCACACGAATGTAAGCAACGAAACGACCAGCAGTAGTAACGGTGGTAAGCTACTATCAGTATCCAAACTGGTGGCCCTCTTCCGACGTTATCAACTATTGATGGACGCCAGACTGCATTGGCTCAATCTCGCTCCCTTGTTGGCGATGGTAACAGTCTAGCAGGGACTCCCACGACTCGTCCAGCATCCGGAACGTCCCTGGTCACCACCGCGCCGGCGCCGGTGGCGGCGTGCTTGCCAACCGATACGGGGGCGATCAACATGGTGTCGCTTCCAATAAACGCACCGTCGCCTATCGTTGTCCGGTGCTTGTCCAAACCGTCATAATTGCACGTGATTGTACCGGCGCCGATGTTGACTCCGGACCCGATGTCCGCATCGCCCAGATAGCAGAAATGACCGGCAGCGGCGCCGCTGCCGACCCTGCTGTTTTTGACTTCCACATAATTGCCCAGATGCACGCCGGACTCGATGACCGCCCCGGGCCGCAGGTGGCTGAACGGCCCGATGGTAACGTTCGGGTGCATGGTCGCGTCTTCCAACACGGATGCGACGACGCGGCATCCGTCGCCGATGAGGCAGTCCGCGATAACTGAATTGGGTCCGATCTCGCAGTCCTCGCCTATTGCGCTGCTCCCGGACAGTGTGGTGTTTGGCAACACCACGGTATCAGGGCCGATCACCACGTCGCTATCAATGTACGTGGTCGCTGGATCAACTATCGTGACTCCGTTGAGCATCCATTGGGAATTGATACGGTCTCGCAGGACGACAGATGCGGCGGCCAGTTGTTGACGATCATTCACTCCCATAGCCTCGTCGGCCCAGGCAAAAGGCGCTGCCATGACCCCGCCGAGACCGCCGGCGGCTGCCAATTCAGGCAGCGCCGTCAGGTATAACTCGCCCGTGGAACCCGGTTGCACGCAATCGATATGTTGACGCAGCCATTCGCCCTGGAAGCAGTACACGCCAGTATTGACCTCAGCGGGAAGGGATTCGTCGGCCTGACGTTCCGCGGCCTCGGAGATGGACGCGACAGGCCCAACGGACCGCGTATCGCCGCGGTCGGTCCGAATAAGGTGGCCAAGGTCGGGTCCAAATGCGTCGGGGGCGGAGAGAATGGTCATGCGCCGTTCCCGGTCCGCGACGTGGTCGGCGATCAACTGACTGAGGGAGTTTTCGCGGACCAATGGCGTGTCGCCGGCCATAACAACCACGGTCTGCGGCACTGCGGCCAGAGCATTCAGCCCGCAGGCCACAGCGTCCGCGGTTCCCCTGGGCGTCTGTTGGACCGCATAGGCAACACCGTCTCCCAGCACACCGGCGATCTCGGCCGTGTTGGCAGGCGACGTGACCACCACGATTTTGTTCACGCCGCAACTCAGCATCAGTTCAACCGGGAACCGGACCAGTTCCTTGCCGGCAACGCGGTGCAATGGCTTGGGAATTTTGGAACGCATGCGACTGCCATTGCCGGCCGCCAGCACTATGCCAACGGTGTTTTCCTGGGGGCGGGTTGAAGTCATTGATTGCCTCCGTTTGAGCCATGGGCCGACGCTCTGCCCGATTATAGCAACCGAGCCGAAAATCGCTTGGACTGATTTCAAGGTTGTCTGAAGGTGAATCGCGGTCTGTTTGGACAACATCGGCTGCCAGCGGAATGCTTCGCTAAAGGGTTACGGATTCCGGCGCTATATTGAACTATTCGATGCAACCTCGCGAACAATATAGATATCGATGCGATTGACCATCAAAAGCACGATTGATACAATCCGGCAAACCAGCAAAAAGTTCCGCTGGCCTGAAAAAGCCGGCGGTTGCGTCTGCCGTCACAAGCCACGGGAGGGACCAAATGGTTACCACGTTCAATGAGAATCTGTTTTCGCCTGAGGTGATCCAGGATCCCTACAGCTATTTCGGGCGAATGCGGGAAGAGGACCCGGTTCACTGGAATGATCCGTACAAGCTGTGGGTCATCACCAAGTACAAGGATTTGGTCTGGGTGACCCGGCGTCCCGAAGCCTTTTCTTCGGAAGTCTTCCACCGCGACCCGCTGCCTCCATATCCTTCGATTGACGAGTCGGACATGGGGCTGTACGAGGACGTTCGGAACTTCTTCAGCCAGTGGTTCATCCAGACCGACCGTCGCGCGGTGAGTGCCCACTCGGATATTGCTGAGCACGGCGGGCCTGACCACACCGACATGCGCAAGGTGATCCACGGGTACTTCACGCCCAAGGCCATGGAACTCTGGCGCCCGCTGGTCCAGTCGGCCATCAAGCAGTTGCTGGACGAGGCAGAAGATCGCGGCAGCATGGATGTCATGCGCGACTACGCCACGCCGCTGCCTCTGCTGGTCATCGCGGCCATGATGGGCATCGAGACCTACGACCGGCAGTTCATCCGCTCGCTGGCCGAGAAGCTCCTGTTCATCGGTCGCGGCAACGCCGACCGCATGCAGCCGCTGTCGGAGGGCATCACCGAGTTGCAGGACTACCTGCGCCCGATGGTCAAGGAGCGCCTCAAGAACCCCAACGGTGACCTGCTCGACAAGATGACCGACGCTGCCCGCACCACCAACGCCGCCGGCAGACAGATCATGTCTGAGGAGCAGGTTGTGGCAAATGCCATTCTGCTGCTGCTGGCCGGCCACGAGACCACGATCAACCTGATTTGCAACGGCACCCGTGCGTTCATGACCCACCCCGACCAGTGGGAACTGTTCAAGACCGACCCCGCCGCCAAGATGATCCGCGCCACCGAGGAGTGCCTCCGGTTCGACGCGCCGGTGAAGTCCATCACCCGGATCGCCGGCGAGGACGTGGAGCTGGGCGGGAAGACCATCCAGAAGGACGAGCGGATGCGCTGGTTCGTGACCTCGGCCAACCGCGACCCGGAGGTGTTCGACCGTCCCGATGACTTCGACATCGAGCGGTATCCGAACCCTCACGTTGCATTCGGCAGCGGAATCCACCACTGCCTGGGCGCCACGCTGGCTCGCTTGGAAGGTCAGGAGGCGTTCAAGGCGATCGCCGAGCGGTTCCCGAACCTGAACATGGACTGCAACCCCGACGACCTCACCTACACCTCCAGCATCACGTTCCGCACCCTGGAGCGGCTGCCGGTGAATCTGTCCTAAACGCAACCGGCGTTTTCGGGATCAGCAAGGGGCGGATCGACGATCCGCCCCTTTTGCTATGCCCGGCAATCGGAGATTCGCCAACGAACCAGGGGTGTACGGCGTCTAATGAGTCATATATAATTCCGGGATACGGAAATCGTCGGAACCGAAGAGTTTATTAACGCAAAGTCCTGTGTTCAGGAGGGTACAGCTATGGTTACAACCATTAACGATAATCCGTTCTCGCTTGAGGCGATGTACCAGCCGTATGACTTTTTCGCCAGGCTGCGAGAATGGGAACCCGTCCACTACAACCAAGATTATGAAGTGTGGATGGTGACCTCCTGGGAACACCTGGTCTGGGTCACGCGGCATCCTGAGGTATTTTCGTCCAGCGTGTTCGCGCGGGACGTGCGGCCACCCAATCCGCCGATTGATGAAGACGATATGGAGATCTACAACTTCATCAAGAACTGGCAGGTTTCCCGGTTCATTCAGCATGACCAGCGCAGATACAACCCGGGAATTTCAGGCCCCGACCATGTGGACATGCGGCGCGTGATGCACGGGTACTTCACTCCCAAATCCATGGAGATGTGGCGCCCGCTGGTACAGTCGGCCATTGACGAATTGCTGGACGCGGTGCAGGAAAAGGGTCGCATGGACGTGATGGCGGACTTGGCAACACCGCTGCCGCTGCTGGTCATAGCCAGGATGCTGGGCATTCCGGACAGCGACCGGCCCATCATGCGCCAACTGGCCAAGGATTTGCGCCACCTGAACCGCACGGGGCCCGACCGCATGGGTCCACTATCCGGAGCGGTGCATAACCTGCAGGATTACCTGGGGCCGTTGGTGGCAGAGCGGGTGGAAAACCCGAGGGACGACCTGATTTCGGTGGTGGCCGAAGGCGAGCGGCAGGGCATATTCACCCGCGACCAGGTGGTGAACAACGTGATGCTGCTGCTGTCGGCGGGGCACGAGACGACGATCAACCTGATTTGCAACGGGACGCTGGCGTTCGCGCAGCACCCGGACCAGTGGGCGATCCTGAAGTCCGACCCGGAGGGCAAGACGGTGCGGGCCACCGAGGAATGCCTGCGGTACGACTCGCCGGTGAAGTCTATCCAGCGTATCGCGATGGATGACATCGAACTGAACGGCCAGACCATCCGGCAGAACGACCGGGTACGGTGGTTCATATCGGGGGCCAACCGGGATCCCAACGTGTTTGACCGGGCAGACGATTTCGATATCGAACGGTACCCGAACCAGCACGTCGCTTTCGGCAGCGGGGTACATCACTGCCTGGGCGCGACGCTGGCGCGGCTGGAAGGGCAGGAGATATTCCGGAACCTGGCCAACCGCTTCGACAGCCTGGAACTGGAAGTGCCGGCTGAACAACTGGAGTACGACCAGTTGATCGGATTAAGGGCGCTGGAAAGCCTGCCGGTGACAGTTACCAACGCCCGGTAATATCGTTCCGGCGGCGCGTCGCAAACCGTAAGGGCAGGTGCAAAACCTGCCCTTTGCACTGCACGAGCGGCGGAAATCGGTTATAATTCGCAAATCGATGATCGCCGGATTTCGGCCGGCAAACGAGCAACAGCCCTACCGGAGGTTTCAACCAATGGTCAGCACATTCAACGACAACCCCTTTTCGTCGGAAGCGATCTACAAGCCGTATGATTTTTACAATCGTCTCCGCGAGCACCAACCGGTGTATTACAACGAGGAGCTGGAAGTCTGGATGATCACGTCGTGGGAGCATCTGGTGTGGGTCACCAGGCACCCCGAGGCGTTTTCGTCCTCCGTGTACGCCAGGGACACGAAGCCGCCCAATCCCGCTATTGATGAAGACGACCTGGAGCTTTACAACTTCATCAAGAAGTGGCAGGTTTCGCGGTTCATCCAGCACGACCAGAGGCGTTATAACACCGAAATGAGCGGCCCCGACCATGTCGATATGCGGCGGGTGATGCACGGTTATTTCACGCCCAAATCCATCGAGATGTGGCGGCCCCTGGTCCAGTCGGCCATCGACGAACTGCTGGACGCCGTGGAAGAGAAGGGCCGGATGGATGTAATGGCCGACCTGGCCACGCCCCTGCCGCTGCTCGTGATCGCGCGGATGCTGGGCATTCCGGACAGCGAGCGGCCGCGGTTGCGCGAGTTGGCGAAGGACCTGAGGTTCCTGAACCGGGAGGGGCCGGACCGGATGAAGCCGCTGAGCCAGGCGGTGCAGAACCTGCAGGACTTCATCGCGCCCATGGTAGAAGACCGGATGGAAAACCCCGACAACTACGACGCCCTGGACCTGATGCAGGTGGTGTGCGAGGGTGAGCGCAAGGGCGTGTTCAACCGGGAAATGACCATCAACAACATCATGCTGCTGCTGTCGGCCGGCCATGAGACGACCATCAACCTGATCTGCAACGGCACGCTGGCGTTCACGCAGCACCCCGACCAGTGGGCCATCCTCAAGTCCGACCCCGAGGGCAAGACGGTGCGGGCGACCGAGGAATGCCTGCGGTATGACTCGCCGGTGCGGTCGATCCAGCGGATCGCGATGGACGACATTGAACTGAACGGTCAACAGATCAAGAAGAACGACCGAGTCCGCTGGTTCATCCCCGGCGCGAACCGCGATCCCAAGGTTTTCGACCGCGCGGACGACTTCGATATCGAACGGTATCCGAACCAGCACGTGGCGTTTGGCAGCGGCATCCACCACTGTCTGGGCGCGACGCTGGCCCGGTTGGAAGGCCAGGAGATATTCCGCAATCTGGCCAACCGGTTCGACAAGGTTGAACTGGAGATACCGGTGGAGGAAGTGCAGTACGACCGCGTGCTGACATTCCGCGCCGTGGAGAGGCTGCCCGTTTCGGTGACCCCAGCCAAGTAACGCGGAACGTCCCGCCGGACTACCGGCTTCTGCGCTCGGCCCATCGCTCTAATGGAGGGATGGGCCGATTCGATTTGCGATCGGGCGGCGTTGGGATTTGGGTGGTTTGGTTGTTGCGGAGCGGGTGGCGGCGGCGGTGGGGGCGAATGATTATTCGCCCCTGCGTGATTGTTCGGCGCCACGATGGAAAACACACTGATTTTCAACGGCGGACCGGTTGCTGGGCGGTTTGTAATCTGGCATCGCTTGTGATAATTTGACCGCCAATCGAACCTTTCGCAAGGGGTTGCGCAATGCCTCACGCCACCCACGATGACCTGTTCGCACCCGATGCGATTCACGATCCTTACGGCTACTTTGGAACGCTGCGCGCTGAAGCGCCGGTCCACTGGAATGAGCAGTACCAGATGTGGGTGGTCACCAGCTACGAAAAGCTGGTGTGGACGGCCCGCCATCCGGAGTATTTTTCCTCGGAAGTGGCGTTGCGGGACAACCGCCCACCGTCTCCGACCATCCCCGAAGAGGACATGGAACTGTTTGGAGCGGTCCGCGGCTGGCTGGCGGCCCGGTTCACGCAGAACGACGGCGCGAAACACAAGGAAAAGCGCAAGGTTGTCCACGGCTATTTCACGCCCAAGGCGATGGAAACGTGGCGTCCGCTGGTGCGTCAGACAGTGAACGAACTGCTGGACGAACTGCAGGGCGCCGGACGAATGGACGTGATGCACGATTTCGCGACTCCGCTGACGTACAGCATCATCGCCGGCCTGATGGACATCCCGCCCAGCGACCGGGGATTCGTCAAGGAACTGTGCAGCCAGATGTGCGGCTTCGACGGCAACGATCCCAACCGCATCCGCGATTTTGCGGCAGGGGTGCAGGCCGTGACGGACTACCTGGCTCCCATCGTGGCCGAGCGGGTGCGGGACCCTGGCGACGACCTGCTGTCGGTGATCTGCCAGGGCGAGATCATGGGCGCTTACACGAGGGACGAAGTCCTGGCCAACGCGCTGCTGCTGCTGGTGGCCGGACACGAAACCACCAATGACCTGATTTCAAACGGCGTGCTGGCCTTCGCCCAGCACTCGAACCAGTTTGACCTGCTGAGGACCGACCCCGACGCACACATTGTCAACGCGGTTGAGGAAGTGCTGCGGTATGATTCGCCGCTGAAATCCATCCAGCGCATCGCCACCCAGGACGTGGACATGGGCGATGGGCAGCAGGTGGGCAAGGACGAACGGGTGCGATGGGTGATCTCATCCGCCAACCGGGATCCCGACGTATTTGAAAACCCCGACGGGATGGACATTACGCGCAACCCGAACCCCCACGTCGCTTTTGGGAGCGGAGTACACCATTGCCTGGGCGCGACGCTGGCACGACTGGAGGGACAAGAAGCATTCGCTGAACTGGCCCGCCGGTTTGAGGGTTTCGAGTTGGAAACCGACGCCGCGAATCTTGAGTACCTGCCCAGCGTGGGGCAACGCACTCTGTTGAATCTACCCGTCAGCATGCAATAGCATATAATTCACAGTCGCCGCTGACCGTATCCATTGAAAATTACCTGAAACCCGTGAGGAGGGAGCCCTGATGGCCCGACAGTTGAAAATCACCGTGGACTACAATGTGTGCGTGGGCAACGCGATGTGCGAAACCTTCGCCGAAAACACCTTCGGCCTCAACGAGGACCGGCAGTCCTACGTGAAGGATCCGGCGGGAGACCCGGAAGAGACGATCATCGAAGCCGCCGAGAACTGCCCGGTGACCGCGATAACAGTTGAGGATGCCGAGACCGGGGAGATCCTGTTCCCCTAGTTGGCACGCCATATCATGCGACGCAGGGGCGACACGGATGTGTCGCCCCTACCCTTTGGCGCCCGGACGGCGCTGCCCATCAAGGCATGTTGGGATCGCGGGATTTCTGCGTAAATCGCCGCCGACATGGACGCGAGCGGGGCAGCCACTACTCGGGACAGCCACAACGCGGGGCAACCAAAAGGGTTGCCCCCACGCAGGTTTGGTGCGGTTGGCGAACAACAGGGTTGGCCTTGCGCACGGTTTTGTGAAGCGGGATGACCACGGAGGTTGTCCCTACGGTTTTACTGGTGTTTGGACTGGCTTTCTCCTTTGTTGGGTTGTTGTGGGAGAGGCAGGCGGCTCTTCGTTGTCAGCATACGGCCGGTGGTACGCAACTATTTGATCGGCAATGTTCGCGCCGGGGACGCATTGGCTGCGTCCATAGCGCCCGGGTCCGAACGAGCCCGGTAATTCAGCATGGCGACCGCCGGATAATAATTGGCCGGACGCGTGCCACCTGAACCGGTTGCGATTTTGAAACTGACGGTGGTTGGCCGTCGAAGAGCTTTACCTGCCTCTCTGGGTATCGTGGGGCGAACAGCTGTTTCTATCTAGATGATACCAGCATACGGCGTGGCGAAAGGTCGGCGCAATGGGCTGGTGTCAGTGGTCCGGGTTTTTGCATGGATGGACGGGATTGACGGGATGGTGGGTTGGATTTGGGAAAGATGGGTAACGGACCGAATTAGATTTACAGCGATGGGGTTGAGGGAGGGGCGAATGATTATTCGCCCCTACTATGGGACAAGCGTCCGACATGGAGCGGCCAGGGATGGTCCGGTGGGGCGGGCGTTTCCCGGGCGGCGGGTTTATGGGGTGTGGGCGATTATGTCCTCGCCGAATCTGCGGATTATGTCGCCCGGGTCGTGGCTGATGGCGGTTATTTGCAGCACGTCCACGCCGGATCCGGCGATTTGCGCGACCTTGGCGCGACACTCGTCCGGTGTGCCGGCCACCGCGAACCGGTCGGCCAGGTAGTCGGTCACTCCGAACTCGTCGGTGATGGCGGCGTTGCGCGTGTCACCAACCTGTTCATGCTCGGCAGGCACGTATTCGCCCTGGATTGCCATCATGGCCTCGTGCAGATGCTCGGGCACGTGCTTGCCTTCCAACGTGAAACGGAATGCGTGGTGGGCGCTGGCGGCGAGGGCCATTTTTATCTCGTCGATGGCGGCATCATGGTCGTCGGCGATGTTGCACTTGGCGAATGCCCAGACCTGGGTTTCGCCCAGGGGTTTGCCGACGTGCCACTCGCCGGCGCGGACGTGGGCGACGGTGTCTTCAAGGATGTCGGGGGTGAGGCCGGTGTGGATCATGACGCGGTCGGCGACTTCGCCGGCGATGCGCAGCGTGCGCGGGCCCTCGGCCGACATCATGATGGGAGCAGGGTCCCGACTCCATTGGACGTGGCCTTCTCGACCGAGATATTCCGCAGTATCGCCGGCCATGAACGAGCGCACGGCGCTGATGTATTCGCGCAGGGTCGCCAGGCGGGCCGGCCGCAGTCCCAGGTTGAGGATTGCAGAATCGCCGGTGCCAATGCCCAGAAACGCGCGTCCCTCCGACAGTTCGTTGAGAGATGAGATTGCCGACGCCATCACCGCCGGATGCCGGGTCAGTGGGTTCGTGACCGACGGCCCCAGATGGACGCGTTGGGTTTCCACGGCGGCGACGGTCAACGACACGATCAATTCCCGAAACAGAGATTGGGAATCGGCGACACCGATGTAATCGAATCCGACCGATTCCGCGAGGCGGACGTGTCGTCGGAAAGATTCGTAGGAGGTGGGCAGGAGGGTTACGCCGTATTTCATGGTGGGATAGCCTCGGAGTGTATTCAAGAATCGTTGGTTGCAGCCCTGGCGATGCCGCGGATCATGCCTCGGAAAACGCAGGCGTGCAACGGCCACAGGGCATACCAGTATATTAGCCCGGCCAGACCGATGGGGTCGAATTCGGCGGTCTGCCGGATGGTGGAGCCGTCGCCCTGGGGTTCCACCTCGAATTCCAGCCAGGCGCGACCGGGGAGACGCATTTCGGCGTACAACTTCAACCTGCGACCGGGTTCGACACTTTCGACGCGCCACCAATCGACGGTGTCGCCCACCCGCAGTTCAACAGGATGTCGCCGGCCCCGGCGGACTCCGACACCACCGGCCATGAGATCCAGGAAACCGCGGATCTTCCAGAGAAAGTTGGCGTAGTACCAACCGGTCCGGCCGCCGATCCGGCATACCGGCGCGAAGGCTACGTGCGGCGGGGCGGACACGGTAGCGGTCCTGGTGTCCACCAGGCGAGCGCCGAACCGGACGATTCCCCCGTGCTGACGCGCTCCCGATGACGACAGGGCGTCGGACCACCGGGTTGCCGCGATTTCCTGATCTTCGTTGGCGATGGCGGCGCGTATTGCGTCCGACACTCCCATTGGCTGCACGTCGAAGAGTCCGTGGGGCACGGGCGTCCGCACGACGCTGGGGTGGCGCAGGCTGTCGATGAGTTTGCGACCCACCCGTGAATATACCGGCGTGACCAATCCCAGCCAGAGGCTGGACAGGCGCGGGGTCAACAGGGGCACGGCGAGCATCAGGCGCCGCAGGTTCCGCTGACGGCCATATTCCCGCATGAGGTCGCCGTACGAAACGACGTCGGCTCCTCCGATTTCGAGAATCGAGCTGCGGTCTATGGGCGCATCGGCAGCGGCGCGCAAATACCGCAGCAGGTCGTGGATGGCGATGGGCTGGGCGGGAACGGACACCCAGCGAGGGGTGATCATTACGGGCAAACGCTCGACGAGCGCGCGCACCATTTCGAACGAAACGCTGCCGGAACCGATGACTATGGACGCGCGGAATTCGATTACGGCCTCATCGGATTGGCGCAGGATTTCACCGACTCGCCTCCGGCTACGGAGGTGGGGAGACACGTTGGGCGCGTCGGATCCCAGCCCGCCGAGGTAGATGATGCGGCGAACGCCCGCCCGGTTGGCGGCCGCGACAAAATTGCGGGCGCCATCCGCTTCGTCGGTTTCGAAATCTCCGGCGGATCCCAATGAGTGGACGAGGTAATAGGCGGTGTCGATGCCAGCCATGGCGCGGAGGAGCGAGTCGGGGTCAAGCAGGTCGCCCTGGACAACTTCGGTGGTGGCGGCCACCCGTGCCCGGAGATTATCGGGTCTTCGCGCCAAACACCGAACCGGCAGCCCGTCGGCTTCCAGCATCTTCAACAATCGGCCGCCGATGTATCCGGTGGCGCCGGTAAGCAATATGCGAGGGCGCATTTTACCCTCCGATGTTTTGTAAGTTATATCGCCCGCGCCGATTGGGCGCTGGGTTTATTCAGACCGGGGTTAACCGCCTCCGGTCCAGGTTTGGGTGCGCGCCATATCTATGGTGGTTTGCACCGTGAGATTGTGGCCGGCTTGTGCCTGGGATCTGGTCAGTTCCCGGCGGCGGCGGATGAGTTCCGTGTCCACGTGGAGTCCGAGTTCGGCCGGCCGGCGGCTCATGGGCAGCCGGTCGCGCAGGCGAATGATTATGTTACTGATCCACATGGTCGGCTCTACCATTTAACTATACCGCAGCCGGGGACCGACGGTTGCCTGGTAGCCTTCGAAATTGCGGCGGGTTTCGGGGATGCTGTCGCCGCCGAACTTCTCCATGAACGCATCGGCGAGAACGAGGGCGACCATCGCTTCACCGATCACGCCGGCCGGCGGGGCCTGGCATACGTCGCTGCGTTCGAAATGGGCCTGCACCGGTTCGCCGGTGTCGAGGTCCACGGACGGCAGCGGGTTGTGCAGGGTGGCGATGGGTTTGATGACGAAGCGGGCCACCAGGGGCGGGCCGCTGGTCATGCCGCCCTCGGTTCCGCCGGCCCGGTTGGTCCTGCGCTGCCACGGATTGTCCGGATCGGTGACGGGTTCGATGACGTCCTGGAACTCGGAGCCCCAGGCGTCGGCCAGATCCCAGCCCGGCCCGATACTGACGGCCTTGACCGCGTTGATGCTCATGAGCGCCTGGGCGACTTTCGCGTCTATCTTGCGGTCCCAGTGGACGTGTGAGCCGAGGCCGATGGGTACGTTTTCGGCGATGACTTCGACGGTGCCGCCGACGGTGTCGCCGGCTTCGCGGGCGGCATCGACCTCGGCCATCATCAGGTCGGCGGCGGCGGCGTCCGCGCAATGGACGGGCGATTCTTCGACGGCATCCCAGTCGATTGCGTCGTGTTCGGGAGGGTTGGCCTTGACTTTGCCGATGGAGATGACGTGGCTGTGCAGCACGATGCCGAACTCTTCGAGGAGGCGCATCGCAACGGCGCCGGCGGCGACGCGGCCGGCGGTTTCGCGGGCGGACGCGCGTTCCAGCGAGTTGCGGACGTCGTGGAAACCGTACTTCATGGATCCGGGCAGGTCGGCGTGGCCGGGCCGGATGCGGGTGACGCGGCGGTTGCGGCCTTCCTGCGAGGGGTTTTCGATGTATTCGACGGCCATGGCTTCCTGCCAGTTCACCCAGTCGCGGTTCTCCAGCAGCATACCGATGGGGCTGCCCAGGGTGTAGCCGTGCCGGACACCGGTCTGGATGTGGGCGTGGTCACGCTCGATCTGCTGGCGTCCGCCGCGCCCGTAACCGCGCTGGCGGCGTCCCAAGTGGTGGGCGATGTATTCCTCGTCCAGCGAGAGGTAGGCTGGGATACCTTCCACGATAATCATCAAACCCTGGCCGTGGGACTCGCCTGCTGTGAACCAACGTATCATCGGGATGCTTTCTCCTGTGGCAAAGGGGACGCTATGAACTTGAGAGGCCGGGGCACGAGGCGTCGGTTGGTGGTCAGTGTTGGTCGGCGGCCTGACGCTGGCGCATGGCGTCCAACGCGGCTGCCATCATTACCGCCACCGGGGCCGGTTGATTCAACCAAATCTCGAATGATGCCGCGCCCTGGTACACCAGCATCGAGATGCCACCCAGCGTTTTGGCGCCGGCTTCCGTCGCTTGAGACAGGAGGGGCGTGGCTTCGGGATTGTACACCAGGTCGTACACCAGTGTTGACGCCGGAATCTGTTGGGCATGGAGCGGCGAGGCGGTTTCATCGGGGCCGTGACGCATACCCAGGGACGTGCAGTTGACGATGAGGTCGGCGTTGGCGGCGGCATGTTCCAGGGCGCGCGATTCCAGTGGTATCGCATCAGCGGGCACGCCGGCAGACCTGGCCAATTCGGCCAACGTTTCGGCCCGTTGCAGGGTCCGGTTGGCGATGGACAGCGGGCCGCTTTCGGCGCGAATCAGGGACTGCACGACGCCGCGGGCCGAGCCGCCGGCTCCCAGGATAAGGGTTTTTCTGCCAGCGGGCTCAAAGTTGGCGGACTCCCGCAGGGCGCGCAGGAACCCGTAGCCGTCCGTGTTGAAACCCGACAGTTTCCCACCTTGATTGACGATGGTGTTCACGGCGCCGGCTTCGGCGGCCCACTCGTCGATTTCATCAAGGAACGGGATCACCGCTTCCTTGTGGGGGACGGTGACGTTGATGCCGGATACGCCGTCGGACCGCAGCGAGTTAACGAAGCCGCCGACGCCATCGGGCGGGACTTCGTAGGCCCGATATTGCGCGTCGACGGCCAATGCGTCCAGGGCTGCCTGCTGGAAAATTGGAGAAATAGAATGACCGATGGGATAGCCGATGATGCCCAGCGCGGTTTCTATTTCCATGTTGACTCCGTTGGTTATCCGATTTGGAGGTTTCTGATTTCGCGACAGCCGCGGGTGGTAACGGGCGAATCCAGGCCCGAATCATCGCTGTTGACGTAGAGGTCAAACACGAGATCGAAGTCGGAGATCGTCAAGACGTATCGGCCGTTCTCATCCACGTCGGCTTCGACGATGATGTTGTCGGTCTTGCTGCGGGCGTACACGGTATCTCCCACGTCAGCGCGGGAGTTGCCGATGGTAACGACGCCGGCAATGATGCACGGCGGGCCGCTTGAGGTGGCAGCAGTTGGAGTCGGGACCGGGGTTGCGGTGGGTACCGGAGTTGCCGTTGGCTCGGGAGTATCGGTCGGCGCGGCGGCCGGTGGCACGGGGGTGGCCGCGACCGGCGCCGGCGCGGCGGTGGGGGAACCTGAGGCTGCCTGGCTGGCGGCAATGGCTGCGGCGACCGTTGCCGGGATATCGACGGTGGGAGCCTGGGTGGCCTCCGGCATCGCGGTGGGTTCAGGGGTAGGATCATCCGAAACCGTTGCCGCCTGCACGGCCGCTTCGATGGTGGCGTCGATGTCCACGTCCTCATTCACTTCCTCATCATCCCCACCGAAACAACCAGCGGCGGCGGCCAGCAACAGGCCGAGCGTCAGGACGAACAAAACCAGGCGGATAGTAGTATGTGTCATTAACCGGCTCCTCTGAAACCCAAAAAATTATCGACTTGTGAACTGTGCCAAAAAGCGCCCCGCAGGGCAGGGACGCAATACCCTGATTGTGGCGAGTGTGCGGTCAGGCAGAAAGTTGCGCAATGATCTCCTCGATTCGTTCTCGCTGCTCACCCAGGGTGCGCAACCGTTCCCGTTCTTTCTCGACGACCTCGGGTCGCGCCCGGGCCACGAAGTTTTCGTTGGAGAGCAGTTGCTCCACCCTCTGCTGGTTTTTCAGCGTGGCCTCCAGTTCCTGATCCAGACGCTCCGATTCCGCGCCAAGGTCAACGATGCCCTCGAGGGGCAGCCGCACCACCAGGGGATTAACAACAAGGCTGACGCCGCCAACGCTGTCGGCATCGCCGTCGCCCAGGATGAGAAGCGGCTCGACCCTGGCGAGGGAGCAGATTGCGTCTCGCTCTCCCTCTACGACGTGTGCCATGCCATTGGATTCAATAACGGCTTCCAATTTTTGGCCGGCGGGGATGCGCAGTTGCGCCCGCATATTGCGAACCGCGCGGATGGTCTGCATGACCACGCCGATTTCTGCCTCGGAGTCTTCGTAAGACCGGACAGATTCAACCTGCGGGTACTCAGCGACCATAATGGAATCGGGCAGACCGGAGGGCGATGGCACCCGGGCAACCAGGTTCTGCCAAATCTCCTCGGTGACGAAAGGCATGAACGGGTGCATCAGGCGCAACGAACGCTCCAGCACGTGGACCAGAGTGATCGCGGCATCGCGGTCGCCCTGACGCAGGCGCACCTTGGCCATTTCAATGTACCAGTCGCAGAAATCGTTCCAGACGAAATCGTAGAGCTTCTGCTGCGCTTCGCCCAGCTCGAACTCGGTGAGGCACTGGTTGACGGACACGGTCAGGGCGTCGAGGCGGCCCACGATCCACCGGTCTTCACGATGCTCGGGAGCGATGGACTCATGCCATCCATCCAGATCGTCCACGTCTTCCACCGACGTGATAACGAACCGGGCGGCGTTCCATATCTTGTTGGCGAAGTTGCGCGCGGACTCCAGCTTGTCGTTGCTCAGGCGGAGGTTGTTCCCCGGAGCGGTGCCCGTGGTCAGAGCAAAGCGGAGGGCATCGGTGCCGTATTGTTCGAGCAGGTCGAGGGGGTCCAGCGTGTTGCCACGGGTCTTGCTCATCTTCTGACCCTCGGCATCCAGAACCATGCCGTGCAGGTAAACCGACCGGAACGGCACATCGCCGGTATTTTCGATTCCCAGCATGATCATGCGGGCAACCCAGAAGAACAGGATGTCGTATCCCGTTTCCAACACCGAGTTGGGATAGAACAAGTCCATGTCGCGGGCGTCGGATCCCGGCCACCCGAGGGTCGAATGAGGCCACAGGCCGCTGCTGAACCACGTGTCCAGAACGTCGTTTTCCTGCTCGATATCCGCGCTGCCGCACAAGTCGCATGACGTTGGATCGTCGATGCGGGCGGCGATTCCACCACAGGCGCGGCAGTACCACACCGGTATGCGGTGACCCCACCACAATTGGCGGCTGATGCACCAGTCGCGGATGTTTTCAAGCCAATTGAGATAGACCCTTGCGAACCGTTCGGGGACGATTTCGATGTCCCCATTTTGCACGGCGGCGTGGGCGCGACCGGCGATGCTGTCCGGGTCGGTGTGCCGCCCCACGTTCAGGAACCACTGCAGGCTGATCAGTGGTTCAACGACCTCGCTGCACCGTTGGCACTGGCCCACGGAGTGGTGGTAGTCCTCAACGCGCTCCAGCACGCCCAGGTTGTCCAGTTCTTCGGCAATCGCGGATCGCACGGCGAAGCGTTCCATGCCGGCATATTTGGGGCCGGCCGCTTCGGTCATGCAGCCGTCGAAACCGATGACGTTAACGATGGGGAGGTTGTTCCGTTCGCCGATTTCGAAGTCGACGACATCGTGGCCGGGAGTGACCTTCAGCGCGCCGGTGCCGAATTCCATCTCGATGGCGGCATCGCCCACGATGGGGATTTCGCGCCCGACGATGGGGAGGACGGCCATGCGTCCCACCTTGCCCTGGTATCTTTCGTCCTCGGGGTGGACCGCAACGCCGGTATCGCCGAGCATGGATTCGGGGCGAGTGGTGGCGACGGTGACATATTCGTCGGGGCTATCGGCCAGCGGATAACGAATGTAGTAGAGTTTGCCGTCGCGCTCTTCGTAATCGACTTCGAGATCGGAAAGGGCGGTAGCGCAACGGGGGCACCAGTTGATGATCCGTTCGTGGCGATAGATCAAACCCTTGTTGTACAGGTTGACGAAGGTCGTGCGGACGGCGCGCGCGGGGCCGGGATCCAGGGTGAACCGCAGTCGCGACCAGTCGCAGGATGCGCCCAGACGGCGGTGCTGCTCATCGATGGTGTTGCCATACCGCGCAACCCATTCCCAGACGCGCTCTTCGAAACGATCGCGGCCCAACGAGTGGCGGTCAACGCCCTGTTCCGCCAGGGAACGTTCCACAACCCACTGGGTGGCGATACCGGCATGGTCTTTGCCGGGGAGCCAGAGGGTCGGGACACCGCGCATGCGATGCCAACGGGTCAGCGCGTCCTGCAGGCTGGCGGTCAGCGCGTGCCCCAGGTGCAGTTCGCCCGTAACATTGGGCGGCGGCATAACGATGCAGAAGGGCTGGCCTGGCGCGTCGGTGCGTGGCGCGAAATAGCCGGAGTCCCACCAATTTTGATAAATGCGTTGTTCAACAGTCCCCGCATCGTAAGCGCGGGGTATCGCATTGGCAGGTTCTGTCATTGTCGCATCCTGTCTCGGGTCATCAATGTCGATGCTGTCTCCGTATTTCGCAGCCACCGATTGCAACCAAAAATTCGACCAAAAAAATGTTAGCATCGGATAGGCACGCTGTCCACACGGTTAGCGGACGACAGAACGGTCAGCAGACGGCCGAAAACCGTTCGATTGTTGGCCCACCGGTCGTTTGGTCGCCCGCGACGGGCACGTCAAACCGTGCGTCTCACCCTTGAGTCCTGCGCAGGCGATCCTTCGCAGGCTGACCTGCGGCAAGCCAAGGATGAGCGGATGTGCGGCGCGACAACGGAAGCATCCGGCACGTTGCGCCGGTGAAAGGGTACCCCATTTGGGTAACGGCATTTCCGCCGGAGGGACCGTGGTTCCGCGGGCGGTGGGTTGGCACGGGCGATTGCGACCGGCGCCAGGGTGGCGGCTTTTGAACCGGGTTCACGTCGGCCCGGTTGCAATTTGAGCTCGGTATAAGTATTATTAGGCAGGCGGATTGTAGGTATTGTGATCGTATAACGACTCGTAACCCCAGTGACCCATTGCAAGTCGCTGCGAATTTGCCGGAGTAAGTGGAAGGAGTAACGAAACTGATGGTAGCCCAGGACCCGTACGCAGTCACCGATATGTCGGAACTCCCCGAATCGGCATTTTCGCCGAGGGAGTACCGCAGAGGCGATCTGGTGACCGGGGAAATAGTGCGCATAGACGAAGAGGGGATGGTGATCAGCGCCGGCCTCAAGACCGAGGGGATAGTGCCTCCCCAGGAAATGCGTACATTGACCGATGAAAAGCGCGAGCAGATGACTCCGGGCTCCCGCGTCATGGTGATACACGTGAACAACCGCGGGCCGGGAGGCATGGCGGTATTCTCTTATGACCAGGCGCAGGAGAAACAGGTCTGGGAGGATCTGATCGATTTGCACCAAAAGGATGCCGAACTTGACGCCAAGGTTGTGCAGCACAACAAGGGCGGTTTGGTAGTGGACTGGAATGGCGTCCGCGGTTTCGTCCCATTCTCGCAGATGGCCCCCGTGCCCAAAGAAGGACGCGTTGAGCACCTGGATGCGCGGATCGGAGAGGACGCCCGGTTCAACATCCTGGAGTTGGACGCGCAGCGCGAGAAGCTGGTGCTGACCGAGCGCCGCATCTGGCGCCAGATGCGAAACGCGGCCAAGGAAAAGCTGCTGGAAGTGCTCGAGGAAGGACAAATCGTCGAGGGAACCGTTCGCTCCATGCGGGGGTTCGGCGCATTTGTGGACCTGGGCGACGCCGAAGGACTGGTGCCGATTTCCGAGCTTTCATGGTCGATGGTCAAGTCTCCGGAAGAAGTCGTCAGCATCGGCGAAACGTTGACGTTGAAGGTTCTCAGGGTGGACCGGGAAAACAGCAAGATTTCCCTGAGCCTGAAACGGACGCAACCGGAACCGTGGGACTCGGTGCCGGAGCGGTACCAGGTCGGCGACATCGTCGACGGCACCGTCACGCGCCTGATGGACTTTGGCGCCTTCGTGAAGCTGGAAGACTGGGTCGAGGGTCTGGTTCACATCTCCGAGCTTTCGGCGCGGCGTATGGAACACCCCAAGGAGATCGTGTATCAGGGCCAGCAGATCAAGGTGCAGATCCTGAGCATCGACACCGACCGCAAGCGCATGAGCCTCAGTTACCGTCGGGTGTACGGTCTGTAATCAGGGGCGGCATATCAACCAAGCAACAGGGGCGGCCGATTGGCCGCCCCTTCGGTTTCGGTTGTCGGACGCCTTATGGCGTCCAGGCTCCGGACAAGGCCGGCGCTTCATGAGCGGGCCCCTCGAATCCGGCGGACGGGAGGTTGTCCGAAATGACGTTCAGTTCGCGCAGGCGCTCCAGCCCCCGGCGGGTATCGCTGGCCACTCTCGCGGGGTGCCACTTGCGGACCCGTTTCTTGAACAGCCAGTAGGTGAATTCCTGCCACGCAGCGAGGGAGAGATTCTCCAGGTCGGATCCCCAGATACCGTCCGTTTCGGCGAGGAATTGGCCGGCCAGAACCGGTTGGGGCTCGCCGTACAGGTGCCGGTAGGCATCGTCGACGACTTCGTCGGTGTCCTGGTAACAGCGCGCGATGCGTGATTTGCGCAAGGCGTCTTCAACGACCAACTGGATGGCCTCTTCTACGACGACGCCGTAGTGGTAATTGAGGACGGCGGTATAACGGTAGGGGCCGATCAACTCCCGGAACTTTTCGGGTCCGATGCGCTGCGGAAGCTGGCCCCGGAACAGCAGGGCTTCGAGTTCATCAGACGGGACGACGTCCGGAATCTCCAGGCACAGGCGTTGCGCAAGGGTCAGCCAGTCCAGGGCCTCGCCACCGATCACGTACCGCCAATGCCGGTCTGGGGTGCGCTCATGGACAAGGTCCCATTTGGAAATGGCGCCGAGCAATGCCAGATGCCAGGGTTGTGTTTGCCCCGCGCTGCGCCGCAGTTCCTCAATGACCACTTCGTGGTGCGGGAAACCGGCCAGTTCGTAATCGCCCGACACAAACTCGGTCGGGGCGACACCATCGGGCGCGGGTATGATCTCGACGGTGGTCATCTACGCCTGTATCGATTTTTGCCCGGCAACCATGGCATCGAACCTCGCCGGGCGTTCCGCTTTGGGGGTACGCAGCCAGCCCATGAACTCTGCGGCCGGGTATGCGTTCAGGATGTGCTCGGGGCCGCACCACGCGCGGCGGGCCACGGCGACTCCGAACCGCTGGTTGCTGAGGCTGTCGGTGTGATGGGAGTCGGTGTTTATGACCAGCGGCACACCAAGTTCGCGAGCGCGGGCCGCGTGGGTGTCTTTGAGGTCGAGGCGCTCGGGCGCGGCGTTGATTTCCATGGCGGTGCCGGTGGCGCGAGCCGTCTGCAGCAACGCTTCGATATCGAAGTCCACGGGGTCCCGGCGTCCGAGCAGGCGGGTGGAGGCGTGGCCGATGACGCTGACGTGGGGGTTTTCCATGGCGCTGATGATGCGGTCGGTCATGGTTTCGCGGTCCTGGTTCATGGCGTTATGAACCGACGCGATTACCCAGTCCAACATTCCCAACACGTCGTCTGGGAAGTCCATCGCACCATCGGCCCTTATGTCCACCTCGGATCCGCAAAGGATGGTCATGCGGTAGCGGTCCTGGAGACTCTTCAGAATTTCCACCTGGCGGGCCAGGCGGTCGGGGGTGAGTCCGTTCGCCACGCCGAGGCCCTGAGAGTGGTCGGTGAGGGCCATGTACTCGTAACCCATTGACGCCACGGCGGCCACCATCTCTTCGAGGGGGAACTTGCCGTCGCTCCAGTCGCTGTGCAGGTGGAGATCGCCGCGCAGGTTTGACACGGTGACGAGTTCGGGCAACGCATCGGAGCGGGCGGCGTCCAGCTCATCTGCGCCGCGGCGCAATTCCGGCGGTATCCAGGGCAGGCCCAGGCGGGCGTAGAACGATTCTTCGTCAGGGAACTTTTCGGTTTCGCCGCTTTCGATGACGGTGATCCCGTATTCGTTCAACGACAATCCCTGACGGTTTGCGTAGTCGCGCAGGCGGATGTTGTGCTGCTGGCTGCCGGTGAAATACTGGAGCAT
>CAZCZB010000013.1:0-63056 GCA_964502995.1 uncultured Dehalococcoidia bacterium
GTCCGCCTGTGGCGGACTCGCAATGACAGATTATCAAAGTGGGTACGCGTGAGGATGCACAGGCATTGCCATCGCGAATGTCTGGCCACGTCCACCGAAGCGCCGGCGGTTCCCTTGCCCCCACTGTGGGCCTTACCTATACTGGCGCCATACCGCAACCACGCGAACCCCGCGACGCGACCCGCCCGCGATGGCGAGGAGGCCCCATGCCCAAAGACAAGGTTGAAGTTTTCTGGTTCTCCGAACAACCCTACAGCCATGTGACCGACGAAGATGTGGAACAGTATGAGTCGGGGCGACTGGACTTCCCCAACTCCCACTTCGATCCGGCCCGGGCCCACATTCTGTACAACCAGTATCACGAGCAGTATTCGTGGGCTGATGAAAACGGCTTCGACGGCATCATGTCCAACGAACACCATGCCTCATACTGGTGCATGAAACCCGCGGTGAATATCGACGCCGCCGTCATATCCAAGGTGACCCGGAACGCGAAGATCGCCATCCTGGGGAACGTGATCGCCATCAACGATCCCATCCGCATGGCCGAGGAGATCGCCATGCTGGACTGCATCTCCGGTGGACGCATCATCTCCGGATTCGTGCGCGGCACCGCGGTCGAGACCCTGCAGGGCGGGGTCGCTCCGCCGCAAAACCGGGACCGCTTCGAGGAAGCCCACGACCTGATCATCAAGTGCTGGACCGAGCCTGGACCGTTCCGGTACGAGGGCGAGTATTACCATTACAGGAAGGTGAACCCGTGGGTGCTGCCGATGCAAAAACCGCACCCTCCCATCTGGTTTCCGGGATTCAGCAGTCCTGAGTCGGTGGTCTGGGCGGCAACGCATCGCCATCCCTACATGAACCTCGGCTCCTTGCTGGAGCACACCAGTCGCCTTCGGGACGTGTACATCGACACCGCAAAGGAAACCGGGTTCCAGCCTGGGCCGGAGCACTTCGGCTACCTGCTGCGCGTATTCTGCGCCGACACCGACGAAAAGGCGCAGGAACTGGGCCGTGAATTCCTGTGGACCCAGGAGCATCGCAACCGTGGCCCCCGCGAGCACAACGACCCGCCAGGCTACCAGTCCCGCGAGGCCGTCAGCATCCAGCGCACCCTGCCCGGCGCGGGTGGATTCGGACGGATGATGACCTACGAGGAACTGCAGGATGCCAACAACATCATCGTGGGCAGTCCCGACACGGTGCGCGAAAAACTTTCCATGATTATAGATCGCCTCAACCCGGGGTACCTGCACATCTACGGCAACGAAGGCGCAATGGCCCACGACGACGTGATGCGCTCGATCGAGTTGATCGGCCGCGAGGTGATTCCCGCCCTGCACGAAATCCCGCTGGTTGACTACTACGAATAGGCCATGCTGGCGTCGCGAATCATCGTCCCGGTCGCGGCGTTGCTGTTGTTCATCGCGGCGGCCTGCGTGTCGGCTGAGGCCATTGACTGTCTGGACGGCATGGATCCATTCATCGAACTCAACGTCTATTTCGGCCAGGAAACCGGGGATGGTCAGACCATCGCGGATTCGGATTGGCAGACATTCCTTGAGGAAATCATCACCCCACGCTTTCCCGACGGCCTCACCGTTCTGGACGCCCACGGCCAATGGCTGGACACGGACGAGGGTCGCCTTTACCGGGAATCGACAAGAGTCCTGAACGTACTCGTACCGGCCGACGCCACCGAATCCGGCATCAACGCCGTCAGAGAGATTTCGGACGCATACAAGGCGAGATTCAACCAACAGGCGGTTTTCCACACCGCGCTGCCCGCCTGCGCCGCAATCTACTGAGAACCTCTCCATCACCCAACCTGCACCGGAGAACCAAATTGACCCTACCCGCAAAACAGGGATTCATCGGCGTCGGCACCATGGGCAGCCTGATGGCCGGCTGCCTCCTGGACGCCGGCGTCAATCTCACCGTGTACGACCTGCGTCGCGAAGCGGCCGAACCGCTGCTGGAACGCGGCGCGCATTGGGGCGACAACGCGGAAGCCGCCGCATCCGGCAACCGGATCGTTTGGACGTCCCTGCCCGGTCCGGCTCAGGTCGAATCCGTCATTCTGGGCGAGGAGTCGGCGGTCCTGTCCGCCATGCCCGCCGGTTCGGTGCTGGTGGACACCACCACCAACGACCCCGACGTCGCCCGCCGCGTCTCCGACGCCTGCGCCCGGCGCGGCCTGCACATGCTGGATGCCCCCGTCAGCGGACGGCCACCCAACATGACCATGATGGTGGGCGGCGATCGCTCCGTATTCGATGGCGTGTCGGAGTCTCTGGACGCCGTCGCGGCCCAGGTGTTTTACGTGGGCCCGGCGGGCGCGGCCTGCACCGCAAAACTGGCGACGCAATACATGGGTTACACCAATCTCATCGCCGCCATCGAGGGTATGCTCATCGCCCGCCTGGGCGGCGTCGATCCCGCCGTGCTGGCCGAGATAGTTCCGGTCAGCGCCGGAGCCAGCCGCGCGTTCAATTCCATCCCTGCCAGCGTTATCAGCCGGTCGTTTGAGGCCGGCGGCACGCTGGACATTGTCGCCAAGGACGTTGCGTTGGCCTGCGCCCTCGCCGAGCGCGTCGGCGCTCCCGCAGGGACCGGGTCCATTGCCAACGACCTGTACCGGCAGGCGCAGGAGGCGGGTTGGGGCGACGAGGGCTACCCCGTCGTGGCGCGCATCCTGGAATCCCTGGCGAACACCGAGTTGGGCAGCGGCTGACAAACCCGCGATTGCGAGCGGTGTGATAACATTCGGCTGGGCGACCCGCGCCCGGAGGGACAACATGGCGATTACGTTCCAACCCAGCGCCTACAGCGGACTGGTTGACCAGGAAAACGGCATGGTCAGCCGCGAGATATTCGTCAACTCCGACATTTACGCCGAGGAACAGGAGCGTATTTTCACCCGCGCCTGGCTGTTCGTCGGCCACGAAAGCCAGATATCCAAGCCCGGCGACTTCTTCGTCTCCTCAATGGGCGAGGAATCGGTGATACTGTGCCGCGACCGTGCGGGCGAAATCCACGTGTTCCTGAACTCGTGCATGCACCGGGGTATGAAAGTGTGCCGCTACGATGAGGGCAACACCCCAATCTTCACCTGCCCGTATCACGGTTGGAGCTTCGCCACCGACGGCGCGCTGGTCGGCGTGCCGTTCTATAAGGACGCCTACCACGAGGAACTGGACAAGTCGCAATGGGGCCTGATCCGCGTGCCCAAGATGGCCAACTACAAGGGCGGCATCTGGGCAACGTGGGACCCCAACGCTCCCGACTTCCTGGAATACATCGGCGAGTTCCGAACTTACCTGGACATCCTGTTCGATGGTTGGGACGGTTCCGAGGGCGGCACCGAGGTGATCGGCGGCATCGAAAAGTGGCTGGTGCCGAGCAACTGGAAATTCCCCGCCGAGAACTTCATCGGCGACCGCTACCACAACATCAGCCACCGCTCCGTGGATCTGGTCGGCATCGGCCCCTCCGGTCGGGGTCGCAGGGACACCAGCGAACGCGACGGCGCTCGCGCCCTGGACATCTCCTTCCCTGACCGCGGCCACGGAACCATCGTGTTCCTGCGCTCTGCCGAGGCGCAGCCGGTCCCGTCCTACCAGAACGACCCCGTCATCGCCGATTATTTCTACCAGACCGAAATCGCCCGCAAGGAACGGAAGGGTGAACTGTGGCGCATCCTGGGCGGCCCCGGCACCATATTCCCGAATATGTCATACCTGCCGCGCCAGCCGCGCAGCATCGCGGTTTGGCACCCGCGCGGGCCCGACCAGACCGAGGTATGGCGCTGGTTCCTGGTGGACAGCTCCGCGCCCCCGGAGGTCAAGGAGTTCCTGCGCCAATACTACATCCGCTACTCCGGACCCAGCGGACTGACCGAGCAGGACGACATGGAGAACTGGAACTACGCCCATTCCGCCAGTCGGGGCGCGATGGCCCGTCGCCACCACTACAATTACCAGATGGGCATGGGCTACGCCGTCACCGATTTCGAAGACGGCGGCCTCCGCATCCCGGGGACGGTGCTGGACGTTACCAAGGCCCGCGCCGGCGAGCAGAACCAGCGCACCTTCTACACCAGGTGGTCGGACTTCATGGCCGCCCGCGACTGGGACGAACTGGCCGGCTGGCGCAAAGCCAACGGTTCAACCTGCTAGGCGCCACAATGGTAGTCGCCAACGACGCGCTGGCAATGCTCCTGCTCAAGCAGGACGTTGAGGCGTTCCTGTACCACGAGGCCAACCTGCTGGACGACCGGCATTATGAGGAGTGGCTGGACCTGCTCGCCGACGACGTTCGCTATTGGGTTCCCATGCGTCGCAACGTCAAGTTTGGTGAGCTTGAGAGGGAGTTCACCCGCGAAGGCCACGACATCAACTGGTTCGACGAGGGCAAGGACACCCTCACCCGCCGCGTCAACCAGATCCTCACCGGCGTCCACTGGGCCGAGGAACCGCTCTCCCGCATCTCCCACCTGGTAACCAACGTGGAGATCACCGAAGCAACGCCCACGGCCGCCGAAGCGGAGGAGGTTTCCCTCCGGTGCCGGTTCATCATCTATCGCAACCGCGTTGCAACCGAGACCGACATCCTGGTGGGCCGGCGCGAGGACGTGCTGCGCCGCGCGGACGGCGAATGGCGGATCGCCCAGCGGCAGGTTTTCCTGGATCAAAACGTGCTGCTGGCCAAGAACCTGACCTTCTTCTTCTGATAATCGCCAAGCCAAGTCGAGGCGCAACATGGCCGACATTGTGAACCTGTTTGAAGTGGAACCTGGCCAGACGGTGCGGCTGCACTCCGACGCCACCGCCGAGGTCGTTTCCAACCCCAGGGACGGCGTCTGGCTGTTCGTTCGTTACGTCACCAGTCCCGACGACCCCGACCAGGTGGGGGAAGAGGACATGGTGTTCGCCCAGGACGTCGTCGAACTGGTCACCGACTGAACGGAATGGCAGCGCCTACGCAAACTTCGGCGGGCTTCACGGCGCCCAACCACGATGAGGTGTTGGCCGCCCTCCGCGCCGGTTACCGCGCCATCGACGACGGCTACGGATTCTACCCAGGATTCAACGGCTGGCTGGAATCCCTGGGCTACTCTCGAAGAGACGACATCGGCTGCACCTGTCCCGACTCCGGATACCGCGGCCATCTCCCGGAGTGTCGCTGGGTACGTTGACGACTTTGCCCTACGAACCATGTAAACACCAACCTGTCTCGACGCGCCAACCGGCGCGATACTGATTTATGGAGTATCAAATATGTCCCAGCAAATGGTCGATCTTATGGAATCGGTGTGGCAGTCAATCGATGGGCTGTGCGCCGATCTGACCCCCGAGCAGTGGGCCCTGCAAACCGAGTGCCCTGGCTGGGCGGTGCAGGACCAGGTATCCCACCTGGTCGGAAGCGAATGTCGACTGCTGGGTCGGCCTGCTCCGGAACATGAGCCGTCCGACACATCCCACGTCCGCAACGAGGTCGGCCAGAACAACGAGGTGCTGGTCGATTATCGCCGCCAATTCAGCGGAGCCGACATACTCGCCGAGTTCCGCGAAATCACCGCCGAGCGACTGCGGGTGCTGCGCGCCATGACCGAGGAAGATTTCGCAGTGGAAACTCCCAACCCGCTGGGCACGGGCCCATACACCGACCTGCTCGCCATCCGCATCTACGACGCATGGGTCCACGAGCAGGACATGCGCCGCACCCTGGGCATCCCCGGCCACCTCAGCGGTCCGGTGGCGCAGCACGCCTACGGACGGACGGCGATGGCGATGCCTTTCGTTGTGGGCCGCAAGGTGGCGCCCGATGACGGTACGACCGTGGTGTTTGAAATTACCGGCGAGGTTGGCGGCGCCATTTCGCTGAACATGGAAGGCGGCCGCGCCAATCGCCTGGATCCGGCGCCCGAATCGCCCACCGTCCGCCTGACCATGGGGCTGGAGCCGTTCAACGCGCTGGGCACGGGCCGCTGGACCGCCGAACACGCGCTCTCCAACAACTCCGTAACCATCGCCGGCGACCGCGCCCTGGGCGAACGCATCGTCGGCGAGATGAACTTCATGATCTGATGGCAGCACGCGGTATTGCACATCGTTGATTGGAGGAGTGGCATGGCAAACGGAATTATCGACAACGATCTTTATGAAGTCATCCTCATCTACTCAGGCATAGGTTACGCCGCAATCTGCCCCGGAATACCCGGCGCCGTCTCACAAGGAACGGACCAGGAGGATGCGCTGGCGATGATTGCAGACGCCATGGCCATGGGCCAGATGTATCCATTGCCAGGTGATGACGTTGAACCACGCCTGACGCAACTGCGCGAATTAGGGAAAGCCAAAATCGCGGAACTGGTGGCGGAATGTGAACACGACGGCTGGACATACGAGGTCCACAGTGTCGCGCCGCAACTGATAAGCCCGCCAGTGTCGGCAAAGTAGCAGATGCCGCTGTATATTCCAGGAGTCAATACGCGCGAAGTCGTCAGACCCTTACGCCGTCTCAACTTCAGCGAGTCAGGAGGTGGAAACCATACGGTCTTTCGGCACGAAAGGTCAGGGTTGGCGACTTTTTTCCGAGTCATCGCGGCGACGTTGACCCGGTGACCATGGTTTCTATACTTGATCAAATTGGGTTGACCCGCGCCGAGTTTGAAGAGGCTCGTCGGCGTCGGGGGCAGATACCGGAACGGTTTCGAACCTAATCAATTCGCGCCTAACTCACTCCTCACCCATCACCCGCTATAATGACCCCGTAGCCACTGCCCAGGCGACGGGGCCGTCGCCTGTTTCGCGAAACGATTGGAGGGAGGTTCCACGATGGAGATTGGCGTTTCGGTTCCCATAGTTGAGATTGGCGACGATTTCGGCGCCTTGCGCGACTACATCCAGGCCGCCGAGGATTTGGGTTACACCCACGTGCGCATCCTCGACCACGTCCTTGGCGCGGTGCCGGAAAAGCACCCCGAGGTTCCCCAGTTCCCCTACACCCACGAGTCATACATCCACGAACCCTTCACCCTGATGGCCTACCTGGCCGCAGTCACCAAGAAAATCGGCCTGACCACGGGCATCCTGATCCTGCCCCAGCGTCAGACCGCGCTGGTGGCCAAGCAGGCCGCAGAGGTCGATCTTCTCTCCGGCGGTCGCCTGCGCCTGGGCATCGGCGTGGGCTGGAACTCGGTGGAATACGAGGCGTTGGGAGTCGATTTCGCCACACGCGGCAGCCGCTGCGACGAGCAGATCGACGTGCTGCGTCAACTGTGGACCGAGGACGTGATCGACTTCCACGGCAAGTACCACGACATCACCCACGCCGGCATCAACCCCCTGCCCGTGCAGCGACCCATTCCCATCTGGGTAGGCGCCGGACGCGGCAACGCTCCCACGCCGCCCAACGCGGCCATCCGGCGCATCGGCCGGCTCGCCGACGGATACTTCCCCATGTTCGCTCCGGACTCCGGCGGGCAGGCCATCCTGGGACGTATCCGCGCCCAGGCCGAAGCCGTCGGCCGCGACCCTTCCGAGGTCGGGTTTGAAGGCCGCATTACCATCACCGCCGACAACAATCCCGAGGACTGGCTCACCGAGTTGAAATCCTGGGAGGAGATCGGTGCAACCCACATGGCCGCCGGACTGCGCGGCGCCGCATCGCCGGACGACCACATCGACGCTATCCGACGTCTCAAAGAGGCGATCAGCTAGGGCGGCGCGCCATGCGCCCGGTGCGCGAAAACATGCCCCACGGCCCACGCCGATCAGCGTCGGGCAGCGAAGGCCGGCCCAGCCGCCGGGTGCCCAACCTCAACCGGCGAATCGCCGGAGCATTTCAACCCCACTGGCCGCGGGTTCTGGCCATCGGACTGCTGATCCTGGTCACCGCCGGCCTTGGGGTGGTCAACCCCATCCTGATCAGGGTTGTTTTCGACTCGGCGCTTTTCGTTGACGGCGGCCCCGATATCCCGCTGTTGTGGACCCTGGCCGCCGCCATGGCCGCCGTCGTAATCGTCACCGGATCGCTTGGCGTCCTGCAAACCTGGCTGACGCAGCAGGTGGGCCAGCGGGTGATGCGTGATCTGCGCGACCGTCTCTACACCCACCTGCAATCGCTGTCTCTCGGGTTCTTCACCTCCCAGAAAACGGGCGAAATCCAGAGCCGTGTCGCCAACGACGTGGCCGGCATCCGCGTGGTGGTGACCGGCACCGTCAGCAACATCCTTTCCAACGTCGTCATCCTGATCAGCACGCTGATTGCCATGGCAGTGCTGTCGTGGGAGTTGACCATCGTCGCCGCTGGCATCACTCCGGTGTTCGCCGTATTCAGTTACCTGGTGGGCAAACGCCGGCGCGCCATGTCGGCGCGGGTGCAGGAATCCACCGCCGAAATGACCGCCATCACCCAGGAAACACTGTCGGTATCGGGGGTTATGCTCACCCGGTTATTCGGCGCTCAGAACCGCGAAATTTCACGGTTTCGGGACCAGAACGTCCACCTGTCCGACCTGGAAATTCGCCGCGAGATGACCGGCCAGACAGTATGGGCCGGTATGCAGATTTTCTTTTCGCTGACTCCGGTGGTGGTGTACGTCCTGGCGGGTTACATCCTGTTCGGCGGTATCGGTCAGACCGGCATCACGGCCGGAACCATCGTTGCCTTCACCACGCTCCAGACACGCCTGTATTTCCCAATCAGCACCCTGCTCCGGACATCGGTTGAACTGCAGTCGTCGCTGGCGCTGTTCGAGCGCATCTTCGGGTATCTGGACATCCGCCCCGACATCGTGGACGCGCCGGACGCTGTTGAATTGCCACCGGAAAGCGTCGCAGGACGGGTGGACCTGCGCGACGTAAGGATGAACTACCATCCCGCCACACTGCTGTCCTCAGCGTACGAAATCGAGGATGACGGCTACGAGTTCTGGGCGCTGGACGGCGTGGACCTGGAGGTCAAGCCCGGTCAGTTGGCCGCCCTGGTGGGACCCAGCGGCGCGGGCAAAACCACCATATCCTACCTGATACCGCGCCTGTACGATGCCACGTCCGGCGAAATTTGCATCGATGGCGTGGACGTGCGTCGCATCAAACTGGAAAGCCTGGCCCGAATGATCGGGTATGTTTCGCAGGAAAGCTACCTTTTCCACGCCTCCATTCGCGAAAACCTCCTGTACGGCAACCCGAACGCCACCGATGGACAACTTCACGATGCCGCCCGGGCGGCCTACATCCACGACCGCATCATGGAGTTTCCAGAGGGCTACGACACCGTGGTGGGTGAGCGCGGTTATCGCCTCTCCGGTGGTGAGCGACAGCGACTGTCCATCGCCCGCGTGATCCTGCACGACCCACGCCTGCTGATCCTCGATGAGGCAACGTCGTCGCTGGACACCACCAGCGAACGGTATGTTCAGGCGGCCCTCGAACCCTTGATGAAAGGCCGCACCACCATAGCCATCGCGCATCGGCTATCCACCATCATGAACGCCGACGTGATCTTCGTGATCGACCGCGGGCGCGTCGTTGAACGCGGCGCCCATCTCGAACTACTGGCCTTGGGCGGATTGTACGCCCAGCTTTATGATGAGCAATTCGAGAGCGGCGCTGTGGAGTACGTCAGCGAAGACGGCGTGGCGGTCCTGACCGGCGGCAATCTGCGGCTGCCAATCCCAATTTAATTGATCAACAACAACGGAGAGAACGCATGTCATCAGGCACTAATTCGCCCAGGATCCGCCTGCGGGTGGCCTTCCGCAACATGTTTTACACCACCATCTATACGGCCGTTGAGGGCGGATTCCTGGCCGCCGAGGGCCTGGACGTGGACTTTTCCCACATCCCCACCGGCCAGTCAAGCACCGACCTACTCAAGTCCGGCGACATCGACATCACCCAGAGCGGCATCAGTCGCAGCTTCATGGACCTTGACGCCGGCTCCGACTCTCCGCCGCTACACGTCGCCGAAATCAACCAGCGGGACGGGTTCTTCCTGCTGTCTAGGCGGCCCACCGATGATTGGAAATGGTCCGACCTCGTGGGTTCTACACTCATTCCGGTGGGCTTTACGCCCGTACCGTACACCACGTTGCAGGCCGCCATGCGCTGGCATGGCGTGGATCCGGCGTCGGTCAACCTGATGGGCGGCCTGTCTGCCGAGGAAATGCTGGGCCGGTTCCGAAACGGCGATGCCGACTACCTGCAGGTGCCTTATCCGTTCGCCGGCCAGTTGATCGAGGAAGGCGCGGGACACATCGCCGTGACCCTCGGCAACGAGAGCGGTTTTGTGTGCTACAGCAGTTTCGCTGCAACGCCGTCCTACATCGCCGAGAATCCCGAAACTGTGCAGCGATTTGTCAACGGTTACGCGGCAGCGCAGCGCTGGGTCGCCCACAATGAACCGGAGGCTGTTGCGGACTGCATCGCGCCGGTATTCCCGGAGTATGACCGTGCGTTGTTGGCCGATGGCGTCCGCCGTTACAAAGCCGCCGGCGTGTGGGCCACCAACCCCATGATCACCCGCGAGGGATTCGACCGGATGCGCGACGCCCTCATCGCCGGCGGATTGGTCAGGGGAGCCCATCACTACGAAAGCATCGTGCGCCCCCAGTTCGCTGAGAGCGCGATGGGGTAATTCATAGGACAGAGCGGCAGGATTATACTGTAACAAATGCGTCGGGAGTGGACACAATGGACTTTGGAAAACTCACAGTTTCGTTGCTCCTAGCTGGCGGATCGCTCTTAGCGATAATCATGCTTTGGGTGTACGTCGGAGGTGGCAAAGATTACGAATTTTGGGGTTTGTCCAGCACAGCAGGCTATTTTTCTCTACTTGCCGTGACGATCGTCGCGGGTGCGGTAGGCACTTACCTACTCGCAAAATTCGTATGGGGTTTTGATGGCAAATCGTCAACGCGTTGAGTTGAGAATAAGAAGATCTTACGAACGCAATTTGGGGTATGCCAGATTCTGGGGAGGCGCCGCGCTGGGAGTTTTGGCGGCCATATTCGCGTTCCTGTCACGCCCGCCCGAGTGTTCCGACGGGCAACAATCCGTAATGGTGCTGGAAGTGTTGAGGGCGATACTTGGACTTGCTGCAGGAAGCTCCATCGGTTTAGCGGGGGTTTTCTGGTTACTTTACCGGTCAGATGACAGCGAACTGGCCATCATTGAAGAGAGTGAAACGGAGGATTAGCCATGAGACTGGAAGGCAAGGTTGCCATCATCACCGGCGGCGCGCGGGGGCAGGGCGCCACCGAGGCCAGAATGTTCGCCCGTGAAGGCGCGAGGGTCGTCATCGGCGACATACTCGACGACCAGGGTATGCAGGTCGAAGCCGAAATCAGGGAAACCGGCGGCGAGGCCGTCTATCTCCATCTGGACGTAACCAGCCAGGACGACTGGGATCGCGCCATTCAAACCGCGGAGCAGCAGTTCGGCAAGGTCGATATCCTCGTCAACAACGCCGCCATCGTGCTGCGCAAGGATATCGAGGAGACCACCGGCGACGACTGGGACAACATCATGGCCATCAACGCCAAGGGCGTGTTCCTGGGGACCAGATCGGTGATCCCCGCCATGCGCCGCGCCGGTGGCGGCAGCATCATCAACATCTCGTCCATCAGCGGACTGGTGTCCATCGGCCCGCCGGCCTACATCGCCACCAAGGGAGCGGTTCGCCTGTTCACCAAATCCACCGCCATCCAGCACGCCTCCGACAACATCCGCGCCAACTCCATCCACCCGGGCGCCGTCGATACCGATATGCGGCGTGGCGGACTGGCCAATCAGACGCCCGAGGAAATCCAGGAACGCCTGAACCAGATCCCCCTGGGACGCGTGGGCACCACCGAGGATATTTCCTACGGCGCGCTGTTCCTGGCCTCCGACGAGTCGTCATTCATGACCGGCAGCGAACTGGTTATCGACGGCGGATACACCGCCAAGTGAGGGCCTCATGACGACCCTGCCCCAACAATCCCTGGCCGCCGTTGCCACCGCGCCCAACGTGATGGAAATGCGCCAACTGGACATCCCGGCAATCGATGACGATGAAGCCATCGTCCGCATCGAGGCCACCGGAATCTGCGGCACCGACTACGAATGGTTCCGCGGCGACCTGGACATTCCCTACCCCATCATCCTGGGACACGAACCTCTGGGCCGTATCGCCGCCATTGGGCCCCGCGCCGCCGAGCGCTGGGGCGTCAATGTGGGCGACCGGGTCGCCGTCCGCTCCGGCTACCGTTGTGGCCGTTGTCCCGCGTGCGAGGCTGGTGGCAACGACCCTTGCCCAACCTCCGGTGGATTCGGCCAGACCGGACTGGAAAAATCTCCCAGCCTTTGGGGCGGTTACTCAGAATACCTGTATCTCCCGGCCGGTTCGGTAGTTTTCCCGATGGACGGCGATCTCGACCCGGCCGTGGCGGTGATGTTCAACCCGCTGGGCGCCGGATTCGCGTGGGGTGTGGACGCAACCGGCCTGCAACCCGGTCAGACCCTCGCCGTTCTCGGTTCCGGCCAGCGCGGCATCTGCTGCGCCATCGCCGCCAGGGAATCCGGCGCGTCCATGGTCGCCATCACCGGTTTGGGACGCGACGAGCACAAACTCGCCCTTGCGCGCGACATGGGAGCCGACATCGCCATCAACGTCGACGGTGAGGACCCGGTGGAGCGCGTTATGTCAGCCACCGGCGGAGCGGGCGTAGATTGCGTGGTGGACACCACGCCCTACGCAGTGGAAGCCGTGAACCAGGCCATCCGGATGGTTAAGCCGGGCGGAACCGTGGTCCTGGCCGGCCTCAAGGGCCGCCGTTCCTTCGAAGGCCTGTCGCCAGATGACATCATCTGGAAGAAACTCACCTTGCGCGGCGTCCTGGGCGTCGAGTATTCCGCCTTCCGCCGCGCGGTGGACACCATCCATTCCCGCCGGTATCCCATGGAACGCCTGCACACCCACAGCTTCCCCATCGAACAGGCCGAGCAGGCGCTGGCCACCCTGAGCGGAGAGGCCGGCGTTCCCAGCATCCACGTGGCCATCGTACCCGGCGCCTGAGGCCGTGCGGTTCAAGGCTTGTTCAGACTGCGGGCGAAGGGTGCGTGGCAATTACACGCGCTGCTACCGCTGCAACGAGCGTCGCAGACGTGGCCATTGGCACGACCCTGAACAACTTGAAGGGTTGGAGGCAAGAGACGCCGAACTGGGTCGTTCCGAGTTCTACGTGTACGTTTTGGGAACCAACTACGGTCATTACGTGGGCCACACCGCGCACGTAGGGGCGAGGTTGGGCGCGCATCAATCAGATCAAGTGGATTCGACCGCGGGCGGTCAACCGAGATTGCTGTGGACGTCTTACCGCTTTCGCACCCGGCGGGATGCCGCGAGTTTCGAAGCCGCGTTGAAATCCCTGCGTGATCAGCGTGCGGAACGGTTCGCTGAAATCACCGGGCTGGATCCCATACCGTTTGAATCGGTTCAACCGCCATCCGATGCACACAACAGGCGGCGCGGCGGAGGGTGCGGGCTGTTGAGCGTGTTGATGATCTGCGCTACTGTTATCGCGATCACCCTCACAATTGCATTAGTTTAGGAGTATCAAATGCCCGCCTACCAAGCCGACACTGTCATTCGACGCGCCAATGTCATTACCATCGACCCGTCCATGCCTCGCGCCACTGCCGTCGCCATGCGCGATGGCCGGTTCATCGGCGTCGGCAGCGATTCCGACCTGGAGACGCTGATTGGCCCCAATACCAGGGTCCTCGATCTTGGCGGCAAGACGGTGCTTCCAGGATTCATTGACGCGCACATCCACGTCCTCAGCAGCGGCACGCGCCACGTGATGGCAGCCGACTGTTCGCTGCCAACCATCGGGGACATCCAGGAAGCCCTGCGGGAGAGGATGGCGACGACACCCGCCGGCGATTGGGTGCAGGGTTTCAAGTTCGACGACACCAAAACCGCGGAATACCGTTTCCTGCGGCGGGAGGACCTGGACGCCGTCAGCACCGACCATCCCATCCTGGTGTCCCACCGCGCCGGCCACGTGTACTTCGGCAACTCGCTGGCGCTGGAGCGCGCCGGCTTCAACGATGAATCGCCGGATCCTCCCGGCGGACGCCTGGGGCGCAACGCCGACACCGGCCGCCTTGATGGCGTGATCTACGAGCGCGCCTCCGACGACCTGCGCGAAAACCAACTGCCCGTTGAGAACGAGGACACCCGCCGCGAGGGTTTGCGCGTAATCTGCGAGATGCTGAACCGGGCCGGGCTCACCAGCGTCCACGACGCCCGTGTCACCGACTACGAACTGCAAACCTACCAGGAGGGCCGCGACTCCGGCGATCTGAGCCTCAGGGTGTATGCGCTCATGTGGTATCGCTACTTCCCAGCTCTCAGGGAGGCCGGCATTCGTTCCGGCATGGGCGACGACCGCCTCCGTATCGGCGGTATCAAGATGGTTGCGGATGGCGCAATCGCCTCACGCACGGCGTACCTGTCCGAACCCTACGTGGGGAGTTGCTGCGACCACGGCATCCTAACCATGACCGACGACGAAATCGCCACCAACGTCATGGAGATGCACGCGGCGGGATTCCAGGTGTGCATCCACGCCAACGGCGATTCCACCATTGACCTTGTGCTCAAAGCCTATGCGGCGGCACAGGCTGCCGACCCACGCCCGGACCCCAGGCACCGCATCGAGCACTGCACCCTGGTCAACGACGACCTGCTGACCCGCATGAACCGCCTGGGGGCCGTCGCCACGCCCTTCTGCACCTACGTGTATTACCACGGCGAGAAAATGCAGTTCTACGGTGAGGAACGTCTCAAGTGGATGTTCGCGCAGCGTTCGTTCATGGATTACAACGTCATGTCCACCGGCGCGACCGATTACCCGCCCGGGCCGTTCGAGCCGCTCATGGGCATCCAGAGCTGCGTTACCCGCACGGACAGCGAGGGCCGCGAATGGGGCACGAACCAGCGCATCTCGGTTGAGGACGCCCTGCGCATCTACACCCAGAACGGAGCCTACGCCGGCTTCGAGGAAAACATCAAGGGCAGCATCACGGTGGGCAAACTGGCCGACCTCGTGGTGCTGGGTCAGGACCCGACCGCCATAGATCCGTTCGGAATCAAGGACATCCCGGTCGAGCGCACCATCGTCGGCGGCAAAACAGTATTCGAGGCATAGCCAAACAGCCGAACGCCCCCTGCCATTCGATGGCAGGGGGCGTTTTTTGATCGCTGTGTTTGTGTTGCGGTCAGCGCATTATTCGATGCTTTCGACCACCACGTATTCGCCATCCTCGTTGATACGGGTCAGGAACACGGCGTCCGAGCCCTGGTTGTCCATAGGCCCGAATTCCAGCGCCAGCCCATCAATGTCCACGCTGGTGGTTTCACTGAAGACGTTGAGGAAACACTCCCGGCTGAGGTCAGCGCCACACGCTTCCAGCCGTTCAATGGCCAGCCGACCCGCGATGTAGCCCTCGAGGGAAATGAACCCTGCCTCGTGCTGGGTATCGTTTTCGGTGTTGTACGCATTCAGAGCAGCCTGGTACTTCGCAACCAACGGATCATCAACGCTGGTGGGCGAAGGCACCACCTGGGTCACGTAAACGCCTTCGGTTTCATTGTCCAGGGCTTCCGGCAATTCGTTGCTGCCCACGAACGACAGAGCCGTGAAGACCGGAGCCGGGTCCAACTTCATGCGCAGCTTTTTGATGAGCTCGGCTGCCGGGTCAGAGGTTCCTACGATAATGACAGCATCCGGCTCCGCTTCCGCGATTCGGAACGCAGCGGACTGGATGGCGCTGGTGTTGCGCCGATAGTACCAGGATGCCACCAAATCTATGCCATCGGTGGCTTCCACTGCGTTGCGGACGCCGGTGAGTCCGTCAATGCCGAACGAGTCGTTTTGATAGAGCACCGCAACTTTGGTTTTGCCCGCATCCGCAAGCTGCTTCACCATTTCCTCGGTCTCGCGGTGATACGAAGCGCGATAGTTGAGGATGTTGGTCTGATCGTTTTCGCGGAGCAACTGGGCGCCGGTGAACGCGCCGACGAAGGGCACGCCGGCTGCTTCTGCCAACGGCAGCGCGGCGCGGGAGGTTGGCGTACCAACCGAGCCGATCAACCCGAATACCTTATCATTGTTGATCAACTTCGATGTCTTCGCGAACGCCGAGTCGGGTTCATATCCGTCGTCCTCCGTCATTAACTCAAGCATGCGGCCATGAACGCCCCCGTTCCTGTTCGCCTCCTCGAAGGCCGCTTCGATGCCGAGTTTCATTGCCCTGCCCAAACCGGAGTTGGAACCGCTGAGGGCGGCCGATTGTCCAAACAGAACCGAGTCGTCAGTGATGCCGGGATCCCCAGGGTCTTCCGTGGATGCGGTTGGGATCGGCGCGGCAGGCAAACCTTGAATTTCCTTGCCCAGTTCACCGATTTGAGCCAGCAACCGCGCCTGGAGTTTTGTGTTGTTGGTAATCAGGGCTCTTTCCTTCTCAACCAACTCAAGGCGCAACACCAGGCGATCAAAGTAACCGGGTTGTCCTGCCGAGCCACCGGCGTTGCTAACATTTTCGGCCAGACCGAGAATTTCTTCGGTCAGGTAGGTATCTGTATCATCTCTCAGATACTCGACATCCTGGTCCACTCGACCTGCTACGGAATCGTAGGTTTCCTGAACCCCCGCCACGAACGTGGGGTCCTGCATCAGGCTCGCAATGTTCAGGAGGGTGTGCCCCAGCGTCACGTTTGCGGCCAAACTGTACGTATGGGTGTAGCGCAGCAAGTCGTCCTCGGACGCGCCCGACTCCAGAGTGGTTGCCAGGTTATAGAACTGCAGATCCGCGCTGGCATCGGTCTTAGGGAACAGCTCTCGGCTGTTGTCGGCGGTCAATTTACTCCTGCTATTGATCTCCTCTCGAAACGCCGCGCCCAAAGCGCCTCTACCCTGTTGAATCGCTTCGATGTTGGATTCCAACCGGTTCAGCAGTGATTCTATGTGGTCAACCCTCTCGTCAAAGCCTCGGCCTTTCAGGATGGTCAACTGGGCGTCCAACGCCGCTTTGTGGCCGTGTATCGCCATCCGGTCTTCGCGGATCGAACCTTGAGTCATGCCGGCGTGGGTCGCCACCGACCCGACGGCGGCCAAATCGCCGGCGATGCTGGTGATCGCCAGCGCGGCAACCTGCATCCGGATCGCATCGTAAGCATCGGGCCTGCCGTCCTCACCCGTCGGTGTCAGGAAATTCCACCCCGACAACTCAGGGTCTCCGGATGTACCGCTCTTTGTGCCCACCTGGAACCCATAATTGGTTCCCGGAGAGAGGCCGTTGACAGTCAATGTCGAACTGGACGCATCGACGTCAACCGATTGGATGGCGTTATACCAATGCCCGTCGGCCCGGAAAACCACCGCGGCCGCATCAATGTTCAGCCATTGCACGCTGTAGCCGGCCGCGCCGTCCACCGCGTCCCACGACACAACCACCTGACCCGGGTCCGCACCATCGACTGCCATTACATTGGTAGGAGCGCCCGGCGTGGTTTGGGCGTCTGCTGTGTTGTTCAGCGCCAGCCACCCGCCGACACCGGCCAGAATCGCGGCGGCCACGACTGCCGTGATCGGTATCAAAAAATGTTTTCGTTTCATTTGCTTTTCAAGCTCCATACAAAGGTCGTATCCCGAGCCGGTTTCGGTCGCCAGGATCATTAAGCAGCCATAGGACTTCAAGAATTACGAAAAATACGCCTCCTGAAAAGATTTGACATTGCTTGATATCTTCCTCATGGAACGAGTCACACTCGGTTCGATCAAAGAGTTGCAGTACTTCCGTTTCGCTCTCGGCAAGCCCGCCACCGCCTCGTTTCAGGGAACAAACCGACGGCGGCGGCACCCCGCTTCCGCAACGGCCGTGCCCGCCAACCGCATCGGCGAGAGGCTTGTACAGCCTGCAGCATCTGATATCCTGGACTTCGCCCGTCGAAACGGCGCTGATCCGTACCGTCGCGACCGTATCGGGGCCACCATACTACAAAAATTCGCTACGGGGTGAAAACTGCAATATGCCACGAATTGTTGGAGGATTGGCGGTTATAACACCCGTCATTGTGGTGATGCCACCGATTCGACTTGCCGGTATTGGCCCTCGGCATCGATTACCGTGAGAAACACCTGGTCCGAGCCCTGGTTGTCCCCCGCGCCATATTTCAACTCAATGCCGTCAATTTCTATCACGTCCTGGTTGTGCAGCGCATTCAGAAAGCACTGCCTGCTCAAATTCCGTCCGCAGTATTCCAGTCCTTCTATCGCCAACCTGCCTGCCAGATAACCCTCCAACGACACAAACCCGGGCGTGGCATCCCCATCAAAGGCCGTCAGCGCCTCGTGATACCTGCTTACCAACGGAACATCCGCATCGTAGGGCAGCGGCACCACCTGCGTCACGTAAAACCCTTCACCCTCCGCACCCAATTGTTCCGCCAGCGCTTTGCTCCCCACGAATGACACGGCCATAAACACCGGGTCGATTTCCCTGCGGATTATTTCCGCCGCCCTGGCAACCGGCGCGTAGGATCCCACCATCACCACCGCCTCCGGTTCCGCCTCGGAGATTCGCAGGGCCGCAGCCCTCACCGCGTTGGTATTGCGAGGGTAGTGCCCGGCCGCTACCGGTTCCAGCCCACGGCGTTTCAGCGCCAACCGAGTGCCTTCCAGGCCATTGTCGCCGTAAGCATCATCCTGGTACAGCACCGCTATCCTGGTAAATCCGAGATCCTCCGTGAGCCGCGCAACCATCTCCTCGGTTTCCTGGTGATAGGAAGCGCGCACGTTGATCACCCGATCAAGGTTGGCGTCCCTGAGAAACTCCGCGCCCGTGAACGGCGCAATGAACGGGACCCCAGCGGCCTGGGCCAACGGATACGCCGCGCGGGATGTTGGCGTTCCCACCGCGCCAATCAGCGCGAATACCTCATCCTGATTGATGAGTTGTTGGGTGTTGGAAAATGCGAAGTCAGTTTCGTAGGAGTCGTTCAACGAACGCAGCTTCAACTCGCGCCCATGCACGCCTCCGGACTGGTTTGCTTCGTGGAATGCAGCCTCGATTCCCCGGCGCATCTCCGTTCCCAGTTCGCCGGCCGGCCCGTTGAATGCCGCCGACTGCCCAAACAGCACCCCATCGTCGGTAATGCCACCGTTCGATTGATCATCTGTTCCAGCGTTCGTCGCCTCCGGGGTAACCGTCCCGCCGCTGACCGGTGTCGAACCATCGGGTGCCGAAGGGGTGACGCACGCCGTCCCCAACAGGATCGCAACTATGCTCAGGAGGGCGAGGCGACAAACCAATATCATGGTTTCTCTCATTATTGTCCTCGCGACAAGTTTATGCGAGAGGAGAATAACACGCGCCAACCCGCAGCGTCTATGACATTGGTTTACCCACCTGCATCATCCGCGTACATTGGATTCATCGCCAGCCTGGGCGCGCAATCGCCGCTACAGCGCCGGTGGCCGCCGGTTGCTCCATTCCGTCGCTTGCTCATAGGCATACGCCGCGCGCAACACCTGGGCTTCGCCCAAATGCGGTCCGCCGATTTGCAGCGCCAGCGGCAGCCCGCCTTCGCCATCGCTGGTGAATCCGCACGGTATGCTGAGGGCAGGGCATCCGCTCAGGCTGTACAACCCTCTGAAACTGCCGTCCCGCAGCGCGGACACGGCCATTGCCTTGCTGGCAACCGCCACCGGCTCGTCGGCCAACAGCCCGGCCGGACCCGACGACGTGGGCTGGATCAGGAGGTCCACGCCGCGAAATGCTTCAATCACCTGACGGCGCACCAGTGCCCGCAATTTGAGCGCCTTGTAATACACCTGCGCCGGTATCAGGTTTCCCACTGCGAACCCCACCCTGGTGTTCGGATGGTAGTCTTCAAACCTCTCGCGGAGCCACTCCGGATTCAGGCTCACGCGCTCGGTGCTGGTGATGGTACGCACGATGGAACCGGTGAACGGCGCCATCGGCATGCTGACCGGCACGACTTCGGCGCCCAGTTCAACAAACACCTCGGCGGCCGCTGCGACGGCATCGCGGCTCTGTTCGTTGAGCGACAGGCCGTGCCCTCCCATCAACTCCTGCACCACGCCGATGCGCATGCCGGAGACTCCGCCATCCAGGTTTGCCAGGTAGTCCGGCACCGGTTCGGTCCTGCTGTACCGGTCCCTGGGGTCGTGGCCGGCAATGGCCTGCAGCGTCATCGCGCAGTCGGTAACGGTGCGAGATATGGGGCCGATGGTGTCCACCGACCAACTGGCGCCATCCACGCCCGCGCGGCTGACCCGACCCCACGTCGGCCTGATGCCCACCAAACCGGAGTTGGCCGCTGGCCCGCGAATTGAACCGCCGGTGTCCTCTCCCAGCGATGTGGCGCACAGGAATCCGGCGGTTGCTGAGCCGCTGCCGGTGCTGGACGTACCGGGGTTGCGTTCGGTGTCCCAGGGGTTGCGCGCCGGCCCGAACCAACTGCTGATCGGATCGCCCATCGCGAACTCGCTCATGTTGGTCTTGCCGATGATGATGGCGCCGGCCTTCTTGAGCCTGGCCACTACGGTCGCATCCTCGTCAGACACCACGTCGGCGCGAATCTTGGATGCGTCCGTCGTGCGTATGCCCTCGGTGTGGATCTGGTCTTTGATGCCCACCGGAACGCCGTGCAGAGGGCCACGAAACTGGCCCGCTACGGCTTCGTCGGCCAGGATTTTGGCGTCCGCCCGCGCTTCATCGGCGCACACCGTTATGTAGGCGTTCAGCTTGTCGCCCACCGCGTCGATCCTGTCGAGATAGGCGTCCACGGCATCGACGGGTGAAACCTCGCCGGCGCGAATCGCTGACGCAAGCTCAGACGCGGACAGAAACGGAATTTCAGTCGAAGTCATTCGGACACCTCCATATCGGCCGGCTGCACAACGGCAACGTATTCTTCCAGGTTGAACCCGGCGGGATTGATGGCCGCCATTTCTTCAAGCATTGCGTTGAGGCTGTGCGTCACCTGGGACAGTTCAGGTTCGTTCAGCGTCAGGCCCACCGCTTTCGCCAGGGCCTGGATCTCTTCGTTGTTCAGGTCGGCCATGTCTCCCTCCACTTGTTGTCCATCGTGTCCATACACCGGAACTCTACACGGTTTGACCGGTAAACCGCCAACTTCCCAACAGCGCCGCCGGCACGTGCATTGCAACGCCCGCTTCGTTCAGGTTCAGATGCGCCGGGTGGGACAGCGCCTTACAGTCCGCCAGCGCGCCCACGTAGCTCTGCGTAAACCGCAAATTCTTGACCGGTTTCGTCAATTCTCCGTTCTCGATCAGGAACGTGCCGTCCCGCGTCATGCCCGTCATCACGCACCCGCGATTGTGCGCCAACCGTGTGTAGTAAAAACGGGTCACGTAAATCCCCCGATCTACCGACGCAATTAGTTCTTCGACGCTTTGGTTCCCCGGCCGCATGAAAAGGTTGGTCGCGGTGGGTCCGCCCGTTGCACCCCGCTGGTGGCCGGTGGAGGCGGCAGCGGATTTGGCGGCCGTGTAGCTATTGTGGACCGGGCCATTCACCACGCCATCCGTCACCACCTCGACTCGCCGGCGCGGCACGCCCTCCGCGTCGAACGGGACGGGCCAGCCCCTGGCGTCCAGCCCGTCGTCCCAGATCGAAACCAGCGGACTCATCGCGGGTTCGCCCTGCAACTCGTTCATCCAACTGCGTCCGTCCTGCACCATGTGGGCGCCCATCCCATAGAAGCTGAGAGCCTCCAGCATGTCGTCCACCGCGTAATGTTCCAGCACCACCGGGTACTCGCCGGCTTCCAGGTCCTGCGGATCGCGGCCGCACACCGCCTTGCCGATGGCTTCGTCGGCCAGGGCCTCGGTGTCCACGTCCCCAAGCCTCCAGCCGCCGCCCTTGGACCAACCCGCCGAATCATCGCTGCGGGCGGTGATCAGCAGCCCGGAAAACGTGCCTGAATGGTAGGCATCGGTTCCCCTGGTGCTCGCGACGGCCAACTCGGTCGCACCGGTGCGGCAGAATCCGGCGGCGTTCAGATTGCTCTCGTGCGCCTTGCGGAACACCATCCCGACAACATCGGCCCGGCGGTCGGCATCGCAAGCCGCCGTCGCTCCGTCGTACGCCGAAACCGCCGTAATTTCGCGCGGGTCCGGCAATCCGGGAAAATCGGGGTCCTCGGGCATCAACCGGGCGTGCTCAGCCGCCTGTTTAACCGCGTCGGCCAGCGCTTCCGGGGACAGGTTGTTGGTAGCCACTCTCCCCTGTCGCCGCCCCGTGGCGACCCGCACGTTGGCCACCGCGTCATGGTGTGCAACGTTCTGGTGAATCCGGTTGTTGGCGAACCTGGTCAGCGCCTGCTCGGTGGCAGTCAAGTACACGTCCGCCTCAGACCCGGCAGGGCAATGCGTCAGAGCGTCGCGGAGAAGCCGCCGGATGTGTTCGGGCCCCAGCATGGCGTCCGCAATCTATCGCATCACGCCGACGCGCACGCCGCGGAATCGGGCCGGACTCGCCCCGTGGCTGGTGTGGGCAATCTGTCCCGGCTGGCCCTTGCCGCATCGCGGCGTGCCCCACAACTGCCAGTGTTCCGGTCCGCATACTGCGTCGCAACTGCGCCAGAAATCCGGCGTGATGCCCGTGTACGTGCAGTTGCGCAGCAGGCGACCCAACTTGCCGTTCTTGATCTCCCGGCCCACCTCGGTACCGAACTGGAAATTGTATCGCCGGTCATCTATTGACCAGGAACGGTTTGTTTCCAGCAGGATGCCGTCATCGGTGTCGGCGATCAGATCCTCCGGCGTCCACGTCCCTGGTTCCAGGCTCACGTTGGTCATCCTGATCAAAGGGATGCGGTTCCACGACGATGCCCGCATGCAGCCATTGGACTGCAATCCCAGCCGCGTGGCGGATTCCCTCGACATCAGGTAGCCGACAAATTGGCCGTCGCGGATGATGTCGTCGGCGCGGGCCGGCAATCCTTCGTCATCCCATCCAAACGTTCCCAGTCCCGTGGCGCTCGTGCTGTCCGCCGTGATGTTGACGTGGGGCGATCCGTACCGGAATCCGTGCAGCAGGTCGGGAGTCAGGAACGACGTGCCCGCGAAGGCCGCCTCGTCGCCCAGCGCCCGGTCGAGTTCCACGGCGTGGCCGCAGGACTCGTGAATCTGCAGCGCCAGCTGGCTGCTGTCGATAATCAGATCCCTGGCAACGTCGGCGGGGCACGCATCCGCGGTGAGCAACTCGGTCGCTTCTTCCGCGATGCGTCGCGCGTTGCCCGGAAGATCCATGGCGACCACAAACTCCCAGCCGGCGCAACCCTGCTGGCGGCCGTGGGACTGGGGGTACGACCGGCGTTGCGTCTCGCCGTTGCCAACCGCAGTCGCCTGGATTCCGCCGCCCGCCTCGTAAATCGTCTGGTTTACCGATGCGCCCTCGGTGTTGGCAAAAGCGCGGTCCTCCCGGATGAACACCACATTAGCCATTCGGGCGGTCACCCGCGGAGCGGCCGCCATCTCCCGGTCCGCGGCGATGAGCATGGCCAGTTTGTCGTCCAGCGCCACGGCGAACGGGTCAACGCCGATGGGAGTGGTGTAGCTGCCCTGGCTGGCCACGGGCGGACCCAGCAGATCCGCGACCGGCAATCCTGCGCCATTGGTGCGGGCCGAGGCGCGGGCAATCTGCACCGCTTCGCCGGCCGTCTCGTCGGCGCTCCGGTTGGTCAGGTCGCGGGTCGATGCGAACCCCCACGCGCCGTTGTAAAGCGCGCGGATGCCGAGACCCGTGGATTCGTCGGCGGTCATGGTTTCCACCACGCCGTTGCGAACCACAATGCGCTGCTCCCGATTGGCAACCAACCGCACGTCCGCATACGCCGCCCCGCGTTTGCGGGCGGTATCAAGCGCGGTGGCGATTATGGGGTCCATCACACCGGCAAAAACGGTTCATCGGACGCCGGCGGCAGTTGCTCGAACGCGTTGATGTTGAACGCCAGCACCGAGTAGTAACCCATCAGGTTCGTCAGTTCCACCAACCCACGCTCTCCGAACTCGCCGAGAGCGGCGTCAAAAGTGGCCTGCGCAACCCGGCGCGTCCGGAAAAACTCGCGCCCATAGTTGATCACTGCCGACTCAGCCGCCGAGAGTTCCGGCAGATCCTGTTTGTCCCGCAGGCTGTCCACCAGCGCGTCGCTGAGCCCATAGCGTCGGCCCGCCGCCGCGTGGGCGTGCCAGATGAACTGGCAGTCCATCTCTCGGGCGGTAGTCAGCATCGCCAGTTCCTGGATGTTGCGCGACAGCGACGATCCGCCGTCGCGCAGGTAGTCTCTCAATGCCTCGCCGCGCTGGGCAATCTCCGGCACGTGCAACTGCACGGCGATGGGGCCCATCTCTGGCACCACGCCGTCGCGCGACGCTACCAGGGCGTCAAACGCCGCCGTTTGTTCCTGGGGTACCGAGTCCTTGCTGGCCGTGGGAAATCTGGGCATGGCGAATCCTCCTCCGCTGTGGATGGGGTTATTTGATCATTGGCAGTGCGGGATCACTTCCTCGCCGAAAAGCTGGATGGCCTCCTTGATGCGTTCGTGGGGCGGGCCGCCGGAGTGTGCGTGGCGCAGCCGCAGCAGGAAGTAATCGGCGCCGGTTTCCTCCTTCCAGCGGTGGAACTCATCCACGACCTCCTGGGGTTCTCCCAGGATCAAACGGTCGGCGCCCAGGTTGTCGATGTTTATCTCAGACTCGTTGCGGTAGCGGCGAAACTCGTTGAGGCCGTTGCGCCAGTAGTATTTGTAAGCGTCCATCACCTCGGGCCCATACACCCGCTCCGCTTCCTCCCGCGTTGGCGCAACCCAGGCGTCGCGCATCAGGCACACCACGGGTTCCGTACCCGCATCCTCGGCGGCCCGAATGTAAGATTGGGTCAACCTGACCGTGCTTTCCAGATCCGTGCTGGGACCGGCGACGAAACCGTCGGCAATGCGGCCGGCGCGCCGCGCGCCCGGCACTCGGCTGGCTCCGATCCATAACGCCGGCGCCGGATCGGTGTAGGGCCTGGGCCGAATGGTAATGTCATCCAGGTTGAAATGCTCACCGGAAAAATCGAAACGCTCGCCGCTCCAGCACTGGCGGATGATCTCGATTTCTTCCTCAAACCGGCTAACCCGCTGCTCTACCGGCACATCGAACGTGCGAAAATCCGCCGGCTGGTAGCCCAGCCCTACACCCAGGATGAATCGACCGCGGGACACAATATCCAGCGTGATCACGTCCTCCGCCAGCCTGACGGGATGGTGCAGCGGCAACAGGATCACGGAAGTGCCCAATTTCAGCGTCGTCGTCTGCGCTGCCACCGCCGTGGCCACGATCAGCGGCGAGGGCAAAAAGCCGTCCCGGTCCTGGTGATGCTCCCCGAAAAAGCAGGAATCGAATCCCACCGATTCCGCCAGCTTCGCCTCCGCAACAACCTCATCAACTCGCAGCGCGAGATTTTCGCCCGCCGGCGGGTCGGCAATGGAACTGTAAATCCCAAACTTCACAAGTATCCCTCGTTTTTATTGAATTGTTCCGCGGTTCACTGCCGGCTGGGCCCGTCCTGAGCGATTGCGTCAGTAAGCCTGTTCAGCGCTTCCAGGAACGCCTGTCTTTCTTCAGCCGCCTGCCGACGTTCTTCGGCGGCTTGCTCCAGTGCGTTCTTTACGAGTTCCAGCATCCGGTCGTTGCGTCGCTGGTCTGGTTCGTTGCACTGTCGCTCACGTAGAAACAACATCAGACCCGAACCTCCCTCAATGTGATAGCGATGCCAGCGTGGACGACGCAATGGTGCAGTACGGATGTTGAAAAAGTAGCGGGCCATCAGTCCCGGTCGGCACGTAAGGCCAACCGCGCTCTCCTCTGCATCCCGTGGCGGTGTGGAACCACGCCAGCCAGGTAACCGCTGCGGCCAGCGCGCCGCCCACAGAGCCAATGCCAGCGTCCTGAACCCCGAACGCATTATAGCCCCAACTGCCGGTCGGCGTTACTTGAAATACGATAATACTCTGTTGGAAAACAGCTCCATCTGTCGGAAATAATCGTCAGATTCGCCGGCCAGGAACCCGAAAACGAACTCCCGCACGCCGGCGTCGATGCGCTCCTGGATCGCGCCGATACAGTCCTCGGCGTTGCCGGTTACGCACAGGGCGCGCGCAATGTCCTCTGCGCTGCGCTCCGGCGTTACGTATCGTTGGCCCACGTGAGCCACCGCCGCCGCCAACGCCTTGTCGGGGTCGTCGTCGATGGCGGTGGGCTGATTCAACCCCCAGTTGAATCCGGTCAAATCGCGGCCGGAATGTTCCGCCATCTCGCGCACGCTGGCGTTGGACCGCCTGATCCGGTTCACTGTGAAAAGGTAGGGATACCAGCCGTCGCCCGTAATCGCGGCCCGTCGTATCGCGGCGTCGCTGCGTCCCGCCACCCAGATCGGCGGATACGGCTTTTGCAGCGGCTTGGGCAGCAGCGTAACGTCGTCAAAATTGAAGAACCTGCCGTGATGCGAGACGTTTTCCTCCGTCCACAGGTCTTTCATCACCCGCAGCATCTCGTCGGTGCGCCGCCCCCTGGTGTTCACCGGAATCTCCAGCGCGTCAAACTCGGCGCGGGTGTCCCGTTGCCCGCTGATGCCGATGCCAAAGTCCAGCCGCCCGTCGGATATCTGGTCCAGAATCGACACCATCTTGGCGAGCATCACCGGATGATACAGCGGCGCAATCACGATGCCGGTCAGCACCCGAATGCGTTGCGTCGCTCCCGCTGCCGCCGCCATCGCGGGTATTCCCATCATCGTCGGGCGCGGCGGGTTCCCGTCCATGATGTGCTCGCCCACGGTCACCCGGTCAAAGCCCAGGTCCTCGGCGCGCCGCGCAAACTCTCCGATGTCCCAGTAGTCGTCAACGCTCAGGTTGCAACCGAACGTAATGGTGTCTTCGCTCATCAACTATCCTTCGCGGCCAGTAGCCGCCGGGCGACTCATCGGGCCAGCATCTCGTCGGTGATTTCGCCCAGCTTGTCAACGGTCAACACGCCCTGCCACTTCCGATGCAGCGACCCGTCGGCGTTTATGAAAAACGTGGCCGGCAACGCCAGCACGCCCAATTCTCTCACCACGTTGGCATCGCTGGTGTAACCCGCCGGGTATGATACTTCCAGCTCATTGAGCAACTCCAGCGCGTCATCCTGGCTGCCCAGGCTGAAGAACTGCCCCAGATCAACTCCCACCACCAGCGCCTTGCCCGCGTAATCGTCCGCAAAATGCTGAAACTCGGGCATTTCCGCGCGGCACGGTGGACACAGACCGGCCCAGAAATTCAATACCACCGGCGTACCCCGCAAATCAGACAGCGCCGAAGCGTCGCTGCCCACGGCCTCCTGCCCCTGGTAAAACTCGATTGGGAAGTCATAGACGGTTGCAACCGTCGTACCCGTCGATCCGGATCCGGATTCGGCGGGAGCGGTGGCGGAATCCGATCCGCACGAAATGGCGGCGGTTATCAGGAAAACGCACACCAGGGCGATTGCCAATTTCCGAATCCGGCGCGTCGCATCGCCAGCGCCGGCATGATGTATGATGGCGTCCATACATCGAAGCGTAGCATAAGGGCCGGCCATTGTTAAGCGGACCGTCCGGCGCTTTGAACGGCCTTTATTCCCGCACCCGGGTCGGCAACAATGGCATTGGTTCCCCCTCGAAAAGTCTCTGCACCGACCAGGCGCCGTGTCCGGTTGTTGATATCCCTGGCGGTCGCGCTCGCCATTTTGGCGGCCATCTGGCAACTGCTTGGCATCCTGCTGCCCTTCCTGCTCAGCGCTGCCGTGGCCTACCTGTTGCTGCCCCTGGTAAAGCTGGGAGACCGGACGCCGTGGGCGGCACGTTGGCCCGCGTTCAACCGCGCCGCATTTGCCGGACTCGCCACGCTGCTGGTGATCCTAGCGGTGGTGGGACTGCTGGCGCTGGGCATCTTCCGACTCGTGGACGGTTCCATCACCCTGGCCGAGCGCGCACCCGGCATCGTAGCAGAGGGACGCGAGGTGTGGGAGAAACTGCAGATCGAATATAGCGCTCGTGTCCCCGCCAACATCCAGGAGGCCGTCGAGCCCCGACTTGCCGAATTGCGGACCGCCCTGCTCAACGCCGGGATTGCGGCATTGCAGCGCGTGTCGCAGGTGGCGCAGAGCGGTATTTCCCAGGTGATCAGTCTGGCAGCATCGCCCATCATTCTGTTTTACCTGCTTTTGCAGCCAAGCGAACTGGGCCGGGGAGTCAGGCAGGTTCTGCCCGGCCCGCTGCGCGACGACATGTCGGCAATAGGCTTGCTGGCCGGCGAATCCATCGGAGCGTACCTCCGTATGCAATTGCTGCTGGGTCTGTTGGTCGGGGTCGTCATGGGGGTCTCCCTCTGGATACTGGGCGTGCCGCTGGCCCTTCCGCTTGCGGTGCTGGCCGGTCTGGCCGAGCTGGTGCCCATCGTGGGCGCGACCATATTCGTCGTGTTGGCCAGCGTCGTCGTCGCCCTGGTGGATTTCACCAAGCTGCCGTTCCTGATCGTCATCTATTCCGTGGTGCAGATATTGCAAAACACCCTCATCGCACCCCGAATGCAGGGCCAGGCCCTGGGACTGCATCCCCTCACCGTGATACTCGCTCTCGCGATATTCGGTCTGTTTTTCGGGTTCCTGGGCACCCTGCTCGCCGCCCCGTTGACCGCCGCCGGATACCGCGTGATCACCTACACCCGCACCGAATGGGCCAACGCGGAATTGGCTATCTCACAAGGAGAAAGCCTGGTTGCACAGGATGCCGACGACCCCGGCGAGTCAGCATAGTCTATTCAACCGCCTTGGTGTACAATCGGGGCGAATATCGGCGCCGCGCCTGCCGCAGAGAGGGGGAGTTTTCGATGAGAATCCTGCTGATTGCCACCAACCGCCACAACCGCGTGATGAGCCGCATGCGCGCCCAGCCCATTCCCATCGGCCTGGCCTACGTGGCCGGCCACCTGGACCGCTCGCGCCACGAGGTCAAACTGGTTGACCTCATGTTCGCCAGCGAAAATTATCTCGACGAGGTGGAGCAGACCGTCCGCGACTTCAACCCCGAGTTGGTGGGCATCTCGATACGCAACCTCAGCAACCACAGCTACGTCGATCCCCAGTGGCAGCTGCCCATCACCCGCAGCGTGATTGAGCGCATCCGCACGATCTCGGATGCGACCATCGTGTGCGGCGGCCCCGCGTTCAGCATCATGCCAACCCAGGTTTTCGACTTCGTGCAGCCTGACTTCGGCCTTGCCGGCGACGCTGGGGAAAGCTTCGCCGACCTGGCCGGCCGCATCGAAATCGGCGAACCCGACTATCGCAACATGACCGGACTACTGTACCGGGAAAATGGCGAGTTGGTGTACAACGGCATGCGCTGCTCCTCCGATTTCAACGAGCGTCCCAGCCTGGACGATCTGGACATGCCCAGGTACGCCAAGGCCGGTTTCGGCGTCAGCGTACTTACGAAGCTGGGCGGCTTCTACTACCCCACGTCAGCAGACGACATTCGCACGCCGGAAGGCGCGTGGCGCGTCATTCGCCCCATCGATGAGGTGGTGGAAGAGGTCTCGGAAGTTACCGAGCGCTACGGTTTGAAGAAGATATTCTTCGTGGACAACTGCTTCAATGTCCCTCTGGAACACGCCAAGGAACTGTGCAACGCGCTCATGGAAGCCGAGGTCAAGGTGCGTTGGAACACCTGCCTGGCTCCCTACGCCTGCGACGCCGAGTTGATTGGCCTCATGAAGCAGGCCGGCTGCGGCCTCGTCATGATGGGAGGCACGCGCGGCGGCGACCCCCACGAGGGCGACAACGACACGTCCCGCTACGCCTCACTCAAGGAGACGACGAACCTCTGCGAAGCCGGCGGGTTGCATTACACCATCTCCCAGCAGTTCGGCGAGCCGGGTGAGACCCGCGAGTCCGTCGAAAACAAGCTTGAGTTCCTGCGCGGCCTCCAGCCCTCCCTCGCCAACCTGCGGGTCGGCGTGAGCGTCATGCCCGGCACCGACGTGGCCGCCCGTTGTATCGACGAAGGCCTCATCGCCGACGAAACCGAGTTGATCTCCCCCACGTTCTACATGGCCGAGGAAGTGCGCCCCTGGCTGGTGGACTACCTCCGCGAACTGGTGGACGCCAACCCCCGGTGGAACCTCATGTAACCCCCACCAACGGCTCCGGCAGCGCTTTCGAGGAAACCGACATGACCCCGACCCAAGACACCCAGCAATCCGCCAACCGCGTGGAGATCGCTGATCCCGAAATCGCGCGCATCGCTCACCTGCTGCGGCGCGCGGGTTTCGGCGCGACCAGAAGCGAAATCGACCGGGCGGTGGCCCAGGGATACGAGACAACCGTTGAGGAACTGCTCCATCCCGAAAGCCAGCCCGATCTGGAAATCGAGGACCTGATCCGACGGTACCACACCGACCAGAACAGCCTGATGCTACTGGAAAGCAGCCAGGGCTACTGGTTGTACCGCATCATCAACTCCCGCCGGCCTCTTGAAGAAAAGATGGCCCTGTTCTGGCACGGCCTGTTCGCCACCGCGTACGGCAAGCTCAACCACGCCAAGGCCGTGGTCAACCAGACCCACACCTTCCGGCGGCACGGCCTGGGCAAGTTCTCCGACATCCTCCTCGAACTGTCCCGCGACCCGGCCATGATCTTCTGGCTGGACAACAAGGACAACCACAAGGGCGCCCCCAACGAAAACTACGGCCGTGAACTCCTCGAACTGTTTTCGATGGGCATCGGCAACTACACCGAGGATGACGTAAAGGCCGCCGCCCGTTCCTTCACCGGTTGGACCATCGACAACACCGAGTACATGAGCATCCGCGCCAGCCGCGATTCTTTCTGGCCATACGGCCGCATCGACTGGCAGTTCATCTACCGCGAGGACGATCACGACGATAGCGAAAAGACCTTCCTGGGACACACCGGAACATTCAACGGCCAGGAGATCATCGACATCATCATCCGCCAGCCGGCCACCGCCCACTACATCGCGGGCAAGCTCTACAACTTCTTCGTCTCCGACCGGCCCGACGAGGACGCCATCGGGATACTGGCCGACGAGTTCATTCGAACCGAGGGGGACATCCGCGCCGTCATGCGCTGTTTGTTCCTCTCCGATTTCTTCTCCGACCGGTCCGCGCGTTTGGGTCGGGTCAAGAGCCCTGCCGAACTGGTCGGCGGTACTGCTCGCCTGGCCGGCAGCCACCGCACGCCCGAGTGGACAATCTGCAACCTGGCCCTGGACGTCAACTTCATGGGGCAGGAGATTCTGAACCCGCCGACCGTGGAAGGCTGGCACACCGGCATGGAGTGGATCGACACCGGCAACCTGGTCGAGCGCATCAACGCCGCCGGCGCCGAGATGCGCGACCGTTCGCGCCCGGGCGTCCGCGACGTGATCAACCGCGTCAGGGACGCCGGCCCGATCCTTGAGCCACGCCAACTGGCCGAGGCCTGCCTGGACGCGATCGGAATGTTCGAAGTTTCAGAAACCACCTTCGACAGTCTGTTGGCCATGGCCGGCCCGTGGGGCGAGGTTCGGTTCGACCGCGAGGACTCCATCGCCTGCGCCGAGGAGCGCGTCGCCGAGATGCTGCAACTCATCGTCGCCTCCCGAGAGTATCAACTGGCATGACCACCGCAACCGTCACTTTCCCATACAGCCACACCGTCGGTTTTCTCGCCTATCGCGGGCGCGGGTTCATCCATCCAATCGCCCTCACCCTGGGCGAAGACGGCGTGATGTTCGTCCTCAACCGGGGCGGCCCCGAATCCGCCGGACGCCTGGAACACAAGCGCGTCTGCATCTGCACGGTGGACGAGGGATACATCGGCGAATACGGAACCGGAGGAACTGAGGACGGCCAGTTCTGGTGGCCCAGCGACATCACCCGCGACGCCGACGGCCGCATCTACGTAACCGACGAGGCGTTGCAGCGCGTCAACATCTTCGACTCCGACGGCAATTACGTCCGGCATTGGGGAGAAACCGGCGACGCGCCGGGTCAGTTCGACCGCCCGGCGGCCATCGCCTGCGCCCCCGACGGCACGCTGCTGATCACCGACGGCATGAATCACCGCGTCCAGCGTTTCACCACCGAGGGCGAATACCTGAATGGATGGGGCGAATACGGAGCACAGGCCGGCCAGTTCAACACCCCCTGGGGCGTGGCCTGCGATGCCGACGGCAACGTGTTCGTTGCCGACTGGCGCAACGACCGCGTCCAGGCGTTCACTCCGTCCGGCCGTTTCATCGGCCAGTGGGGAACCTCGGGCGACGGCAGGGGGCAGCTCAATCGCCCCGCTTCCGTGGCCGTGGACGCCGAACGGTACGTGTACGTTGCCGACTGGGGAAACGAACGGGTGCAGATATTCGCGCCCGACGGCGATGTCGCCGCGATACTACAGGGCGACGCCACCATCTCAACGTGGGCCGCCGATTACTTCTCGGCCAACCAGGACGAGGCAGCCGCACGCCAGGAATCCAACCTGATCCCCGCCGTGAACCCCTGGCGCGACCACCACCGTGAGACTTCGGCGCGGATTGAATCCCGTTTCTGGGGACCCAGTTCAATCTCGGTGGATTCCCAGGGCCGAATCTACGTGGTGGACTCCTGCCGCCACCGGGTCCAGATCTACCGCAAAACCGCGTAGGGCCGAATAATCATTCTCCCCTGGCCATCCCAATCATCGCTCGCTGGCTGTTCCCACCCGTGCGTGAGGCTGATGATCGCAATGCTGCGCCACTTGGCCTGATTTCGTAGGGGCGCATAATCATTCGCCCCTGGCCGTTTCGATCATCGCTCGCTGGCTGTTCCCGCGTGTGCGTGAGGCTGACGATCGCAATGCTGCACCGCTTGGCCTGATTTCGTAGGGGCGAATGATCATTCGCCCCTGGCCGGTTCCGGTCATCGCTCGCTGGCTGTTCCCGCGCGTGCGGGAGGCTGATGATCGCAATGCTGCGCCACTTGGCCTGATTTCGTAGGGGCGAATAATCATTCGCCCCCAAACATTCAACTAACCCGGTATCCGCTGCAGCAGCGGTTCCGACCGCTCCGGCAGCAGGTCGGTCTCAAACGTGTTGATGAGCATGGCCAGCATGGTGTAATTGCCCAGCACCAGCGTCAACTCGATGGTTCCCTGCTGACCAAAGGCTTCCAGCGCGCTCTGGTAGCCGCCCCGGCTCACCTGGTGGTTGCGCAGAATCTCCCTACCCAGGTGTATGACCGCCGATTCGTCGGGCGCCAGCGCGGGCAGGGGTTTGTCGTCCCGGATGGCGTCCACCACCGCGGCCGGCACTCCGGCATCCCGGGCCGACGCCGCGTGGGCGTTCCAGATGTGCTGGCAATCCATCTCGCGCGCCGCCACCAGCATCGCCAACTCGGCCGCCTTCATTGGCAGGCTCGCGTCGTTGCGCAGGTACTGGTTCAGCGCGGTGGCGTGCTTGCTGGCCTCGGGCACGTGGACCATCACCGAACCGGGTCCATAGGGCGGCACTGCCGTCCCGTTCTGCGTGATCTCGTCGAACGCGGCCTCCTGGCCGGCCGGCGTTGTATCTCGGGTTGCTGCGGGTAGTCGAGCCATGTCGAACCTCCAAATGGTGTTGTGTCATTGCAAAAGCCCACACCCTGGACGGGGCGTGGGCCAACTGTCAGCGATAGGGTTTCTTGCCCGTCTTTTCCTCGAATAACTTCCATGTGTTGTCGTTGAACGGGTAGTACTTCCCGGGCGAACACTGTTCGATTTCCAACTGGGCCTTGATGACGGCCTCAACCTCCTCCCGCTGGTGGGCGATGTTGATGACCTCCCGGGCCGCGCTGGCCGGGACCACCACCACGCCGTCGTCGTCGCCCACGATGGCGTCGCCGGGGCGCACCAGTACGCCGCCACACTGGATGCAATCGTTCACCTGCCACGGCCAGAACTCGGCCGGCCCCTGTTTCGCAGTCGAATTGGCGGAGTACACCGGAAAGCCGTATTCTTTGAGCGTGTTGGTGTCGCGCACTGCACCGTCGGTCACCAGTCCGCCCACCCCACGCTGGTACAGGCGATAAAACTTTATGTCGCCCCCGATGCTGCTGAACGGCCAGCGCATGGCGTCGATCACCAGCACCTCTCCCGGCCCGCATTCCTCGAACGCCACGTATTCTGCGGAGTCGGCTCCCTTGGGCTTATCGGCCGCCAGGTCGGGCCGGTGCGGCACAAACCGCAGCGTAACCGCCCGGCCGGCCATGTGCTGACCCAATTGCAGCGGTTTGGCGCCCTCGATCATGCTCATCGGCCATCCCATCACCCACAGCCCGTCGATGAGCGTTTGCGTGGGGATCGCCTTGAGTTCCTCCAGCGTTGCGTCCGATACGTAATTGGTTGATTGTGTGGTGGTCATGATCCCTTCGGTTCCAGGCTCGAAATAACTGCCCATCGGGGCGGCTGCATTGTAGCAGAAAGCGGGGCGGTTCCCCGTGAGAACCGCCCCGTTCGTTGGCTACGATGTACGCTTTGGACTAGCTGTCCGGCCAACCGTCGGCCGTTTCGCCGGCAGTCAGAGCGGCCTGGATACCCTCGGCGGCCTCATCGGAGACCCACTGGCCCCAAAGGTCGGCATTGTTGCTCAACCACCACATGGCGGCGTCGTTGCTGCTCGCGTCGGGGTTCGCGCTGGCCCAGCCGGCCACCGACTTGTACACGCCGATGTTGAAGTCCCAGGCGCGCAGGAAGGCAACGACTTCAGGCGCGCGCGCTGGCAGGTCCGGATGGACCGCGATCAGCACGGTGGCGTCCTGATAGGCGCAGGCCTTGGTCGTGTGCCAGCAAGCGTCGGAGTATTCCGGCTCTTCCAGCCTGACCAGATCCAGCAACAGAGCCGGATCGTTGGTGCCCCACTGGTAACCCAACCAGGGATCGCCGCGCTCGTATGCCCCGTACAGGTCGGCGTTCAACGCCGCGCCATCGCCAGGGTTAATGATTTCAACGTGGTCCGAGAGACCGTATCCGGCAACCTGGGCGGCATTGACAGTTTCACATGCCCAACCGATAACGCAGGAAACCAGACGAGCCTTGTCTCCAGTCTCGGCGGAGGCGAATATCTCCCGGTACTGCGGATCCATCAGGTCGTCAATACTGTCCAGATCCGGGTACTGCTCCTGCAGGTACGCCGGGATCACGAACGCCGACTGCCAGTCCTTGCCCAGGCTCTCGCCCACGGGCACGACTTCACCGGCCGACTGGGCCTCGGCCCAGGCCGCCGACTGGTTGGGCAGCCAGATTTCCATGGTTACGTGGGTGTCGCCGCCGCGCAGACCCTGGAACAGCGGCAGGGTGGAACCAAACAACGCCTCGGTCGGGTATCCGTATCCCTTCTCCACGATGTACTGGGCAATACGGTTTTGTACCTGGGCGCTGGTCCAGTTCAGGTCGCTGAAGATGATGACTTCCTTGGGTCCCTCGGGGGCCATCACTTCGACTTCCTTGATTACCTCTACTTCCTTGATTACCTCGACAGGTTTCTCGACTTCCTTGATTACCTCGACAGGTTTCTCGACTTCCCTGATTACCTCGACTTCCCGGACAACCTCGACGGTCTCCGGAGCCGCGGGTGAACACGCCAACACCGCGATGGCCGCTACCAGCGCCATCACTGCTGTGAGAGCGATCAATCTGTACTTGACTAACAAGGTTTTTCCCTCCATGCCGGGCTATTTGCCGGGTTCGTCCGGCACGGCTAGTTAACTGGCGGAATTATCACAGTGTTGATTATCGTTGTCAAATTACCGATTAATGAAACAATAGATTACATAACCGTCGTTTTCCGTACAATTTGAAAAATAGTACAGGAAACAAGCGGGTGGAGGATGAATTCCAACCACCCGCAGGTTTTCATCGCATTGCCGTCAGTGGCCGGCGCTCAACGCTTCCTGACGACCTCTCGCCACCGCCTGGGTCAACCGGTCGATCACGATCGCCATGAACACGATCGCCAAACCGGCAATCACGCCGTTTCCGACCTCGTTCTTCTGGATCGCCCGCAGGACGTTGTCACCCAAACCTCCCGCGGCGACCATGCTGGCAATCGTGACCATCGCCAACGCCATCATGGTCGTCTGGTTGATTCCCGCCATGATTGTCGGCAGCGCCATCGGAATCTGTACCTTGGTCAGCAATTGCAATGGCGACGCGCCAAATGACCGCGCCGCTTCCACCGTCTCGGGCGACACCTGCCGTATCCCCAGGTTGGTCAACCGGATCACCGGCGGCACCGCGTAGATGATGGTCGCAAAGATCCCCGCCGGCTTGCCCAGTCCGAAAAACAGGATTCCGGGCAGCAGGTACACGAAGCTCGGCATCGTCTGCATACCGTCCAGGATCGGGCGCATCAACCGGTCCGCCGTCTGATTCCGCGCTCCCAGCACCCCCAGCGGCAGCCCGATGCCAACCGACAGGGCTACGGCCACCACCATCAGCGCAATCGTATCAACCGTCGGCTCCCACAACCCCATGAACCCGATGAAAAGGAAGGCGAAGGCCGTGAAACCCATCAACGCCCAGCGGCCAACCGCGAACGCCGCAAGCACCAGCCCAAGCACCACCGCCGGCCAGGGCAGCCATTTCAAGCCGTCCTCAATGTAGTTCAGCGCGTAGGTGATGCCGTTCTTGATGCCGCCAAACAGCCACCCGCCGTTGGTGGTCAGCCACTTCGCGCCGCCGTCGATGGCATCGCCGGTGACGTCGCGCAAAGACTTGGGGAAAGTGGTGGAGCCGTCGCTGGACTGCACGTGCGCCACCGTGGTCGGGTACTCCATGCCGGGACCGCCCACGAACAGGCTCACGATCAGGACCAGCAAAACGGCTCCGAATCCGGCTGCCCACCAGTACTTCTTCGGAATGTTGCGCAGCGTCGTCTGTAGGGATGGCGTCTCCGCTCTTTGTTCTGGTGATGCCGAGCTGGCAGGTTCGGTCCGGTCTCTTGTGACTACTGCCATGGGTAACTCCCTCCTCTTTGGATCGGCGGCGTCGCGTCTGGCCCCGCACTGGCCACCGACGCCGGAGGGCCGGCCGAATGGCCGGTCTATTCTTCGGCCAGCGACGCGTTTTCGGCCGCGTTGGCCTCGTAGTCCATGTTGGCGGTCGAAGTCTCCGCAATGGCCTCGGCCAGCGCGCTCCGGTGTACCTCGCCAACAAGCACATTGTTTTCGTCGCAGCACGGAATGGGGAAGTCGCTGCTCATCGCCAGGGGAATCAACTCGTCGAACGTGGTTGACGGCGACACCGACTCATACTCACGGTCAACGTAATCCCAGGCCTCGTCGATGCGCTTGACCCCGGCCCGCAACGCCTTTTCTGCGTTGGCAATCGAAAGCATCCCGATGTAGTGCTCTCGCATATCCACTACCCACGCCGCATCCCCGTCGCTGTTCCCGATGGTGTGCAGCGCGGCCCTCGGGCCCTGGTGTCCCATGATGGTTGCCTTGGGCGTCACCATGATCTTGCGGGCGGTCAGCACACTTTCCAGCCGCACGTCCTGGGTGAAATCGCCCACATATTCATCCTCGGGTCGCAGCACAATGTCTTCCGGCGACCCGATCTGCGCCACCTGCCCGTCGTGCATGATGGCGATTCGGTCGCCCAGTTTCAGCGCCTCGTTCAGATCGTGCGTGATGAACACTATGGTCTTGTGCAGATCGGTTTGCAGGCGCAAAAGTTCGTCCTGCATCTGCCGCCGGATCAACGGGTCCAGTCCGCTGAACGGCTCGTCCATCAGCAGAATGTCGGTGTCCACCGACAAAGCCCGGGCCAGACCCACGCGCTGCTGCATGCCGCCCGACAACTGGCGCGGGTATGCGTCCTCCCAACCTCCAAGGCCGACCAATTCCAGCACGGCGCGGGTTCGCTCGTAGCGTTCCTGCTTGCCGATACCCTGGACCTCCAGGCCCCAACTCGCGTTGTCCAGCACGTTGCGGTGCGGCTGCAATCCGTAATGCTGGAACACCATGGCGATCTTGCCGCGCCGGAACTCCATCAATTCCCTGTCCGACATTCCGGTGATGTCATTGCCATCTATGATGATGTCCCCGGCTGTGGGTTCAATCAGCCGGATGAGGCAGCGCACCATGGTGGATTTTCCGCTGCCCGACAGGCCCATGATGACGAACGTCTCGCCCCGGTTCACCTCAAACGAAACATCCTGCAGGCCAATCACGTTCCCAAATTCGCTTTGGAAATACGCCTTGTCCATGCCCGCGTATTGCGGGTCCAGGACTCGCTCCGGGTTTCGCCCAAACACCTTCCAGATGCCGCTGACCTTTATGAATGGTTCGGCGTTATCGTTTGGGTCGGGTTGGCGCGTCATGGCCATGTCGTTCTCGGCAACCATTTCATCCCCAATCCGGTGGGCCGCGGCCGGCATATTTGCCGTCAACACCCTACAATCACCGTAGGGCGGGGGCCCCTCTTTGTCAACCCTGACCGATTTGCAGGGCCAATCCTGCCGGTATTGGAACTGCCCCTCCGCTGACCACCCCCGCTCATGCTTCGACGGCCTGAATATCGGCCGCAGATCGCATGGACAAACCGTTGCTGGCGCGACCGTTATGTCTCGCCCAGTTGTTCGCCACGCAACACCCTGCGCGCTGGCATGCAATCGTGGACCCGGCCATCCATGTGCCACCCGATCCATCCGGATGTTATGTACATCAATCCAACCGCCCGTTGCCATCCGGAGTTTCCCAATTGGTCGCCAGCGTCGAAAAGTCTCGAAATTACCGGCTCCCCCGTTCGCGGGCCGTCACCCCGGTTTCTCCGGAGCCTTTCGATTGTTGGCGCTCCGGTTGGTGGTACGCTTGGGCGTGAGCCTGTCGAACCAATCCCCCATCCTTCGACAGTATCCCGCCGCCGGCGGACGTTTCGCAGGATGAGCGGATCGGCGACGCGACAAAAGAACGAGCCCGCCGGCTTCTCTCCCCGGAATGACACTCGGGGCGCTAACCGCTATAATCTTACGCCGTAAAAAGCACCCAGCCGCCCATCGCCCAAGGGAGCGTTGTCATGGAATTCGCATTCACCCCGGAACAGGAAGCCCTGCGCTCTGAAGTCCAGCAATTCATCGCGGAAAACGTCACCGACGAAATCGTGGCTGAACTCGAGGACACCGGAATCCGCCGACGTGGCCCGAAGACTCGCGAAATGTACAAGCAAATCGCCGAGCGTGGCTGGATCGGAATCTCCTGGCCCAAGGAGTACGGCGGCCAGAACGGCAGCCGCATTGACCAGTACATAGTAGAGGAAGAGTTCGCCCGCGTCGGCATCACCGTTGGCGGCGCCGGTTCCGGCGCGCCGGCCATCCTGGCGGCGGGAACCGAGGAGCAAAAGCAGGAGTTCCTCCCCGGCATCATTCGCGGCGAAATCTCCTTCGCCCTGGGATTCACCGAGCCGCAGGCCGGCGCCGACCTCGCCGGATTGCAGTGCCGGGCCGTCCGCGACGGCGACGAATACGTCATCAACGGCCAGAAGATGTACACCACGGCGGCCCACTACGCGACCCACATCTATCTCATGGCGCGCACCGACCCCGACGCTCCCCGCCACCGTGGCATCAGCATTTTCCTGATTCCCATGGACACCCCGGGCATCACGGTACGGCCTCTATGGACCATCCAGAACAACCCCCAGGCGCCCGTGGGAACCACCTACGGCGACTCCCGCACCAACGAGACATTCTTCGAGAACGTCCGGGTCCCGGCTTCCTGCATGCTGGGTGAGGAGAACCAGGGCTGGTACGTGGGCGCGATGGGCCTGAACCTGGACCGGGTGGGCGCCTCCCGTTACCTCATTTCCATCCAGCGCGACGAGGACATCGTCAACTGGGTCAAGGAAAACGAAATCGAAGGCTACTCCATGCGCGAAGACCCCTCCATGCGCGACCGGCTGGCCGACATGTGGATCGAGGGCCAGGTGTGCCGCCTGATGACCATGCGCAGCATGTCCATCGTGGAAAGCGACGGCGTATTCACCTACGAGGGTTCCGCCGAAAAGGTGTTCGCCCCCGAACACGGCGTCCGCACCACCGAAACCATCGCCCAGATGCTGGGGCCATACGGCCAACTGCTCAACGGCTCCGAGGACGCCATCGAGGACGGCGTGTTCGCCCATAACCTCATGGGCGCGTTCCAGAGCGGCATCAACCACGGCAGCGTCCAGGTGATGCGCGACCAGGTTGCCCGCCGCGGTCTGGGCATGCCCCGGGTGTAACTCCGCCAACCTCCTCCGCTTTAAATCGACATTGACCGAGGCACGATGAACGTACTACCCAACGAAGAAGAGTTGATGTTCAAGAACGCCGCCAGGGAATTCCTGGAGGCGGAATCGCCGGCCAGCCTGGCCCGCGCCATCGAACAGGACGAACGCGGTTATTCCGTAGAACTGTGGGAGAAAATGGCGGCCCTCGGCTGGTTCGGCATCTCGCTGCCCGAAGCCTACGGCGGCGGCGGTTTGCCCGTAACCTACCTGGGCCTGATCCTGGAAGAGTGCGGCCGCGCCATCGCCCCCGTCCCCTTCCACAGCACCGCGACCGCTGCGCTGGCCGTGGCCAATCACGGTTCCGACGAACAGAAACAGTCCATCCTGCCTCGCGTTGCTCGCGGCGACCTGATCATGACCTGGTCGGTGCAGGAGCAGGATCCCCGGCTGCGCCCCGACGCCATCCAGTGTCGGGGTGAGGTCGATGGCGACAGCCTCGTCATCAACGGCGTCAAGCATTTCGTCGATAATTTCTCCGCCGCCGAACTGATCGTCATGGCGATCCGCACCGGCGGGCCTGGCGACGGAAGCGAAGGCATCACCCTCGCCATCGTCCCCGCCAACGCGCCCGGCATCACCGAAACCCGCCTGACCACGCTGGCCAAGGATTCCCAGAGCAAGCTACAGTTGGACGGCGTGCGTATCCCCATGTCCAATGTCATCGGAGACGTGAATGAGGGTTGGGCTGCCACATCCGAGATGCTCGATACCGGAACCGCCCTGCTCTGCACGCAAATCATCGGCGCGGCCCGCAAGGACGCGGAAATGGCCATCGAATACGCCAAGAACCGCGTCGCCTTCGGGCGGCCTCTCGCCGGTTTCCAGTCCATCCAGCACCTGTGCGCCGACATGATCGTGTGGGTCGATGGCTCCCAGTTGCTCACCTACGAAGCCCTCTGGAAACTGGACTCCGGCCTCCCCTACGGGGTCGAAGTCTCCCAGGCCAAGGCCTTCACCAACGACAAGTGCCAGGCCACTGTGCGCTCTTCCCAGCAGATCCACGGCGGCATCGGTTTCATGATGGAGTTCGACCTCCACCTGTGGTACCGCCGCGTAACCGCCTGGACCATGCGCCTCGGCACCAGCTTCGAGCATCGCGCTCGCGTCGCGCGCTCCCTGCTCGACCAGCCCGGCCGGGTCCGCCTCGGCATGAACCTCCAACCCGTGGGCTGACCCCGAGCCACGACTTTCAAATTTCACAGGAGCACTGACAATGCCAGCCGATCCCGTCTGCCCCGTCTGCAAAACCGTAATAAACGAAGACAGCGCCCGCGCCACCACCGGCCAGACCATGCACGGCGCCAACGAGGTTGATCCCAACGCCGGCACCCGCAGTTTTTTCAACGGCGAATGGTACTATTTCTGCACTCTGCAATGCCGCACCCGGTTCCTCACGGCGCCCAACACCTTTATCGAAAATTAACAACAGCGGATTTCCGACGCTGCGGCGTCCACCGAATCCACCCAGGAGGTTAACCATGCACGTCGGTCTGGTCATGGAATGTGATTACCGCGAAGGGCGCACCCAGGACGAAGCTTTTGACGAAGCGTTCGCAGTCGCCCGGATCGCGGACGAATCGGGGATAGACGGCGTCTGGTTGGCCGAACGGCACTTCGCCGCGCCCAGGACTCCCACCGACCCCGGCGGCGCGGGCATCCCGTCCGTTTCGTCCGTCCCCCTCATGATGGCCGGCATCGTCGCCGCTCGCACCGAACGCGTCCGGGTCGGAACCGGCGTCAGCGTGCTGCCGCTGGCACACCCCATCCGGCTGGCCGAGGAAGCCGCCACCGTGGACAACATCTCCCGGGGCCGACTGGATTTTGGAATCGGTCGCAGCAGTTTCCCGAGATCCTACGAGGGCTACGGGGTTCCCTTCGGTGAAAGCCGCGAGCGGTTCGCCGAGGCGTTGGACATCATCCTGAAAGCCTGGAACAACTACCGATTTGACCACCACGGCCACTACTACCAAATGGAAAATGTGGTGGTAACCCCTCGCCCATACCAACAGCCGCATCCGCCCATCCGCATCGCCGCAAATTCTGTTGATACCTTCGGCATCATCGGTGAATTGGGATTCCCGCTGGTTACCGGCGTTCGGGGACAGGGCCTGAAGCAGGTGTCCGACAACCTCGCAATCTATCGCTCAACCACCGCCGCCAACGGCCACGACGTGGACGACGTTTACGTGCGTATGCCCATCTACGTGGGCGAGTCCATGGAGCAGGTCCGCGCCGACACCGAAGAAAGCACCATGCGCGCTTTCCGGCGCACCGCCGACACCTACATCAGGACGGTCGAGGCCGAGGGAGCCTCCGCCTCTGCGGAAAGGCGGGAACGCGCCGAGCGAATGTTGAACACCACCTACGACGACCTGCTGGTCGACCGCGTCGCCTACGGCACGCCCGAACAGGTCGCCGGACGCCTGATTGAAATCCGCGACGAACTCGGCCTCACCGGCCTGATCATGGAACCCAACGTGGGCGGCGGTGTGCCCGCCGAGCGCGTGCAAAACTCCATCCGCCTCTACGCAGAGGAAGTCGGCCCCGCTCTCAGAGAGTGACAGGCGACCGCCTGCCCAACGCGAAAAGCCCTGCCGGTGAGCAGGGCTTTTCGATTTACGGGTCCCGGTCTGCAATCCATTCCAATGGACCCAGTCAATGTTGAATCGCAGGAGGTCTCACGAATCGGCCTGTCCGCCAACGAATGCGCCGGCTGTCAATCCACGCGCCCGAATAAACACAACCGTCTCCGTCGCGCCGCCTGACAACTTCATCACGTCCCGATTTCTCCCAGGAACGACAGCAGCGCCGCGTTCACCTCGTCCGGTTTCTCCTCGTGGAGGAAATGGCCGCCGCCCGGGATGAACTGCGTCCGCAGGTTCGACGCGGCCCTTTGCCACGACGCTTCGGGGTCCTGCCCGTTTGCCGTTGAGGTTCGCTGACGCCGTTCTCCCCAAAGGTACAGCACCGGAATATCCAGCACCCGGTCGGCGTCCGCCCGCCAGTCGGGCGGATCTTCGTATGCCGCCGCCCGATAGTACGAGAACCCGCCCCGCAGAGCGCCGGGCTGCGAGTACGCGGTCGCATAAACGGCCACTTCTTCGTCGGACATCATCGCCTGATTCACCGACCAGTTCCGGTAAAAATGACGCAGATAGGCCTCCTCGTTGCCGCGCACCAGGTGTTCCGCCAAATCCGGTATCTGGTGGAAATACGAGTGCCACCGCTCCCGAACGCCCTCCGGTGTCTGCGGCCCCAACTGCTCCAGCGGATGCGTGCCGTCCAGCAGCGCCAGTCGGTCCACCTCGCTCTCGTGATCAAGACAGTAGCGGTACGAAACCCGGACGCCGATGTCGTGCCCGACAACCGCCACCTTGTCGTGTCCCAGGTGTCGCACCAACTCGTAAATGTCCGTAGCCGCCGTTCGCGTCCGGTAGTCGTGCAGCGGCTTCTCCGACGCCCCGAACCCTCGCATGTCCGGCGCTATCACCTGGTACTGCTCCGAAAGCGCCGGAATCTGTTTGCGCCACGAGAACCACATCTCCGGCCACCCGTGCAGCAGCACCACCGGGTAACCGTCTCCCTCGATCACGTAATGGATGTTGACGCCGTTGACCCTCGCGGTCCGATGGGTGAAATCCCAACCCGCCATGATAGCCTCCGTCCTTCGCCTGTCCGTTCGCCAATGCGTGCGGGGCGAATGATCATCCGCCCCGCACGCCACGGTCGCTATTGTCGCGACTACAGATTCATCGCTTCCAGGCCCACGCGGGAAAGGTCCTCGTCAGCCTGCCCGCTGGGATATCCGCCCACGCCAATGCCGCCGAGGATCACTCCGTCCTTCATGATCACCAAACCGCCCTGCCCGTGGGTGAACCGGGGGTCGCCCAGGTCGGCGATGTTGCGCCCCTGCGCGTGGAGGCCGGCGGCGTGCTCGCCCGAATCGCGCCCCATCGCAGCCGATGTGTAGGCCTTCCGCAGCGCGTGCCGGCGGCTGAAGATCCGCAGGTTGTCCATGGTCAGGTACGCCAGCAGTTCCCCGCCGGCGTCAACTATCGCCATCGCCACCGGGGCATCGGGCGTCTCATTGGCCTTGGCGAGCATCGCGCTCATCGCGGCCGTAACCTGTTCGGTAGTCAGTGCGGGTTTCGTTGCCATAGAATTGCCTCCCAACGTCATCGTGTGAATTACGCGCCGATGATAACACGCACGATCGCCATCCCTGTGTCCGGGCCACGTCCCGCAATTCCGGCGCATCCGTAAAACCGATGGCCGCATTTCGCGCCGTGGCCCGGTTGGTTGCGCCCGGTTGGTTGCACGCGGTTTGACTGCGGTATAATTCCCTGAATCCGCGCCGTCCGCACGCGCGCAATCGAGGAGATGCTTGATGCCAGGTCAAATTGGCGACGTCGCCCCAGAGTTCACGCTGCCATCGCCCCATCACGGCGATGTCTCGCTGAGCAGCTACCGCGGCACGCACACCGTCGTGCTGTCCTTCCACGTTCTAGATTTCACCGGTGGTTGAACCGACCAGGCTACTTCGTTCCGCCGTCTCAACGGCCGGTTCGAAGAGCTGAATGCCCAGGTGTTGGGCATCAGTTGCGACCACGTCGCGGCTCACCGGGCCTGGACCACCTCGATGGGCGGTCTGCCCTATCCTGAGTTGTCCGACTGGCACCCCAAGGGTCAGGTGACCACCGCGTATGACCTGTGGAACGATGAGCGCGGAGCCGGCACCCGCGCGGTCATCATCGTGGACCCGGACGGCGTGATCCGCTACCGGGAAACCTACGAACCCGGCACCCTTCCGGATCCGGAAACCATACTGTCGGCGGTATCCAACATCGCACAGTAAGCAAAAAGGGGCGAATCGAGATTCGCCCCTCAACTTTTTCTGCGTGCCGGAATGTATGGCTAATCGCCGATTCCCTGTATCCGGTACTGCACCGCGCCGCGTGGCGTGTTGATCGTAAGTTCCTCGCCAACGCTCCGGCCCATTAACGCCTGGCCAATCGGCGACACCGTGGAAATCTTGCCTGCGGAAACGTCGGCCTCGCGCACGTCCACCAGCGTGAACGCCCGCTCGGTAAGGTTGTCCATGTCGTGCAGCGTCACCCGCGAACCCAGGGCCACCTTCTCGGTGTCCGCGTTTGCGGCATCAACGATTTCCACCCGCGCCAGGTCATTTTCCAACTGGCGAATGCGGCGTTCGGTCATCTGCTGCTGCTCACGGGCCGCGTCCAACGGAGCGTTTTCCCGGACGTCACCGTCGCTGCGGGCCACCCGGATGGCCTCACGGATGTTGGGAATCTCCGCCCGCAACCGTTCCAATTCGGCCTGCAATTCAATATGCCGTTCCTGGCTCAGCCTGGCGGTGGGCGTGCTGCCCCCCGAGGTCTGATCGGAGTTTTGGAACCGTCGGCGGTTGCGCCGCGGCGCCGCCGCATAACGGGCGAGGCTGATCTGCGTCCATCCCTTGCGATTGGCAAACGTCAGGAATTTCTTTACCGGGTCAAGGCGGATCGCCGGGTTTTCCACGTTCTCGGTGGTCCACCTTGCGTATTCTCCCACCTCGATTGCATGCAAGGTGGATATCGGCTTCTCCCTGCCTATCCTGGACTGAAACCGCAGCAATTCCTGTTGGCCCTGCATGGCCTGCCGTCCATCTTTCAGATGAGAAACAAAAATATCTATGGCCTGGGAAATCGAAAGATGTGAATCGTTGGTCAACTTCTATCCCTCCAGTAACACCGGGATCTCACCCACAGGGCGCTTTGGATGATAACATTTGCCCGTTTCCGGGGCAAATTGCCGGGGCTCGCTCCCCTCGCTGCCAGGCAGACGGTCAACCCGTTGTTCGCAAAATGCGCCCACGCAACTTGCATGGGATACATCGGGCTGATCCGACCCAAAATCACTGACACAACGCGGTTGCGGCCTGTCGGTTTTGCTGTGCTATTCTACCGGAAATTACCCTGATTTATTTGAGGAACGGTTTGCCATGAAAGCGATCCAGATCACAGAATACGGCGGCCCAGAGGTCATGAAGTACGTTGACCTTCCCGATCCCGTCGCGGGAGCCGACCAGGCGGTCGTGGATATCCAGGCCGTCGGCGTCAACTTCACCGACATTTACAGTCGCATGGGCGTGAACCCGCCGGGCCTGCCGTGGGTTGCCGGGGTCGAAGCCGCCGGCGTCGTCAGATCGGTCGGACCCGGCGTGGAAAACGTATCGGCCGGCGATACGGTGGCCTATTGCAGCCACCCGGGGTCCTACGCCGAACAGGCGCTGGTCCCGGCCTGGCGCCTCATCAAGATGCCGGACGGGCTTTCCGCCCAGGACGGCGCGGCCGCCATGCTCCAGGGCATGACCGCGCACTACCTTTGTTATGACACCTACAAGGTACAGCCCGGCGACAAAGTTCTGGTCCATTCCGGGGCCGGCGGCGTCGGACTGCTCCTGATACAGATGTGCAAGGCTCTCGGCGCCTACGTTTATTCCACAGTGTCCACCGAGGCCAAGGCCGAACTGGCCCGGGGCGCCGGCGCCGACCACGTCATCCTCTACACCCAGCAGGATTTCGCCGAGGAAATCGCCCGGGCAACCGGCGGCGACGGGCTGCAGGCCGTGTACGACGCGGTGGGCAAGGACACCTTCGACGGCAGCATCTCATGTCTCGCTCCCCGAGGCTATATGGTGCTCTATGGTCAGGCCAGCGGCGCCGTCCCGGCCATGGACCCCCGTGTCCTGGGCGCCGGTTCCAAATTCCTCACCCGTCCGGGACTGGGCGATTACACCGCCAACCGGGAGGAACTGGAACAACGCGCCGGCGCAGTGCTGGGTTGGGTGAAGTCCGGTGAACTCAAGCTGCGCGTGGAACACCACTTCGACCTTTCCGATGCCCCTGAAGCCCACCGCCAACTGGCAGGCAGGGCCACCACCGGCAAGATCATCCTGACCCCCTGATCTCCCGATGGTTTCCCCGAATATCTACGGTGTCGGCCCGTCCGGTCCCTCGGCAGCCTGCACACAGCCACGCGCGCCACGGGGTATCCTGCTGGCAGACACCGCGTGGGTTTCCCGGGTCGCGCGGAGTTATCAACTGGACGGGCTGGATATCGCCGCCGGCGCCGTGGTTCTCGAAAGAATCGCGTCCACCGGCGGCCGGTGCTTCTGCTATCCCGACGGGTCCTGGCTCATCGGGTTGTCGCTCCCTAGGTTCCAGCGTTGCGGCAGGTCCGGCATGGAGGGGATCCTGGCCCACGAACTGCTCCACGCCTGGCTTTGGACGTTGCACGGATATTCCGGGCACGGGCCGGTTTTCGAAGGCCACGCCGCCGTCCGGGGCATCCCAAGGTGGTGTGCCAACCTCGAGGACGTGCATCGGCACGGGCCGCAACAGTTGGCGCTGTTTGATGCCTATCGACCGAAAGCCGCATGAGGCCGGCCATTTCCCGCGTTTCCGGGCCAACCGCGTTACCTGTTCCGGCCCGTCCAATGCCGGCAATCGCGGGTCGGATTGGAGCGCCCGGCTATCGTCCCGGGCACACGGTCTAAAATGGTACAACGGCGCCTTTGGGCAGTTCAATGACTTTAACCTTCATCTTTTTCAAAAATATGCGTATTTTTGGCTTTTCGTGCGTGTGCGCACTGGTTCAATTTGACATCGGCGCGGGCACAGGCTAGAATTGCGACCAGATTAGCAGGTCTGCACGCCCATTAACCTGCCCTTAAACAAGGAGGCCACATGAGTGCAGCCGCGCCATCAGCGCACCGGCAGCCGCCGGAACCTGACTCTACCCGGACCCGCACTTTGCGGGGCGAGTCAGACCTCATACCGGGTGATTTATCGCACCACGCAATGGTGACGCGTTTGTTGCGGCGACGCCGCAACCACCAGCTACCCTGTGAGCCTTAGCTGCTCCAGGCTGAAATGGGCGGCGGGATTAGCGCCCCGCCACTAGCCTACCCGTTTCCGGTTCCCTCCGTCGTTCCGACGCAGGCGTCGAGCTCTGCTCCGTTTGTGCCGGTGGTAACGGATTCGTGCCCTACGAGCATCAAGGTTATCGGAACGGTTCTTACCAACCTCCGGCCTAGAATCTTTGGCCGGCACAACAAAGGAGTGAACATGAGGGAGATTCTGAGATCCAAGATCCACCGCTGCTGGGTAACCAGTTCCAATCTCGGGTACGTGGGCAGCATCATCATTGACCGCGACCTGATGGAAATGACCGACATCGTGGCGTTCGAGAAGGTCCAGGTTCTGGATATCAACAACGGCCACCGCTGGGAAACCTACGCGCTGCCCGGCGAGCGTGGTAGCGGAACCATCGCGGTGCAGGGCGCCGCGGCTCGCTTGTGCCAGGAAGGTGACTGCCTGATCATCCTCGCTTTCGAAGTCACGGACGAGAAGGTCGACCCCCGCATGGTGCTGGTGGACGAGAACAACAAATTCTTGGAATGGATCGAAGGGTCGATGTATGCCGAACCTGAACCCGCCGCCGCGCTTTTCTGAAAGCGAGACGGAAGCATACTACGATGCTGAGGACGCCCTCTATCGTTCCTTTTGGGACGCGGAGGGCAGCCTCCATTGGGGCGTATTCGATGAAGACCCCCAGACCGGGGGCGATACGGAAATCAGAGGTCGATTCCTCTCGGCGTGTTCCCGTCTCAACGAGATAATGCTGGACAATTCCGGCATCGGTGAACACTCCCACGTCCTGGATTTGGGATGCGGGAACGGCAACACGTCCATCTGGCTCTGCGAAGCTACCGGAGCCCGCGTCACCGGTATCGACCTCAGCAGTGTCCGCATCGATAACGCCATACAGTCCCTGGCCCGGGTGCCCGCGCTGGCTCCCAGATTGGCCTTCCACAAGGCGTCGGCCACCGACCTGCCATTCGAGGATGATTGTTTCACCCACGTCTGGAGTCAGGCCACCATCTACCACGTCCCCGACAAGCAGACGACGCTGCGTGAAGCTCACCGGGTGCTGCAACCCGGCGGGCTCATGATCTTCGACGACCTGACCAAACCCCAACCCGACATCAGCGATGAAGCGCGCGCTTTCGTGTACGACCGCCTGCTGTTCGACACCGATTTCAGTTTTCGTTCGTATATGGACGCCCTCCACGACACCGGGTTCAGGGTTCTGGAAGCCAGGGACCTGTCAAACCATCTGGCTCACAGTTACAACTGCCTGTCACGCATGGCCGCCAACGGCGCCGATATGGAGCGCACCGAACGCTTCGCCGCGCTGTCTGACGCATATCGGAAGATGGTCAACGCCGTCCACAACGAAGAACTGGGTTGGGCGCAATATCGTTGCATCAAGTAGCCCGACCCGCCATTTACAACTAAGGAGATTTGCATGGTTATTGCCGCCAATCATCGGTTTTCCGAACAGGAAACCGAACAGTACTACGATGCCGAGGATGTAATCTATCGGTCCGTTTGGGATTCTGACGGCAGCGTCCACTGGGGCGTGTTTGAAGGCGAGCCCAAGGGCGATGCCCACATCCGCGAAGAGTTCCTCGCTGCCGGCATCCGGCTCAATGAGTTGATGGTGGAGTACGGCAACATCGATGCGAATTCCAGGGTGCTTGACGTCGGCTGCGGCAACGGCAACGCTGCGGTGTGGCTCACTCGCGCCACCAAAGCCCACGTCACCGGTGTCGATCTCAGCGGCGTCCGGGTCGCCAACGCCGTGGAATCCCTGAAAAACGTGCCCGACATCGCCGATCGCCTCGCTTTCGAGAAGGCATCCGCCACCGACCTGCCCTTCGACCAGGGCGCTTTCACCCACGTCTGGAGCCAGGCCACCATCTACCATGTGCCTAACAAGGTAAAGGTACTCGAGGAAGCGTATCGCGTCCTGGACACCGGGGGCATCTTCATCTTCGACGACCTGACCAAGCCCACCGCCAACGTCAGCGAATCGGCCCAGAAATTCGTGTACGAACGCCTGCTGTTCGACACCGATTTCAGTTTCTATTCCTACATCGACGCCCTGCGCAACGTCGGTTTCAAGGTGTTGCAGGCCAAGGATCTCTCGGCCCACCTGGCGCAGAGTTACACCTATCTCTCCAAGCTGGCCAGCATCGCCGAAGGACCCGAGGGGTACCAGGAAAGGTTCGAATACCTGTCCGGCGCCTACATGAAGACGGTCGAAGCCATCAACAACGACGAGCTGGGTTGGGCGCAATACCTCTGCATCAAGCAGTAAATCCAGACCCGGAACACTCAACGGAGCAATTCAACAATGCCTGAAGCGGGAAACATTGAGTCGGAACAGCGAGTCCAATGGATCTATTCGTCCACCAACAACGACGAACTGGCCGAACGGTACGACGAATGGGCCAAAGAATACGACGACGACCTTGAAAACACCTTCGTGTGGCTCGCGCCCAGGCGCGGCGCGGAGGCCGTCGCCCAGCACGTGCCCACCGGCGCCAAAATCCTTGACGCCGGCGCTGGCACCGGTTTGGTCGGCGTGGAGTTGCAGCGTCTCGGTTTCAGCGACATCTGCGCCATGGATCTCTCGGAGGGTATGCTCGTTGAAGCCCGCGCCAAGGGTTGCTACAACGACTTCCGACAGATGGCATTGGGCGGCCGCCTGGACTTCGACACGGATTCCTACGACGCCGTGGTCAGCATCGGCGTCTTTACTCCGGGGCACGCGCCGCCCAGTTCCTTCGTGGACCTGTGCCGGGTTACCAAACCCGGCGGGCATATCGTATTCAGCCTGCGTCCCGACACCCACCTGGAACTCGGATTCAAGGAGCAACAGGACGCCCTGGTAGATAGTGGAGCCTGGACCCTCGTAGAAACCGGCGAACCCTTCCATCCCCTGCCCAAGGGTGAGCCCGACGTCACCCACCAGATCTGGGTGTACCGCGTCAACTGACCCTCACGTCAGCGGAAACAACACAACGGGGATGGCTTTGTTGGCCATCCCTGTTCTTGCTTCTGAGGGTTTGTGGTTCAGCGCACCATAAGTCTATTCGCGCGTCTCCATCGGCAGGCCCTGGTCAATCACTTCCAGCACGCATTCGGGGCACCGGTATGAAATCTCGTGGCCGGTGGCGGGCCAAATGTCATCGCCCTTCACTCCACACAGGAAAAACGGCTCCACTTCTTCGATGCCCAGGCTTTCCAGGTAGTGAACAACGCCTTGCCGCCTCGGATTGTCATACCACCAGGGCGTCAGAGTCTGCGCCAGGGCGTGGATGTTCTCCTTGAAATCGTCCGAGTATTCCTCAACATCGTCGGGTATATCCACCATCCAGCGGGATCCGTCTTTGCTGGCTTGCAACTTCCCGTCGCGAACATTTTGACGGATCACGCTCTGCGAAACGTTCAAAATGCGAGAGGCTTCCTGGATTGTGACGCGCGGCATACGACACCTCTAGCGGTCAGATTGATTGTTCATTGGCACTATTTCTATCACTAACCCTGCGACCCGGCAAGTCAGCGATTCAAACGCGCCACGCGGATCATCAACGCGAGGCCAGCGCCGTGCGCGGGTCTTCCAGCGTGTCGGCGAGCGAACCGCCCGGCGGCACCATCGGGAACACGTTGGTCTCTTTCTCCACCACAAACTCGATGAGGAACGGCCCGTCGTGCTCCTGCGCCTGCCGCAGAGCGTCCGCCACGTCCTCCTGGTGTTCCACCCGCAGCGCGGGTATGTCGTAGGCGTTGGCGAGTTTGATGTAATCCGGCCCCGGCATCGGGACCTCCTTGATATGCCCCTCGAAGAACATCTCCTGCCACTGGCGCACCATGCCAAGGTACCCGTTGTTCATGATCATGATCTTGATGGGCAGCTTCTCCTGCACCGCGGTGACAAGTTCCTGCAGCGTCATCTGGAAACCGCCGTCGCCCGCGACCGACCACACCGTGGCCCGGGGCCGGCCAAGCTGCGCGCCCAACGCCGCCGGAACCTCAAAGCCCATCGCCCCAAGTCCGCCGGACGTTACGAACGAGTTGGGCTGATTCAGGAAAAGGTACTGGGCAGCCCACATCTGGTGCTGGCCCACTCCGGTAACCACCAGCGTATCGTCGTCCTGCTGGATCACCTCGTTCAACTGAGCCAGAACCTGCTGCGGCAGCAGCGCATCCGACGCCGGGATGTCCAGCGACGGGTGCTGCGATTTCAACTGTCCGATCTTCGCCATCCACTCGGGCCGCTCCGACCATTCCACCAACGGAATCAGCGCCTGCAGGATGGGTTTGGCATCGCCGACCAGCGGCACTTCCGCCGGCACGATACGACCCACCTGCGTCGCCTCAATGTCCAGATGGATGATTCGCGCGTGGGGCGCGAACCCGGACACGCGCCCCGTGACGCGGTCGTCGAATCTCATTCCCAATCCGATCAGCACGTCGGCCTGGTCAACCACCATGTTGCACCAGTACATCCCGTGCATGCCCAGCATTCCCAGGCTCTGCGGATGGTTGCGCGGAAAACCGCTCAATCCCAGCAGCGTGTTGATTACCGGGATGCCAGTGGCCTCGGCCAGTTCCCGCAACTCGTCAAACGCGCCGGAATGGACAATGCCGTGCCCGGCAACGATCACGGGACGCTCGGCTTCGTTGATCAGCGTGGCGGCTTTGCGGACGTTTTCCATCAATTCGTCGGGCAGCGCAGGTTGCGCCGGCGCGACGAACTCCGGATATTCGAACTCGGCCTCTTCCAGCTGCACGTCGCGCGGCACGTCGATCAGCACCGGGCCGGGTCGTCCCTCCTGCGCTATGCGGAACGCCTCGCGGACGGTTCGCGCCAGATCGCTCGCCGACAGCACCAGGAAGGTACGCTTGGTGCAAACCGACGCGATGCTGCAGATGTCACATTCCTGGAACGCCTCCGTACCCAGCGCCGTCCGCGCCACCTGACCCGTTATGGCAACCATCGGGATACTGTCGGCCTTGGCCCCCATGATCCCAGTGATCAGGTTGGTTGCGCCCGGCCCCGACGTGGCAACGCACACGCCGGGCTTGCCGGTGACCCGGGCGTAACCGTCGGCGGCGTGAGCGGCCGATTGTTCGTGCCTGACCAATACGTGCCGCAGTTGCGGATATGCCCACAGCGCGTCGTAGAAGGGCAGAATGGCCCCGCCAGGGTGCCCAAACAGTACGTCCACACCCTCTCGGAGCAGGCTTTCGCAGATTATTTCAGAGCCTTTGAGCTTCACGGCGTATCTCCGTTGTCGATTTGTCGTTCTGCCTGCCAGGCTTCCCCGGCGGCCCGCACGGACACAAAAAAACCCGTCCCCATAGGGACGGGCAACGCCCGCGGTACCACCCTATTTGCCGTATCGATCCGTGACACGGAGATATACGGCCACTCTAGCAGGACACCATCATGTCCCGTCGCTTCTAACGTGCAACGAACCCGGCCTGAGCTTATTGGCCGCCGTACTACCGTGGCGGTTTTCAGCCGGCAACTCCGGAGTGATTTTCGGCGGGGTCGGCGCGCCTGCTTTCACCTGACCAGGCTCGCTAAAGCGCTTGAGTCCGCTTACTCGTCTCCATCACCGCTTTTCAAAAAAACTCTATCACGCCCCCGCCAAAATCGTCAATCAACATGATGCAGCGCATTTCAAAGTCACCAACCGTTCCCTCTACAACCAACCCTCCCCTCAACAACCAACCGTCCGCTCAACAACCAACCGTCCGCTCAACAACCAACCGTCCGCTCATGGTGAGCTTGTCGAACCATGCGCCGCTCAAACCATGAACGCCATCCTTGGACAAGTTCCCGCAACAGGCGGACGTCCCGCAGGACGAGCGCGGAGGTTGAGCCAGACGGACTTGAAAAACCCCTGAATCAAGATTGTCCAGCGACACGCCGGAATCCCAACCACCCTTGAACCCTCAACATGGCGCGCCAAAGCCGTCTTTGGTGGATCCCGCGTTTATGCCAACCCCAGCTTCTCCGCCAGCCAGGCCCCGCGCACCTGAGCGTGTTCGTGCCCGCCGCCTTCGGCTGCACCGTCATAGACGCGAAAATCGCAATCGGGCAACGCACCCGCAAGTTCCTCGGCAAACGGCAGCGGGCACAGACTCCGGTCGAACCGCCCCGCGCCCAACAGCACAGGAACCGACACTGATCCAGCGGACCGCACGGGATTCACCAACGCCAGCGTCGCCGACACATCATCCCGCCGTTCGGGATGCGCCCGCAGGTAATCGCCCAGTTCGCCCAGCGGATATCCCAGGCCAGGTTCCAACGCGGCCGAATGTCCCAGCGCAATGGGTGTATCCGCCGCCACCGCCGCAATTTCCGTCCGGCGTGCCGCCACTGCCAGCGCCAGGGATGCTCCCAATCCGGCGCCGGTCAGCGCCACGGTTTCGATGGCCGCCGCGTCCTGCGCCAACAGGGCGTCCACCGCACGCAGGGCATCCGCCCATGCGCCCAACACAGCCCAGGATTCGGCCGAGTCGACGCCATCGGTGAGCAGACCGGGATAGGCCGCCCGCATCAGGGCGTCGCTGTTGCGCTGCCCCCGGTGGGTCGCGTTCATCACCACCGCCCGGTGGCGCAGCGACGTGTAGATTATGTCGTGAACGCTGGCGTAATCGGGCATCCGCACCAGCGCGGGAAACGGCCCGTCCCCCTTGGGTATCGAAAACCATGCGAACAGGCGGTACCCGTCCGTCGTGTTGTACCGCATCCGGTACACGTCCCATTCCGGTTGAGAGTAAAACGCGTCCCGTTCCAATTCAATGGACGGCGGAGTCTCGGCAAGTTGGGCCTCGGCACGTTCCCAAAAAGCGCCCGCAGTCAGTCCTTCGGCGGTCATCGTGCAACTCCATTGGGACCCGACACCCCGATGCGCTGCTGCAACCATGCCGTTTCGCGCGCCGGGTATTCGTGGGCGTTGCCGTGTCCGGAGTTGGGGAACAGCCACAACTCCCGCTCGCCGCCCAGATTCTTGTACGCCGCGTAGCTTGTCTCCGGCGGGCACACCTCATCCTCCATGGCGATTCCAACCACCATCGGGCATTCGATGCGAGACGCAAAGTTCACCGCGTCGAAATACCGGAGGGTATCCAACGCCTGATCAACCCGGTCCGGATTCGCCCGCGCGTAGCAGGAAAGTTCGTCATAGGGATAGCTCCGCAGCATCCGCATCGATTCCGGATAGCAGCAGAGGAACGGGTAGCCGGACACGCCCGCCTTGATCTCCTTGCGCAGCGCCGACGTGATCAGCGTCAGCCCGCCTCCCTGGCTGCTCCCCGAGCAGTAAATCCGCTCGGCGTCAACCTCGGGCCGCGACAGCAGGAAGTCCACGGCCCGGACGCAATCCGCTATCACACCCTTGTAGCTGTATGTATCCCGGCTCTCCACTCCGCTGGTCAGCAGCCCGGGATAGCCTGGGTTGAATTCGGCGCTGCTCGGCAGTTTTCCTCGAACCGCCACCGAAAGGGCGGCGACGCCTTTGTTCGCCCAGTCCCGCCGCAGCGCCGGTTCCGATTTGTAACCGGGCAGGATGAGCACGGCAGGAAACGGCCCACTGCCCTCCGCCGGCACGCTGTACCAAGCAAAAATCTCCAGTCCATCCAGGCTGCGATAGGTAACCTGATGCACCGTGGCGACGGCGTTGCTCCTCAGCGGGTCGTGGACCATCCCGGCGTCGAGCGGTATCCCCGACAGCTCCTCCAGCACGCCGGCCCAGAACGAGTCAAAATCGTCGGGACAGGTCACCTCGGTTACAAACGATTCCAGGTCCGATTGCGTTGCCATGTTCGCGCTCCACGATGGTGTCTCACTCGGTTGCCCGGCATTATACACACGCCCCGGTGCTATAATTCGGCCCACTTGCGCCGGGCGCAAACCGGTCCGGCATACCAGGAGATGACCACAAGATGAAAGCTGGGTTTATCGGCGTCGGCAACATGGGCAACCCCATGGCCGCCAACATGATCAAGGCTGGACACCAACTCACCGTCCACGACCTGCGACGAGAGTCAGCCACCAACCTGCTGGAAATGGGCGCCCACTGGGCCGACACTCCCGCCGGCTGCGTCGCCGGCAACGACGCGGTATTCACGTCGCTCCCGGTGCCGCGCGACGTGGAGGCCGTCGTAATGGGCGAGAACGGCATCATGTCCGCCGCCGGTTCCGGCGACGTGTACGTTGACCTGTCCACCAACTCCCCCACCGTGATCCGCCGCATCCACTCCGAATGCGCCGCCCGCGGCGTAACCGTGCTGGACGCTCCGGTCAGCGGCGGCGTGTACGGCGCAGAGGCCGGCACCCTCGCGGTGATGGTCGGCGGCGATCAGGCCACCTATGATCAGGTAAAGCCAATGCTCGACGCCATCGGCGCTCACGTCGTCTATTGCGGCGAAATCGGCAACGGCATGGTCACCAAAATCTGCAACAACCTCCCCACCATGGGCATCGGCAGGCTGATGGCGGAGGCGCTCACCCTCGGCGTCAAGGCCGGCGTGCCCCTGGAAACCCTGGCCGACGTGATCGCCAACAGCAGCGGAGGCAGCAAGCGCCTCACCGAGAAACACCCACGCTACCTGTTCGCCGGCAACTTCGAGCCCGGCTTCGCCACCGCGCTGGCCGCCAAGGACGTGCGCCTCGCCACCGACCTGGGCCGCGAGTACGGCATTCCCATGGACCTCTCCAACCTGGTGGACCAGCGCCACGTCGAGGCAATGTTCCAGGGCCTTGGCCCCGAGGACTCCGACGCCGTCTCGAAACTGCAGGAAGAAAGGTCCGGCGTCCAGCTACGCTTCGACAGCGTCTGAGTCGGTCGAGCATAACCAACGCCGCCCACGCGTAACAGTTCAAAGTTGTGGAGTTGTCATTGCGAGCCCGCCACAGGCGGACGGCAATCCCGTTGGCGCAGGGGAGTCTTCAGGGCAAACGCTACTGCTACGGCATCGAGATTACCACGTCCGCCGCCGGGCGGACTCGCAATGACACTTCCTTTCAACTCTGAACACTTACGCCCAAGCGGTGGGATTGCCACGCCGCCCCCGTATCGCAATAATGGGGGCGGCATTTTGTAACGCAACATTGCCCAGCCTGCCGAGGCAACCGTTGTTCCGCACACAGTACCCCCTCAAAGACCAGCCCGCGTACTGCACTCGCTACGTGTACGCTGACACCCAGTTGTCCACCCACGGCGGCAACGTCGGTCGCGTCAGCATCACCAGCGAGGAACACACCCGGTTGCAGCAGATGGCAGAGTACCTCGAACGCTGCTGCAACGACCTGGACGCCGCCGGCTACGATGTCATTTCCATCACTCCCATCATCAGCGGTCGAACCTCCTACATGGCAAGCAACCGCGACGCCACCGACGCCGGCCACGGTTACAGCGTCACCGACGGTTTGATCGTAACCGGCAAACTACGCGAACCATCCGTTAACCCACCCACACCAGGAGAACACGATGACCAGCAGCGCTGAACGCCACGTTGAAACCGCCGACACCATCGAGGCTATCGAGGAATGCTTCCGCATGGGCTGGACCGACGGACTGCCCGTCGTCCCGCCCGCCGACTACAAGGTGCGCGAGATGCTCTCGTTCGCCGGCCTCACCGGCGAGGAAGAACTGCTCAATCTCGACATGCGCAGCCGCGTCATCACGTCCGAGAACGCCGCCGCCAACGCCGTCATGGCCGGCTGCGAGACCGAGTATTTCCCCGTCCTGCTCACCGCGCTGCGAACCCTGGAAGAGGAACGCAACTTCGTCAACATGGCCGCATCGTCCACCAGTTCACCCAGCATCCTCATGGTGCTCAACGGCCCCATACGGGAGGCATTGGGCATCAACAGCAGGGATGGACTATTCGGCCCCGGGTTCCGGGCCAACGCCAGCATCGGCCGAGCCGTTCGCCTCTGCTTCATGAACGGGTTCGACGCCTGGCCCGGCCAACTCGACCGCGGCACCCTGGGCACTCCCGCCAAGTACACCTTCTGCATCGCTGAAAACGAAGAAACCTCGCCCTGGGAACCGCTGCACGTCAGCCGTGGTTTAGACGCCTCCGACAGCGCGGTAACCGTCGCCGTCGCCTACAACCCCGTCAGCGTTCCCAACAGCTACGCGCACAACGGGCAGGCGATCCTCCTCTCCATCTGCGACGCTCTCCGCTCGGCGGCCCTGGCACACCGGTATCCCGCCCAGTGGGTCATAGTCATCGGACCCGAACACGCGCTGACGCTGCAGGGTGATGGCTGGACTCGCAGCGGGATCCAGGAGTTCCTCATCGAAAACAGCGGCCGCTCCCGCGCGGAGTTGGTCCGCCTAGGCTCCAAGCAGGGCCCCGAGCGCCCCGGCGACGAGGAACTGATCATGCGCTGCGCCACCGACCCCAACGACATCCTGATCATGCACGGCGGAGGCACCGGTGGCCGCTACAGCGCAATCATCGACACCACCGGATTCCGCATCCGCACCCGCAAAATCTCCGCCAGTTAGCATGACCACGCAACCGCCGCAAAATCCCTTCCCGGGGATGAACCCGTATTTGGAGGATCCGGACATGTGGCCGGGCGTTCACTCGAATATCATCGTGAGTCTCCAGCGGGATCTGGCCGCTCGTCTCCGACCCGATTACATCGTCGCCATTGAGGAACGTGTCTATCTCGTAGGCGAGCCGGATTCACCCGGTCCTGACCGAGTGCGAGTCCCCGACGTGACGGTGCTATCCGCGGCCACGTCAAGTTTCGCCGGAGCGACTGAGGTTGTTGCTCCATTACCTGACGGGGCGGTGGCAGTTCAGATGCCGCTGACCGATAGACAGAAACTGGGTTATTTGGCTATCAGGATGGCCGGCAATCGCCGTGTCGTTGCGGTCCTCGAACTACTGTCGCCAACAAATAAAAGAGCCGGACGCGCACGCCAGGAATATTTGAGCAAACGGACTGAGATCGCCTATGAGACCCTGACACACTTTATTGAAATTGACCTGCTAAGAGCGTGGCAACCCATGCCGGTCGTGGGAGTGGTGCCGCCTTGCCAATACCGCATTCTGGTGTCAAACGGCCGACAACCAGACGCCCAACTTTACCCGTTCAACATGCAGGATCAAATTCCAAGGTTCGTTGTACCTCTCGATGAAGCCTCGGAAGGAATCGGAGTGGACCTTAAATTGGCTGTGGACGACGCGTATGCCGTCGGAGCATACGACTTGAGAGTTGATTACCAACGAGACCCGGACCCTCCACTGTCCGACACCGACCGCGCCTGGCTCGACGATTTTCTTCGGCAGCAGGGGTTACGCAATACACCCGGTTGACGGTACAATCAGCCGCAATATCATCGTCCGCATCCCCATCACCCACGGAGGTTCAACATGACCACCGCCGAATCCAGCCGCCTCAGGCTGGTAAACCCCAAGGGCACTGAGCTGCCTCAGACCGAGTTCCGCATGAACGACCGCTCCGGCGGCCTCTCCGGCAAGCGCCTGGGACTCATGGAAAACTCCAAGGCCAACGCTGACAAGCTCCTGCATGAACTGGGCAACATCCTCAACGAGCGGCACGGCTTCTCCGAGGTCAAGTACTTCAGCAAGCACCACGCCAGCCTGCCCGCCAAGCAGGATGTGATCGATTCCATCCTGGGCGAGGTTGACTACCTCATCACCGGGGTAGGAGATTGAGGGTCCTGCAGCTCGTGCAGTGTGCACGACGGAATCGACATGGAAAAGCGCGGCGTCCCCACCGCGGCCATCATCACCCACGTGTTCCTCAACACCGCCCAGGCCATGACTCGCATGATGGGCGTGCCGGAATACCGCTACGTGGTGGCCCAGCACCCGCTGTCCAGCCTCACCGATGAGCAGGTCAAGCAGCGCGCCAACGAACTCGCCGACGAGGTGGAATCCATCCTCACCGGAGTCCCCGCAGCCGCCTGATCGATGCGTTCGTAGCCCATGGCTACCCCATCCAATCCGCAGTCGTCTCGCCCGCCGTTGCACCCGGCCATCCGGCCAGGTCTGGCGGGCGAAGTGCATCTCATCGTCGCGGCAGAACACCTGGCGCCCCACACGCCAAAGTTCAGCACGCCCGCCATGGTGATGCTCATGGAACAGGCGTCTTTTGCCGCCGTGAAACAATACCTGACTGACGAGCAGACCGTCGTCGGTTACGAGGTCAACGTCAAACACCTGGCGCCCGCCAGCGAGGGCAATCGGGTCGTGGGACGGTCCACTCTCACCCACGTCTCCGGCAACAAGTTGCGGTTCGAAGTGGTGGCCCAACTGGGCGACGTGGTGCTGGGCGCCGCCGAACACAAAATGGCGATAGTTCCCCAAACCACGTAGGGGAGAACGATCATTCGCCCCTGCGTCACGCAAAGGAGCCTTTCAAATGTCGTGGATACGCGAAACGGACGACGCCGTGCCCGCCGTCATCAAGTGCATGTCCATCAATCCGGACCTGATGGCGGCGGTGCAGAACCTGAACGCCAACGCCACCTTTGGCTCCTCCGCTCTTACCAGGACCCAGGAAGAAGCGATCGCCACCGTGGTATCACTGGTGAACCGCTGCCGGTATTGAGCGGTGGCCCACGGAGGGTTCCTCCGTCAGCATTCCGGGGATCCTGAATACTCGTCGCACATCATCCATGACTACCGGCAGGCCGACCTGGATCCGCAGACACGGGCGATCCTGGACTATGCCGTCAAACTGACGCTGACTCCGGCGGCAATGGCGGAATCGGATATTGAACACCTGCGCTCCGTTGGACTCACCGACGAGCAGGTATTGTCCACGGTAGCCATCACCTGCGTGTTCAACTTCATGAACCGCCTCGCCGACGGTTTGGGCGTCCAGATACCGGAGGGACGCGAGGCCGTCATGGGCGCCTGGCTTTCCGACGCGGCCAAACAGGCCCAGGACTGGCTACTGACTCCGGAAACCGCCGCCGTTTCCTGAACCCGGACTACAGCAACGAACGCAAGGCCGGGTTCCCAACCACCCCGGCACACAACCACCGGAGAAACGAGATGACCCTCCTACCGTCCAGCCGCCCACGCCTCCAGGACAAAGTCGCGATCATCACCGGCGCCGGATCCAGCGGACCGGGCCTCGGCACCGGCAAGGCCGCGTCCATCCTGTTCGCCCGTGAAGGCGCGCGAGTCCTGCTCGTCGATCGGAACCCCCAGGCTGCCGAGGAAACCCTGGCGGCCATCCACGAACAGGGCGGCGAGGGTTCCGTGATCGCCGCCGACGTAACGTCCGCCGCCGACTGCGAGGCGGTCATGGACGCCGCCGTCGAACGCTACGGCGGGCTCCACGTCCTGTTCAACAACGTCGGCATCACCGGCCCCGGCACTCCCACCGACGTGGACGAAAACGTGTGGGACAACGTGCTGGACGTCAACCTGAAAAGCATGATGCTCACCACCAAGTACGCCGTCCCCAGGATGATCGATTCCGGCGGCGGCAGCATCATCAACATGTCGTCCATCGCCGGCGTTCGTGCTGGCAGCGGCATGGCCAGCATCCCGTATTCCGCCTCAAAGTCAGGGGTCATCGGAATGTCCGAAACCATGGCGGTACATCTGGGCCGCGACAACATCCGCGTCAACGTCATTGCGCCCGGCCACATCTACACCCCCATGGTCGCCGGAGCGATGCCCGACCGGACGCGCGAACTGCGACGCAAGGCTGGCCCGCTGGGAGTGGAAGGCAACGGTTGGGACATCGCATACGCCGCTCTGTTCCTGGCCAGCGACGAAGCCCGCTGGGTGTCCGGCGTCGTTCTGCCGGTCGATGCCGGCCTGCTCGCCGCAACCCCGCTGGCCGTTTACCAGAACATCCGCGAAGACGACTAGCCATCATAGAGCGTTCGGTTGCCATCCCCTCGTAGGGGCGAATAATCATTCGCCCCGTTTCGGCGAAAACGCCCGAATGGGTCTGTCGTCAAATCGTCAGGGCAGGTTTGAAACCCGCCCGTATCACGTCTGCCAACGCAAAGCGCCGCCCGATGGGGCGGCGCCTTCGATTGCCAAATCGCAACCGGCGTTATTGTGCTTCAACAACCGGGCCGACCAGAACGTCGTCCCCCTCAATGCGCACCGCGAACTTGCGCAGCGCCTCCGTCGCGGGCGGCGTCACCGGCTTGCCGCTGGCGACATCGAAAACCGCCCCGTGCAGCGGGCAAACAACCTCGCCCTCTTCCAGGTCGCCCTCCGACAGATTCGCATATGCGTGTGTGCAAATGTCGTCGCACGCGTGCAAATTGCCGTCAAGGTTAACCAGCAGGATTTCCTCCGACCCCACCCGCACCGACATCATATCCCCCGGTGGGACGTCGCTGAGTGAGGCAACTTTGACAAATTCGTCGGCCATCGAGATATTCCTCCAGGGTTGGTTCTGAGCGGCAACCTGTACATCGGAGTCGCCAGCGTCATTTGCGCCTCGCCGAGTCTGCACAAGGCTCAAACATTATATGACAAATTTTCGCAACGGCGCGGATCAAACCTGCCCACCGCATGGATTCACGCTTTCCCGCGAATGCCGTACATTCGGGTCGGATACCCAGAGACACCGAAAAGTCACCTGCGCCCAAATCCTCATGCGTACCCAGTTTGTCATTGCGAGTCCGCCACAGGCGGATGGCAATCCC